>NZ_JAFCWA010000012.1:0-220430 GCF_049897325.1 Janthinobacterium sp. DSP2-3-3 | reverse complement strand
CCGTCCATCCCTCCCGGCACCACGCCCGCGCCGCCAGCGGTTGTCCCTGGCGTCATCGAGAACGACGGCTGGTTTCCCGACATCCTGCTCACCGACATGCGCGACGCCATGCGCCTGGATGGCACCGTCACCGACGCGCGCCTGGTGCAAGCCGTGGTCGATGCCATCCTGCAGGTCAACCGCGAACTGGCCGACTGGCAGGCCATGCATGCGCAAGCTGGCATTGCCGCCCTGGTGGACGTACCGGCCACGCGTATCAACCGCGAATCCCGCCTGCTGGCGCAGTACCGGCGCGCCGTCTACAGCACGGCCAAAGCCGATCTGATCGAGCGTTACCGCGACTACGACAGCACGGCCACGTCCGTGAGCGACAAGAAAAGCATGGAATGGCTGGACGAGGCGCCCGGCGCGCAGCGGCGCAATGCGCAATGGGCCATCGCCGATATGGTCGGCCGCACGCACCTCACCGTGGAGCTGATCTGATGCATGTGCGCACGCGGCAGCACGACACGGTGGACGCCCTGGTGTGGCGCTACCTGGGCGACGGCGCGGGATACGTCGAGCACACCCTGGAAATGAATCCCGCGCTGGCGCGCCACGGCGCCGTGCTGCCGGCCGGCCTGGTCGTCACCCTGCCCGAGCCGGCGCCCAGCACGGGCCAGGTGGCCGCAGCAGATCTTGTGCAGCTATGGGACTGACCCTGGCATTCACCCCTTTATTCATCATGAAAAATCTCTCACCCCTCACCTCGGAGTATCAAGCAATGTCCGCAGAATCGTTTGGTGGTTTCGCCACCCTGGTCAAACTGTACGGCTTCAAGGCGGCGCTGGGCATGGTCGGCGCCGCCATGCTGTACATCGTGCTGCCGCCTTTGAACAGCGACGGCACCTTCAACAAGGGCGAATTCGTCGCCCGCCTGGCCTGCGCGGGCGTGTTCTCGTGCCTGCTGGGTGGCACCGTGTATCAGCTGCTGTGCGCCCAGCTCCCGGCCATCGGCGCCATGGTCAACGCTTCCGCCATCGACCTGATCGTCGGCGCGCCCGGCTGGTGGGTATCGCGCGCCGTAGCCCTGTGGTTCCAGCGCCGCAGCGACAAAGACATCGCCGAACTCGTCAAAGACGCAAAGGAACACTGATGGCCACCACCGACAATCCACTGATCGCGCGCGTCATCGACGCCATCTTGCGCGCCGAAGGCGGCTACGTGAACGACCCGCAAGACAAAGGCGGCGAAACCAATTACGGCATCACTGTGGCCGTGGCGCGCGCCAACGGCTACACGGGGCCGATGCGCGACCTGCCCGTGGCCGTGGCGCGCGCTATCTACACGGCCCGCTACATCACGGAACCGAAGTTCGACCAAGTGCTGGCCATCCATGCCGGCATCGGCGCCGAGCTGATCGACACGGGCGTCAACATGGGGCCACACCGCGCGGCCGAGTTCCTGCAGCGCTGGCTGAACGGTTTCAATGATACGGGTGCGCGCTATCCCGCCCTGTTCGTCGACGGCCGCCTGGGCGCGCAGTCGCTGGGCGCCCTTGCATCCTTCCTGACATGGCGCGGCCAGGATGGCGCCACCGTGCTGCTGCGCGCCCTGAACGGCTTGCAAGCGGCGCGCTACCTGGAAATCACCGAGGCCAACAAGACCCAGCGCCGCTTTCTGTTCGGCTGGATTAAGGAACGGGTGGCCATGTGACCACAACCACCTGGCGCCCGCTGGCCGCCTGCCTGCTGTGTGGCGCCATCGCGGGCTGGACGACGCAGGGCTGGCGCAAGGACGCCAGCATCGCCGCCCTGCAGCTGGAGGCGGCTATCCAAACAGCCACCGCCGCCACCGAATTGGCCCAAGCCACCGCCCGCGTGCTGACGCTGGAGCGCGCCGCCGGCGCCGCCCTGGCTCAGCGCGCCGACCACCTCACCCAGGATCAAACCCATGCAAAAACCGAGCGTGACCGTTTCAATGCTGACCTGCGCAGCGGCGCTGTGCGCCTGTCAATCCCCATCGCCAGCGGCCAGTGCCCCGCAACTGCAGATACCGCCGCTGCCGCAGACCATCGGATTGAAGCGCGAGCCGAACTTGACGCAGCGACTGCGGCAGCTCTTGACGCCATTGCCGGCGACGGCGATGACGCCACCCGCCAACTGAACGCCTGCATCGACGCCTACAACACCGTGCGGAACACCTATCATGTACAAACCGAATAGCCTGCGCCAGCACCTGGCCGCCGCCATCCCCGACCTGCAGCGCGACCCCGACCGCCTGCTGGTCTTCGCCGACGAGGGCAACGTGGTGGCGTCGGCCACCGCCTCCCTCTCCTTCGAATACCGCTTCAAGCTCAACCTGATCGTCACCGACTACGCGGGCGACGCCGACGCCATCATGGTGGCCCTGATCGCCTGGCTCAAAGTCCACCAGCTCGACCTGATGGCCAACGAGGAAACGCGCAAGCACGGCATCGCCTTCGAGGTCGATTTTAATAACCATGAAACGGTCGACATTTCCATCAAGCTGGACCTGACCGAGCGCGTGGCCGTCAAGGCTGGCGAGGCGGGCCGCCTGGACATCAAGCACCTGGCCGAGATACAGCATATGCCGGCCTACGCGGATGAGTTCTGGAAGCTGTATGACGGCGAGACCCTGCTGGCGGAATGGCGCACGCCCGAGGCGACGCCATGAGTGACGACCTGCACGCGCTGGAAGCCTGGGCTGGCGCCCTGCTGGCCAAGCTGCAGCCAGCCCAGCGCCGCGCGATCAATCACAAGGTGGCCATCGACCTGCGCCGCAGCCAGGCGCAGCGCATCAAGGCGCAGCAAGGGCCAGATGGCGCGGCGTACCCCGCGCGCAAGTGGCGCAAGGAATTCAAGGGAAAGAATGGACGGATAAAACGGCAGAAGGCGGCGATGTTTGCGAGGATTCGCACCGCCAAACACCTGAAAGTAAAGGCGACCGGCGGCCAGATCGAGGTCGGGTTCTTTGGCTGGGTGGCACGCGTGGCGCATGTGCATCAGTCTGGCCGGCAAGACCGCGTTACAAAAAAAGGGCCCGCCTACAAATACCCGGAGCGGCCGCTGCTGGGGTTAAATGAACTGGATCGTGAATTGATACGACAAAGCCTCTTAAAAAATCTGTAAATCTATGCTTGTCCTAATGTCGCCATGTGAAAAAACAGTCCTAATTGCTGATAAAATTCCCATATGAAAACTGGGGACTAGCATGAATGATACGAAAGTAGTATCCGCGTACACAATATATGAAAACTTAATGGAAGAACTCGCAGACGGTGGAGCAACAGGAATTTCGCTGCTAGATATAAGCCCTCAGTTCGAGGTTACTTCCGAAAAGACTCGAAAGTGGACTCGAGTTGACTCGATAGACATCGAGAACTTCAAAGCGATAAAAAAAACCAGTATTCCTCTAGGTGATGTGACAATTTTAGTCGGCGGAAATGGATCGGGGAAGTCTTCCGTTTTACAGGCTATACATTGGGCGGCGCGCGCCGCAAGCTATATTGCGCCAAAAAATACAAAAGAGGTCATTTCTTTCGAACGACTTGATTTTTTACCATCGAGCGAGCCACTAAGAACTGCCCACAAGTCAACACTCACAACGTCACAAAAAAGTCCGCCTACAAAAGTTTCTTTCATACATGTTGTTGCACCTATTGAGCCTGCAACTTTGGAAGGAAAAGCAGAGTTAACCTCCGAGACAAAACCGACGCAAGATCAACCTTCGGCGGCCAAGGCTGAGACAGATACGACAAATCAAGCCCCAACTGCCACCGTCAAGATCTGGGCGGCTCGAAACCAAGGCGGCATATCGGTGCACATCGATGGCGCCTCAGCGGTTACTCCGTTTAAGCAAAGAGATCAACCATTGACTGCTTACATTCCGGGGTTAGCGGGTCTATCAGAAAAGGAAACAATACTAGCGCAACCCCTTCTCAGGCGCCAAGCTGCCAGCGGCGATGCGGGCGGAGTGCTCAGAAATGTATTATTCAACTTGGCAAGTCGCCTCCCTGGCGAAGAAGACAATAAGAAATCCGCACAACGGATTGGCAGACTAAATGAGCTTTTACAGAGTGTGCACCCCTCTGTACAAGTTCAAGTCGGGTATGACGATCGTGAAGAAATTCATATCAATGCTTCATTTAAGGACTTTGGTTTAGGAGACGACTCCCGTCCATTAGAAGCCGCAGCTACAGGTGTACTTCAAGTCATACAGATATTTGCATACATGGTTTTCTTTCGTCCAAAAATACTCCTGATTGACGAACCGGATGCGCACCTCCACCCAGATAAGCAAGAACGATTGATTGAAGCGTTGGAGCTCGCATCGAAGGAATTCGATGCTCAAATAATTTTAACCACTCATAGTCCGCATATCACAAGGGCGGCATCACCAGACACCAGCTTAGTATGGATGAATGAAGGCGACGTAGTAGGAGGCGACGATAGCGCCATTAGGCGTTTAATGGGCTGGGGAGCACTTGATAAAAAGCTGTTGTTCTTTGTTGAAGATGAAGATGACCAAGCAATTCGCGCTATCCTTCGTCAATGGCCCCACTTGCAACGTCAAGTATCAGTTTGCCGATGTTTTGGTGTAAAAAATCTTCCAAAAGACGAATTTTTACGAGGGTTAGCTTCGAGTGGAGGCGTTAAAGTTAACGCAATAATACACAGGGATCGTGATTTCATGACCCAAAAAGAATGCAGCGGCTGGATCAAATCCTACAAGATTCCGGAAGCGTTTCCTTGGCACACAGAAGATGTGGATGTTGAAGCATATTTTTGCAGTAATGCATACCTTCAAAAAGCATATGAAATTGATTTTGACACTGCGGAAGAATGGCGAAAATTAGCTGCGGATAAAGTACCCATCAAGAAGGCTAAAGTAAAATTTTTCGATAAACGAGATGATATTAATATCATTTATCGGGAGGGCGGAGGTTCTCCTTCATCTCAAGAATTGTGGGATGCTGGAGGCGGGCATTGCCCACATAATATTCTAGGGAAGACTCTTCTCGCGGCGTTGAAAACTGTTGTGACAGCGAACAAAAGAGATGAGTCATTATTGAACGGATACAAAATTCCTCCCGGCTTTGAGATGGCGAGCGACCTCCGCGAAGTACTTGAAAAAGCGTTGAGTTAGATGAAGCCCCCTTGTAAATTGGAATGCCATTTAAGGTGACGCTTATTAGTTAATAATTCGCTTATCAACCCGCCCCCGCGTGCATCCGCACGCGGACTTCGGCAACATGCACTGCATGAACGCCGACCTGTCCGACCTCACCCGCTTGCTGCAAAACCTGATCCGCCTGGGCTCCATTGCCGAGGTCAAAGGGACCAAGGCGCGCGTGCGGCTCGGGCCTACGCTCATCACCGAATGGCTGAACTGGGCCACAGGACGCGCCGGCAGCACGTGCACCTGGTCGGCGCCCACCATCGGCGAACAGGTGATCGTCTTTTCCCCTGGCGGCGACCTGACGCGCGGCATCATCGTGCCGGCGCTGTACTCGCAGGCATTTGACGCGCCCGAGTCCAGCGACACCATCCACACCACGCACTACCCTGACGGCGCCGTGGTGCAGTACGACCATGCGGCCCATGCCCTGACAGCCCTACTCCCCGGCGGCACCGCCACCATCACCGCCGACAAGGTGACGTCGAATGCGCCCAGCACTATCTGCACGGGCGACCTGACCGTCATGAAAAACCTGATCGTCAACGGCTCCACCGCCCTGAACGGCGGCGTGAACGCCAAAGCCGGCGCCGCTGGCGGCGTGGCCATGGCCGTGCAAGGGACCATCAAAGCGACCGAAGACGTGCTGGCCGGCGCCATCAGCCTGGCCAAACACCCGCACAGCGGCGTCAGGGCCGGCGGCGACCAATCGGGCGGGCCGCTGCCATGATGGGCATGCACGCCGCTACCGGGCACAGCCTGACGGGCCTGGACCACCTGCGCCAGTCCGTGACCGACATTCTCACCACGCCCATCGGTTCGCGCATCCGTCGCCGTCGCTATGGCTCCGAAGTGCCCGAACTGATCGACCAGCCCCTGAACAGCGCCACGCAGTTGCGCATCTACGCGGCCACCGCCTTTTCCCTGCGCCGCTGGGAGCAGCGCCTGCAACTTGCCAGCGTACAGCTGACGCGCGACACGGACGGCGCCATCGCGCTGCTGCTGGACGGCACTGCGAATGGCCAAGGCATCACCCTGTCCGTGCCCGTCAAGCAAGGGGGCGCCGTATGAGCACGCCTATCGATCTGACCCAATTGCCCGCACCCAGCGTGGTCGAAGCGCTGGACTTCGAAACCATCCTGGCCACGCGCAAAGCCCACCTGGTGAGCCTGCTGCCGGAAGCGGAGCGCGCCGCCGTCACGGCCCTGCTGGAGCTGGAATCGGAGCCGGCCACCAAGTTGCTGGAAGAGAACAGCTATCAAGAAACCATCCTGCGCAACCGCGTCAACGAGGCCGGCAAGGCCGTCATGCTGGCCTTTGCCCTCGACGGCGACCTGGACCAGCTGGGCGCCAACGTCAACGTGGCGCGCCTGACCATCACGCCGGCCAATCCGAACGCCCTGCCGCCAGTGGCCGCCGTCATGGAAGATAACGACGCCTACCGCCTGCGCATCCAGGAAGCGCCGGATGGCCTGTCCGTGGCCGGCCCGAAAGCCTCCTACGAATTCCACGCACGCAGCAGCGACGGCCGCGTCAAGGACGCGAGCGCCACCAGCCCTTCGCCAGCGCACGTCATCGTCACGGTGCTGGCCAACAACGACACAGGCATCGCCGACGCCGCGCTGCTGGCCACCGTGGCGCGCGCGCTCAACGCCGAGAACGTGCGCCCCCTGGGCGACCGCCTGACGGTGCAGGCCGCCCAGGTGATCGACTACCAGATCGAGGCCACCTTGTTTATCGGCGTCGGCCCGGAAGTGCCGATTCTGCTGGACGCCGCGCGCGCCAACGCCGTGCGCGTGTCGCAGCCGCGCCGCCCGCTGGGCCACAGCATCTATCGATCCGCCTGCAGCGCCGCCGTGCACGTCGAGGGCGTGCGCAAGGTCGTCTTAACCAGCCCGGCGGCGGATATCGAACTGAACGCCACCCAGGCCGCCCGCTGCACTGCCATCAAGCTCAATGTGGTGGTGCTCGATGAATAAGCTCGTGCCCACCCTGCCGCCCAACACCACGGCGCTGGAGCGCGCCATTGCCGTGGCTTGCGCCGAGCTGGTCAACGTGCCCGTGCCGCTGCGCGACCTGTGGAACGCCGACCGCTGCCCGGTCAATCTGCTGCCGTTTCTGGCCTGGGCCTGTTCCGTGGACCGCTGGGATGACATCTGGCCCGAATCGACCAAGCGCGGCGCCATCAAGGCGGCCTATTTCATCCACAAGCACAAGGGCACGATTGCCGCCGTGCGCCGCGTGGTCGAGTCCCTGGGCTACCTGATCCGCATCACCGAATGGTGGCAGACCACGCCACCGGGCGTGCCGGGCACCTTCCGCCTCGATGTCGGCGTGCTGGACTCGGGCATCACGGACGCCATGTTTCAGGAAATGGAACGCCTGATAGCTGACGCCAAGCCCGTCAGCCGCCACATGACGGGCCTGGCCATTTATTTGGAAAGTCGCGGCAGCATCTACGCGGGCGCTTGTGCGTACCACGGCGACGCCATGACCGTGTATCCCTGGATCGCGGAAACCATCGAAGTGCGCGGCACGCTATTGCAGGCCGGCGCATCCCATACCATCGACACCCTGACCATCTATCCATGACCACATACTTTGCCATCCTGACCGAAGTGGGCGAGGCCAAGCTGGCCAACGCCATCGCCCTGGGCCAAACCCTGAAACTGAAAAGCCTGGCCGTGGGCGACGGCAACGGAAATCTGCCCATGCCCGTGCGCACGCAAAAGGCGCTGGTGCGCGAAGTGCGCCGCGCGGGCCTGAACCAGCTGAGCATCGACCCGGCCAACGCCAGCCAGATCATCGTCGAACAAGTCTTGCCCGAGGACGTGGGTGGCTGGTGGATACGCGAAATCGGTATCTACGACGAAGCCGGCGACCTGTGTGCGGTGGCCAACTGCCCGCCTAGCTACAAGCCATTGATGGCCGAAGGCAGCGGGCGCACGCAAGTGGTGCGCATCGTGCTGATCGTCGCAAGCACGGCCGCCATCGAATTGAAAATCGATCCGTCCGTGATTCTCGCCACGCGCAAGTATGTCGATGAGCAGGACATCATTGTGCGTGCCTACGGCGACGCGCAACTGGCCAAGCACCAGGCCGCGCCCGACCCGCACCCGCTGCTGGCAAAGGTCGCCTATGTCGATCAACAAGACACCAGCGCGCGCACCTATGGCGATCTGCAACTGGCCAAGCACCAGGCTGCTGCCGATCCGCACCCGCTCCTGGCCAAGGTCGCCTATGTCGATCAGCAAGACACCAGCGCACGCACCTATGGCGACCAGCAACTGGCCAAGCACCAGGGCGCCGCCGACCCGCACCCGCTCCTGGCCAAGGTCGCCTATGTCGATCAGCAAGACAGAAATATCACTGCCAATGCGGAACAACGACTTGCCGGGCACATGGCTGCCGCCGATGCGCACCCGCTCCTGGCGAAGGTCGCCTATGTCGATCAGCAGGACACCAGCGCACGCACCTATGGCGACCAGCAACTGGCCAAGCACGCAGCGGCTGCCAATCCGCATCCGCAATACAGTATGAAGGAAGTGGCGACGCCGCCGAAGTTCGACGCATCGGGCAAGCTGGTCAATGCCGATTTTGTGCAGCGCGCGCAAGGAAACATGGTGCGCTATGCCGACGTCATCGAGAGCCGCACGCTCACTGCGGATGATATTGGCTGCGCCGTGTACTTCCCTTATGCAGGCAGGACCATCACCATTCCCGACCCGGTATCGCTTGGCATTCCCAACAATTCCGGCAAGTGCGTCCGATTCTTCGGGCTCTTCCAGAGTGGCACCCTCCTTGCCGCGCCAGGCGTCAACATCGGTTTTGATGTCGGTAGCGTGCCAAGCATCACGATCAAGCCTGGGCAATTTCTTACCCTCATGGCGACCGGCCCCGGCGTCTGGCAAGTCATCGAATCGACTGCCGAGCTGTGGCGCAATGCGGACTTTGCATCCAGGCTGCTGCCCGACGGCGATCTGAAACTGCCGGGCGACTTCATCATGCAGTGGGGCGCCGTCACGGCAGGGCCGGCCGGTACGCGCGTGGCCTTTAAGTTTGCCTTTCCGAAACAGTGCCTGCGCGTCTTCCTCACCGTATCGAACGGCAACTACCCTGGCTATGTCAGCTCGGACTCTCCCACCATTACCGGATTTAACGCCTATGCCGCTGCAGATGCCTCCGCCAATTTCCTTGCCATCGGAAAATAACATGACAACGCTCTACTCCAACAAGGCCCGGGGTTTCTTTCCGGCGAACATGCAAGCCGCGTATGAAGCGGCGGGCACCTGGCCGGCCGATGGCGTCGAGGTCACGCCCGTGGATGAGGCCATGCTGCGCGAAGCCATCAGCACCGGCGCGACCATCCGTAAAAAATCCGGCGGCAAGTGGGACATCACCGCGCCCCCGCCTTTGCCCTTTGCCGTGCTGGCGGCGCCCTATCTGGCCGGCGTGCGCCAGACGCGCGACGCCATCCTCAACCGCCTGGCCGGCATCGGCTTTGCCGCCATGGCCGATGGCGACGCCGGCACCGTGCAAGCCATCGCGGCGGCGCGCGCCTGGCTGCTCGACATCACCATCTGCCCGACGGTTGCCGCCGCGCAGGACATCGAGGCGCTACAAGCGGCCGTCAATGCCGAATACGCGCGCATCGCCGCCACCCTGTCCGGCGAGGCGCGGCGCGCCTTCGACGATACCGCCGGCATGGCATCCACCCAATAACGCCTTTTTACCACTCACCAGGAGAGCCCTATGGCCACCGACTACCACCATGGCGTGCGCGTCATTGAAATCAACGAGGGTTCGCGCCCGATCCGCACCGTCTCCACCGCCGTGCTGGGCCTGATCGCCACGGCCGACGATGCCGACCCGGCGGCCTTCCCGCTCGACACGCCCGTGCTCGTCACCAACGTGCTGGCCGCCATGGGCAAGGCCGGCAAGACGGGCACCCTGTACCGCAGCCTGGCGGCCATCGCCGCGCAGACCAAACCGCTGACCGTCGTGGTGCGCGTGGCCGAAGGCGAGACGGAGGCGGAAACCACCAGCAACGCCGTGGGCGGCGTCTCGCCCGATGGCAAGTACCTGGGCGCCAAGGCGCTGCTGGCCGCGCAAAGCAAACTCGGCGTGAAACCGCGCATCCTGGGCGCGCCGGGGCTGGACACCCAGGCCGTGACGAATGCTATGGCCAGCGTGGCACAGCGCCTGCGCGGCTTCGTGTATGCGTCCGCCTATGGCTGCGCCACCGTGACGGCGGCGACCACCTATCGCGGCCAGTTCGGCCAGCGCGAAGTCATGATGATCTGGCCTGACTTCGTGAACTGGAATACCGCCACCGATGAAGAAGCCAGCATTTCCGCCGTGGCTTACGCCATGGGCCTGCGCGCCAAGATCGACGAGGAAACGGGCTGGCACAAAACGCTGTCCAACGTGGTCGTCAACGGCCCGACCGGCATCACCAAGGATGTGTTTTTCGACCTGCAAGACCCGGCCACCGATGCCGGCGTGCTCAACGCCAAGGAGGTGACCACCTTGATTAACATGGGCGGTTACCGCTTCTGGGGTTCGCGCACCTGTGAGGAGCCGGGCGGCTTCTTCTATTTCGAAAGCTACACGCGCACGGCCCAGGTGCTGGCCGACACCATCGCCGAAGCGCATTTCGCCTTTGTCGACCTGCCCTTGCATCCGTCCCTGGTGCGCGACCTGCTGGAAAGCATCAATGCCAAGTTCCGCGACCTGAAATTGCAGGGCTACATCATCGACGGCCACGCCTGGTATGACGAGCAATACAACGACAAGACGGCGCTGAAAGACGGCAAGCTGGCCATCGATTACGACTACACGCCCGTGCCGCCGCTGGAAAACCTGAAATTCCAGCAGCGCATCACCGACCGCTACCTGGCCGACTTCGCCTCGCGTATCGCGGCGTAAGCGTCCAATCACCACCCTGCCCGCGCCCGCGCGGGCGCAACTGAACAACGGAGAACGATATGGGCCTGCCCCGCAAACTGAAAAATTTTAACTTGTTCCAGAACGGCGTGTCCTTCATGGGCATGGTGCCCGAAGTCACCTTGCCGAAACTGAGCCGCAAGATGGAAGAGTACCGCGCCGGCGGCATGAGCGGCCCCGTGTCCGTGGACTTCGGCAACGAGGCGCTGTCGCTGGAATGGAGCGCGGGCGGTCTGATCGCCGAAGCCCTGAAACAGTACGGCGCGCACTCGCACGGCGCCGTGCAACTGCGCTTTGCCGGCGCCTACCAGGAAGACGATGACGGCACGGTCGCTGCCGTGGAAGTGGTCGTGCGCGGCCGTTACAAGGAAATCGATATGGGCGCGGCCAAGATGGGCGACGACACCACCCACAAATACACGATGGCTTGCAGCTATTACAAGCTGATGATCGACGGCGCCACCGTCATCGAACTGGACTTCATGAGCGGCACCGAGAACTTCGGCGGCGGCGACACCAACGCGGCCATCCGCAAGGCCATCGGCCTGTAACCCCTTTTTAATCACACCACAACAAGGAACACACCATGCACAACGATACCCAAAACCAAGCCGTCATCGAGCTGGACGATCCGATCAAACGCGGCGACAGCTTCATCACCTCGCTGACCGTGCGCAAGCCCAAGGCGGGCGCCCTGCGCGGCATTTCCCTGATCGAGCTGGCCAATCTGAACGTGTCGGCCCTGCAGATCGTACTGCCGCGCATCACCGAGCCGACCTTGACCGCGCACGACATCGCCAACATGGACCCGGCCGACCTGCTGGCCGTGGGCGCCGAGGTTGCAGGTTTTTTTGGCGAGCAAAGCCGATCGCCTTTCGGTATCCCCGGCGAAGTAGAAGACGCCATGGCTGACATTGCCGGCGTCTTTCACTGGACGCCGGCAGCGATGGACGGTTTTACGATTGATGAACTGATGGCCTGGCGCGAACGCGCCCGGCAGCGAAGCGGAGCGGAATAGATGGCTGGTCGGGATTTGAAGTTACAAGTGGTATTTGCGGCACTGGACAAGATTACCGGCCCGCTGAAAAAGATCATGGGCGGCTCCAGCGACACGGCCAAGGCCTTGAAGGCCACCAGTGACCGCTTGCGCGACCTGAACGCACAGCAAAAGAACATCAGCAAATTCCGCGAGCTGCATGGCGGCCTGGACGCCACGCGCACCAAGCTGGAAGCGGCGCAGCAAAAGGTGGCCAGCCTGGCCACCAAGATGAAGCAGACGGAAGCGCCCACGCGCGCCATGACGCGCGAATTTAACGCCGCCGTCAAAGCGGCCGGCGCCTTGAAAACTGCCGGCCAGCAACAGGCGCAGCAACTACAGGTCATGCGCGAGCGCCTGGGCGCCGCCGGCATCGGAACCAAAGACCTGGCCAACCACGAGCGCACCTTGCGCCGCGAGATCGAGGCGACCAACAAAACCATGACGCTGCAGCAGCAGAAGCTGGCCAACGCGGCAGCCAAGCAGCAGCGCGTCACCAACGCCACCGAGCACGCCGACAAGCTGCGCAACAAGGCGGGCAACCTGGCCATGGCCGGTGCCGGCGCGACAGCCACGGGCGCTGTGCTCGGCGCGCCCGTCGTCAAGGGGCTGAACGAGGCCAAGCACTATCAAACGGAGGTGGGCAGGGTCAACGCCCTGGGCCTGGGCGACAAGGTGTCAGCCGAGGCCGTCGCCTTCGCGCGCAACATGAAGACCTACGGCACCAGCCAGCTCGACAACCTGCAGCTCATGCGCGATGGCATGAGCGCCTTTGCCGACGTGCATCACGCGGAAATGGTCGCCCCTACCCTGGCCAAGATGAAGTTTGCCAATCACGCCTTCTTTGGTGAAGCCGAGGGTGCCGACAACGAGCGCAAGTTCATGGACATGCTCAAGGTCATCGAGCTGCGCGGCGGCCTGGAGAGCAAGGAGAAGTTCGAAGCCCAAGCCAACATCGTGCAGCAGGTCATCACCGCCACGGGCGGGCGCGTCGGCCCGAATGAGTGGTTGAACATGATCAAGACGGGCGGTATCGCCGCCAAGGGCTTGAAAGACGATGCGTTTTACTACCAGATGGAACCGCTGGTGCAGGAAATGAGCGGCAATCGCGTCGGCACGTCCCTGATGAGCGCCTACCAGAACTTGTACCAGGGCCGCACGACGAAACGCTCAGCCAGGAAGCTGGAAGAGTTCGGCCTGATCGGCGACAAGAGCAAGGTCAAGCACGACAAGGCGGGGCAAGTCTCGTTCCTCGATCCCGGCGCGCTGCTGGGCGCCGAGCTGTTCCGCGAAAATCAATTCGAATGGCTGGAAAAGGTACTGTTGCCGCAACTGGCCAAGAAGGGCATCACGGAAAAGAAACAGGTGCTCGACGCCATCGGCAGCATTTTTTCCAACCGCACCGCGTCGAACCTGTACTCGCAGATGTATTTGCAGCGCGTGCAGATCCACAAAAACGAAAAGCTCAACCGTGGCGCCGCCGATATCGGCCGGCTGGAAAAACTGGGCCGCGACTCGGCCGCCGGCAAGGAACTGGAAGCGCAATCGAAGCTGGCCAATCTCAAGCTGACCATGGGCGAAAAAATCCTGCCACTGTATGCGCAGGGACTGGAAATGGCCATCAGTGCCATTACGCGCCTGAATGGCTTCATGGAGCGCAACCCCACCGTGGCCAAGGTCATGATCGCTGGCTTTGCCGTGCTGGCAAGCGTGCTGCTGGTGCTGGGGCCGCTGATGCTGGGCATTGCCGCCATGATCGGCCCGTATGCCATGCTGCACGTCATGTTCGCCAAGATGGGCGTGACGGGCGGCGTGCTCACGCCCATCTTGCGCAACCTGGGCGGCGCTTTCATGTGGGCGGGTCGCGCCGTACTGTGGCTGGGCCGCGCCCTTCTGATGAACCCGATTGGCATCGCCATCACGGTCATTGCCGGCGCCGCCTTCCTGATTTACAAATACTGGGAGCCGATCAAGGGTTTCTTTGCCGGTCTGTGGTCAGACGTCAAGGCGGCGTTTGCTGGCGGCTTTACCGGCATCAACAGCCTGATCGCCGACTGGTCGCCGCTGGGCCTGTTCTACCGCGCCTTCGCGGGCGTGCTTGGCTGGTTCGGCGTTGCGCTGCCGGCCAGGTTCACCGATTTTGCCGCCAGCATCCGGGGCCGCTTCGCCAAGGGGCTGGCGCCGCTGGCTGGCTTCTTTACCGGCATCTGGTCGCAGATCAAGATGGCCTTTGCCGGTGGCATTGGCGGCGTCAGCGCCTTGGTCGCCAACTGGACACCGCTCGCCCTGTTCTATCGCGCCTTCGCGGGCGTGCTTGGCTGGTTCGGCATCGCGCTGCCGGCGAAGTTCACCGACTTCGGCGCCAGCATCCTGCAGCGCATAACCGCGTCCTGGGCGCCTATCGCTACCTTCTTCGCCGACATCTGGTCACGCCTGCGCACGGTCTGCGCCGGCGGCATGGGCAGCATCACGGCCCTGATTATCAACTGGTCACCCGTCGGCGTGTTTTATCAGGCGTTCGCGGGCGTGTTGAGCTGGTTCGGCATCAAGCTGCCGGCCCAGTTCACCGAGTTTGGCGCCAACATCCTGCGCGGCTTGGTCAACGGCATCACCGGTTCCATGGGCGCCGTCAAGGATGCCATCAGCAACGCCGGTTCCAGCACCATTGCCTGGTTCAAGGAAAAGCTGGGCATCCACAGCCCCAGCCGCGTATTTGCCCAGCTCGGCGACTACACCATGCAGGGGCTGGCCGTGGGCCTGGACCGCAGCGAGGGCGCGCCCCTTGCCAAGGTATCCGGCCTGGCGCAGCGCCTGACGCAACTGGGCGCCGGCATCGCCATCGGCACGGCCACCGCCCTGCCGGCCAGCGCCTTCGACACGCGCGCCCCGCTATCCCAGGGCGGGTTCGGCGCCGGCATGACGATTCAAGGCGACAAGATCGAAATCACCATCCAGGCGCAAGCCGGTTCCGATCCGCAGGCCATCGCGCGCGCCGTGTATGCGGCCATGGAACAGCGCGACCGCGAAAAGGCGGCGCGCATCCGCTCGTCCCTGCGCGACCACGATTAAGAAAGAAGCACACCATGATGATGATTTTAGGAATGTTCGTGTTCAGCCTGCCGACGCTGGCCTATCACGAGCTGCAGCGGCAAACCGAATGGAAACACGCCAGCACGGCGCGCGTGGGCCTGCGCGACGCGCACCAGTACGTGGGGCCCGGCGATGACACCATCACCCTGTCGGGCTGGGTGGCGCCGGAACTGACCGGCTCCCTGTACTCGCTCGATGCGCTGCGCATGATGGCCGACACGGGCAAATCGTGGATTCTGATCCAGGGCACGGGCCGCATTCTCGGCTCGTACCGTATCACCAGCATGACGGAGGGCCGCACCATTCTTGACGGCAGCGGCGGCGCGCGGCGCGTCGAGTTCTCGATTGCACTCAAGCGCGACGACGACGGCGTGCTGGCCATGGTCGGCCTGGGCGACATCGGCGACCTGAAAAACATGCTCAGCATCGACGGCATGACCAGCAGCATCGCCGGCGCGGCCAAGAATGCCGTGGGCAGCGTCGTGGGCAATGTGGTCGGCGGCATCACGTCGAAATATGGCGGCGTGGTCGGCGAAATGAAAGACAAGATCGGCGGCAGCATCAGCGGCGCCATCGGCAGCGCGGCGGACAAGTTCAAATGAGCGAGCATATCCCCGCCTTCAAGGTCAGCATCGAGGACAAGGATTTGACGGCCATCGTGTCGGCGCGGCTGATCAATTTGACGTTGACCCTGTGCCGTGGCGACGAGAGCGACCAGCTCGACATTTCCCTGGACGACAGCGACAGCAAGCTGGCCCTGCCGCCGCGCGGCGCGCAGATCGCCCTGGCGCTGGGCTGGCAAGCCACCGGCCTGGTGGACATGGGCAAGTTCACCGTCGACGAGGTGGAGCACAGCGGCGCGCCCGATACCATCACCCTGCGCGCCAGGTCGGCCAACCTGATCGACACCTTCAAACAGCAGCAGGAGCACAGCTTTCACAAGACCACCCTGGGCGCCATCATCGAGGCGATTGCCTTTCGCAACGAGCTGGCGTCGGGCGTGTCGGCGCGCCTGCGCGACACCGCCGTCGAACACATCGACCAGACCCACGAAAGCGATGCGGCTTTCCTGCGCCGGCTGGGCAGGAAATACGACGCGGTGGCCACCGTCAAGAACGACACTTTGCTATTCATCCCCATCAACCAGAGCCGCACGGCCAGCGGCAAGGCGCTGCCCGTCATCCCCATCACGCGCGCCCTGGGCGACGGCCACCGCTACCACAGCGCCGAAAGCGACGCCTACACGGGCGTGCGCGCCTTCTGGCACGACGAGCGCTACGCGCGCCGCCGCAGCGTAGTGGCCGGCGTGCCAGGCAACAGCAAGCGCCTGCGCACCACCTTCGCCAACGAAACGGACGCGCGCGCGGCGGCCGTGGCCGAATGGCAGCGCATCCTGCGCGGCCTGGCCACCTTCGAAATGAGCCTGGCCTTGGGCAACCCGGCCGTGTTCCCGCAATCGCCAGTGACCGTGCAAGGCTTCAAGCCCGAGATCGACGCCACCGACTGGCTATCGGTCAAGGTCACGCACAGCCTGGGCGGCAACGGCTTTACCACGCGCGTGGAGTTTGAAACGAAGACGGAAGCGGTGGAGGCCGAACGCGAGGAAGAGAAAGACCCGGATGAAGGCGTCACGGGCGTGGTGGCGAACTGGAAGGACGTGGCGGCGAAGAAGAAAAAGGCGGGGCAGGAAATGGCCGGCGCCAAGGGTACGCTCAAGGCGCTTGAGCATCTTTACCATAGCAAGCAGGCCGCCAAGCGGGCGGTCCTGAATGCGTGGAGGCATATTGAGGAAGTGCGGGACATCATCAAGGAAAACAGTGAGGTAGCCTGGAAGCCAGGTAAGGAAACTTCCAATCACATCACAGATGCAGTATGAATTCCAATACACGGAGATAACTATGAGCGATAACCAGCAATGCACTAATCACGCGAATGCGGCGGAACGTGAAGAAAAGGAAATCCGTAATCACATCCACCGCCAAATACTAGGGGAGTCAGACCAAGTTCATTCCAAAGAAATCTGGCAAAGAATTCTAGAGCAAGCTGATCCAAGGGCCATTGCAAACGCGCTGAGTACGCAACTAACGCATTTCAACTATCAGGAGGTGCCGAGCCGAAAAAAATGCAACTGCTGTTGCTAATACTAACGATTTTCAGGAAGCCACATTGAGGGTAACTCGCCTGCCGGTCCGACACATTCCATACCTCTCCCGCGTGATCGCTCAATGTGGCCGATAGAGTAAGCCTTTCCGGCGATGTAGCATTTTTCTTCTTTTGCCGTGCTGGCATCATGATCTGCGAACGGTGGTTGTTCCTTGTAGAGTAGCCAACCACAAGCGATCAAGCAGGTGATCAATGCGGCAAGTTGGAAGCGTGCGGTGCGTTGTAGGCGCGAAAAACTCAACGATTTTTCAGCGCATGCCAAGCAGGGTAATGCCGTGTGGGAATGATGGATTGTCACCGGGTTAGGTTCAGCAACTGAGGGAGGGGCCAATGGAAGGGGTAGCGGGGTAGTTGCCTCGTCGATGCGTCCCTCTAAAATCGCTTTAACCTCCTGATATTTGCTTCGCGGTAGTTCCTTGAACTTTTGCAAGCCATAGTCAGTGATGAGTCCTCTGTAAATCTTAATCTCTTCATCGCCAACTAGAGCGGCAAGTCTGTCCACAAGCGATTTTATATTGGAGCGCTGATAAGAGGTAATCAGCTCTATCTCTTTTTCTTTATCGCCAACGTGAAGCGTCACAACATTGCTAAGCCGTGGCGCCTCGTTCATATTTCCCATTACAGCACTATTAACGTCCCGTTTAAACTCTACTTTGTCCACCATCTTTTACCCGATCAATCTTTGCATGCTGCAGCTACTTTCGTTATTCCAGTTCTACTTCTTTACTTTCCGGTAGTTAGGTTCGGCGATATGAATACCATTTGCAGCTCCTTTTACTGAAACCGGAACGGCTTCGATAAGAGGAGAATTCTCAACGGTTATCACTTTCAACTTCTCTCCTGGCCCGGTGAGCAAACACCTCTTGGAATCAAACAGTGCTTGCAGTCGGGTCTGCTCCCCAGCGCTTGCGTATTTGAATCCGGTAATCAAATCTTCAGCAGATATGCAAGCTATAGTAGGTGCTATCGGTTCGACAATATCCTCCGCCTTAAATTTTGACGAAGCTGCAAAAACACTTGACACGCCAAAGCCTAAAGTAACGGTCGTAACGGCCAGCAATATTTTTTTCATCATTTAATAGTCTTCTTATTGGCGACATTCACGGTCAAGGGTCCAGCAACGTCACCATTAACCTGGTGTCCGACCGCGCCTTTGATGGTGATTTTTTGCTTACGCTGAGTCTGCGGAGCTGCCGCTGCAGCTAGAGTTGGCGTAGTTCCTTCAATCATCCCCTCAACCAGCCCGAGCAGACGCAACTTTCCCCGAAGGTCTAGCTTTCGAAAGCCTAGCAGCAACTCGCTTTCCTCTGCCGGTAGCTCGTCCGAAGATGGCGTGCCATGCAATAAAAAGTGGGAATCCACCCCGGCCCCGCAAATAGCTATCAGGTAGTCCGAATCGGGCTTCCTAGAACCACTCTCATAATTTAACTGTGTGTCTTTTGTTACGCCAGCCAGGGCCGCAAACTTCTCTTGGCTCAAGCCCAAACGCTTTCGTTCAGCGCGAAGACGATCTTTGAAATACGGCATATGACCACTTTTTTATTTGACATGTGGACATTCGTCCACTATAGTTACGCCATCCTGTAGCGATTACACATCATAACATTATGAAAAACGTATCCAAAATCGGGCGCACTGCCAAGGGCGCCACTTCGCAGCCTTTGGGCGTCCGCTTGGCGCCTGATGAAGTGCTGGAGGTCGAAGCCATTGCCGCCAAGCAAGAACGATCCCGTGCCTGGTTATTGCGCTTCCTGATCTTGCGCGGCCTCGCCGACTACAAGCGCGAAATCGCTTCCCAAATCCCCCACTAAGGACGACGCCATGTACCCAGATGCAAAACGTATCCGAAACCACCGCGTCATGTTGCGCCTGGACGATTACGAACACCAGCTTGTTTCCTCGCTCGCCGATTACCAGGGCGAAGCGCTTGCTGTGCTGGTGCGTCAGATCGTCATGCGTGAAGCCTTAGCAGTTATTGCAGGTGACGAAGCCAACATCGACAGCGTACAGCTTCGCAGTGCTTAATCCGAGACACTGAATAGTAACTTTTAAGCAACTGCAAAGCTACCCACATGCCAGATCACCAAATTAATCTCAATGACGACGAGCGCGCGCTGCTAGAAATCGTGCGCCAACGCCAGGGGCTGGCAAGTATCGATCAGGCGGCTGAATGGCTCGTCAAGTCGCGCTTACGCAAGCAGGCAAAAAACATGACAGGTCGCGGTCGCGCCCTGTACCAAGTGGAAAGAAAGCTGAAATGAGAGTCATCGGCCTGCCCTGCCCGCACTGCAGCTACACCGTCCGCGCCGTCAAAAGCCGCATGATGTCTGCCATGTTCAAGGAAATTACCTACATGTGCCAGAACCCCGACTGCGGGCACGTCTTCGTGGCAGGCCTGGAAGTGCTGCGCACCCTCTCACTGTCCGCCATGCCGAAGGCCGATATCCGCATCCCTATGTCCCAGCATGCGCGCACCGCAGCCACCAGCCAGCTTGCCTTTGACCTCACGGCGGGCTGCTGATGAATACCATGCCGATCCTCGCGCCGCCGTAGCCCGGCCGCTGTAACTCCCCTCTTTTGCTGTGCCCTGCAGCGCTCCATTTTGAGCGTGCGGGATTCGTTCAACCTGAAATAAGGAAAACCGATGGAAAACACGCTGCACGCCGCCAAGCAAACCGGCTTTCTCCCCATGCCGGACACGGCCCGCCCGGCCCCGCAACAATGCGTTGTGCCCGTAGCACCTGCTTGTTTCCTGCTGCAAGCCAGCGCTGGCGCCAGCATCGACGCGCTGTCGTACTCCATACACCAGATTGCAAAAACTTATCATGCCTTCGGCGCCGCCAACATCACCTTCATCATCAGCGATGCAAAAGCACTGAACGTAGCGGGCTTCTTTACACCTGCGCACCAGCGTGTGCTGGTCGGCGAGCTGCCCATCGAGCTGCATTACATGTTTGCCACGGAACAAGGCGTGCGGCACAGCAATGGCTCCTCGCGCACGCTGTCCTATTGGGCTGAGTACTTTTCAAAGCAAGGGGCGCACTGATGCTGCGCCTGGCCAAAACCTGCGGCATCTGGCTGCTGTCGCTCCTGATCGTCATTACCCCTGACGTCCTGCGGGCCATCGGCGCCATCAAGGACTGAACCATGCCGGCGTCCCTTATCGACAATCACCTGTCCTTCCAGCCTGCCGCCGAGATTCTGGCCGCGCGCGACAAGGACATGCCGACGCCACCAGGCGCCGGGCATGCGCTGGCCGCCATCGCCGAAGCCAAGGCCCAGCTACGCAGCATCAAGCCGCGCAACCTGGCACCCTTCATGGCCCAGGCCTGGGGATTGTCGCCGCGTGGCGCGCGCCGTTCCGTGTTGATCGCCGCCGGCATGGACGCCGACCGCTGGGAATCGCCCATCCACTCATTTACCGAGGAAGAGCGCATCGAGCTGCGCGCCGCCACCTCTGCCGCTATCCGTGTGTACGAAAGACTGTTAAATGCAATCTAAACAAATCCTGCTGCCTACCCCGCAGCGTCACGAAGCCTTTTTACGATCCGCCCAGTTCGCCCCCGAGCTGGCCCGCATCCCCTACAAATGGCGCAACCGTGTCATCACGGCCGCCATGGCCAAGATGGCCTGGTCATCCTGGTACAAAATTTATGAGTCCATCGCCACCAGCTTTGTGCGCGAGTTCGCCGAGCAGTACGTGCCGGCCGGCGTCGACCTGTCGCAAAGCGATGCCGACATAGTGACCACCGCCGAACGCGCGGCGGCCGGCGTGACCAAAATGCTGTGGATGGCCGTGTCCGACACGCACGCCTTGCAGATCATGGAAGACGAATGCGCCTCGTATGGCATCGAGCTGCCCGAGTTCGACGCACTGACCGACACCATCGCCCGCCTGGTGGACGCCCGCTGGTGGCGCCGCCAGTTGCGTAAGCGCGTCAAGCGCGCCTTCGAAGCCGGCAATATCCGCCTGGGCTACGTGAACTATCGCGGCGAACCCTACGCCAGCAACGACGCCGTGTTGTCGCGCCTGGCGCAGAACCGGCGCAACGCGGCAGCGCTGGCCGCCACCCTGGTGCAAAACGAAAACGGCCAACAATTCAGCATCGCCGAGCTGGCCGAGAAAACGACGGCGAATAAAGCCATCCGGCGCGGCGAGCTGATGTTGCGCATCAACGGATTTGAGCAGATCGCCCGCGAGTGCGGCGACCAGGGCATTTTCATCACCTGGACGTGCCCATCACGCTTCCACGCCATGCAGCACAGCGGCAAGCCAAACGACAAGTTCGACGGCTCCACTCCGCGCGAGGCCAACGCCTACTTGGGCAAGATGACATCGCTGTGCCGCTCCGCGCTGGCGCGCCGTGGCATCGGCCTGTACGGCTTTCGCATCGCCGAGCCGCACCACGACGGCTGCCCGCATTGGCATTTGCTGCTGTTCGTGCGCCCTACCGCGAAATACAAGACGGCCCACCTGCAGGACGTGGCAGGCCGCGCCATCCGCATCATGAAGCGCTACGCCTGGCGCGTGGACCGTGGCGAACCGGGCGCCTTCGCGCGCCGCCTGGACGTGAAGCGCATCGACTGGGCCAAGGGCAGCGCCGCCGGCTACATCGCCAAATACGTGGCTAAGAACATCGACGGCGTGGCCGAGCACAAGACGAAAGAAGGCTATGTCGTCACGGCCGACACCGAAGGCGATGTCGAGCTGACGCCATCGGCGCGCGTCGAGTCGTGGGCCGCATGCTGGGGTATCCGTCAATTCCAGCAATGGGGCGGCGCGCCCGTCACCGTCTGGCGCGAACTGCGCCGCATCGAGGAAAGCATGGTCAACGAGGCGCCGGCCGCCATGCGCCGTGCCTGGAACGCCGTGCAAAAGATCGACGGCGAAAAGCGCGCCTGCTGGGCCGAATACCTGCGCGCCCAGGGCGGCGCCCTGGTGCCGCGCAAGGAATTGGTCGTCACTCTGGCCAAGGATGAAAAGACCGTCATCGGCCGCTACGGCGAAACGCTGCGCACCACGCCGTATGGCGTGCGCTGCAGCGATCTGATTGGCGTGGTCTTCAAGTCCGTACGGCATACGTGGACGCCGGTACAGGCCACAGGCGGGCGCGGGGTGGCTGTTGGGGTTGCCGTTCCTCGGACTCGTGTAAATAACTGTACGCACCCCGACCGCCCTGCCCGGGCTACGCCGCCGGCGGCGCCCGTGCCCAATCTGTCCGACGAGGCAAAAAGAGCGCTGATTACCGCTTGGGCGGCCGTCAACGCCTGCCCATATCCCCGGCTGATCGTCCCCGACACCCCACCCCATGAAGGAAATGGCACATGAGCACCTATGCCGTGATCGTTCGCACGCAAACCGAACGCTTTGAATACGCCGCGATTGCCGCTTCCAGCGGCGACGCGATCCAGGCCGCCATCGACCGCTTCGGCGTGTGCGGCGTTACCGCCAAACTGAAAGGAAAACCGCAATGCTGACCACCCCGACCAATCCGCCGCGGCAAATCGCCCTGGGCGACCGCGTGACATTCGATACCGATGAAGGCTACCAGGCCGGCACCGTCAACGACCTGCGCCGCGACGTGGGCAATGGCGAGCTGCACGCCTGGGTCGAGCTGGATCACCAGTGGGCGGGCTGCTTCCGCGCCGTTCCGCTGGGCGCCATCGAAGCGGTCAAGAAAGCAGCCGCGCCTGTCGGGTGCCCAGCATGACAGCGGAACGCTCATTACCTGCCGTGGCGGCCTTGTTCGTGCGCGCCAATTCGATCTACAAGACCATGCCGGCGGTGGACGCCTGGGACGCGGAGCGCGACGCCCGCGCCTGGCCAGGCGGCGTGCCGGTGGTGGCGCATCCGCCTTGCCGCTCCTGGGGCACGCTGCGCCATCTGGCCAAGCCGCGCCCGGACGAAAAGGAACTCGCGGTGTGGGCCGTCGCCCAAGTGCGCAAGTTCGGCGGCGTGCTCGAGCACCCGAAGCGCTCGACCCTTTGGCCACACTGCGGCTTACCAGGGGCCGGCGAGCGGGACAAATTCGGCGGCTGGACGCTGCCCATTTTCCAAAGCTCCTTTGGCCACCGCGCCGAAAAGGCCACTTTGCTGTACATCGTCGGCTGTGCGCCAGCTCAAATACCGGCCATGCCCATCGTCCTGGGCGAAGCGTCGCATGTGATCGCCCCGTCCGGTCGCAACCGCGCTGGCGAGCGGCGCCGGAAAGGCGATCCGGGCTGGCGGCCGGAATGCGGCAAGGCAGAACGCGAACACACGCCGGCCGAGCTGGCGCATTGGCTGGTGGCCCTGGCTCAACGCTGCGCGGTGCAAGCATGAGGAAATCCATATGAGCACGTTCCTGTCCATGGATGAAATCTGCGCCTTGACCGGCCGGAAGATGAAAACGAAGCAAATTGAGGCGCTGCGGAAGATGGGCCTCCCCTTTTGGGTCAATGCCATCGGGCGTCCGGTTGTCGCGGTCGCTGCAGTTGAGGGGCGCAAGGAAGCGCCACGGGAAAAAACATGGGTAATGCCAAGGATTAATAAAAATGGGCCGACGAAACACACGTAATTTGAACATGCCACCGTGCATGCACCCGCGCACGCAGCGCAGCGGCAAGGTGTACTACTACATGTACACCAAGGACAAGCCGCGCAAGGAAATTCCACTTGGGCCCGACTTCATCCTGGCGCTGAAAAAATATGCTGAACTGAACATCGTGGTGGAGGTCACCGCCAACGCAACGTTCTCCGATGTCGAAAGGCGCTATCTGGTCGAGGCGGTGCCCAAGCTTGCCGCCAGCTCAGCCCGCATGTACCGCTCCGACATCAAGCACTTGCTGGCGGCATTTTCCGAGGCGCCGCTTGCGCAGATCAAGCCGATGCACATACGCCAGTTCCTGGACGACCGTGCAGACAAACCAACCACGGCAAATCGCTGCAAGCGCGTGTTTTCGACCATGTGGAACCATGCGCGCGGCTGGGGCTATACCGACCTGCCAAACCCATGCGAGGGTATACAGGGCCATTCCTTGCCCAAACGCACGGTCTACATCACGGATGCTGTATTCGACGCGGTGTGGGCGCATGCCAGTGCTCCCTTGCGCGATGCAATGGATCTTGCCTACTTGACTGGCCAGCGGCCTGCCGACGCGTTGAAGATGACCGAAAGCGACATCATCGGTGGCTACCTGGTCGTAACACAGGAAAAAACCAAACAGCCCTTGCGCATCAAGGTTGTCGGCGAACTCGCCGCCTTGATTGAGCGCATCAAGGCACGCAAAGCGACACGCAGCATCGTCACTGCCGCGTTGCTGGTAAATGCCCACGGCAAGCGCCTGACGGGTCCGGCGCTGCGTTCGCAATTCGATGCGGCAAAAAAGCTGGCCGCCGAAAAGAATCCCGACTTGCTACCGGAGATCAAAAAATTCTGGTTCTATGACCTCCGCGCAAAAGCCGCAGACGACACCTCGGACCAACACGGAGACCAGGCGGCCAGCGATCTCTTAGGTCACGATAGCGTGAGGACCACGCAACGGCATTACTTACGACGCGGGAAGATCGTCGAGCCGACGCGGTAAGCCGCGTTGCATGCCTGCTTACGCGGGGCCAAGCAAGGACGCGGAGATGAAGCCCTCGTTCGATAGCGCGTTGATAGCCCCGCGAAGCAGGTAGTTATTCGTAAAGCACATCGTGTACTGGCGTGCGCCAAGCTTAATGGGCTGCAACATCTTACCTTCCACCAGGCGCTTGATCTGGTAGGTGCGCTGAGCTGGATTTAGCCCAGGCATCACCTTGGCCAGATCCCCAGATTTCGCGGTGCCCAGCTTTACCACCTCAAGCAAAATCGCCTGTTCCTCATGCGTGATCAATTGCCGCTGGACCGAGTAAGCGAGCGCGGGGATCAGGATTTTTTCCTTCAAGAAAGTGTAGTCGGTCAGCCGGTCCACTTTTTGCAGTTCATCCAAGATGCCTTGCAAAACGTAGGTGCACCAGCGATCCAGGCTTTCATCTGTTCCCTTGTCCGCGCATGAAAGCATCGCATAGTAGCGCTCGCGGTCGTTGCAAAAAACAGCGGTCGGGTTTAACACCCGTCCGCCTGTCTTGACATTGAAACCATACTTGATCAGAAGGGCATAGGTCATCAAACGCACGACGCGCCCATTGCCGTTACTAAACGGGTGAATCCAGCCAAAACGATGATGTGCCAACGCAACCTTGATCAAGGCATACTTGGGAGGATCATCTCGATTGATGAACCCCATCAGCTCTTCCATGTAACCAGGTACAAGGACAGGATCTGGCGGCAGGTGGTCTGACTTCGCAATGCGGACCGCTCCCGTTCTATATGCGCCAGGCGTGCGGTCGCCCTCTCTCTCCAGGTCATGCACTGCCAGCGCGTGCAGCTCCCGGATGAAGTGTTCCGAGACCGCAGAATTCGGCGTCACCACATCCTCGATATATTGCATCGCCTTTTCGATGTTGGAGATCTCGCGCACCTGGTCGCTATCGTTCGTGCCCCCTTCCACCGAAGTCTCGACGTAGTCTGCAAGAGTCGTATGGTTGCCCTCGATTCGCGCAGACCCGAGGCTTTCCAGCATGTGGAAAATATGCTTGAGCTGGAAGAAGGTTGACGCGGGCGTGGTGCCCCCAAGTTGCAATCGCCGCAAGTGTTCCAGTTCCGTTAGAACATCGACAAGCGGCGAGTCGAACGAGGGATTTAAAAGCTTCAGGTCAAAGTGGTGGAAGTCTGGCATAGCGATCCTGTTTTTCTTAAATGGCGACAAGGATTAAGTTGAATTTTTAAGATAATACACCTAAAAATCATATACTTACGCGCCATCCAAGATTATTACATGTGTAATAATCCAAAATCACAAGTCAACACATCTAAACTTTTAGGGGAGGATTGTAGCTTTTAGTGCAAGTTTTTCATGAACGGGCATACAAAAACGGGGGGCTTTTCCCGGAAAAATTTGCTGATAAAACAAATGAAATGAGTAGAATTTATTACATAAAAAGCAACCTAGCCGTAGCCCTGAAAAGCTCGCCTGAACGCCTTTTGTGGAGCAAAGAACCGTTTGTGGAGCGGCGAAAACGAGTTTTTCGCCATTTTTGACTGGAGCGGGTGAAGGGAATCGAACCCTCGTCGTAAGCTTGGGAAGCTTCTGCTCTACCATTGAGCTACACCCGCGAAGCCTGCATTTTACGCGGGATGGCAAGGACTTGGCAAACTTGTGGATCGCTTTCGAGTTGATCAGGAATTCTCACGAAAATTAACAAGAAACAATACTGCAGCATCGGCACGTCAACGTTTTTGTTGATAGAGAACAACAATACGAACAGCCGGACAAGGTGAATGGTTTGGTATGCGGCTAAAATACACCAAATTATTGTTGCTATGGGCCGTGCGGCGCAGACTCGCAAGAGAAATGTTGCTACAATCGTGTGACAGTTTAGCATTCCCGCTGTTCAACCTAAAAGGATATACCATGAAGAAAATTCTGATCGCTTCAGCAATCCTGTGCTTCGCTTCCGCACAAGCCATGGCTCAATCGGCTCCTGCACCAGCAGCAGCTACACCAGCTGCTGGCGCCGCTGCCGGCACCACTGTTGCCGGCCTGAGCGTCAGCACCATGATCGCAATCGGCGCAGCAGTTGCCGTTGTGGCCGGTGCAGCAAGCTCGGATTCGACCACCGCGCACACGACCCCAAGCCACGCCAAGTAATCTGTTAATGCCTTTGGCTGAGACAGACAAGGCCAAGCCAGCAGGCTGACGTCAAGCCGCGAAACGCTGGCCTGGCCCACGAGTAGCTGGCCTCGTCATACGAAGCGCCAATTCCTCGATAAAAGCCCCTTTTCATTTTCTTGAAAACGGGCTTTTTATTTTTCTTCAATGATGCGCGCGCTGTTTACGCCAGTTTTCCTCTCCATGTGCGAGCGATACGCATCTATTTTCAGAAAAAGCACCGCACCGTCAGGAACATGAGATTCCCTGGCCAACCATATAAAGTTAATGAAAAACCAGCCTTTCCATAAACGCATGGGATTTGCCTTGCAAGGCTTGAGCGCCGCCTTCCGCATAGAATCGAGCTTTCGGCTGCAATGCCTTGCTGCCCTCATGGTACTGATCGTACTTGCCTGGAACCGGCCGGCCATGATCTGGTGGGCTTTATTATTGCTCAACTGTGGCATGGTCCTCGCAGCGGAGCTCTTCAACACCGCTCTCGAACATTTGATTGATCACCTCCACCCGAGCCTCCATCCCAGCATCAAGATCGCCAAGGATTGCGCCGCAGGAGCCGTGTTCATTCTCAGTATCAGTGCCGTATGCGTGTTTGTTGCTTTTTGGGTGGAAACGGCTGCTCACTAGACGAATTCCCTGCTTGGCAAATTACAATAGGCCCAAGCATTAATCAGGTCCCGCTCCCGCAAGCCGGGACGCCAGCAAAAGAAATACAAGGATTGCTATAAATCATTAAAATAATGTCCTTTCGAAATATTTACTGGCTGGCAAGAGGGCTTCTTTTCGCTTTGCACTCCAGAACTGACTCGGCACACATATACATACCTTGTGGACGACAGGAAACAGAACGCCCAGCCAATGAGGTTACTTTAAATTTTACATTGATGCATACATGAATACACCCATCGTACCCGTGATTCTTTGCGGCGGTTCCGGCACACGTCTGTGGCCGTTGTCGCGTGAGGGATTCCCCAAGCAATTCCTGCGCCTGTCTGGCAAGGAAAGCATGTTGCAGCAAACACTGCAGCGGCTGAAGGGGTTACCGGGTCTGGCCACCCCACTTCTGGTTTGTAACGAGTCAGCACGCTTCATCGTTGCCGAGCAACTCCGTGAAATTGGCATGGAACAAGCGCGCTTGCTGCTCGAGCCTATGCGCCGCAATACGGCGCCAGCCATTGCCAGCGCCGCTTTGCAGGCGATGGAAAATGGCGATGATCCTGTCCTGTTGGTACTGCCTTCCGACCATGTCATTCTCGACACACAAGCGTTCCACCATGCAATAACGCTGGCGCGTCGGGCCGCAGAAGAGGGAAGCCTGCTGACCTTCGGCATCACGCCGACAGGAGCGGAGACGGGATATGGCTATATCCGCGCGGAAGCGACGGCCAGCGACCAGGTCCAGCGCATTCTTGAATTTGTCGAAAAACCCGCATTGGCGCAAGCTGAGAAATATATCGCCAGCGGTGACTATTTCTGGAACAGCGGCATGTTCCTGTTCCGCGCCAGCCGTTATCTGGAAGAACTCGAACGTTTCCAACCGGCCGTCTTGGCAGCATGCCGCGCCGCCCTTGCCGATGCAAAGAGCGATCTCGACTTCATACGCCTTGACAAGGACGCCTATGCCGCCAGTCCCGATATCGCCGTCGACTACGCCGTGATGGAGCGCACCAGCCATGCGGCCACCATCGCGCTCGACGCCGGCTGGAACGATATCGGCTCCTGGAAAGCCGTACTCGACGTGGCGGAAAAGGATGCCAGCCAGAATAGCACCCAGGGCGATGTACTGATCCAGGATTGCAACGATTGTCTGGTGCACAGCAGCAGCCGCCTGGTTACCGCCATCGGCATGCGCAAAACCGTCATCGTGGAAACCGCAGACGCGGTACTGGTCATGGATGCGGATCAGGCGCAACATACCAAGACCCTGGTGGCGCAGTTGATTGCCAAGGACCGTGCTGAAGCCACCATGCACCGTGAAGTCTTCCGTCCATGGGGTTCCTATGACTCCATCGGCACTGGCGAACGCTTCCAGGTCAAACGCATCACCGTTAAGCCGGGCGCCAAACTGTCGCTGCAAATGCACCATCACCGCGCCGAGCACTGGATCGTCGTGTCAGGCACGGCGCAGATCACCAATGGCGACAAGGAATATCTGCTGACCGAAAACCAGTCCACCTATATCCCCCTCGGCGTCGTCCATTCTCTGGCCAACCCGGGCAAGCTACCGCTGGAATTGATTGAAATTCAATCAGGTAGCTACCTTGGAGAAGACGATATTGTCCGCTTTGAAGACCGCTACGGCCGCGCTTGACCGAGCAGATACGTCATCACCATGCAAGCGGCCCCGCAAGAATTCACACTGAAGTTTATAAGGTTTGGCAAGTCATCATGAAACCAATCGAAGGTATCTTTGTACAAGAAGTGAAATGGTATTGCAGCAGCAGGGCAGAAAAATATTTTCTCACCTTTGCCGATGCACTTTCCATGTTCATGGCATTCTGGCTCGCGGGAAAATGGACCCTCGATTCCAGCGACTTGAACAGCTTCGGGCTGGATAGCTCTCGTTTGCTCAGTTATAGCCTGCTATCCCTGGTCACTCTGGCGATCTTCAAGCTGAAGGGCCATCATGCCAAACGTCGTCCATACTCGAATGAAATCAAGGAGCTCCTGAAGGTCGCCATGGTCATGGGTCTGCTTGACGCAGCCCTGGTCTTTCTCGACAAGCGCGACTCCTCGCGCGAGGCACTATTGGCCACCTGGCTGCTGGTGCCATGCTTTGTCTTGCTGCTGCGCGGCATCGTCAAGTACCTGTTGATGAAAGCGGGCGGCTGGATACGCCCCATGGTCATCATCGGATGGGGCGACAATGCCTTGCAAACAGCGCGTGCCTTCGATGAGGAGACATTGATGGGTTATCGCTTGATTGCCTTCCTGATACCTGAGGGCCAAGACCGCCTGGAACAGCATTATGTGAACCGCAGCAAACAAGCGGTGCCCTGCATCCCTCTGGGCGATAACCCGGAACAAACGCTCAAGCTGCTGGGCGACCCGCATGCGGTTGTCGCCCTGGAGCAGGGTGGCATTGACGCTTATCAAGGCATGATCCAGCAAGTCAGCCGCTGCGTTGTCAATATGCAAGTGGTACCAGCGGTACGCGGCCTACCCCTGTATGGCATGGAGGTCAACCATTTCTTTACACATGAAGTCTTGCTGCTGACCATGCGCAACAACCTGGCACGACCAGGCTTGCAACTGATTAAGCGCTGCTTCGATCTGACGACGTCGATCGCCGTGATGATCGTCGGGGCGCCCGTCCTACTGTGGATCGCCGCCAAGGTATTGGCCTCTGGCCGCCCCATCTTCTACGGCCACAAGCGCGTCGGCCAGAATGGCAAGCATTTCCTCTGCTATAAATTTCGTACCATGGCCGTGAATGCCGATGTGTTGTTGAAAGAGTTACTGGAACGCGACCCGGTCGCCCGTGCCGAATGGGACCGCGACTTCAAACTGAAAAACGACCCGCGCATCACCTCGATAGGTCATTTCCTGCGCAAGACCAGCCTCGATGAATTGCCGCAACTGTGGAACGTATTAAAAGGCGAAATGAGCCTGGTCGGGCCGCGTCCCGTTGTCGATGCCGAACTGGAACGCTATGGCAACCAGATCGACTATTATCTTGAGGCGAAACCCGGGGTCACTGGCCTGTGGCAAGTCAGCGGCAGGAACGATGTCAGCTACGATACGCGCGTCTATCTCGACGCCTGGTATGTCAAGAATTGGTCTCTGTTCAATGATATCGTCATCCTGCTGAAAACGGTCAAAGTCATCTTCAAGAAAGATGGCGCGTATTAACAAAAATATATGGTATAAAATTAGTATTTTACAAGGCAAGAAAAGGATAACAGCATGATTTTAGTGACTGGCGGCGCCGGCTTCATCGGCTCCAACTTTGTAAGAGACTGGCTGGCGCTCAACGATGAGCCCGTGATCAATTTTGACAAACTGACCTACGCTGGCAATCTCAGCAATCTGGCCAGCCTGGAGCACGATCCGCGGCATCTCTTTGTGCGTGGCGATATTTGCGATACCACCCACATCTCCCGCCTGCTGGCCGAACACCAGCCCCGCGCCATCGTGCATTTTGCCGCAGAGAGCCATGTCGATCGCTCGATCCATAGCCCCGGCGAATTCATTTCGACCAACGTCAACGGCACATTCAGCCTGCTCGAAGCGGCGCGCGCTTACTGGTCCGGTCTGACGGGCGAGGCCAAGGATAGTTTCCGTTTCCTGCACGTCTCGACCGATGAAGTCTATGGCACGCTGGGTCCGCAAGATCCGCCATTCACCGAAACGACGCCGTACGCGCCGAACAGCCCCTACTCGGCATCGAAAGCAGCCTCCGACCATCTGGTACGCGCCTATTTCCATACGTATGGCATGCCGGTGCTGACGACAAACTGCTCGAACAACTATGGCTCTTTCCATTTCCCGGAAAAACTGATTCCCCTCATCATCAGCAACGCCCGTGCAGGCAAGCCTTTACCAATTTATGGCGACGGCATGCAAGTGCGCGACTGGCTGTATGTGGGCGACCATTGCTCGGCGATACGCCGCGTACTCGAGGCGGGACGTTTGGGCGAGGTCTACAACGTGGGCGGCTGGAATGAAATGGCCAATCTGGAAGTCGTGCACACCTTGTGCGACATCCTCGACACGCTCGACCCCAAGGCATCGGGCAGCTATCGCGAACAAATCACGTATGTGCAGGATCGCCCCGGCCATGACCGCCGCTATGCTATCGATGCGCGCAAGATCGAGCGTGAACTGGGCTGGAAACCGGCAGAAACCTTCGCCACAGGCATCCGCAAGACCGTCCAGTGGTACCTGGACAACCAGGCCTGGGTACGCGACGTGCAGTCGGGCGACTACTTGAAGTGGGTAGAAAAAAACTACACGGCACGCGATGCGGCAAAGGAAGCACTCTGATGAGCACCACTATTGAACGCAAAGGCATTATCCTGGCCGGTGGTTCCGGTACGCGTCTGTATCCCGTCACCATGGCGGTGTCGAAACAGTTGCTGCCCGTATATGACAAGCCGATGATTTACTATCCGCTGACCACCCTGATGCTGGCCGGCATACGCGATATCCTGATCATTTCCACACCACAAGATACACCGCGCTTCCAGGAGTTGCTCGGCGACGGCAGCCAATGGGGCATTACCCTCAGCTACGCCGTGCAGCCCACGCCCGACGGCTTGGCGCAGGCCTTCATCATCGGTCGTGAATTCGTCGGCGACGCGCCATCGGCCCTAATCCTGGGCGACAACATTTATTACGGCCACGACTTCGAAACGCAGTTGCGCAAAGCCTCGGCACGCACCAGCGGCTCCACCGTGTTCGCCTATCATGTCACCGATCCAGAACGTTATGGCGTGGTCGACTTCGACGCACAGCGGCGCGCCGTCAGCATCGAAGAAAAACCACTCAAACCAAAATCGAACTACGCCGTCACCGGCTTGTATTTCTACGACAGCCAGGTGTGCGATATTGCCGCCAGCATCGCGCCGTCCCCTCGTGGCGAGCTGGAAATCACGGATGTCAACCGCACTTATCTGGAGCGGGGACAATTGAACGTTGAACTGATGGGGCGCGGCATGGCCTGGCTCGATACCGGAACGCATGAGTCCTTGCTGGAAGCGGGCCAATTCATCGCCACCATTGAAAACCGCCAAGGCTTGAAAGTGGCCTGCCCTGAAGAAATCGCCTACCGCCGCGGCTATATCGACGCGGCCAAGCTTGAGGCACTGGCACAACCGTTGAAAAAGAACGCTTACGGTCAATACCTGCTGCGTCTGCTCGAAGAAAAAATATACTAAAGCCGGAACGGCTCATTTCACACATGCAAATTCAAACAACCTCCATACCTGATATTCTGATTCTCGAGCCCACCGTGTTCGGCGATGACCGGGGCTTTTTTTACGAAAGCTTCAACCAGAAGCGCTTTGCCGAACTGACTGGCGTCACGCGCGACTTCGTGCAGGACAATCACTCCAAGTCCGCCAAGGGTGTATTGCGCGGCCTGCACTACCAAATCCAGCAACCGCAAGGCAAGCTGGTGCGTGTGACGGCCGGTGAAGTCTTCGACGTTGCCGTCGACCTGCGCAAGAGTTCGCCGACGTTCGGCCGCTGGGTAGGCGTGACCTTATCAGCGGCCAACAAACGCCAGCTGTGGATACCGGAAGGCTTTGCACACGGCTTCGTCGTCACCAGCGATAGCGCCGAGTTCCTGTACAAGACGACCGATTACTGGGCACCGGAGTTCGAACGCAGCCTCCTGTGGAACGACCCGGCCATCGGCATCGACTGGCCGCTCGATGGCGAACCACTGCTGTCTGGCAAAGATAAAGTCGGTACCTCGCTGGCCAATGCCGACGTTTTTGCCTGACCGTTACCAACCAATCTGCCACACTGGAACACAACTATTTCATGAGCCGTATTTTAATCACAGGAAAAACCGGCCAGGTCGGTTACGAACTCGAACGCAGCCTGCAGGGCCTGGGCGAGATCATTGCTGTAGACCGCAGTCAGATGGACCTGGCTGACCTGGGCCAGGTGCGCGACGTCGTCCGCCGCGTCAAACCGACCCTGATCGTCAACCCTGCCGCCTACACCGCAGTGGATAAGGCAGAGAGCGAGCCGGACCTGGCGCTGCGCATCAATGGAGAGGCGCCGGCTGTCATGGCCGAAGAAGCAAAGAAACTAGGCGCTGCGATGATTCATTACAGCACCGATTATGTCTTTGACGGGTCGAAAGACGGTCCCTACGTCGAAACCGATCCGACCTGCCCCGTGAATGTGTATGGCAGTAGCAAGCTGGCCGGCGAGCAAGCCATCCAGGCGTCCGGCATCCCGCACCTGATCCTGCGCACCAGCTGGGTCTACAGCACGCATGGCAAGAACTTCCTGCTGACCATGCTCCGTCTGGCCCAGGAGCGTGAAGAACTAAGTATCGTTTCCGACCAGTTCGGCGCCCCGACCTGGAGCCGTACCATCGCCGACACCACGGCACATATCGTCGCGAAAAGCCTGGCCACGGCTGACCACCAGGCATGGTGGTCAGAACGCTCGGGCCTGTACCATTTGACGGCCCAAGGAACCACAAGCTGGTTTGGTTTTACCGAGGCGATCATGGCGCATGCCTCGGTACACAAAAAACCTAGACTGAAAGCGATTTTGGCAAAAGATTATCCAGTGCCAGCCCGGCGTCCCACCAATTCAGTATTGTCTTCACAACGTCTGCTGCAGACCTTTTGTGGATTACCACAGTGGCAGGCGGCCCTGAAACTATGCCAGGAGTGACCACCGCATATTGCAGGAATCTTTCAGAAAGCAATAACCTACTCCCTATTAAGCAGCGTGAGCGGCAAAATAATATCATTGGACACCCAATTCCAAGTTGCCATCCTAATCATGGCAACATGGGGAGGATTGAGAGTCCCGAAATCTGGTAGATTTGTACAACAAAAAAACTTTTGACGCTAAATAAAAATTACTCTGGCAGTGTTGCTAACCACAAAGCAAATTTATTTCCATAAGTATCACTTCCATCCAACGTCAAATGATGGGAATCGCGATATAAGATTTTTTCAGCCGTTCTGTATGAGCAAAACTTCTCTGAACAGAAAATATTTAATGGATCATATATATTTACTGAAGGAAATTCCCTTTTAAGTCTTTGCAGGCTTTGTCTGTGCATACTCTGGCGCTCCAGTACCTCTTTGAGAGGAATGGTACAGCTGGATTTTCCTTTGACGCAATCTACAGGAAAAAATGGCAACTCTGGAATATCGACCAGCACGATGACTTTTCTTCCGTCCGCAAGAAGTTCTCGCACTGATTGACTAAGCCCGAAATAGAACAAATCATGCCTGCTCATTCCCTTCTGAATACCGTCATTTTTTCCATGCATTGTGGAAATATTTTTTATTAAATTATCTGCGGCATAAGCGGATATCAGTTCATAGTTTCCAAAAAATGAGAGAACGACAGTGCTTATCTCTCTGGAATTCTTTACCCAAGGAATAATTTTTTCAAACTTCTCAAGGCACATTTTCTGATCCCACTCAACATTGACATCCAATAATGGTGGACAGCTTGAATTTCCAACAAGCGCCCAATTTAATCCTTTAACATTTCTCTCTATACCATAAAATTTATCGGCAGCATGACTATCTCCAATTAATACCGCATTGACATTTCCTTTTCTCCCTTGATAACAATAATTAATGCTTTCATTGCCCATAATTTCTCTTTCAGGGCATTTCCGATAGCCAAGCTTATCCATATCAAATTCAAATGGCTTGAATGGCAACGCCGCTTCCCTGTCAGGGAAACCGTTCGTAACATGACCAGCCAGACCAAAACCTGTAAACACCAGAGTTCCGATAAGTGCAAAAATAAAAATAATACGCTTGCTGTAGCGAGATTTATTTCTAAATGGTGTTTCAATAAATTTCCAACTGAAATAAGAAAGCAGCAAGGTCAATAAAACGATACTAATCATAACGCTTTCAGCGGGCTCATCAAAAGATTTCTGCCTTGCAAAAGCCAGCAAGGGTTGATGCCACAAATATATGCTGTAACTGAGCAATCCCAAGCCGACAAACAATTTATTACCGAGTATCCTTGCAACAACAGTTCCACGTGTGGCGCATAAAATTATCAATGCCGTACCAACTGTGGGTAATAGTGTATAGAAACTCGGGAATGGCACATTCTTATCAAAATAAAAAATTGAATAAATAATCAGAATCAATCCAGCAGTACCACCGAATTCTTTAACACCTCGAGGTAACTGCTTGAAGCCATAGTGATTAAAATAAAAGGCAACAAATGCACCAATCAACAATTCCCAACCACGCGTTGGTAAAAGAAAAAACGCCATGGTCGGAAAACTGAGAGAAGCCCACTGAGCAAATAGTAAGCTCGCCAGAAAAGAGATCACTAGAATTGCAAAAATTGATCGTTTTCCAATTTTCCACGCCATCATTAAAAATATGGGGAAAAACAGATAATATTGCTCCTCCACCGCCAAACTCCAGGTATGCAATAACGGTTTTAATTCTGCAGCAGTACTAAAATAACCGCTTGTTAGCCAGAATAAAATATTTGAAGAAAATATTGAAACTGCAACCAGACTTTGCGAAAAACTTTTCATCTCTGTCGGTATAAGCCATACCCATGAAAATGGCAAACAGATAAATATAACGGCAAATAGAACGGGCAAGATGCGTCTTGCTCTTCGCTCATAAAAGTTAACAATAGAAAATTTTCCCTGTTCGAGTTCGCCCAGAATAATCGTTGTAATCAAATAACCACTGATTACGAAAAACACATCCACGCCGACAAAACCACCACTGAAAATCTGAAATCCTGCATGGAAAAGTACTACCGGCAATACTGCAAGTGCTCTCAGACCATCTATTTCTCTTCTATAATCCATTAATTACCGATCGATCCAAATTTTCAGGGAACTGACGTGATGCAACCAATTTGACGGCAAAGTCAACAGTTAGTCGGAAAGTGGAAGAATCAATATGCTGATGCCTGGTAGGTAACCATACCCGGTCATCCGGCAGCGCCATACCTGCTCGCAACACTACTGCCCAACCTCGTCTCCAGTCAAAATACTCGCCGGACTGGTAAATGCAATTACACACCATGCGCTTATCGACATATCTACTGCTCGAGCCAGCTAGCGATAGCTATATCCGGTTTTTCGGATTTTTCAACAAAAAATTATTTAGTGAAAATTAATAACAATTTTTGACGAAAAAGTTTCATATTGAAAATATTGACGGAAAACAGTATAACCATGATTTAGCAATATGTCGAGAAAAACCAGAGTTGCATTTCACTTGATACAAAAACTACGGAAAATATCCGGTTCATTATGCACAATGATTCCACTCACGCCGAGAAATATCACTGCATTACAAAAACTGCGACAATATGAAAATGCTCCGCTATCAAGAAAAAGCGAAGCATTTTAAAATAATGATCAGATAATGAATTATCCGAGGGATTATGATATTTGCAGAACAGAATCGAGCGAATTGAAGAAGCGTTGACCCTCAGCACTGCGCAGATAATTTTTACCAGCCTCACGCTTCTCTTCAATTTCCTCATCGGACATCGACTGAACTTTTTTTAACAAGTCAGTCCACGAAGTAAATTCCCTGCAATCAATATAGCAATTTTCCGGTATATATTTATCAATATCTGGCGCACCCAAATAAAGAGGAATTGTTCCAGCGTAAAAACAATCGATAATTTTTTCAGTTATATATCCGTCCATTGCCATATTTTCAAAACAAAGGCAAAAACGATATTTACTTAACGTATCAAGTTTCGACTGACATGAGCCTTTGTAAATCGACATCAGACTTTTCCGGTTTCGCCAATACGGTAGCCATAACGATCGCGGACTCCACCATTTCTTCCAGCCAAAGCCATACAAGTCGATTGCACCAGATGGTGCTAATTCAGCCATGGCCTCAATGCGTGTACTATATTGCTCTCCAGCACGAAACCTCGGATTATGATTACCATTGATAACAACAATGGAATTTTTACGATCAGTCCTGGACCAGAATGGTTCCTGTACATCACCATAAGGCATGGGCCAAAAGAATTTCTTCAATTTAGACATATCGACATTTTTGGTCGAATAACCTATGCCTTCGGTATTATGAACATACACGCAGTCATACATTGCAGTCAATTTCGGCAATGCGGCATATAGCTCCGGAGCCACGACTGGTGGTTCCATAATCAGAAATCCAGAATAATTCACTCCAGAAACTCCAGCCAACTCCTTTTCGCCGTTAAGAATGCCGAGGGAATAATATTCGAACTTTCCCTCGCCATATCCGGCACGCATGTCGGCAGTATGGAGCTCATGCCCATTTTCCTTGGCTACCTGTGAGGCGCGAAAAAATGGAAGCAGAGTACCGTCTCTGTTTAAATGCTCATTTCCAATATCAAACAGGCGATCCTGCTGATAATGATAGGATGAGGGTTCCAACAAAATGATGCGTTTTTTATTCTTCATGATATTTACCAGACTATCGAAATGAAAATCAATTAACCTAACAGTCCGATTTCCCGAAACACGCGGTTAAAACGCGCGGAAAACACATGCTCTTTCTGGGTTCGCTTGTAACCAGCATCTGCCATCTCTTCCCTTTTTTTATCTTCCTTCAGATAAAATTTTGCCTTTTCAATCAAGTCGTCAGAGTCAATATAAATTCCTATTTCCGATCCGATATCATAGTATTTTTCAAGGCCTTCAACATAATAGGATAGCTGAAATGCTCCAGTGCTATTAATCTCAAAATGGCGGGCTTTGAGCTGCTCGATATTCTTTTTTGAACGGATACGATTGACTATCCCATATGGCGAAGTGGCGAGATAGCGAAGATCCCAGGAAGCCGAATTTGACAGATTCAAATTAATCTTGCTCTGATTAAATATATCCACCATATCGCTATGGGGCACAATGCCTTTCTCCCAACGATGGCCAGCAGTGACAACGTTCATTCCGGCTTTTCTGAGTCTTTTTACGAGCCACGCACGGTACGGATGCCATCCTCCGACGAAAGAAATATCATAGATTTTTTCTTTTTCTCTTTTATCATAGAGTATTTCATTTGCACCGAATGGAAAGTGAACCGCGTGCATGATGCCCTGCTTTCGATATCTCTCGACACCATAGATATCGGGAGTTGTAAAATTATCAAAAAAAGCAGCCCAGTATTTTGAATATTCCACACGCCATGTATCGTCGTGGAAAAAACATAAAGTCTTGGTCAACTTGCGCAATGCTTCAAGCGATGCAGGTTCAAATTGATCAGTGTACAAGGAAAACATTGCCAAATCAGGCGAGAATGATCCTGCTGTATCCAGCAGCTTCTGGTTCATTTCAGCCTTGCCAATTTCCTTGAGGATGGTCATATAATCGAATAGCAAAACTTCATGACCCAAACTGATCAGGCTTTGATAGAAATTATAATACTCATACGACTCGCCCCGGGACGGATCACCATAGTCATAGCGCATGCATACCAACATTATTTTCATCAAACAAGATCCTAAAATTAAGCTTTAATATGTGACCGGAGCAATATATACAACATGGGAAGGGACAATATTCCCAATATACCTAAAAATAGCAAAGCATGAAAAACATCACTATTTTCTCCCAGTAAATGTCGAATCACGGTACTGCAGAGGTAGACAATGCCAGCCATGAACAATGCCTGCAATACCTTTATCCAGGGCAATCGCAAAACTTTCTGCCGCATGAAAAAATACATGGTAACAGCAACGAAGGCTCCGCCTAAAGCCACTGAAACTGCTGCAGAACCTGAGCCAAAAACCGGGACTAGGAAAACGATCAAACCAATCGTTATTAATACGCCGATAAAATTTGGGAAAAGCAACCAGTGTGTTTTTAACCGTAGATGAGCAACTAATCCTACCATTCCCACCAGAACCCTGGTTGCCTCGGCCAGCGCCCCTAGTAGCACATATCGCCCGGCATCTTGGTAAGATGAGCCCAGCATGACTGCTGTTATTTCTTTTGACGCAATACAAATAGCTGCTGTTACAAATATCAACGCTGGCAATATGGCAGAGGCATAGTCATTCCACGCTTGCGCATCAAACATCACGCCCTGCATGCTCACTCGTTTGTAGAGCAGAGGCTGAAAGTACGTCGTGAGGATCATTTCAAACGCCGTGAGCAGCGAGGCACTCAGACCATAACCTGCAAAATACAAACCCAGTATGGCCAAGCCGACCTGCTTTTCCAGAATGAAGCGGTAACCCTGCATTTGTACCCATCCAAGCCCGACAGCAAGAGCCACCGGCCAGGCATAGCGCCATAATTGCGCTACCAACTGATCGTGATTACCGAGTGCAAACGGTATCGCAATGGCCACCCTCTTGTACAATATTTTGATACCCAGCCAGCCAAAAACAGCCTGTCCTATCAGCAGACCAAGTAGCCAATATTCTGCAGTTGCCTGCATGGCTTGCGTCAGGCCAAACGCTGAAATTAATCCGGTGATTAAAGTTGCAAGTGTCAACAAGATAAACACGTTGCGATAACCCAGCATGTTGAGCGACGGAATAACGGTCTGATTGACGGTATTGAAGAGAAGTGATCCGCAAATCAGCGTCAACAACCAGAATTTCTTTGTATGAACTGAAATAAGTTCAAAATAATTCAATATGTAACAAATGCTGCCTGCTGCGGCACAAACCAGCAACAGATATTTCCAATAAATAGAAAAATAAAACTTGATCTGGCCTTTTTCTGCCCATTCGTGCAAATGTCGATTGATATACATTCCAACCGGATTTACCAGGAACATGGCAAAGAAAGCTGTTATTGCCGTGATTAATGCGATTCTTCCGACTTCATCGGGAGGCAATAATGTGGTAAGGAGACGAGTGCCGATTAATGCAATGACGAATTGCATTAATCGGCCGATAAGGACGGAAATCAATTGAAATCGACCATGGTATCAACTGTTACTGAATAATGCATGCAAGCTCTCAAGCCGGAAGCGAATTCAGTGCTTCTTTCAACAGACCGAATTGTTCATCAAGACCATAATGATGGTTGCCGATAAACAGACCGTGGCTGTCGATGTAGTTTGCATTGACCAGTTCACCATGCACTGAGCTATCAAACCATTTCACCACTTCATTTTTCGCGAAATTGCCGGCCACAATCGGACGGCAGTCGATCTTGAATTTCTCAAAAGCGGCGACGGCATCGGCGCGGGTAAATGGTGCATCCGGATTGACGATCAGGCTGAAACCGAACCAGCTGCTTTTGCCAATTTCAGATTGGACTTTGAAGGCCGGATAAGCTTTCATCAATTCCAGGAATTTCGCCGCATTTGCCCGACGCTCCTCGATGATGGTTGGCAGTTTTTTTACTTGTTCGATACCAATCGCGCCACTCATTTCCAGTGGACGCAGGTTATAACCTGGAAGCACGAAGCGGAATGATTCAACGAATGGATCATCGCTCTTTGTGCCGCATACAAGATTCTCTTTAGGCAAGTTACGGGTCCAGCCATGTGCGCGTACGGACAACAGAATATGGTACAGCTCTTCGTCATCGGTTACCACCATGCCACCTTCCATCGTGGCGATATGATGACTAAAAAACGTGCTATAACTGCCCATCAAACCATGCGTACCAGCTTGACGCCCCTTGAATTCCGCGCCCATGGACTCGCAATTGTCCTCAAGAATAATGATGTCACGGCCTGCAACAATCTCCTGGATTGCATCAAAATCATTAGGGTTGCCAAGCAAATTGACCGTCATGATCGCGCGGGTCTTATCGGTGACCGCGGCGGCCAGCTGTTCCAGATCGTAGTTTAAAGTATCCAGATTAATATCGACGAACTTGATCTTCAGGCCATACTGATACAAAGGATAGTAAGTGGTACTCCATGATACCGCTGGCACAATCACTTCATCGCCTCGTTTTAATGCGCCTTCCTTGCGATAAATCAGTGCAGCGACCATCGCCAAGTTTGCCGATGATCCGGAGTTGACCATGACGCAATATTTGCTGCCAGTATAAGCGCTAAAGTCTCTTTCGAATTCGGCAACATATTTCCCCATCGTAAACATGCCTGAATCGACAACTTTTTGTATTGCAGCGTATTCCGCTTGATCCCATGTCGTACTTGCCAATGGATAGGACATTATTTTTTCTCCGTTTTTAAATAGAATTCATAAGTGAGTGCCAACCCTTCTCGCAAGGAGGTCTTGGCACTCCAACCCCATGTATTCGCAAGTACTATCGACGTAAGTTTTCGCTTCATTCCGACCGGCTTGCTCAGATCGTGAACAAATTCACCCTCGTAGCCAACTACTTCAGCAGCAATTGCGTAATATTCGTTGACCGAATAATCGGTGCCAAGGCCGATATTTACCATGCCTGGCAGAGTTTCGAAGTTATCCGCTGCGTGAAACAGTGCATCGGCCAAATCGCCCGAATACATGAACTCGCGCCGGGCCGTTCCATCTCCCCATATCTCAACCGTCGCCTGATTTGACTGTTTGGCCTCATGCACTTTATGCAATATGGCTGGAATCAGATGAGACCAGCGTGGATCAAATTTATCATGCCGTCCATATAGGTTGCATGGGATCACTGTTTTGTACTGATATTCAGGGTTTTCCCGCGTGATGTATTCACACAGGCGTGCAACCGTAATTTTGGCTAGCGCATAGCCTTCATTCGTCGGTTCCAACTCCCCCGTCAATATCATGTTCTCGCTTAACGGAACATCCAGATTACGTGGATACATGCAGGAACTGCCGATATTGATCAGGCGCTTCACTCCTGCCGCGCGAGCGGCAAGGATCACATTGCGGCCCATATCCAGATTTTCTGTCAAAAATCGGACCGGCTCTCGCATATTGGCCTGGATACCGCCAACCCGACCGGCTGCATGAATGATCAGATCGGGCTGGACCTCGCGGATGAATTTTTCAGTCTGTTCATACGAGAAAAGATTCAGCTCTTGGCGGGTTGGAAACAGCAGCTCATGGCTCTGTGCGGCAGCATGTTCTCGAAGATTGCTGCCGACCATACCACCGCCGCCTGTTATTAATATTCGCATGGCAGTATCCTGAATTACGTGCCGACGCGTGGATAGACCTTGAATCCACTAGCATGCATCAATTGTTCACGGCGAGCCAGATCCAAATCGGCTTGTGCCATTTCCGTCACAAGGGAAGAAAACGAAGTTGTCGGCGACCAGCCCAGTTTTTGTTTGGCATTCGTTGGATCGCCCAACAGCGTTTCCACTTCCGTCGGACGGAAATAACGTGGGTCGACACGCATGATGACCTGGCCAATCGACAGATGAGGCATTGCTTCGGCGCCCGGCAGGAAACCATTAATGATACCGACTTCATCCACGCCGCTCCCCTCCCAACGCATTGCGATGCCATATTCCTTGGCGGTCAATGTGACAAATTCACGAACGCTATGTTGCTCTCCAGTAGCGATGACGAAATCCTCTGCCTTATCTTGTTGCAACATCAACCATTGCATTTCGACATAGTCGCGTGCATGACCCCAATCACGCAAAGAGTCGATATTGCCAAGATACAGACATTCTTGCATGTTCAATTTAATGCGTGCCAATGCGCGGGTAATTTTCCGGGTGACGAATGTTTCGCCACGGATTGGCGACTCATGATTAAACAAAATACCATTGCAGGCATAGATGCCATAAGCCTCGCGATAGTTAATCGTGATCCAGTAGGCATACATTTTTGCTACAGCATAGGGGCTACGTGGATAAAACGGCGTTGTCTCTTTTTGCGGGATTTCTTGAACTAAACCATAAAGTTCAGATGTGGATGCTTGGTAGAAACGAGTTTTTTTCTCTAAGCCCAGAATACGAATTGCCTCTAGAATACGCAACGGACCGAGTCCATCAGAGTTAGCCGTATATTCAGGCTCTTCAAAAGACACCGCCACATGGCTCTGTGCAGCAAGGTTATAAATTTCATCGGGCTGAACCAATTGGATAATACGGATCAGGCTTGTCGAGTCGGTAAGGTCACCATGATGCAAAATCAGGCGCGGATTGTCGACATGAATGTCTTCAAACAGATGATCAATACGATCAGTATTAAAAAGAGAGGTACGGCGCTTGATGCCATGTACCACATATCCTTTTTTAAGCAAAAATTCTGCCAAATATGCGCCATCTTGACCAGTGATACCAGTAATTAATGCAACTTTACTCATTACCATTCCTCATAAAATTTTATTATATATAATTCTTTTGAATATCGCAGGGTCCTTTATCATCATAAAAGATCCCTGAAATAAAACAAATATTGCAACCACTTTTAACTTCCTCAACGAATATTTACTGAAATTCCAATTTTCCCGATTCAAAAGCCATTTCAACCAATAAGCGAATTTATATTGCTTTATCAAATCACTCCGACGGTCCAGTTCTGTATTTCTGAAGATGAATCTTAACAATCTTAAATGTTGAGGGATGCTGTTTGTTCCGCTATCATTTCCAGAATGAAAACGATAATATATTAAAGGTTCCTTCAACCAACAGATAGGGGCGCGCGACGCCACTTGCATCAAAAATGAAACATCAGAATATTTTCCACCTTCTGCTGCATCCAGAAACAATCCTCTCACCTTTTCAGTACGGTACATATAACCGGGGAAAGGTGCCACTCTATCCATGAACCTCAAATAGGGTGCAATAAAATCCTCATTACTTTGGATAAATTTTTTTCTTTCCTGCTGCCGAAAAAAAATTCTTTTTGTAAAATCTTCATCTTTGATTATTCGTGCATTGCAGCCAACGGCAGATAATGACGCATCTACATCTAGTACCTCAACCATACGTAAAACATAATCTTCATGCATGAGATCATCATCATGGAAAATCACGAAATATTCTGAGTTGACTTCTGATAGCACCGTCTTGAAATGATCCAATGCCGACAATCGAGGTATTCTGCGAATATAAGATAGATCCGGATATTTATCCTCCACGATTTTTTCGACTTCGTTATTCGAAGAATTATCCGACACGATCAATCTGAAATTATTCTCGCTCTGGGCCTTAATTGAATCAATTGTTTTTCCGATAAAATTCGGGCGATTACTACTAAGAAGAACTATTGTTACTTTTTCCATTATTTTCAGCGAAGATAATTTTTTTGCCGCGATTGTAGAATTGATGACTAATACTTATATATCGCTCAATCTTTCCTTCAACGTATCGAAATCCAAACCATGCTCTTTCATCAAATATTGATAACTTCCACATTTTTCAGAAAATCTATCTTGAACGCCGAAACGCGTTACTCTGGCAGAGGCCACACTGCTGACAATTTCGGCAATTATGCTACCCAGGCCACCTGCAGTGGAATGTTCCTCCAGAACAACAATATCGTCCGCCAGATCGGCAATCTTGAGTACCTGTTCTTCATTAATGGGCTTCAGGGAGGGGACGCTCCATACACTGCAATCCAGCAACTCGTTTGCGATACGGTTTGCTACCGATACCATTGATCCAGTAGCGAGAAAAGCAATTTTACTATTTTTGCCAGAACGTACCGGGAGCAGATCGCCTAACTTGGCAGTTATTGCCGTTTTGTGAACCACCCCGACATCAGACTTGCCCATTCGGATATAAACAGGGGATTGAAATTGTAACCCATACGACATTGCATAATCCATCTCCAAGCTGTCACATGGCGACAGAATCTCCAGATTTGGTAACGGGCGAAGCATTGCAATATCTTCAGTGGACTGATGACTGCTACCCAAACTGCTATACACCACACCGGCTCCGTCGCCGATGAAGATGATAGGCAGCTTCTCATAGCAAACATCCATCTTTATCTGTTCGATCACTCGCACTGGAACAAATGCGCTCAGTCCGTATACGATCGGTTTATAACCAACCTTGGCCAAGCCAGCGGCGACTCCAACCATGTTTTGTTCGGCAATACCTGCATTTACAAATTGAGCGGGTAAAAGGCTGCGAAACTCATCAAAGAGTGCATAACCATGATCCCCGGTTAAAAGTAAGATTTTTTGGTCAGCTTGCGCTGCGGCGACAATCGCCTTTGAGAATGCAGATCTCATTGCTTTTCCTCCAGTTCAGCCATTGCCGATTCAAACGTATCTGGCGTCAAACGGGTGTAATGCCAGATATTTTGATGCTCCATAAAAGAAACACCTTTACCTTTGACGGTCCTGGCAATAATGGCTTTCGGTGAGCCATTTTTCATTAATTTCAATGCGCTCAATGCGGTATCCAAGGCAGTTTCGTCATGGCCATCCACGGCCAGAGTATCGAAGCCGAAAGCGGAAAATTTATCTTGCAGACTACCGAGATGCATAACCTGTTCGGTAGTTCCCATCGCCTGAAATCCATTTTCGTCAACGATAACAACAAGATTGTCCAGTTTCCAATGTTTTGCAAACAGCATGGCTTCCCACATTGGACCTTCATTCATCTCTCCGTCGCCAGCAATAACATAGCAATGCTGATCGGTTTTGTTGAACTTCGCTCCAAGAGCCATACCCACGCCTACCGGCAAGCCATGCCCCAGCGAACCGGAGGTTACCTCGCAACCGATGACATGAGCGTCAGACAGGCCTTTCAGGCGGGAGCCGTCAGAAAAATAGTTTTCCAAGTCATAACTGGATAACCAACCTTTTTCATGCAGGCAGGCATATTGCGCCATCACGCCATGTCCTTTGCTTAGCACCATATAGTCGCGTAAGCCGGCATTTGCATCGTTATCCGGGTAACGCAGATGATTTCTATAAAGGACGGCAAGTATTTCGATAATCGAGAAAGCGCAGCCAATATGTACCGTCGAACCGGCATAAGCCATTTTCAATACGGTTGCACGTAGCGTTTTTGAATTAAAGTCAGACATGATTTATTCCAAAGGGGTTGGAAAGTTCTTTTTGGCGCTTGGCCCATTCAAACGTCTTTTTCAAAGCACTGTCCAGTGACGTATATTCGCACAGGCCAAGTTCCGCCATGGCCTTGTTCACGCAAGGTACGTAGCGCAACGGTCGTACATCGGGCAGCGGAGCGGTTGCAACGGTGACCGATGTTGTACGCTCGCCCAGCACCGATGCTGCTTCGGCAAGTTCGCGGATAGAGATGCCGTTTGACGACCCCAGGTTATAGGCGACGTCTTGCTTGCCGTTTGCCAAAATGGTCAATAACCAGATTGTCATGTCGGCGGCGTACAAATACGATCGATACGCGGTACCGTCTCCCTTGACACTTATATCGCGCCCGGACAGGACATCATTAATGAAATTGCCAGCCGCGAAATGCGCATCGAGCGGCAGATAGGGGCCCAGCAAGGCAAAGCATCGTGCAATGGCCGTTTGCAGCCCATATTGCCGTGCATGACATTGCACCAGCCATTCGGACGCACGCTTCCCCTGCCCATAGGCAGTTGCCGGCTCCAGCGTGTCCGGCGCGCCCTGGAATTCCTCATCCACTCCATCCATTTCGCTGGGCTGGCGTCCATACACCGCGCCTGAACTGGTTAACAGATAGCGTTTCGCCTGGCAGCGCCTGGACAGGGCGAGCGTTTCTTTTGTACCGTTTACAATATCGTCAAACACCTGTACCGGATCGCTGCTGCAGGTGGCAACATCCGTGGCTGCGTGGATCACGATGTCGACAGATTCGTCAAATTGCGACAAATCGAGCACGTCGCCTTTCAGCAAACGCACGCTGGGATGTGTCGCGAGATGGGCTGCCTTTCGATGAAAGCCATCGGGTTGACGTGTCAATAAAGTCACGCGCAATTCCAGAGCGAGTTCTTCGGATGCCCACAACAGGGCCTCCAACAGCCAGCAGCCGACGAAGCCCGTACCGCCGGTCAGAAAAATATGCTGGCCACGCAGGACGTCCCAGACGCTCGCCGGCGTTTTCTCCAAAATCAATTGCAAATCTTCTGGAGAAACGCCCGGACGGTAGACGTCATATGCGCCGGCTGAACGTGTCGATGACCGATTAGTCAAAGTTCACACCGAAAAACGCTTCAATCTTGCCGATTGTAAAGTCGAGCATTTCTTTGGTCAGGCCAGGGAAGACGCCGATCCAGAACGTATCATGCATGACGCGGTCCGTATTTGTCAGCTCGCCCGAAATTCTGAAATTGCGGCCAAGCATGTATGGTTGGCGAGTCAGGTTTCCTGCAAACAACAACCGCGTACCAATTTTGTGCTGATCCAGGTAGGTCAACAAGTCTACGCGATTGACATTGGCCTCTGGGCGCAAGGTGATCGGGAAGCCAAACCAGGACGGATCCGAGTTTGGTGTCGCCTCTGGCAGTATCAGGAATTCCTCGCAGCTTTTCAGTCCGTCGATCATGTACGCGAAGTTATCCTTGCGAGCCTGGACAAAGCCTGCGGCGCGGTCCATCTGCGCCAGGCCGCATGCCGCTTGCATGTCGGTGATCTTCAGGTTGTAGCCCAGGTGGCTGTAGGTATACTTGTGATCATAGCCTTCCGGCAGCGTGCCCAACTTGCAGCAGAAACGCTGACCGCAGGTATTATCCTTTCCCGGCGCGCAGTAGCAGTCGCGGCCCCAGTCGCGGAACGATTCGGCGATGGCTTTGAGCTCCGGATTGTTCGTAAACACCGCGCCGCCCTCCCCCATGGTGATGTGATGCGCAGGGTAGAAACTCATGGTACCGATGTCACCGAAGGTACCGCACATCTGGCCGTTATAGGTTGCACCCAACGCATCGCAGCAATCTTCCACTAGCCACAGATTATATTTTTTGCACAGTGCAACGATCACTTCCAGGTTGAACGGATTGCCCAAGGTATGAGCCAACATGATTGCTTTGGTCTTGTCGGTGATAGCTGCTTCGATTTTTGAAGCATCGACATTGTAAGTACCCAGTTCGACGTCGATGAAGACGGGCACGGCGCCATATTGCAAAATTGGATTGACGGTGGTCGGGAAGCCCGCAGCCACGCCGATAACTTCGTCGCCAGGCTGGATGGCGCGGGCTCCCAATTTAGGCGATGTCAGGGCTGAAAAAGCCACAAGATTGGCGGACGAACCGGAGTTCACCGTGATCAGGAACTCGACGCCAATAAACTTGGCCAGACGTTTTTCAAACTCGTCGTTAAAACGACCAGTCGTCAGCCAGGCATCCAGCGACGCTTCGACCATCAAGCCCATTTCAGGCGCACCGACCACTTTGCCGGCCGGAGGAATAACTGTCACGCCAGGTTCGAAAGGCTTCGGCACGCTGGCCAATGCGCCATATTGGGCCACCAAGGCAGCGATCTGGTCGCGGATTTGTTGTTGGGTCAGTTGTTCGCTCATGATACAGCCTTCAATGTGTTAGGTATTTTGATAAGTTGTGATTTGTGCCTGGCTTAGCTTACGCATGTCCAGGCCCTGGTCGAAGGCCTTGTGCCATTCAACGATTTTGCTGATCGTCTGCCCGATGTCCCAACGCGGATGCCAGTCCAGCTGGCCACGCGCCTTGGAGCAATCAAGCTTCAGATAAGTCGCCTCATGGGGATGGTTCTGTCCGTCGAGTGACCAGGACGCACCGGCGCCCCACTCTTGCGTCATGCGTTCTATGATCCATTCAACGGGTTTGGCATCGGTATCATGGGGACCAAAATTCCAGCCTTCGGCATGCAAAGGACCTTCGGTGTACAGCTTTTCTGCCAGTGTCAGATAGCCGCTGAGCGGTTCGAGCACGTGCTGCCACGGCCGGATCGAGTGCGGATTGCGTATCATCACCGGCTGGCCGGCACGGATGGCGCGCAGCATATCGGGAATCAAGCGATCCATGGCCCAGTCTCCGCCACCGATCACATTCCCGGCGCGGCCACTGCCTAATGCAATGCCATGCTCGGCATATTTTTCGGCATTAAAAAACGAACTGCGGTAGCCTGCCGTCACCAGTTCGGCGCAGCCCTTGCTGTTGCTATATGGGTCATAACCGCCCATTGCCTCGTTCTCACGGTAACCCCATGGCCACTCGCGGTTTTCATAGCACTTGTCACTGGTGACATTGACCACCGAACGCACGCCAGGCGTAGCGCGCACGCCTTCAAGCAGATTGACCACGCCCATCACATTGGTGGCATAAGTTTCCACCGGATTGACGTAGGAATAGCGCACTAGCGGCTGGGCCGCCATATGGATCACGATTTCCGGCCGCGCTTGTGCCATGGCGCGCTTGAGCGCCTCACCATCGCGCACATCGCCGATGATGGAAAGCATGCCGCGCGCCACGCCCGCCACTTCAAACAAGCTAGGGGTGGTCGGTGCTTCCAGCGCATAGCCGGTCACTTCGGCGCCCAATTGCTGCAGCCAAAGACTCAGCCAGCCCCCTTTGAAACCGGTATGGCCGGTCAGGAAGACCCGCTTGCCCTGCCAGAAAGCGGCGTCCATCAGCGTACCTTCCAGGGTGCTTTATCTGACTGCCACAGCTCTTCCAGGTACACCTTGTCACGCAGGGTATCCATGGGTTGCCAGAAACCTTCATGGAAATACGCTTGCAATTGGCCTTCGCGTGCAAGGCGTTCCATCGGCTCCTTCTCCCAAGTTGTGCTGTCATCAGCAATATAGTCAATAACTTTGGGGGACAGGACGAAAAATCCCCCATTGATCCATGCCCCATCGCCTTGTGGCTTTTCCTGGAAGCTATTGATCTGATGCCCGCTCAAGTTCAGGGCACCAAAGCGGCCTGGCGGTTGTGTTGCCGTCAGGGTTGCCAATTTACCATGGCGCTTATGAAATTCAATGGATGCGCCGATATCAACGTTGCTGACCCCGTCACCATAAGTAAAGCAGAACATCTCTTCATCTGCAACATATTGACTCACCCGTTTCAGACGGCCGCCAGTCAGGGTTTCATCGCCAGTGTCGACCAAGGTCACTTTCCAAGGTTCCGCATTGCGAGCATGCACTTCCATCTGATTGTTCTGCATGTCGAACGTCACGTCCGATGTGTGCAAAAAATAATTTGCGAAATACTCCTTGATGACGTAGCCCTTGTAGCCACAGCAAATAACAAAATCATTGATGCCGTGTGCCGAGTAACTTTTCATGATATGCCAAAGAATAGGCTTACCGCCTATTTCAACCATCGGCTTTGGCTTAATTGTCGTTTCTTCGCTAAGGCGAGTGCCCAAGCCGCCCGCAAGAATTACTGCTTTCATTTGGCTATTCCATTTTTTAGTAAGTTAATTATTTTTGCATTTTCTGAACAAATTTAATCACATCTTGGCATAGTGATTTCCCTCGAAACAATGTTCAAAAAAAACTAAATGAATAATAAAATTATTGCATTAATATATTATCGCTACACCGCAACCGAACAAGATTTCAGCAACACGGTCAACGATTCTTCAATCATTTTAAACGGCACGATTGACTTTATATAAAAAACCTTTTGAAAAAGCAGGCATCAATCTAAATACAAAATAAACACTCGATATCAGTAAAAACTCAAAAATATTATAAAATCCACTTTTATAATGTTTATGACGAAACTTAAAATCATCCAGAATAACGCCTTTTCCACCCCGGCGCTTTCTTTGATCCATCGAAGTTCTTACTCTGATGAGAATTTCTTGTATATTATAAAATTTTCCGCCAGCCTCAATTAATTTTATGAAAAAATCATAATCTTCATTAATCAACTTAAAATCGCCATATCCATCGACGGCAATTGCCAATTCACGTCGAACCATAATTGCAGGATTTGGCACCACGTTTCGCCATTTTAAAGCCTTGACTATATCGTCATGATATTGCGGACATTTTTTGATAAATGTTTGTTGTTTTGATAAATCGTCGAATTCTGCCTGCCAGGCTGCAACAAGCGACAACTCCGGATGAGATTTAAATATGTTGATCTGCTTCTCGATACGCTCGGGCATAGAAATGTCATCACTATCCATCACGGCAATAAATTCAAACTGACATGCATGAATACCGATATTTTTTGCAATTCCGCGGCCCACATTTTCTTCAAGCCTGACCACATTTAGTTGTGTTCGATCATCCTTCATATAATTTCTAATTATCTCTTCCTGTTCTTCAAGAATAGGGCCATCGATAACCATCACAATCTCATCAGGTACTCGCGTTTGCGAATACATACTTAGTAAAGCCTCATCCAAATTTTCCGGCTTTTCATATTTGTAGGTGGTAATTAGAACACTTACCTTTCCGTTAAAAATACTATTTTTTTTCTGCAACTCTTTTCCAGTCTCAAAACTAAAAATATCATTCATTTTAAAGTACCTTTATTTTACTTCGATAGTTATCAATTTTATTTTGAATCATTAAGTTCAAAATAATCGAAGCTAAAACACTGATCAACAATACAAAAATAGAATAATAGCTGGTATTTATAGAGTCGCCAAAAATAAAATTTGCCATGTTAATTACGAGTATATGTACCACATATAATGGATAACTTAGCTCACCTATAAATCGATCTAATTTATTAGATTTTGTAAAATTGAAGATAATCGGCAAAAGAACAAAGACTGACAAATAGAAAAATGGCGCCAACATTTTTACAGGCACTGGGAGCGATTTAAGAGAAATCGCGAAAGTCAGCATGAAAATTAAGCTACTTGCCCCAATTTTTTTATTGTTAATAATATTCCATTTTTTGTCTTTAGCTTTTCTATACATTCTGTACGACAACATGCCAATCAAAAATGTAAACAATTCCAAACCAAAAAATCTATAACTCCAAGGATCTTCGAACAAGCCATTTTTGTAAAAAATGACCCGCAAAAGCAAGCCGACGACTACCAGGAAAACCAGCCAATTAGTTTTACAGCGAACTAAAAATGGCGAAATTAAATAAAAGGAAAGTTCAATTGCGAGTGACCAAGCCTGCGGTACTAATAGAAAATTATATAAGGGCGGTTCCGACATGGAAAAATGTGAAACAAAACTTAAAGCCCCATTATTCCATCCCAAGAACATTATCCAGTCTTGAAAAAAAATAAAAATATTGGAAAAAACAATAAGAAATTTAGTCTCAATATTGAAATTCAAGAACAATTCTTTTCCATTTGGCAAACCAGGAATGCCAAATACAATCACAAATACAACAGAAATTAAAAATACGACGTAATATATTGGGAAAATTCGCAACAATCTACTACGATAAAATTTAGAAATATTCCCATATGCAGGAGATACGTCGAACATCAATGCAACAAAAAATCCGGATATTATATAAAATGATTGAACCGCAATACCGCCGCCAGTAAATACTCCGACAATATTTAAATGTGAAAAAATAACAGAAATAGCTAAAAAAAACCTAATCAATCCCATTCCACAATCCGATCACCAAAAAATTCTTCTCGCAGGTACTTACCTAATTTCTTATGGAAACTATTCATATCTCTTGTTGTCGCCGACTGGAAAACAAATCCGAAATTAAGGGAATCACCGGGAAAATTATAATGTAATATCGTAATTGATTTAATGGATACATTGCATGAAGAAAGACCCACACAAATAAAAACAACAAAACTTCTTTGTTTTCAAAAATAAGGCTTCTAAGAAAATATATACTGACGCCAAGCGATGTAAAAAATAATGCGACTCCTTCCAAGAGTGGACGGGTAACAGAAAAGGACTCCCTGACTGTTTCGCTAATCATCGGGCTAAATAGATTAATTCCAAAATTGACAAACACAAGAAGTGCTATTGAAAATGGATAAGACGAATAGGAAAATACAAAATTGTAATATTTTGATGCGTTTTGATCCAAAAAAGTAAATGCCTGAAAAATAAACGTCGACCGGATTTCATCGGTAAATATAATATTTAAAGGCAAAAATAGCGAAAAAATAACTGCGAAATTAATTATTATTGTCGTTTTCTTATATCCACCAAAAACCAAACATGCATACAATCCAAAAAGGAAATCTATTGGCCTACAGATAAGAAGGAAAAGTCCAAAAAAAACCTGAAAATTAGATTTAGATTTCAACCCAATAAAAAGTATTGTTATTCCGCAAATCAACAATACTTCTTTATTTAACGACCCTGTAGAAAAAATCAATAATGGAGTTGCAAAAAACAATCCAAAAACATATTTCTTCACCACGTCCCAATTAAAAGTTGAAACCAACATCAGATACGTTGAAAATAAAATTAATGAGTTAATTCCAAGTATCAACCACCAACCTAAGCCAGATAATTTTGCCAAGAATCCTATAAATTCAACAATGACATTATTTCCAAAACCGATATCTGCAATATTATTTGCGCCATGAAAATAACGTAAGGTATCAGCCCCAAGAAAAATAGATGCATTATCAGAGGAGAAAAATGACAATGGCGATTCATAGTAACCATTGCCTGGACTGAAAAGAATAACATTTAAAAAGGGGAAAATTGCAAACAGATAGCCAATCAGAATTTTCCAAATTATTTCATTTTTATTCGACATTTTATGTCTGTTGAATTTTTACTTTATTTAATATTTTAAATATTAACGAGAAAGTCAAAAATAAGAATTCAGCTTCTCCATATAGATACTACTATCGTCGTGCTGACGGGTCCATGTTGCTTACAGCCCGAAACCAGCATAATCATGAAGAAATAACAGCAATTCAATTTCAATTTTTCCAGCCACTATATTTTCTCAACTCACTCAAACTACCAAGATTGTTCTGGTTCTTTCTTATTTCCATAATTATCTCCCTTATGATCGCCATGCCAATCCCAGAAAATAATGAAAGCAAGGCGAAAATAATGATAATGGCAATACGGCTAGGTTTATATTTTTTATCAGGCACAACTGCATTATCCAATACCTGGACAAGCGAGCTGTCCTTCGCCTCGTCTATTTTTGCCAACTCGAATTGCTTGGCAAGCATTTCCAATATCGCCTCATTGTATTTGACATCGCGAAGCTTTCTGACGTAATCAAGTGCAGCCTCAGGCACCATGCTGGTTGATACAGATATATCACCTTTCCCAACATTAATACCTGTTTCCACTTTCGACAACTGCGCCTTCAGGCCAGCAATTTTTTGCTGCAAGCGAATATATTCAGGATTATTTTCCGTTGCAAACGTACGCAATGCCCCCAATGCAACCTCCTGAGATGCTATTTCGCCTTTCAACTGCGCAGCAGCTTTAATAATTGCCTCAGCTTGACTATTTAGCTGAATCAAACCCGTTTTTTCTTGAACTTCCTTTAAGGAAATTTCTGAGTCAGCCAGACGACTTTTTGCCTGTTCAAGTTGTTTTTCAAAAAATAAACGGCGCTGCGACGCTTCGCTAATGGCAATAGTTTGCGTTAATTTCTGCAATTCTTCTACATAAGCATTTGCAATTCCGGCAGCACGTTCAGGGCTTTTATCAGTGACATCAATAACAATCATCCCATCTTTTCCTGCATTAAAATTACTTGCCGCAGTCAATGCATTACGTGTATCAGTCGGAAATTCTGTGCCATATAACTTTTGCAACTCAAATTTCTTAATAATGGCATCTTTAACTGTTCTGCTACCAAGCATGCTCAGATACGTATCGCCTGCATTTTTGATATTCAGTGAACCGCCAGCGATCCCCCCCAAAGCGCCGCCCAACTGACCAAGCAGTGCGGAGGATCCACTTTGTCCTTGCGGCGGCAATATTTGTGCAGTTGCTTTATAGCTAACCGGCATCAGATAGGCGATTAAAACTCCCAATCCAATGCCAATTAAAAATTTAAGAAGTATTTTTTTCTTATTTTTTGCCAAAATAATTAAAATTTTCAACAATACATCATTATTCCCACCGATTTCTTTAGCGGAAATTTCATTATTTTTTACAAGATCAGACATAATGGTATAGGCTTCTAAGTTTTTTGTTGAAATGAAAAACATCAGCAATGAATTTCAATTAAATTGCCTGTTTTAATCCTTCAATACTTTCAAACCCGCCGCACCCAAACCAAACTGATAAAAGATCGACGTCCATTCCTTAAGACTCTGCATAAATGTGCTACGTTCTATTTTCTCCGGCACCACCACGGTATCACCCGGATTCAATGCCGTGCCGCCAAGGCCGCTGAACCAACCCGTACTTTGCCCACTCTGGGCAGTACCGTCCGCGCGTATCACGTACATTTCGGATTTATCCGCATTCGCGGTTATGCCACCGGCTTGCTGCATATAGTCGTTGACGGTGCGATGTGGGCGGTAGACAAAGGCGTTTTGTTGGAATACCGAGCCAAGCACATCCACCGTGCCTGGACGGCGCGGGATCAGAATGGTGTCGCCATCCTGCAAGGGCAAGTCGGGTAAGTTCTTGATTTGCGTGTCGACGCCAGGCAAATCGAGCACGATGCGACCCTCGGCCTTGATGGTGCGCAGTTTCTGCACGATGCGGCGCTGCTGCTCCACCTCGGCGGCGGTTTTCGCCGCATTTTCCTTGTCGCCAGAGGCTGCCATGCGCTGGGTCGCATTCGATTCCAGGTCACGTTCGAAGCGGTCAGCCACCTGGTTCAATTTGATTTGCTGGGCGCGGCGTACGGATTCACGGCTCAATTGGGTCGCGTACAGGTAGCCGTTTTCATTGGCGCCGCCGACACGGGCGATCAACTCGCGCAGGGTCTCGCCTTTCTTCAGCAGAAAGATGCCGCTTTGTCTGGCTTCGCCGGCCACGCGCACGTATTCATTCTGGATTTGTGCCTGCACAGGCACGGCGCCTGGTGCAAACACCCGCAGCACATCGGTCGGTTTCACCGGGATACTCGCCAACTGGCTGCTGGTGACGGTTTTGTCGGCGATCAATTCCACTACCGTCTTATATTGATTGTCGACGTTTTTTTCAACGATTACTTGCTTCGTTTCCGCTGCCGAATCAAAGCCGCCGGCCCAGCTCAATACATCGGCCAGGCTGGCATTGCCTTTCAATTCGAAAATAGCGGGCTGTTTTACGTTCCCGGTCAAGGCCACCAAGGGACCGACTTCCGGAATATAGATGACATCGCCATCGCGCAGGGTCACATCGCGGCTCTTGTCGCCCTTGGCCAGCATGTCGTACAAGTCGAAGGTGCTGACGGTTTGTGCGCCACGCTTCAATTGGATGTTGCGCATGCTACCCGTGGCATCCGGGCCGCCCGAGGTGAACAGGGCGTTCAACAGCGTGCTCATGGCGCTCAGGGTGTAGGTGCCGGGACGCACGGCGTGGCCGACCACATACACTTGCACGGCGCGCGTCTGGGCGATGCTGGCCGTCAATTCAAAGTTGGTGTAAATCTTGCCGACGGCTTTCTTCAGGTAGCCCTGCAAATCCTTGTACTGCACGCCGCTGACCTTGACGGAACCGACGCGGGGAATGAAGATCGCACCGCTGCGGTCGACCGTGGCGCTGACGTCGATATCGACCATGCCCCAGCCACGCACCTGCAACTCGTCACCCGTGCCAATGACATAATCCTGGTTCACTTGCGCGCCATCGAAGGGGGCGAAGGTGGATGGTACGTCGCTGAACAAATCCTTGCCAAACACGGTCAACTTTTTCCCTGTCACACCTTCTACATAAGCCTCAAAAGCCCCTGCTTCGGCGGCAACCTCAAGCCGTTTCGCAGGACGGCTGGCGGGCGGGTTCTGCGCCTGCCGCTGTTCACTGCGGCCACTGCGTATGGCCGGCAGGCCGCTGCCAGTCTCCATCGATTGCATTTTGGGCGTGTCACTTGTCCCAAGGTCTTGTGCAACGGCGGAACCCATTCCCATCAGGCAAGCCGAGAAAATCACGTGTTTCACGAACGGCGAGGAAGTACGAAGTTGCTTTTTCATGCTGGTCTTTGTCTGGATGAATGATGTTGTATGAGTAAAGGGGGCGCCATGCGCGCTTAATACTTGCCCTGCCAGGTCACGCTGATTTCTTTTGGGCCGGGATTGATCGACAGGCCCGATTTGCTTTGGTCGCGCTGCGCGTGCCACAGCCAGCTGCCCATGGCATAGCCGACGATGCCGCCGGCGACCGTGTCGGAGACCCAGTGCTTGCGGCCGAATACGCGGCCGGCGGAACCCACGGCAGCCACGCTGTACAGCCATGGCGCATCGTATTCCTTGGCAAACGGCGTCACGGCAGCAAAGCCGATGGCGGCATGCGCGGAAGGGAACGATGAATTCGAACGGGAACTGCCGCTGCCGACACGGCTCCACGCTCCGAGGTCTTCCTCTGGACGGGCGCGGCCAAACGCATATTTGCCAGCCACCGCCACGCCCGTTGCCGCGGCAACCGATTGCAGCGAAATGAGTCCCGTATTTTGCATGCGTTCATCGCCCAGGGCGAAGGCGGCCGCTGCCGCTCCCACTGCCGCGTATGGCATGGCCTTGCCCAGCTTGTCCCAGTTGCGGTAGACCTTGGAATCCTCGTGCTTCTTGACGAAACGGTCGACGGGTTTGTCGCTGAGGGCGGATGCCAGCACCACGCCCCCGACCACCGCCGTCGCCTTGAGCCATTCAGGGGCGCTAGGCGTAGCAGATGCGGATTGCTCCATACGCGCGCGCATGGCGGGCCAGGGGCTGACAAACGGCCGGACCGGCGGATTGACGGCAGGCAGGTGCTGTTCGTCCGGGCGCTCGGCAAAATTACCTAGGCCATCGTAACTGTGCATGTCGGCGCGCGGACGCTCGAACATGTCGTACAGATCGCCCGGCGAGGCCACCATCTGCCCCACGTCCCGCGTCCATGGCGCGATGGCGAAACCGGCCGTCGATTGCGTATCCATCGGCAACATGCTGTTCAACGGTACGGACAGGAAGATGCCACGGTCCTGGTATGGCTTCGATGGCGTGCCAGGGCTGGTGATATCGTTGCCGTTCGTATGCGTATACCAGGCACCGACTTCGATACCGGACTGGAAGCGGCGCTTGAATTCCATGCGCACGCCCGTGTCTTTGGCCAGGAAGCGGCCGGCGCGGGCCGTGACGGTAATATCGTGCGGCAAGCGGTAATGCAGGGAACCGATCGCCGTTACCGTCTTGTAATCGCGCGAATCGAGCAAGCCCTTGTAGCCACGCTGCTGCAAGGCATCGACGGCCACGTCAGCAGCCCAGCGGCTATCCTTCGGCAGGTACAGCACCTGACCACCCACGCCGCGGAACATGTCTTCATACAGGCCGGCCGACATGCGGGTATACACGCGCTCGGCAGGATTGTTGTATTTGTTCAGCAAGACACGGCTCAGCGAGAAACGCCCGCCGCGCAAATATTCCGCGATATCGGTACGCACGTGTGGCAAGTTGCTGTTCGATGGCTGCTTGACGCCCGATACCGTTTCCAGCAACTGCAGGCTGGCGGCGCTATTCAGGTACAGACCGTCGCCCAGGCGGCGGTCGTAGTTGGCCACGGCCGAAATCGAATAGCGGAAGGCGCCGCTCGGGTCATTGAAGAAGAAGCCCACCTTGGGAGCGACTTTGAAGCGGTTCGCTTCCCGGTCCAGCGATTTGATCTGCACCACGTCGCCATCGACGCCAACGCCAACGGCCAGCTTGCCATCGTCCTTGAGGACGTCGGCAGCCTTGGCGGGAGCAGGTGCGATGGCCATCGCGGGAGCCTCCGCCAGTACCGGCGCGGGAGCCGGTGCAGCGGCCACGACGGGCGCCGGCTTGTCGAGGAATTCTTTCAGCCAGCCTTGCTGATCATCCCGGATGACATCGCTTTTCTCCGGGTAGCGCAGCAGCACGACGTCGAGGAAAGCCTTACGATCAATCTTGCCTGCCAAATAGTCGTTCAGTTTGGGCAAATCAAAGAATTCGTAGGTGGCGATTGGCTGGTCCAGCTTGGTATACGTGATGCGCAGGGTCGTCACGCCCTTCGGCGTGAAGGCGACGGCGGTGCGCGCGGCACGGCCAACGGCACGCCCCATGTTCGAAATACGGCTATTGGTCAGGCTCAGGCTGAGGACATTGCCCTCTTGCTCGACACGGATATTCTTGTAGTCCTGCTTCACCAGGGCATTCACCAGGTCGGCGCCATACACGGGGTCGCGGTGCCATTCTTCCTTGCTCGGCAACGGCGGCGGATTCTTGTCGTCCACGAAATACGCTGGTTCATACACCTTCGGAACGAACTCGCGCTCGCCAAACGGAATGCTGATGAAAGCGTTCACGCTGAACTGGTCGCGGTTGCGTGCCGCTTGCAGGGCAAGCCAGCCCCAGCGGTATTCCAGGCCCACGGAAGCGCCCTTGCGGCGCTTGCCAGCAGTCGTTTCGCTGGCGCGGAAGTCGCGCAGATAATTGGTGGTATCGTACTCCGCCACCACCGACCAGCGCGGCAGCGCAGCGGGCGTCCAGCGCGCGCCGGCAAACACGCCGTCCGGGCGTTTATGCGCATAACCGAGGCTCGCTTCGACATTCTTGCTGGCGCCAAAAGTCTTGGTGGCAACCACATATTGGCCCTTGAACAGCGCGGTACCGAACAGGTCCGTCATGCCGACGGCGACAGATGGCATCCACTGCGTTTCCGTCCACAGGCGCAATTTGCCGTCGACGACTTTATCCTTATAGCGGCCATAGCCACTGCCATACTCACCGGGGGCGTTGGTAAAACCCGGGATGCCCGTTATCGACACATAACGTCCCGTCATTTGCAGAAAAGGCAGGATATTCGCTGTCGCCCATAACTGGCCATACGGACTGTCGTAGCTATAGCCGACGCTGAAGGTGCCATCCGTTTCCACCACGGCACTGGGCATATTGATATACCCGGATTGACCGCCATGATTCGGCGTCGCGGCTATCGCCGAAGGCGCGCCAAGCACCAAGCAGCCACACCAGGTATATTTAATTGATTTTCTGAGTACGCTTAACAAATCCGGCTACCTAAAATATCCTGCACCTGGAATTTCTGACGATGTCTTCAGAAAATCAATGAGCTTGGGGAAACGTGAATGAAACGAAAAAAGGCCAACCGACGGGCATCTCGCAATGCCGCGCATCAGTTCGCCACTAAAACTCGGCACTTCCGGGCAATTGAGCGTTGCTTAACCATGCCTCAGGAATGTATATCACAGAATTTTAACATTGTTTTCTTGTAGCAAATGCTTAACTTGTTTCCCTTGCGCCACACCGGTCAGTGCGGCGCAAACGCCGCCTGCGGCCCCGCAGCACGCTGCAACAGTCACTTCAAACTGCCAAACACTTTGCCGATAATCTTGCTGCCGTAAGCGAGCGGATTACTGCGGATGGCTTTCTCTTCCTCGCCTATCATCAGGTACAGGCCGTCAAGCGCCCGGTCCGTGACATAGCCTTCCACCGTCGATTGCTGCTGCGGCACCAATCCTGTCTTGCCGATCTGGCTCATGGTGCTGTTGTACTTGCTGGCCAGGCCGGAACGGTCGGTCACGGATTTCACGATCGGCAGGAATTTGACGGCCAGCGGCGCCGAAGTTTTCTGGCGGAAAAAGTCCGTCACTGAAGTGCTGCCACCGGACAGGATACTTTTCGCATCGCTCACGCTCATCGATTTGACCGCGTCGAGCAGCAAGGGCTTGGCCATGGGCACTGCCGACTCGGCGGCACGGTTCATCGACACCACCAGATCGTCCAATAGCTGGCCGCGCCCCGTCATTTTCAACAAAGGCTGGGCTTGCTCCAGGATACCTGGCAGCTTGATTTTGACCTTGTCATTACTCAGGAAACCATTCTCGCCCCCCAATTTCGATACGGCGGCCGCGGAACCGGCTTCCAGTGCAGCTTTCAAGCCATTGCTGGCATCCTGGTTGCTAAGGGCATCCAGAGGACTGGCGGCGCTGGCGCCAGACGACAGCAACACCAGCGCACACAGGATGGCGGCCGGACGGCCAGGGAAAGGGTTCAGGCGCATGGTTTTCCTTTTCTAAAGAATAGACAGACCACCTTCTTCTGGAACCTTAGCACATCAAAACTGCAAATACTGCAGCAATTTTTGCGTTTGGGGGGAAACAAGGGGCGCCACAGATGGCGAAGGGAAAAGACTATACAGTACCTGCTGTTGTATCCGCGCACGCTAACGCCGGCGGCGCAGCTCAGCCTGCTATCGCCGCCAGATGTTCGCGCACCCGCGTCAGATCTGTCTCGCGCATGCGCGCCGCTGTCTGGCGCAAGGATTTTTCCGCACCGGCCACGCCGGCCGCGACGGCCATCGACAGCCAGATATATGCCTGCTGCAAATCGAGCGGGCCACCCTGACCGCTGGCCGCCATCAAGCCCAGATTCATTTGCGCCCGCGCATGGCCCTGGCGCGCGGCCAGCGCATACCAGTCCCAGGCGGCAGCATAATCCTGCGGCACATCCTGGCCATTGTCATGCCGCAGGCCCAGCGCAAACTGGGCCAGGCTGTGGCCCTGCGCGGCGGCACGGCAATAACAGGCGCAGGCCAGCTGGCTGTCGGGCGCCGGACCATCATCGCGGTCGTGCAAAACGCCCTGCATGTATTGCGCCGGCGCATAATCCTGCTCGGCGGCGCGGCGGTACCACTCCAGCGCCAGTGACAGATCCTGCGGCATGCCCTGGCCATGTTCGTAGCGCAGACCCAGGTCGAACTGCGCCCGCACATGTCCCTGATCTGCCGCCTTGCGGTACCAGAAGATGGCTTCTTGCGCATCGACCGGCGTGCCCTGTCCATGCTCATGCAGGAGTCCCAGCTGATACTGCGCGGCGGGAAAGCCCTGCCCGGCCGCCTGGCGATAGAACACCTGCGCCCGGGTATAGTCTTGCGCGCCATGTTCATGGTGCAGGCCCAAGTTGTGCTGGGCCGCCGCGTGCCCCTGCCCTGCCGCCCTGACATACCAGTCGAGTGCCGCCTGCTTATCGCAGGGCACGCCCTGGCCATTGTCATAGATCAGACCCAGATTGAACTGCGAACTGGCATGGCCCTGCTCAGCGGCGCGCCGGTACCAGATGATCGCCTGCCCGCTGTCCTGCGGCAGCACGTCGCCGTTTTCATAGCGCAATGCCAGATTGAACTGGGCCGGCGCATAGCCTTGCTCGGCCGCCTTGCGCATCCAGGCGCTCGCCTGCTGGCGGTCCTGGCGCACGCCCTGTCCATTGTCGTAGCGCAGGCCCAGGTTGAACTGGGCGCGCGCATAACCCTGTTCGGCCGCTTTGCGATACCAGGCGATGGCTTGCACAAAATCCTGCGGCACGCCCTTGCCATTGTCATACATCATGCCCAGATTGTTTTGCGCCCCCGCGTCGCCCTGCTCGGCCGCGCGACTGAACCACAGCATGGCTTGCCCGCTATCTTGCGCGAGTCCCTGTCCCTTGGCATACAGCCAGCCCAGGTTGTACTGCGCCGCCGCGTAACCTTGCTCGGCCGCCTGCTGGTACCAGTGCGCGGCCTGCACAAAATCCTGTGCCACACCCTGCCCCTTCTGGCACATGACACCCAGGTTGTATTGCGCGTGCTCGAGTCCCTGCGCGGCAGCCAGGCCATACCAGTGCAATGCAAGCGCATAGCTTTGCTCGATACCCTGGCCATTGAAATACATGAAGCCCAGGCCGTGCTGGGCATTCGCATTGCCCTTCTCGGCCAGTCCTTTCAGGCGCAGGTAATCAGCAGTGTAATGAGCAGCAGTGTAATGCGCAGCCGTGTAGCGGGGAGCGGCAAGCGGCACGGTCAGGCCTCGATGGCGAGCAGCTGCGGTGCGCCCGGTGCGGCATCGGCGAGCAGGCGATTCTGCTCCTGCAGCACGCCGATGAAGCTGCCCAGCGAAATGGGCCGGTGGTACAGATAGCCCTGCATCGTGGTGCAGCCCTTGTCCTGCAGATAGCGCGCCTGGCCTTCCGTCTCCACGCCTTCGGCAATCAGGTGCAGCCCCAGGCCGCGCGCGATCGAGATGATGGCCAGGATGACGGGATAGTGTCCATGCTCGTCATGGATTTCCTTGACGAAGGACTGGTCGATCTTGATGGTATGGATGGGGAAGCGGTGCAGATACGACAGCGAGGAATAGCCGGTGCCGAAATCGTCGATGGCGACCGACACGCCCAGCTGGCACAGCTTGTTCAGCTGCTCGATCGCATATTGCGGATTGCGGATACAGATGTTTTCCGTGATTTCCACTTCGATCTTTTCCGGCGCAATGCCATAGCGCGTCAGCGCGCCGCGCATCTTCTCGAAAAAGTCGCCCCGGTCCAGGTATTGCGGCGACAGATTCAGCGACAGGCGCACGGCTTCGCCGCCGGCCGCGTCCCACTGCACCAGGTCGCGGCACAGGGCGCCCAGCATCCAGTCCGAGATCGGCAGCATCAAGCCGTTTTCCTCGGCAAACGGCAGGAATTCGCCGGCCGTCAGCAAGCCCCGCTGCGGGTGGTTCCAGCGCATCAGGCCTTCGGCGCCAACGATGCGGCCCGTCATCACATCCACCTGCGGCTGGTAATACATCTCCAGCTGGTTCAGTTCCAGCGCCTTGCGCAGGCTTTGCTCGAGCGCGATCTTCTGGTGCGACACATCGAGCATGGACTCGTGATAAAAACTGTGGCCATTCTTACCCAGCGCCTTGACCTGGTACATGGCGATGTCGGCATGGCGCAGCAGCTCGTCGATGGTCTCGCCGTCGCCCGGGTAGATGGCGATGCCGATGGAGGCCGAAATATGTACCTGGTTACCATCGAGGTCGAAGGGCTGGTGCAGGCATTCGAGGAATTTGTCGGCGATCAGGCGCGCATCCTGGCGGTCGCGCAGTTCCGGCAGCACGATGGTGAATTCGTCGCCGCCCTGGCGCGCCAGCGTATCGCCGCGGCGCAAACAATCCTTCAGGCGCAGCGCCACCTGCTGCAGCAGCTCGTCGCCCTTCACGTGGCCCAGGGTATCGTTAACCAGCTTGAAGCGATCGAGATCGATGAACATCACGGCCAGTTCCGTCAGCTTGCGCCGCGCCTGGATCACGGCCAGTCCCAGGCGATCCTTGAACAGCATGCGATTCGGCAGGTCCGTCAGGATGTCGTGATAAGCCTGGTAAGAGATGACTTCCTCGGCGCGCTTGCGGTCGGTGATGTCGCGCGCCACGCCGTAGGTGCCGAAGTACTCCTGCTTTTTCGCTTCCTGATCGTGACTGTGCATGCCGATCGAATTGAGCGGAATCGTCATCAGCGTGTTGTTGAAGGTACGGTCGCTGCCGCTACCGCTATGGCATTTCAGGCGCAGTTCCACATTGCGCGAGGCGCGCTCGTCGAGGCGGCGCTCATTGAAGGCATAGCGCGCCCGCTCCTGGTCTTCATCGTGCACGAGAATCGAATAATGGCTGCCAATCAGCTCTTCGCGGCCAAAGCCCAGCAACTGATGCACCCTGTCGTTGATGAAGGTGATGCGGCCTTCGTGATTCAGGGTATAGATGATGTCGGGCGAGCTATCGACCAGGTAGCGGTACATCTTTTCCGAGTTTTCCAGCTGCAGCGCGATGCGCTCGTTCTCCAGCGCCAGCTTGCGCTTTTGCAGCGCGTTCTCCACCGTCTTGAGCAGCTCCTCACGGCTGTAGGGCTTGCGCAGATAATCGTAGGCGCCACGCTTCAAAGCACCGATGGCCGCCTCGATGCCGACGTCGCCGCTCATGACGATCACGTCGCCTTCGATGCCGCGCCGGTTGATGTGGTCCATGATTTCATGACCGCTCATATCGGGCAGGCGCAAATCGAGCAGGATCAGGTCGAAGCGCAGTTTCGACAATTGCGCCAGCGCCTCGCTGCCGCAGGTGGCCGTGTACAGCTGGTAGCCGCGGTCCTTCAACAATTCGTGGAGGGAGGCGAGCAGGCGGGGCTCGTCATCGACGAGCAGGATGCGCGGGCTGTTTTCCAGGTCAAATGGAATGGCGGAGGAGTTCATGGACGTTACGCAGACAAGGCGGTATTGCCGGGTGCGGGCAGCGCGGCTGCTGCACTCGTCGGCACGGGAATGGGCAGTAAAATTTCAAACGACGTGCCGGACTTGCTGCTGCGGCAACCAATCACGCCATGCAGGCGGCTTACCAGGTCATGCACGATGGACAGGCCCAGGCCGTGATGCGCCCCGTCCTTGTTGCTGCGCACGGGAGAAAACAGATTGGCCAGCACCTCCGGCGCCAGGCCGGCACCATTATCACTAACGCACAATTCCAGATACAGGCGACGGTCGCGGTTAACGTGGCCCCGATTCGCCACTTCGATGCGCCCGCCATCGGGCAGCGCTTCGACGGCGTTTTTCAGCAGGTTGAGCAGAATTTGCTTGAGCATGTCGGCATCGGCCTCCACCTCGCATGGCGCGTCCTGCATGCGCGTGACCACCTCGATTTTCGGCGGCAGGAAGTCGGTGGCGCGGAACAATCGCAGCACATCATCGACCACGCGCGCGCAATCGGTCACGCCACCCGCGTCCATGGGCTGCAAATCGGCCAGGCCGCCGATCAACTGCCCGACACGGTCGATTTCCTCGTTCAGGATAGCCATCTCGCCGCTGACCGGCTCCTGTTTCTCCAGCTTGTGATCGAGTACGCTCAGATAGTTCTTGATGATGGACAGCGGATTATTCACTTCATGCACGACGCGGCGCGACGCGGCGCGGTATTCCTCGGCCACGTGATCGAGCTGGCGTCGAGCCAGGCCGCGCGCACTGATGGCCGTTTCCAGCGCCGTAGCGGCCTGGTTGGCATACGCGCGCAGAAAACCCTCGCGCTTCTGGCAAGCGGGAATCTGCCACGCCGCCACGCCGCCGATCAGTACCCCAAGGCTGCGCTGGCCCGACGCCAAAGGCACGCAGACCAGGCTGTCTGTGCCGAGAATGCGGAACAGCTGCTCCTCGACAATGCCCAGCGCCGGCATGTCGCGTTTCAGGAACGCCAGCGCGCACTCCAGCGCCGAGGCGGCCAAGGGCCCGCCCTTGGCCAGCGGGATCGAGAAGCCGGCCAGGCGCTGCTGATGTTCGCCCGCAGCCACACCCACCAGCGCATGGCCGGTGGGGTTTTGCAGCAGGATGACGGCGGTGTCAAAGTCGAACAGGATGCGCGCCGAGCGCGTGATGGCTTCGAGCAGCTTGCTCTCGCCCTGTTGCCGGGCAAAGGTCTGCCCCACTTCGGAAACCAGCACCATGTTGCGCACTTCGTCGGACAGGCGCTGCCGCACCGGCTCGACGGATGGCGGCGCATACGCGGGCGGGGTGACGATATCGTCCGCGCCAGACAGGTCGATGCCCAGGTGCTGCGCGGCCTGCTCCACCTGGCGCGCGACGCTGCCGGCCAGGTCTTCCAATACCTCGACGTCCAGCGCGCACAGGCTTGCCGCCTGCGTGATGGACTCAGCCTCGTCCGCATCGTCGGCATGGCAGCACAGCAGGTGCGCCAGGCGCACGATGCGGATCAAAGGATGGCTCGCTTCCAGGCGCGCCAACGGTTCGTGGTGATACAGCACGCTGTCGGCCAGGAAGGAATCGAGATGCCAGCGTTCGATCAGCCAGGCGCCCGCTTCGGCATGCGTGATCTGCAAGGTGCGCTGCTCCACCGCGCACAGGGCGGCATCGTCGCGCGCCGTGAAATTGAACGCGTATTCCTTCGGCGCCGTAGCCAGCAAAGCCAGGCGGCCCACGTTGTGCAGCAATCCCGCCAGGTACGCTTCCTCGACGTGCGGATAGGCCATGGCCTTGGCCAGCGCGCGCGCCATGACGGCGGCCGACAGCGAGCTTTTCCAGAAGGCGCGCAAATCCGTGCTGCCGGAATGGGGAAAGCTGTTGAAGGTCTGGAAGACGGATTCGCTGATGACCAGGGTCTTGATCATGTCCGTGCCCAGCGACACGAGCGACTGTTCCAGGCTGACGACCTTGCTCTGGCGATGGTAGGCCGAGCTGTTGGCCACGCCGAGGATCTTGCTGGTCATGCCGGCATCCTTGGCGATCAGCGCGGCCAGCTCTGGCATGCCGGCATCGTCGGCCTGCAAGTGGGCTATCAGCTTGATGAGAATCTGCGGCATGGCCGGCAGGCGGGCAATCAGCAGGCGATTGCGAATATCTTGATCAGATTGATGCATCGTATCAGGCATTGCCGGTTCGAAAAGGATAAGCGCTTAGCAGCGAAGCGCGGCCACGTCAGAGGAATCCTCTACTCCTGTAACCCAAAAAATGTCGCCTGAGAGGATGCCGGGAAAAGAAGTCATCTTATCATAAGCGCCGAATATTACTTGCAATATAGAAAATTAAGTTGAAATAAATCCAGCGTTCTGGCATGGAAACTCATGCCTTGAAGGAACCCAGCAAACGGTGGCGGAAGCGCCGCGAGATCAGCCACAGCGCCAACGCCAGGGCCGTAAACGCCAGCTGGCCCGAGGCCAGCCACAACACGGAACCGGACAGCAGCGGCGAGATCACGCCGGCCACCACGGCGCCCAGCAAGGTGCTGGCAAACGACTGGCACGAAGCCACCGTGCCGCGAATATGCGGGAACAGATCGAGCGCCAGGAGGGTCGCGCCCGGCCCCACCAGCGACATGCCGAAGGTGTAGAAGAACAGGGGCAGCACCGACCAGGGCAAGGATGGCGGCAGGAACAGGTGATACACGACATTGACGCTGGCAGCGCACAGCAGGAAGGCAAAGCCGATGCCGATCTGGCGCGCGAACGTCACCTTGCCGGCGATGCGGTTGGCCGCCAGTGCCCCCATGAAAATCCCGCTCACGCACGGGATGAACAGCCAGGCGAATTGCGATGGCCCCAGGCCCAGCTGCTTGGGCAGCATTTCCGGTGCTGCCGTGATGAACAGGAACAGGCCCGCGAAATTGAGGGCGACGATGCCGGCCTTGATGTGGAACAGGGGTGAGCGCAGGATTTGGCCATAGCTCGATGCCAGGAAGCGGGGATTGAAAGGCTGGCGCTTTTCCATCGGCAGGGTTTCAGGCAGGCGCCAGTAGCAGAACGCCAGCAGCACCACCGTGTAAAAGGCGAGGAACAGGAAGATCGAGCGCCAGTCGAACCAGATGACGATCCAGCCGCCAAGAATCGGCGCCACGGCCGGGGCGATGGAAAAGATCATCGTCACCAGCGACAACAGCCGCGCCGCCGCTGCATCCGCGTACAGGTCGCGGATGATGGCGCGGCTGATCACCACGCCGGCGCCGGCCGAGACGCCCTGCATGATGCGGAAGAACCACAGATAGTGCACCGTGTGCGCCGAAGCGCAGCCGAGCGAGCCGATGGCAAACATCAGCAGCGACACGAGGATGACATTGCGCCTGCCGAAGGTATCCGAGATCGCGCCATGCCACAGCACCATGCCGGCAAAGGCCAGCATATAGAACGTCAGCGACTGCTGCACTTCCAGCGGCGAGGCTTGCAGCGAACCCTGGATCGCGCCAAAGGCGGGCAGATACGTGTCGATCGACAGAGGTCCCAGCATCGACAACCCGGCCAGCATCATGGCCAGCGCACCGCGGCTCAGCGGCGCCATGTGGCTCGGTGTGGGAGGCGGAACGGGCGTGACCGGGTCGGGCGGCACATTGGCCGGAGGGGTGGGAAACATGGCGGATCCAAAGTGGCGCGCGGACCGGCATTGGTCCGCGCGCGGGGTTACTGCGGGTGTCTTGCGGTGAACGCTTACTGCTGTGGTTTCGGTTTTGCTTCTTCACGGCGGTTGTAACCCGCCACCATATCAAAGCGGAACAAACGGCATTCCAGCGCGCCATTGAAGAACGGCGTCTTGCGCGCTTCTTTCAAGCGCAGCAGCTTGGGCAGGCCCAGGTCGGCCGTGAAGAGGAACACGGTCCAGCCGGCGAAACGCTGCTTCAGGGTCGTGCCCATGGCCGAATAGAAGGACGTCGACAATTCATCTTCCGGGATGGTACTGTCGCCGCGCACGCCGATACGCTCGCCGTACGGCGGATTGGTCAGCATGATGCCCGGCACGTCGCTTGGCGGCTTGACTTCCTGCGCCTCGATCTGTTTCAAGGGCACGTCGAAGCGCACGCCGGCGCAACGCAGGTTATGGCGCGTCATGGCCACCATGTCGCCCGAGATGTCGCTGCCGAAAATAGTCGGTTCGGCCGGCAGCGGATTGACCTTGATGGCGTTTTTCATGGCATTCCACGGCGCCGGATCGAAGTCGTGGAAGTTTTCAAAGGCGAACTGGCGCGTAGCGCCCGGCGGAATGCCTTGCAGCATCTGCGCCGCTTCGGCCAGGATGGTGCCGGAACCGCACATCGGGTCGAACAGCACCATGCCAGGCTTCCAGCCCGACACGCGCAGCAGGCCGGCAGCCAGGTTTTCACGCAGCGGCGCGTCGCCCGTCTCTTCGCGCCAGCCGCGCTTGAACAGCGCTTCGCCCGAGGTGTCGAGATACACGGTAAACGTGTTCGCATCGAGGAAGCCGACGATGCGCATGTCCGGCGTCTTGGTGTTGACCGATGGACGCTCGTTGAACTGGTCGCGGAAGCGGTCGCAGATCGCATCCTTGATTTTCAATGTCGTGAATTCCAGGCTGCGCAGCGGCGATTTCACGGCCGTGACGTCGACACGGATCGTGTGGTGCACGCCGAACCAGTCTTCCCAGGATTGCGCCAGGGTCAAGTCATAAATATCGTTTTCCGTCTTGTAGCCGGAATGGGCCATGCGCATCAGCACGCGCGAAGCGATGCGCGAATGCAGGTTGATGCGGTAGGAATCGAGCAAGTCGCCCGAGCAGTGTACGCCGCCCGGTACCTGGTTGTGGACCTTCATGGTCGAACTCTCCTGGGCGATCTCGCCCAGTTCCTCGGCCAGTGCCGCTTCCATGCCACGCGGGCATGGGCAAAAATATGAAGCCATGGTTGGTGTACCCTTATTCCATTGTGTTGAACGCCCGCTAAATTACAGGCGCTGCTTACTACGTTAAAAAATACTACATTTAAAAAACTGCTTTTGCTTGACTACCCTGCCAGCGCGCGCTCGACAAAATCGAGGCGGTCCTGGCCCCAGTATCCTTCGCCATCAACGATGTACCACGGCGAGCCAAAGACGCTGGCGGCAGTCGCCGCTTCCGTGTTGGCGTCATATTCTGCCTGCACGCTGGCCGTTTCCGACGTCTTCAGCAGCTGGCGGCCGTCGAAACCGGTATCGGTGGCGATCTGCACCAGGGTTTCCTCGTCGCCGATGTTGCGCTCTTCAGCCCACAGGCCACGCATAATGGCGTGCGCCAGGTTCAGCGATGCCTCCACGCCGTGCGCCAGGCGTGTGGCGATGATCAGTTTGGCCGAGGCTTCCGGCGACACGGGGAAGAACTTCGGCTGCAAGGTCAGCGGCACTTGCAAAAAAGCCGACCAGCGCGCCAGTTCGGCCAGGCGATACGCCTGGCGCTGCGGTGCGCGCTTGGCCAGCGGCAAACCGCCCGAGACACTGAAGACCTTGCCCAGGTCAAAGGGGCGCACGTCGATCTGCGCGCCCGTCTTCGCGGCGATGGCCATCAGGCGCGCATGCCCCAGGTAGGTCCATGGCGAGTGGGGCGCGAAGAAATACTGCACGACTTTGCTCTGGCTTGCACTCATCTCGATTCCCTTAGAAAGGCTTGACCACGACCAGCACGACGACGGCCAGCAGCATCACCACCGGTACTTCATTAAACCAGCGGAACCAGGTGTGGCTACGCTTGTTGACGCCTTTTTCAAACTTGCGCAGGATGGAACCGCAGGCGTGGTGGTAGCCGAGCAGCAGCACCACGAACGTCAGCTTGGCGTGCATCCAGCCCGGCATCTTCACGCGCCCTTCGCCCCCACCGTACAGCATCCACATCAACGCCAGCCCCAGCACCATCGCCGGCAGCGCCAGCAGGGACATGAAGCGGTACAACTTGCGCGCCATCAGCAACAGTCGCTCGGTGGCCACCGTTTCCGTTTCCATCGCCAAGTTCACGAAAATACGCGGCAAATAAAACAGGCCGGCAAACCAGGACATGACGAAGATGATGTGGAAGGCTTTGGTCCAGAGAAAGAGCATGGGGTTCCCAGTGTCAGAAAGATACAGAAATGAGCGCACGGGCAGCCTCGTGAGCCACCCGCGAAGAAAGACTACTTGCGTACTTCACCGTGGCCAAAGACCACGTACTTGAGCGATGTCAGGCCTTCCAGTCCCACCGGGCCACGCGCGTGCAGCTTGTCGTTCGAGATGCCGATCTCGGCGCCCAGGCCATATTCAAAACCATCGGCAAAACGCGTCGATGCGTTCACCATCACCGAAGCGGAATCAACTTCGCGCAGGAAGCGCAGCGCATCGCTGTAGTCTTCCGTAATGATAGCTTCCGTGTGCTTCGATGAATACTGGTTGATGTGGTCCATCGCTTCGTCGATGCCGTCGACCACCTTCACCGACAGGATCGCTGCCAGATACTCGGTGCGCCAGTCTTCTTCGGTGGCGGGCACCAGGTGCGGATAAGCAGCGGCGGCCAGGATCGCATGGCTTTCCGGATCGGCGCGCAGCTCCACCTGCTTGGTCAGGTACAGTTCAGCCAGCTGCGGCAGCACGGTAGCGGCGATGGCGCGCGACACCAGCAGCGTTTCCATGGTGTTGCAGGTGCCGTAGCGGTGGCACTTCGCGTTGAAGCCGATATCGATCGCTTTTTTCAAATCCGCCTTGGCGTCGATATACACGTGGCAGATGCCATCGAGGTGCTTGATCATCGGCACGGTAGCTTCTTCCATCAGGCGCGCGATCAAGCCCTTGCCGCCGCGCGGCACGATGACGTCCACGTATTGCGGCATGGTGATGAGGGCACCGACGGCGGCGCGGTCGGTGGTATCGATGACTTGCACGGCATCGGCCGGCAGGCCTGCTCCCAGCAAGCCCTCCGCCACCAGTTTGGCCAGCGCGCGGTTGCAATGGATGGCTTCCGAGCCGCCGCGCAAAATCGTCGCGTTGCCGCTCTTGATGCACAGGCCTGCCGCGTCCACTGTCACGTTCGGACGCGCTTCATAGATAATGCCGATGACGCCCAGCGGCACGCGCATCTGTCCCACCTGGATGCCCGTCGGGCGGAATTTCATGTTCGAGATTTCGCCGATCGGGTCGGCCAGCGCGACGATCTGCGTCAAGCCTTCGACCATGGTGGCGATGGCGCCGTCGGACAGGGTCAGACGGTCCAGCATGGCCGGCGCCAGGCCGGCGGCAGCAGCCGCATCGAGGTCGCGCTGGTTGGCCGCGCGCAGCAGATCGGCATCGCGCACGATGGCGGCGGCGATCAGGGTCAAGGCGCGGTTGCGCGTGGCGCTGTCGGCACGCGCCATGGCGCGCGAAGCGGCGCGCGCGCGCGTGCCCACGTCCTGCATATATTCTGTAATGTCCATGCTCGTATCCATAGTGTAAAAACTAGCCTCGGGCGATCTTCAGGCCCAGTTGCAGCATGGCATCCCAGGCATCGCCCGCGTAGCCCTTGGCACGCAAGCCCTTGATCATCTTGTCCACCTGCGCCGCCTGCTGCAGCGCCGCTTCCAGCACGGGCAGCGAAATGCGCCGCAGGGCCGGTTCCATCATCCGCTCGCGCGGTCCCCAGATACGGTATTCCTTCAGCAGCGCGCCCAATGGGCGACCTTGCGCCATGCCGGCCTTCAATTTTAACAGCGTGCGGATCTCTTCGGAGACGGCCCACAAGACCAGCGGCAGCGCCTCGCCCTCACCTTTCAAGCCTTCGAGCATGCGCACCAGGCGCGCCGGATCGCCGGCCAGCATGGCCTCGGACAGCTTGAAGACATCGTAGCGGGCCACATTCAGCACCGCGTCCTGCACTTGCTCATACGTCAGCTTGCCCACCGCATGCAGCAAGCCCAGTTTCTGGATTTCCTGGTGTGCCGCCAGCAAATTGCCCTCCACCCGTTCGGCGATGAAGTCGATGCTGGCCCGTTCGGCACTCTGCCCCTGCGCGGCCAGGCGCTGGGATATCCAGGCCGGCAACTGCGCCCGTTCCACATTCGGAATCTCGATATACACGGCCGCCTGCTGCAAGCTGGCGACCCAGGCCGCCTTTTGCGTGGCCCAGTCCAGCTTGGGCAAGGTGATCAGGGTCAGGTTGTCGGGGCTGAGGTTCTTGGCATAGCTTTGCAGCGCCGCACCGCCATCCTTGCCCGGCTTGCCGGTGGGGATGCGCAGCTCGATCAGTTTTTTATCGCCGAACAGCGATAGCTCCTGGTTCGCCGCCAGCAGTTCGCCCCATTTGAAGCTGCGTTCCACCGTCAGCACATCGCGCTCGGAGTAACCCTGCGCGCGCGCCGCGCGGCGGATCTTGTCGGCCGCTTCCAGCGCCAGCAAATGTTCGTCGCTGGTGATCACATACAGCTGCGCCAGCGGCTTGGCCACATGCCCATCGAGCGCGTCTATCCGCAATTGCATGGCGTCCCCGTTACTGCTGCGGGGCTGCCGGCGCGACCGGCGTCACGGGCGCCACCGACATGGCCGGCAGCACCGGCTTGATGGCCGCCAGGCGGCGCATGATCTGCTGCACCAGGTCATTGCGCATGTCGCGGTACAGCGCCGCTTCCTCGGTTTCCTTGGCCAGCACCTGCGATTCATCGAAGGTGATCGGGCGCACCAGGCTGATGGTCGTCGGTGCCAGCAACTGGTTGCCAGCCTTGTCCAGCACGCGGAAATTGATCGAATAGCCGAGCTGGTACTCTTGCACGCGGCCATTTTTGTTCAGCGACAAAATGGTCTTGCTACGATTCCTCTCCGGGTCGTTCAGCACCTCAAGGACAGCGTCGGCGCCCTCCTTGGTATTGACCACCTCCGTGCTGCCAATGGCGCGGATATAGCGTTTCAAGCCGATCGCCAGCGGCGATGTGTCGGGCAAGCCGATGTACATCGTCGCGAACGGCAGCATGAAACTGCCGTTCGAACCGCGCAAATGAAAGCCGCAGGCTGACAGCAGGACAGTCAGACCCAAAGCCAGCACGGCACGGCGGCCAAACAGCGATACTTGAGAGGAAGTCGTCATGATTACACCACGATGCTGATTAACTTGCCTGGCACGACGATGATCTTCTTCGGCGTGGTCTCGACGTACTTTTGCACACTCTCGCACGCCAGCGCGGCAGCTTCGATGCTGGCCTTGTCCGCATCTTTGGCCACCGTGATCGAGCCGCGCAGCTTGCCGTTCACCTGGATCATCATCTCGATCTCGGACTGTTCCAATGCTTGCGGGTCGACTTGCGGCCACGGCGCGTTGAGCAAGTCGCCCTGCGCGCCAGCGTAGCCCAGTTCCTGCCACAGCACATGGGTGATGTGCGGCGCGACAGGATTGAGCAGGCGCAGGAAGATCGAAAAACCTTCGGCGATCAGCGCCTTCGATTGCGCGCTATCGTCCAGCTTGGCCGATTCCAGGGTGTTGAGCATCTTCATGCAGGCCGACACCACGGTGTTGTACTGGATGCGTTTCAAGTCGTAGTCGGCTTGCTGCAGCAGCTTGTGCAATTCGCGGCGCAGGTTTTTCTGCGCATCGCCGGTGGCCGGTGCGGCGCCGCCAGCCAGCGCGGCTTGAATCGTGGCCGACTGGGCGTAGCCGAAGTTCCACACGCGGCGCAGGAAGCGGTTTGCGCCTTCGACGCCGCTGCCCGACCATTCCAGCGTCTGTTCCGGCGGCGAGGCGAACATGGTGAACAGACGGGCCGTGTCGGCGCCATACTGCTCGATCTGCGCTTGCGGGTCGATGCCGTTGTTCTTCGACTTCGACATTTTTTCCGTGCCGCCAATTTCCACCGGCTGGCCGTCGGCCACCAGGACGGCGCTTTGCGGACGGCCTTTGTCATCCAGCGACAGGCGCACGTCGTCCGGGTTGAACCAGGTGGTCTTGCCCACCGCATCCTTGCGGAAGTAGGTTTCGTTCAGCACCATGCCTTGCGTCAGCAGGTTGACGAATGGCTCGTCGAACTTGACCAAGCCGAAATCGCGCATGATCTTGGTCCAGAAGCGCGCGTAAAGCAAGTGCATGACGGCGTGTTCGATGCCGCCGATGTACTGGTCCATCGGCATCCAGTAATCATTGCGCGCATCGACCATGGCGTCGTTCGAGCCTGGCGAGGTATAGCGCATGTAGTACCACGACGAATCCACGAAGGTATCCATGGTGTCCGTCTCGCGGCGCGCTGGCTTGCCGCACTGCGGGCAGTCGCACTGCAGGAAGGCTTCATATTTGTTCAGCGGGTTGCCCGTGCCGTCCGGCACGCAGTCTTCCGGCAGCACCACCGGCAAGTCTTTTTCCGGCACCGGCACCACGCCGCAGTCGGCGCAATGGATCATCGGGATCGGCGTGCCCCAGTAACGCTGGCGCGAAATGCCCCAGTCGCGCAAGCGGAAGGTGGTTTTCTTCTCGCCCAAGCCCAGCTCGGCCAGATCGGCGGCCACCGCATCGACGGCGGAAGCGAAATGCAGGCCGTCGTATTTGCCGGAAGCGACACAGACGCCGTCCTTGCTGCCGTACGACTCCTGCCAGGCATCGGTCGAAAATTCCTGGCCCTTGACGTCGATCACTTGCTTGATCGGCAGATTGTATTTCTTGGCAAAGCCGAAATCGCGCTCGTCGTGCGCCGGCACGCCCATCACGGCGCCATCGCCGTAGGTGATCAGCACATAGTTGCCGACCCATACTTCCACTTGCGCGCCCGTCAATGGATGCGTGACGAACAGGCCGGTCGGCATGCCCTTCTTCTCCATCGTTGCCATGTCCGCTTCGATCACGGAGCCCAGCTTGCACTCGGCATTGAAGGCGGCCAGCGCAGTATTGGTTTGCGCGGCGTGGAGGGCCAGCGGGTGCTCGGCGGCCACGGCGCAGAAGGTCACGCCCATGACGGTGTCCGCACGCGTGGTAAACACGTACAGCTTGCCGTCGCCGATCAGGGCGCCATTCGCGTCCTTGATTGCATGCGGGAAGGCGAAGCGCACGCCCGTCGACTTGCCGATCCAGTTGGTCTGCATGGTGCGCACGCGCTCGGGCCAGCCCGGCAGCTTGTCGTCCACATAGGCCAGCAATTCTTCCGCGTAATCGGTGATGCGCGCGTAATACATGGGGATTTCGCGCTTTTCGATCAGCGCGCCGGAACGCCAGCCGCGGCCGTCGACGACCTGTTCGTTGGCCAGCACGGTCTGGTCGATCGGGTCCCAGTTCACGGTGCCGGTCTTCTTGTAGATGATGCCTTTTTCCAGCATCTTCAGGAACATCCACTGGTTCCACTTGTAATATTCGGGCTTGCAGGCGGTCATTTCACGCGACCAGTCGATGGCCAGGCCCATCGATTCCATCTGCTGCTTCATGTGGGCGATGTTCGAATACGTCCACTGCGCGGGTGGCACGTTATTGGCCATCGCCGCGTTTTCTGCCGGCATGCCGAACGCATCCCAGCCCATCGGCATGAGCACGTTGTAGCCGTTCATGCGCAGGTAGCGGTACATCACGTCATTGATCGTATAGTTGCGCACGTGACCCATGTGCAGCTTGCCCGAAGGGTAAGGCAACATCGAGCAGGCAAAATACTTGCCTTTTGGGAAACGCGGGTCGTGTTCGACGGCTTTGTAGGCGTCGATCGCCTTCCAGTGCGATTGGGCGGCTTGTTCGACGTCGGCGGGACTATATTTATCTTGCATGATGTGCGGCCAATAGTGGATATGAACCGAGCATTATACTGGTTGTCGCCAGCCGATAGCGCGGCGCGCTGGCGGCCCGGGCTGGCATATTTTGGCCGGCGCACAATTATGCTGTGTAATATATGTGCAATCTTGTCCTTTGCATCAAAGCCAGCCATGATCGTCTACCAGGAATATATGCCCATTCCCGCCCTGCAGCCCTGGCTGGACTGCGTCTGGACGTGCCGCGTGCAAACGGGCGCCACGCCCCTGTCGCACCAGGTCTTGCCCGACAATTGCATCGACATCCTGTGCCAGGACCAGCAAGATGCCAGCTTTGCCGTCGGCATGATGACGGCGCCGGTTACCGTCGTCAGCCAGGGGCTGGTGCAGACGGTGGCGGCCCGCTTCAAGCCGGGCAAGGCGGCCCGTTTCTTCCAGCTGCCCTTGTGCGAACTCAGCGATGGCCGCACGGGATTGCAACAATTGTGGGGCCGCGAACTGGCGGCACGCCTGGGTGAGGCCCTGTGGAGCGAGCCCTTGTCCAGCCTGCAACGCATCGCCATCTTGCAGGATTATCTGCTGCTGCGCCTGCGCACCGCGCCGCCACGGCGCCAGGCCGGCGCGGCCGAATACGCCATCGCGGCCATCGAGCGAGCATCCGGCCAGGTGCGCGTGGATGGCCTGGCGCGGCAGCTGGGTGTCTCGCGCCAGCACCTGGCGCTGCAATTTCGCCAGCAAGTCGGCATCAGCCCGAAATTGTTTGCCCGCATCTGCCGTTTTCGCGCTACCAGCCAGGGGCTGACAAGCCTGGCTGGACAGCCGGACTGGGCGCAAGTCGCCTTGCAATTTGGCTATTTCGACCAGTCTCACCTGATCCACGACTTCCAGGATTTCGCCCGCAGCTCGCCCGATGCCTGGCTGGCGGAACGCCACAGCTAATGTAATCTTCCATTTTTACAATCACGCGCCGCGCGCCGGTGGCATGATGGGGTCATTCTTCATTCATCAGGAGCAGAACATGATCAAGGGCTTGCGCACCGTCACCTATCCCGTCCCCGACCTGGACAAGGCCAAGGCCTGGTACAGCCAGGTATTCAACACGGCACCCTATTTCGATCAGCCGTTTTATGTGGGCTTTGCCATCGGCGGCTTCGAACTTGGGCTGATGCCGGGCGGTGAACCGGGCACGCAGGGCAGCGTGACGTACTGGGGCGTGGACGGCATCGAACAGGAAGTCGAGCGCGTCATCGCGTTGGGCGGCAGCCTGCACCACCCGATCACGGACGTGGGCGACGGCATCCGCACGGTGGAATTGCTCGACCCGTTCGGCAACCAGATCGGCTTCATCGACAATCCCCATTTCGATACCAGCAAAGTCGTTTAAGCGGCTTCGCCTTGCAGCCACAGTCGGAATTGCTGCAAGGCCGTCTTTTCATGCGCCGTTTCGGGCGTAATCAGGTAATACGCACGCTGCCCGCGCAGTGGGCGTTCACATACGATGCGCAGTTCGCCACGCGCCAGTTCCGCTTCGACCAGCATGCGCGGCAGCAAGACCGCGCCTTGCCCTTGCACGGCCGCCATGGCCAGCATGGAAAACAGTTCGTAGCGGGCGCCGTAGTGCGCTCCATCGCGCCCCTCCCCCTCGACCTGCATGGCGTCAAACCACTGGCGCCAGGCGCCCGGGCGCGTACTTTGTTGCAACAAGGTCAGTTCCAGCAAATCCTGCGGCTGCCACTGGCTGCGCGCCGCCAGCAGGCGCGGGCTGGCGACGGGCACGATTTCTTCATGCATCAGCAAGGTGGCGCGCGTGCCGGGCCAGCGTGCCAGCTGCTCGGGCGTGCCCGCATACAGGGCGCCGTCATATTCCGTATCGGCAAACATGAAAGGCTTTGTATACGCATCGATATGCACGACGATGTCCGGCTGTTCTCTGGCAAAACTGGCCAGCCGCGGCATCAGCCAGCGCGTGGCAAAGGTGGGCACGGACGCGAGCTGCAGGGCGCCGCCACCGCCCTGGCGTGCCATGGTGTCGAGCGTGTCGCGCTCCAGCCCATCGAGGCGCGCCGCGATCTGCCGCGCATACGCGGCGCCGGCGCTGGTCAGCAACACGCCATGGCGCGTGCGCTGGAATAGTTGCACGCCAAGAAAGGTTTCCAAGGAAGATATCTGCCGCGACACGGCGCTTTGCGTCAACGACAATTCACGCGCTGCATGTGTGTAGCTCTGGTGGCGCGCGGCCGCCTCGAAACAATTCAAAGCTTGCAGCATGGGAATTTTGCGTGACATGGGGGTAGCCGGCCGGTGAAAGCCCCTAGTATGCCGCAAGATATGCGTAATGCGCATGTCTGGGTGCGAAAAAATCGTTTGCGCAAGGCTAGGCAAAAACCTACCATGAGCCATATTCAATCTTGCGCCGATCACCGGCGCTCACCTGCGAGGCCTGTGATGAGCAAAACCGTATTCGACTGGAATTCCCCCCTGCTGCTGGAAGAACAACTGACGGGCGACGAACGCGCCGTGCTGGAAGCGGCCCGCGACTATTGCCAAGGCAGCCTGGTGCCGCGCGTGCTCGAATCGTTCCGCCATGGCCGCACGGACGCCGCCATCTTCCGCGAAATGGGCGAGCTGGGCTTGCTGGGCACGACGATACCCGAAGAATACGGCGGCGCCGGCCTGAACTACGTCTGCTACGGCTTGGCCGCGCGCGAAGTCGAGCGCGTCGATTCGGGCTACCGCTCGATGATGAGCGTGCAATCGTCGCTGGTGATGGTGCCGATCCATGCCTTCGGCAACGAGGAAACCAAACAGAAATACCTGCCGAAACTGGCGACGGGCGAATTCATCGGCTGCTTCGGCCTGACGGAACCAAACCACGGCTCCGATCCGGGCAGCATGGTCACGCGCGCGCGCAAGGTCCCGGGCGGCTACAGCCTGTCCGGCGCCAAGATGTGGATCACCAACAGCCCCATCGCCGATGTGTTCGTTGTCTGGGCCAAGGACGATGAAGGCGCGATCCGCGGCTTCGTGCTGGAAAAAGGCTGGAAAGGCCTGTCGGCACCCGAGATCCACGGCAAGGTCGGCTTGCGCACCAGCATCACCGGTGAAATCGTCATGGATGAAGTATTTTGCCCGGAAGAAAACGCCTTCCCCGACGTGCGCGGCCTGAAAGGCCCGTTCACTTGCCTGAACAGCGCCCGCTACGGCATCGCCTGGGGCGCGCTGGGCGCGGCCGAAGACTGCTATCTGAAGGCACGCCAGTACACCATGGACCGCCAGCAATTCGGCCGTCCCCTGGCCGCGAACCAGTTGGTGCAAAAGAAACTGGCCGACATGCTGACGGAAATCACCATGGGCTTGCAAGGCTGCTTGCGTCTGGGCCGCATGAAGGATGAAGGCTCGCCTGCCGTGGAAATCACCTCGATCATGAAACGCAACAGCTGCGGCAAGGCGCTCGACATCGCCCGCGTGGCGCGCGACATGATGGGTGGCAACGGCATTTCCGACGAGTTCGGCGTCATCCGCCACTTGGTCAACCTGGAAGTGGTCAACACCTATGAAGGCACGCACGATGTGCACGCACTGATCATCGGCCGCGCCATCACCGGCATCGCCGCCTTCAACTAATGGACGCCTTGGCTTCCACCTTCGCCTCCACCTTGCGGCCCGCGCCATTAGTCGGCTTGCGCGTGCTGGACCTGTCGCGCGTGCTGGCCGGCCCGTGGGCCGGGCAAATGCTGGCCGACCTCGGTGCCGACGTGGTCAAGGTTGAACAGCCGGGCCGCGGCGACGATACGCGCTCCTGGGGCCCGCCGTATCTGAAAGATGAAGACGGCCGCGATACCGCCGAGGCCGCCTACTTCCAGTGCGCCAACCGCAACAAGCGCTCCCTGTGCATCGACCTGGCCGCCCCTGAAGGGCAAGCCCTGGTGCGCCAGTTGGCGCAAGAGGCGGACGTGCTGCTGGAAAATTTCAAGCTGGGCGGCTTGAAGCAATATGGTTTAGACGCGGCCAGCTTGCTGGCACTCAACCCGCGCCTCGTCTACTGCTCGATCACGGGCTTTGGCCAGGACGGGCCGTACGCGGCGCGCGCCGGCTATGACTTTTTGATCCAGGGCATGGGCGGTTTGATGAGCATTACGGGCGTGCCCGATGGCCAGCCGGGTGCCGGGCCGCAAAAAGTGGGCGTGGCGCAAACGGACATCATGACGGGCCTGTACGCCACCATCGCAGTGCAGGCGGCGCTGGCCGAACGCGAGCGCTCGGGCCTGGGTCAGCATATCGACCTGGCCTTGCTCGACGTGCAAGTGGCAGCGCTGGGCAACCAGGCAGCCAACTACCTGTGCGGAGGAAAAGTGCCCCAGCGCATGGGCAATGCGCATCCGAACATTGTTCCATATCAAGACTTTCCCACGGCCGATGGCGACATGATTTTGGCGATCGGCAACGACGGGCAGTTTTCGCGCTTTTGCGCCATCGCCGGCCACCCGGAATGGGCGCAGGACGAACGCTTCGCCACCAATCCGCAGCGCGTGGCGCACCGGGCCATCCTGATTCCGCTGCTGCGCCAGGCCACCGTCATGCGCACGACGGCCGAGTGGATCGGCGCCTTCGAGGCGCAGGCCGTGCCGTGCGGCCCCGTCAATCGCATCGACCAGGTCTTTGCCGACCCGCAAGTGGTCGCGCGTGGCTTGAAAGTCGAGATGCCGCATCCGACGGCGGGCACGGTGGCGCTGGTGGCCAATCCCGTGCGCCTGTCCGGCTCGCCGGTGCAATACCGCTTGCCGCCACCGTTGCTGGGGCAGCATACGCAGGAAGTACTGCAGCAGTGGCTGGGGCTCGATAGCGGCCAGATCGACGGCTTGCGCGAACGCAAGGTCGTCTAAAGAAAAACGCCGGACAGTTGCAAAACTGTCCGGCGTTTTTTATTGATTCAGCATTATTTCAGCACCAGCTTCAGCGCCGGCTTTTCGCCATAGTCTTCGTAGCGTTCATTGATGCCGGCGATGCAAAACGTGATTTCTTCCAACAAGTCCGGCGCCTGCGCCTTCATTGCCTCCGCGTCTTGCACGATGACCTCCAGCACTTCGTTCGGTTTCAAACGGAACTTGCTCATACCGTCTTCATCGCGTAGATAGCTGAGGCAATCGACCCAGGCATCCATGCTGTTGCCGTAAAATTCAGGGAAACCGAAGGCTTGCACGCATTGCGCGTGAAAGCTCGCTTCGTCGGTGATGTCTTTTCCATTCAGGATGGCAGTGGCCATGGTCTTCCTCAGTTCTTCAGCGACAACACGTCCTGCATGTCGAACAGGCCGGTCGGCTTGTCGGCCAGGAAACGCGCAGCGCGCAGCGCGCCGTGAGCATAGGTGACGCGGCTGCTCGACTTGTGGCTGATCTCGATGCGCTCGCCGATGCCGGCAAACAGCACCGTATGGTCGCCCACGATATCGCCGCCGCGGATGGTGGCAAAGCCGATGGTTGACGGATCGCGTTCGCCCGTCACGCCTTCGCGGCCGTACACGGCGCATTCCTTCAAGTCGCGGCCCAGGGCCCCGGCCACCACTTCCCCCATCTGCAGGGCGGTGCCCGATGGCGCGTCGACCTTGTGGCGGTGATGCGCTTCGATAATTTCAATGTCGTAGCCTTCGGACAGACTTTTCGCGGCCAGTTCCAGCAACTTCATGGTCACATTCACGCCCACGCTCATGTTCGGTGCGAACATGATGGCCGTCTTTTCGGCAGCGGCGGCAATGGCGGCCTTGCCGGCATCATCGAAACCGGTGGTGCCGATGATCATCTTGATGCCGTGCTCGGCGCAATACGCCAGATGCTGCAAAGTGCCTTCCGGACGCGTGAAGTCGATCAGGTAATCGGCGCCGGCCAAGCCGGTGGCTAGGTCGGATTCGATCAGCACGCCGGCAGGTTTACCAAGAAAGGCAGCGGCATCCTGGCCGACGGACGGCGAGCCAGCGCGATCGAGCGCGCCGGCCAGCACAGCGTCAGGGGCATTGCTGACCGCTTCGATCAGGATATGGCCCATGCGGCCACTGGCGCCAGCGATGGCGATTTTCAGTTCAGTCATTTTATTCTCTTACAGCACTTATTTGGTGGACTCGGCAGCGGGTGCAGGCTCGGCGGCAGGCGCCGTTGCAGGTGCCGGTGCAACGTCAGGCTTGCTCACAGGAATGGCGGGGGCGGCATCGGCTGGCACCGGCACGGCGCTCGGCGCCACGGGCGATGGCACGACGGCGGCAGGCACGTCGGCCTTGGCGACCTTGGCGAACGGCGATGGACCGGCGATACGGTCGATGTATTCTTTCTCCGTCGGCAGGTTGCCGCCTTCGAAACGTTCAACTTTGCCATCCTTGCCGAAGTACACGACCACACGGCTGCTGGTGGTTTCGCCACTGCCCCGGGCCAGGCGGAATGGATAATCCCAGCGGTCGGCATGGAAAATGTCGGTCAGCAGGGAGGTGCCGAGGACGAAACGCACCTGGTCACGCGTCATGCCCACTTTCAACTGGGCCAGCATCTCTTCGGAGACAAAGTTGCCTTGTTGAATGTCAGGACGATACGGCGAGAAAAACCACATGAATTTTTGCAGCGGCGTAATGGTGTTCGTTTGTGCGCCCTGTTCGGGGACCACTTCCTTACCTTCTTTTTGGCTGGCTGCCGGCTTTTCGCCAAGGATGCCGCGGCTGGCGCAGCCGGACATGGCTAGCGCGACACAGACCATGCCTGCCACGACTGGTGCTCGAAATGAAATACGGTGCCAGAGAGATGGCAATACAGCCGGTGTTACGCGCATAAATGACCTCAATTGGATGAACAAAACGCCAGGAGTGACCGGCCTGCCAAAAAATGCATATTTTGGCACTCCCCGACAAAACGCTATATGATAAAGCACCTGACCCACATACGAGCAACAAACATGAGTAACAATCCTAGTGATCTCAAGGCAAGCGGCCTGAAAGCGACCCTGCCACGCCTGAAGATACTCGATATCTTCCAGAGTAGCCCGGTACGCCACCTGACAGCAGAAGACGTCTATAAAATTCTGCTGGCCGACAATATGGATGTTGGCTTGGCAACTGTCTACCGTGTCCTGACGCAATTTGAACAGGCAGGTTTGCTCAACCGCAATCATTTTGAAACCGGCAAGGCGATTTTCGAGCTCAACGAAGGCTCCCACCACGATCACCTGGTATGCCTAGACTGTGGCCGGGTCGAAGAATTCTTCGACGAAGAAATCGAAATCCGCCAGCAAAAAGTGGCCGAAGAGCGCGGCTTCAAGATAGCCGAACACGCCTTGGCCATCTATGGCAACTGCATCAAGACGGCTTGCCCGCACAAAACCGCCTGATCCGTGCCGGCCGTTCTCACGGGAGCAGCCGGCGCGTCAGTCAGTGCGCTCAATGATGGCTAAGTGCGCTTGACAGCAACTTGGCCGTGATATCGACAATCGGGATGACACGCTCGTAAGCCATGCGCGTCGGTCCGATCACCCCCAACGTTCCCACGATCTTGCCGTTGACTTCATACGGCGCCGTCACCACACTCATTTCATCCATCGGCACCAGGTTCGATTCGCCGCCGATGAAGATCTGCACGCCCGTCGCCTTGCTCGACACGTCGAGCAGCTGCATCAAGCCCGTTTTTTGCTCGAACATGTCGAACATCTGGCGCAGCGAATGCATATTTGATGACAGATCGCTCACGCTGAGCAAGTTGCGCTCGCCGGAAATCACCATGTCATCGCTATGGTCGGCCATCGCTTCGCTGCCCGCTTCCACGGCCGCCTGCATCAGGCTGCCCATATCGTCGCGCAGCTGGCGCAATTCACCCTGCAAGCGCACGCGCACGGCATCGAAGGACAGGCCGCCATAATTCTGGTTGATGTAATTGGCCGATTGCACCAGTTGCGCCGGCGTATAGTCGGCCTCCGTCAGCAGCAGGCGGTTCTGCACGTCGCCGCCCGGGGCGACGATGACGAGCAAGATGCGCTTTTCGGACAGGCGCAAGAATTCAATTTGCTGGAACACGGATTCACGGCGCGGACTCAGCACGACGCCGGCAAACTGCGACAGCGACGACAGCATCTGCGCCGCGTTGGCGATGGTTTTTTGCGGCTGCGGCGTCTGCAGGCGCATGCGCGACTCCACCATGTGCTCATCCAGATGCCGGACGGTCAGCAAGGTGTCGACAAAGATGCGGTAGCCGCGCGGCGTTGGTATGCGACCGGCCGAGGTATGCGGACTGGACACATAGCCGAGCTCCTCCAGGTCGGCCATGATATTGCGGATCGTGGCCGGCGACAGATCCAGACCGGAAATTTTCGACAAGGCGCGCGAACCGACCGGCAGGCCGTCGGCGATATATCGCTCGACCAGGGCTTTCAGCAGTGTTTGGGCACGTGTATCGAGTTGCATGGTGTCTTAGGTAAGCAAATATTCTTTAAACAAGCATATTGTTAATCAAGCGGCAATGAAAGCGACCGACCGTGCATCAACAGTACCTATTATGCACGTTCGCCCGTCCGGCGGCGATCAATCTTGCTGCTGCAGCCACAGCAGCAACTCGTCAAAGTTGGCGCAGATAGCGTCGGGCTGCACACCGGCGGCCAGGTGGGCGTCGCTGCCCTTGCGGTTCATCCAGACGGCACGCATGCCCGCTCCTTGCGCTCCCGTCACGTCGAAATGCAGGTCGTCCCCCACATACACGGCTTCATGCGGGGCCACCTCCAGCGCGGCGCAAGCGGCCAGGAAGATGCTGGCATCGGGCTTGGCCACGCCAAAATCACTGGCAGCAATCGATACCTTGAAATGCTGCGCCAGGCCGATAATGTCAAGGTCCGCATTGCCATTCGAGATCGAGCCGACCAACATGCGCTGCCCCATCCAGGCCAGGCCAGGCAAGACGTCGTCATACGGCTGGACGCGGTTGCGCGCGGCCAGGAAGTGCAGGATGGCCCCATCGACCAGGGCGGCATCCTCGCCGGCGGCCTCGAAGGCGGCCAGCAGACCGGCGCGGCGCAACTCGATCAGGTTGCCATGGAAATGCGGTTGTTCCTTGAGCATGGCCAGACGGTGCTGGCGCAGCACCTCGATGGAAAACTGCTGCGCCACCTTGGGCGCATGCGTGGCCAGCCAATCGTGCAGCAGGGTTTCGGCGGCGGCAATCACGGGCGCGATGGGCCACAAGGTATCGTCGAGATCGAACAGGATGGCCTTGGGCGGTACGGCAGCTTTTACAGGAGCAAGAGACATGGGATTCACAGTAGATGCCGCGCCACGGTGCGCAGCCTGCGTCTATTGTCTCACCGATCGCCGCCGCCGGCATGGCTGCGCCCGCGTGAAATGGGGCCGGGCCAGCGCTTCCCGGCGAAAAATTGTTACAGGGTGATACAAGGCAAGATCATCCAGCTTGCCAGATAGACTAAAATAGGCGCCATTCCAATGCGGCGCCAGCGTCCGCGTTGCGCTACCCAACCTAATTCGTTTTGGAGAATGTATGAAAAATTTGTACCTGCGCTCGATGCTGGCGGCGGCTTGCGCCGTCACACTGGCAGGCTGCGGCGGCAGCGGCGGCAACCTGTATCTGCAAGTCAACGTCGGCGGCCTGGCCAAGGATGGCCTGATTCTCTTGAATGACGGGGAACGCTTGCCGGTTACTGCGGGCCAGGGCACCGTTGTTTTCACCAAGCTGGTCAAGACAGATGACCGCTACGATATCACCATTGCGCAACAGCCAAAGGGCGCCGTTTGCAGCATTACCAATGGCAGCGGCAAGGCAACAAGCTATTCCGTGAGCACGGCCCAGGTGATCTGCACAACCAACAGCTACCCGCTGAGCGGCACGATCACGGGCCTGACCGCTGGTGGCTTGCGCCTCGTGATGGGCCCCAACGGCACCAGCCCACTGGCTGGCACCACCTCCTACGAATTCAAAAGCGTTGCTGACGGCGCCGCATACGGCATTTCCATACTGACTCAGCCAACGGGCCTGGCATGCCGCTTCCAGGGTTCAAAGAGTGCCGACGCCAGCGATACGGTTGGCACGATGGGCTCTGCCGCTACGACCGCGGCCACACTTGACTGCACGCCGCAGTAATCCTTGCGATCCGTCACCTATTTTTTGGAGAAATACATGAAGTTATCCTGCTTGCGCCCACTCGCCGCGCTGCTGCTGACCCTGGGACTGGCCGCTTGCGGCGGCAAGGCCTCGTATGATGTCAGTGGCACCATCAGCAACTTGAACACCGACGGCCTGGTCCTGGCCAACGGCGGCGACACCCTCCCGGTTCCATCCGGAAAGACCGCGTTTACATTTATCAAACGCATCGACTATGGCACCGACTACAACATCACCGTACAAACCCAGCCTGCCCACATGACTTGCGGCATCAGTGGTGGCTCCGGTTCGGCAGGTCATTACATCAACATCAGCGCCGCCGTTACTTGCTCGCAAAACAGATATACCGTCGGCGGCACGGTTTCCGGCCTGACGGTGGACGGCCTGGTGCTGATTAACGGTAGTGCAATAACAACGGTGGCCAAGGACGCCACAACCTTTACCATGGCCGGCTCTGTCGACTATGGCAGCACCTATGCCATCAGCGTCTCCGTTCAGCCGAAGGGTCTGCAGTGCGACCTGGCGACAGGTACCGAAAAAGGCACCATGGGCGAAGGGAATGTGACGACGGTAAAGATCGCCTGTAAACCGGTCTGAGTTGCGGGAACGGTAGCCGCTGCGCGGCTACCGGGAAGAGATATCACAAATATCTATAGTTGATATTCAAAAGATAAATTGGAGTTATATGTGGCGACGCAGCATAATGCATCTGTCTCCTCCAACTCTTCCAAGAATTGGATTTAGCCCGCTTTTACCAGCGGGCTTTTTTTTGCCCAAAATTCCTCAGGCCGCAGGCATTTGCAAGCCCGGCTGCAACATGTGCACGATGCTGGAGAAATCCTGCTGCGCATAACCGGCTTGCGCATGCATCTGGTACAGCTGGCGCACCAGGCCGCCCAGTGGCGTGGGCGCGTTTGCCGACAAGGCCGACTGCTGCGCCAGGCCCAGGTCTTTCAGCATCAGCGCCGTGCCGAAGCCGCCAGTGTAGTTGCGTGACGCGGGCGTGCCCTCCATGACGCCGGGCCACGGGTTGTACACTTCCAGGGTCCAGTTGCGGCCCGAACTCTTGGCCATGATGTCGGACAACACTTTCGGGTCCAGTCCATGCGCCACGCCCAGGTTCAGCGCCTCGGCCGTACCGGCCATCAAGATGCCCAACAGCATATTGTTGCAAATTTTCGCCACCTGGCCCGCGCCCGCCTCGCCCGCATGGAAGATGTTCTTGCCCATCTTTTCCAGCAGGGGCCGCGCCTGCTGCAAGGCCGCTACGCTACCGCCGACGATGAACGTCAGGGTGCCGGCCGCCGCGCCCGCCGTGCCGCCCGAAACGGGCGCATCGAGCATGGCAAAACCCCGCTCGCTGGCCGCTTGCGCCACCTGGCGCGCCACATCGGCCGCAATGGTGCTGCAATCGATGAACAAGGCGCCAGGCTTGGCCGAATCGAGCACGCCACCAGCCGCCAGGTACAGGTCCTGCACGTGCTTGTTGGCTGGCAACATGGTGATGACGGCGTCGGCCGTCTGCACGGCTGCGCTGGCCGATGCGGCCGCCGTGGCGCCCGCTTCGACCAGCGAGGCCACTGCCGCCGGCGCCAGGTCGAACACGGAGACATGGAAGCCGGCGGCCACCAGGTTGCGGGCCATCGGCGCGCCCATGTTACCCAGGCCGATGAAAGCGATATGTTGCATATAATGTCTCCTGTAGCGCCTAAAAAACCCATGGCGTTGTTGCCTTGCCTAGTCGTACTGGTCGTACTGCCTTCGGCAAGGCGCCTAGCCCTGAGCATTTTTATGCACTACTTAAATGTTTAAATGGGTAGGTCGGCCAGCGGATGCTTACTCCACGGCGCGACAAAATACTCATCAAGATACGTGGCGCTGACGTCGGCCAGGCTGGCCGGCTGCCATTGCGGCGCGTTGTCCTTGTCGATCAGCAAGGCGCGCACGCCTTCCCTGAAATCGGCATGGGCACAGCATTGCACGGCCACAATCAATTCCAGCTGGAACACTTGCGCCAGGCTCAGATGGCGAGTGCGTTCGCGCATGGCCCACACCAGGGCCGCCGAGCTGGGCGCACCCTTGTCCAGCGAGTGGGCCGCCTTTTGCAGCCAGGCCGACTCGCCGTCATACGCGGCAATGGCGGCCACCACTTCGGGCAAGGTAGGCGCTTGCGTCAAGGCGGCGATGGCATCGAAGTTGGCGCGCACTTCGGAGACGGGCAGCATGGACACCGGGGCCGAGAAACCGCGCAGCAAGCGGTTCAGTTGCTGGTGATTCGCCGGCGGGCTGGCTTGCCATTGCGCCAGCGCCAGCGCGTCGAGCACCATGGCGCGCTCTTCCTGGCGCAGGAAATAGTCACCCAGGCCAGTAAACAGCGCATCGGCTGCGTTCAAGGGAGCGCCCGTCAGGCCCAGGAACAGGCCGCTGCGCCCCGGCATGCGGCCCAGGAACCAGCTGCCGCCCACGTCGGGGAACAGGCCAATCGTGATTTCCGGCATGGCGATGCGCGTGCTTTCCGTCACCACGCGGTGGCTGGCGCCGGCCATCAGGCCCAGGCCGCCTCCCATGACGATGCCGCCGCCCCACACCAGCAGCGGTTTCACATACGTATGGATGCGGTGGTCTAGCCGGTATTCCTCGGCAAAGAAAGCGAGCGCCTGCGGGTTCGGTACGACGCCAGGCTGGTCAAACACGGCCGAACGCAAGCTGCGTACATCGCCGCCTGCGCAAAACGCCTTGTCGGTCGACGATTGCAGCACCACGCAGGCGATGGCGTCGTCACTGGCCCAGCGCACCAGAGCGCCATCGATGGCGCGTATCATCTCCAGGGTCAGGGCATGCAGGGATTTCGGCGCGTCCAAGGTAATGACGCCCAGCTTCATGCCGCCGGGACAGTTGCGCTCCTCGATTTTTACGGTTTCAAGCAAGGTTTCAGCCACGATTTCACCCAAGGTTTCAGCCATTGCACCACTCCGCCGGACGTTTTTCCAGGAACGCTTGCACGCCCTCTTTCTGGTCTTGCGTATCGAACAGGCCCAGGAACAGGGTGCGTTCATCGGGCAAGGAATTGACCAGCGGATGGCTGCGCGCGCCCTGGATCAGGGTCTTGCACGCCGTCACGCTGCTGGGGCTCTGGCGCGCCACCTTGGCGGCCAGCGCCAGCGCCGTGGCGGCAGCCTTGCCGGTTGGCACGACTTCCTCGACCAGGCCGATGGCCAGGGCCTTGGCCGCATCGACGCGCTCGCCACACAGTATCATGCGCTTGGCCCAGCCTTCGCCTACCAGCCACGGCAAGTGCTGCGTGCCACCCGCGCACGGCAGCAAGCCGACCGATGCTTCCGGCAAGGCCATCTGCGCATGCTCCTCGGCAATGCGGATGTCGCAAGCGAGCGCGCATTCGAGTCCGCCGCCCATGGCATAGCCATTGATGGCGGCGATGCTGACGCCGCGAAACGCCGACAGCGCCTCGAAGGCCTCGCCAAACGCGGCGGCCATGGCAAACGCCGTGTCCTTGTTGCCGTCGGCAAACACTTTCAGGTCGGCGCCGGCCGAGAAGAACTTGGCGCCGCCGCCCGTGATCACCAGCGCATACACGTCCGGGTCGGCATTCAGGTCGGCCACCAGCTGCGTCAGCGCGTTCAGGCTGGCCAGAGTCCACGTGTGGGCGGGTGGGTTGTCGAGGGTCACCAAGGCCGTATGGCCACGGCGTTCCAGCAGCAGGTTGGTATACACTTTGCTCATCGTAAGGTCTCCGTGGCGCCATCTTTCAAAATCGCTCGCGCGACGATCAGGCGCATGATTTCATTCGTCCCTTCCAGGATCTGGTGCACCCGCGTGTCGCGCACATGGCGCTCGAGCGGATACTCGCGGATGTAGCCGTAGCCGCCGTGCAGCTGCAGCGCATCGTTGGCGACATTGAAGCCCACATCCGTGGCGAAACGTTTGGCCATGGCGCAATACGCCGTGGCGTCCGGGCTTTCCTGGTCCAGTTTCCAGGCCGCCAGGCGCACCATCTGGCGCGCCGCCACCAGTTCCGTCAGCATGTCGGCCAGCTTGAACTGCAGCGCCTGGAATTGCGCCAGCTCGCGGCCGAACTGCGTGCGCTCCTTCATGTACGCCTGCGCCCGCGTGAGGGCCGCTTGCGCCGTGCCCACCGAGCACACGGCAATGTTGATGCGCCCGCCATCGATGCCCTTCATGGCAATCGCAAAGCCTTCGCCTTCCGCCCCCAGCAAGTTACCAACAGGCACTTTCACCTGGTCGAAACTGATGATGCGCGTGGGCTGGCTATTCCAGCCCATCTTTTCCTCTTTCTTGCCATACACGATGCCGGGCAGATTCGCCGGCACGGCAAACGCGGAAATCCCCGCAGCACCCTCGCCGCCGGTGCGCGCCATGACGATCAGCATGTTCGTCTGGCCCGCGCCCGAGATAAACGCTTTCGTACCGTCCAGCACATAAAAATCGCCATCCCTGACAGCCTTGGAGCGCAAGGACGCCGCGTCGGAACCGGACTGCGGTTCCGTCAGGCAATAGCTGGCCAGCTTCTGGCCCGCTGCCAGGGCCGGTACCCATTCGTCGCACAGGGCTTCTTGACCCCAGCGCGACAACATCCAGGTGGCCATGTTGTGGATGGTAATGTAAGCCGTGGTCGAGGTGCAGCCACCGGCCAGCTCCTCGAACACGATGGCCGCATCCTGGCGCGACAAGCCCAGGCCGCCCCAGCGCTGCGGCGTGTACAGGCCGCAAAAGCCCATCTCGCCCGCCTTGGCGATGGTGTCCACGGGGAAGATCGATTCCGCATCCCAATGCGCCGCGTGCGGCGCCAGTTCGCCTTCGGCAAACGCGCGCGCCGCCTGCTGGAACTCGCGCTGCTCGTCGCTCAACTCAAAGTCCATGCCAGCTCCTTATTTGAGGCTGATGGTGGTGTTGACCTTGCCCACCGAGGCCGCATCCGTGAACCAGCGCTGGGTGATGGTTTGCGTCTGCGTGTAGAACAGCACGACTTGCTTGCCGAACGGACCCAGGTCGCCCAGTTTCGAGCCGCGCGAACCCGTAAAGCTGAACAGCGGGACGGGCACGGGAATGGGCACGTTGATGCCGACCTGGCCCACGTCGATTTCTTCCTGGAAATAGCGTGCGGCCGCGCCGCTTTGCGTGAACAGGGCCGTGCCGTTGCCGTTCGGATTCGCGTTCACCAGGGCGATGGCGTCATCCAGGGTATCGACTTCGACGACGATCAAGACGGGGCCAAAGATTTCCTGGTCATACACGACCATGCCGGGTTTCACGCCGGACAAGATTGTCGGCCCGACGAAGTTGCCGTTCGGATAGCCATCGACCTTCACGTCGCGGCCGTCGAGGGTCAGCACGGCGCCCTGCTCGATGCCCTTGGCGACCAGGCTGAACACGCGCTCTTTCGCCGCGCAAGAGATGACGGGGCCCAGGTCCGGATTGTCCTTGCCCGCGCCGACCGTCAAGGTTTGCGCCTTGGCGGACAGTTCCGGCAGCCACTCGCGGGCTGCGCCCACCAGCACGGCGACGGACGCGGCCATGCAGCGCTGGCCGGCCGCGCCGAAGCCCGCGCCCAGCAACTGGTTCAGGGTCTGTTCCTTATTGGCGTCCGGCAAGACGACGGCGTGATTCTTGGCGCCCATCATGCATTGCGCGCGCTTGCCGTTCAGGCTGGCGCGCTGGTACACATGCGTGCCCACCTTGCTTGAGCCCACGAACGAAATCGCCTTGATGTCCGGGTGGTCGCACAGAGCATTGACCACGTCTTCGCCGCCATGGATCACGTTCAACACGCCAGCCGGGATGCCTGCCTGCAAGGCCAGGCGCACGAGTTTTTCCGTCACCAGCGGGTCTTGCTCCGATGGTTTCAGCACGAAGGTATTGCCGCAGGCAATGGCCATCGGGAACATCCACAGGGGGATCATGGCGGGGAAGTTGAACGGGGTAATGCCGGCGCACACGCCCAGCGGCTGCATCACGCTGTAGGTATCGACGCCACCGGCCACGTTCTGCGCGTATTCGCCCATCTGCAGGGTGCCGATATTGGCGGCATGCTCGACCACTTCCAGGCCACGGAAGACGTCGCCTTCCGCGTCGAGCAGGGTCTTGCCCTGTTCCATCGTCAGGGTGGCGGCCAGGTCGGCCATGTTTTCGCGGATCAGTTGTTGCAACTTCAAAAAGATGCGGGCACGCGCACCGATCGGCGTCTTGCGCCAGGTTTTGAAGGCGCGCTGGGCCGAGGCGATGGCCGCATTGACTTCATCGGGCGTGGCGAACGGCACACGCGCCAATACTTCCTGCGTGGCCGGATTGACGACATCGCGCCAGACGGTGGTTTGGGACTCAACCCACTCGCCGTTGATCAGCAGTGGAACAGTCGGAACATTCATAGCAGCAGCGTTTTGCGTGGTCACTCGGTGTCTCCTCATTGGGGTAGTGGTCTGTTTGCATTATTCGCACAATACGGGCCGCAAACAAGGCGTGAAAATGCGAGATAATGCAAAGCTGAATCTGTTAATCTGCAAATGTTGTAAATTTGCAGATTCCACAAACCGGGGAAGAGGAAACGCAATGGCGAAGGTTTTCATGGGCGTGCGCCTGCAGCGCCTGCGCGAAGAACGGCGCATGACGCAGGTGGCGCTGGCCAAGTCCCTGGGCATATCGCCCAGCTATCTGAACCAGATGGAACGCAACCAGCGCCCGCTGACGGTGCCGATTCTGTTGCGCATCGGCACAGTACTTGGGGTCGATCCGCAAATCTTCTCCGAACACGACAGCGCCAGCCTGGTAGCCGACGTGCGCGACGTGTTCGGCGAATTGCCCGACGCGCCACCCACCTCGATGGCCGAACTCAAAATGCTGGTGGAAAACATGCCGGAACTGGCGCGCTCGATTCTGCTGCTGCAGCGGCGTTACCGGGTGATGGCGGAACGGGCCGATACCCTGGCGGCGCGCCTCGATGATGGCAGCCGTGGCGCCAGCTCGGCCGCCCCGTCTACGGACGAGGAAGTGCGCGAATACCTGAACCGGCGGCAAAACTACATCGATGAACTGGACCGGGCGGCAGAGCTCGTGGCCGGTGAATTCGATCCCGCCCTGCGCACGCTCGACGCGCTGCAAAGCCGCTTGCTGGAGTGCCACGGCATCCAGGTTCAACTGTCCGATGGCGATGCGGGCATGGTGCGCAAGCACCGGTTCGATGCACAACAACATATCCTGTGGCTGCCCGACACCCTGACGGGCGGCCAGCGCGCCTTCCAGATGGCGGCGCAAATCAGTCTGCTCGAGCACAGCGAGCTGATCGACGCCCTGGTGCTGGCGGCGGGATTCTCCGGCGCGGCCGCGCAAACCAGCGCGCGCCTGGCGTTTTCCAATTATTTCGCGGGCGCCCTCTTGATGCCGTACCAACGCTTCTTGCAGGCGGCGGAAACGCGCGCCTACGATATCGAGCGCCTGGCGCACCAGTTCGGCGTGGGTTTCGAAGCCGTGTGCCACCGTTTGAGCACCATGCAGCGCCCCGAGGCGGCGGGATTGCCCTTCTTCTTCGTGCGCGTCGACCGCGCCGGCAATGTCTCGAAGCGCCAGTCGGCCACGGACTTTCACTTTTCAAGGGTGGGCGGCACCTGCCCCCTGTGGATCGTGTACGACGCCTTCAGCCATCCGGGGCAAGTGCTGACGCAAGTGGCCAGCATGCCCGACGGCTGCACCTATCTGTGGATCGCGCGCCAGGTCAGCACGGCCTCGCCCGGCTTCCGGGCGCCGGGCAAGACCTTTGCCGTGGCGCTGGGCTGCGACATCTCGCAGGCGCACCGATTGATTTATTCGAAGGGACTCGATTTGCACGACCCGAGCAGCGCCACGCCCATCGGCACGGGCTGCAAGGTGTGCGAGCGGCAGGCGTGTCCGCAGCGGGCGTTTCCGTCGCTGCTGGCGCCGGCCCCCGTGTCGGCTTAAGACTCTTCGTTGACGCGCGCACGCAGCGCGTCGAATTCACGCGTGAATTGCGCGCGCCAGTCGCGCCGCGTGGACTCGGCTATCCAGGCCGCATCGAGGCCATTCAACATGAAGCCGCGCATGTCATCGAGGCCGAAACCGAATTCGCGCATCATCATCCAGGCGCCCGTCGGCGTCACGTGGTGCAGGGTCGGGTCGTCCGTGTTCGGATGCAGTTTCAAGCCCAGCTTGGCCATGGCGCGGATCGGGTGATCGAGGGCCCAGCGCTCGGGCGCCAGGGTGCGCAGATAATACGAATTGGTCGGCACCACGGTAAATACCAGGCCACGCTCGACGCAGCGCTGCGCCAGCGCGGGATTGTCGACAATCGTGTAGCCATGGTCGACCCGGTCCACCTGCAATTGCTCGATGGCCGTCGCCACGTTCATCCACGGCATGCCGAACTCGCCCGCGTGCGCCGTGCACTTGAAGCCCGCCTCGCGCGCGGCGCGGTAGGCTTCGATGAACAGTTCGGGCGGACGGTCGTTTTCGCGGTAGTCGATGCCGATGCCGATGACTTCCGGCGCGCGGTGCTTCTTCATCCATTCCACCATCTGCACGGCTTCCGCGGGAGCGGCTTCACGGTCGATGCTGGGGATCAAACGGCCGATCACGCCAAAATCGCGCTGCGCGTCGCGGATGGCGGCCACGATGGCGTCTTGCGCCGAGTCATAGCGGATGCCCGACACGCGCACGGTGCCGGTGGGGTTCCAGAAGAACTCCGCGTAGCGCACGCCGTGGCCATGCACGTCTTCCAGGTATTCATAGGCGAGGCAATACAGGTCCGTCGGCGAGACGATCAGGTGCGCGTCAAGCGCGCGCAGCACGCGCAGTACGCCAACGGGCTTGTCACCGCGCGTATAGAACGCATCGATTTCTTCGGGGGTGACGACATTGCCCGTCTTGGCGGCCAGCGCACGGAAAGTGGCTTGCCGCACCGTGCCAAACAGGTGGCAATGCAGCTCCACCTTCGGCATGGCGCGTAAAAACTGTTCTATGCTCAGGGCAGGCAGGGTGTCGGCAGGGTTACTCATGAAGCTCGCTTCGTTAGTGGAAAAAAGGTCAGACGAGAATGGCGGCCAGGCGGCGCATCAAGCGCTCGATGGCGGCCGGACCGTCGGCCAGCATCGCCACCTGCGTGTTGATGGCGGCGCGGCGCGGCACGCGAAATTCGCACACCGTCATGCCACGCGTCAGTTCACCCGTCAATTCGATGGCCACGTGGGCGCTCTGGAACTGGAACAGCTGCGGTGCTTCCAGGTACAGGGCCACTACCGGGTCGTACATGGGCATGGGCACGGAACCGTCGCTGCTGCGGATACGCACATACGCTTCCAGGTAGCCGGCCACGCGCTGCGCGCGCGGCGTGCCGATGGCGCGCAGCTGCTGCACTTCGGCATTCGTCACCAGCAGTTGGCGGCACAGGTTCAAGCCGAACATGCGTAGCGGGATGCCGGACTTGAAGACCTGGGCGGCCGCTTCCGGGTCCGCATAGATATTGAATTCGGCGGCCGCCGTGTGGTTGCCTTGGTCGGTCGAGCCGCCCATCAGGATGATTTCGACGATTTTTTCAGCGATATCGGGCGCCTTGGCCAGCGCCGTGGCCAAATTCGTCATCGGCGCGATGGCCATGATGGTAATCTGGCCGGGGTGGGCGCGCACGGCGGCGATCAGCGCGTCGACGGCATGGCCTGCGGCGTCGCTGGCGGCACCGGGCGGCAAGATTTCGCCTGTCGTCGGCATGCCGCTGTCGCCGAGGATGCGCTGCGCCGTCTCGATGACGCCGCCCAGCGGTTCTTCGCAACCGCGATAAATGGGCACCGTCAAGCCATCATGGGCCTTGATGCGCAGGGCGTTGTCGTAGGTGATATCGACAGGCGCATTGCCCGCCACCACGCTCACGCCCAGCCACGCGATGTCGGGATTGCTGCCCAAGAGCAGCATCGTCAGCCAGTCGTCGAAACCGGGATCGGTATCGAGCCAGATTTTTTTCAAGGTTTTGTCCATGATGCTCTCACGTTAAAACATCAAGCAGCCAAACACAGGGCGCTGTCGGATGGCAGCACGAAGGACACGGCCGTGCCTTCGCGCCAGGCGGCGCCACCGGCCGCGCAGATACCCTTGACCTGGCCCAGCGGCGTTTGCAGCAGGTATTCGACGGTGTCGCCCAGGAAGCCCCGCGCCAGCACGCTGCCCGGGTACTGGCCAGCTGCGTCGTCCGGCGCGCAGACGCGCACCTTGTCCGGACGCCAGCCCAGCAGCGTGGTGCCGGCAGCGACGGGAGACGTGTACGGCAAGCTGGCGCCCGCATGGTGCAGCGCGCCATCGCGGTAGTCGAACAGGTTTTCAAAGCCCATGAAGTTGGCGACAAATCGCGTCGACGGCGTATTGAAGACGGCTTCCGGCGCGGCCAATTGCTCGATGCGGCCGCTGTTCATGACGACGATACGGTCGGACAAAGCCAGCGCTTCTTCCTGGTCATGCGTCACGTACAGCATGGTGATGCCCAGTTCGCGCTGGATGCGGCGCAACTCGGCGCGCATCTGCACGCGCAGCTTGGCGTCCAGGTTCGACAGCGGTTCATCCAGCAGCAGCAGGGCCGGTTCGACGACGATGGCGCGCGCCAGCGCCACGCGTTGCTGCTGGCCACCGGACATCTGCGCCGGCAAACGCGTCTCGAAACCCGTCAGTCCCACGGCGGCGATCACCGCTTCCACCTTGGTTTTCAACAGGGCTGGCGCAACCTTGCGCAGACGCAAGCCGAAAGCGATGTTGTCGTACACGTTCAGGTGCGGGAACAGCGCGTACGACTGGAAGACCATGCCGATATTGCGTTTATTGGGCGCCAGCTTGCCGATTTCGCGGCCGTCGAGCACGATGCGGCCCGATTGCAGCGGCATCAGGCCGGCGATGGCGCGCATGGTGGTGGTCTTGCCGCAGCCGCTGGGGCCCAGCAGGGAAATCAGTTCGCCCTGCTCGACGTGCAAATCCAGGTCTTTCACGGACGTCGTGTTCTTGGCGTAGCCGAGGTTCAGCTTGTGCAGTTCCAGATAACTCATCGTATGTTGCCTCTTACATGTATTTAGAAATGCCCAGCACCTTCTCGGTCACCATCACGAAGGCCATGGTGAACAAGACCAGCAAGGTCGACAGGGCGGCGATCGATGGATCGAAGCTGTTTTCCATATGTCCCAGCATCTCGATCGGCAAGGTGCTGATGCCAGGCCCCGTCAGGAACAGCGAGACAGGCACCTGGTTGAACGAGGTGACGAAGGCGAGGAAGAAGGCCGCGATCACGGCGTTGCGGATATTCGGCAGCACGATCATGAAAAACGCGCGCAGACGCGACGCACCCAAGGTGATGGCGGCATCCTCGATATCCACGCGCAAATTCACCAGGCTGGCGTACACCACGCGCACCGAATACGGAATCAACAGCGCGATGTGGCCGATCAACAGGCCCACATACACGGGCGCATTGATGGTCAGGACCAGGTGATGCAGCAAGCCCAAACCGACGAGGATGGCGGGAATGATCAGCGGCGACGTCAGGATTTGCCGGATGGCGCCGATGCCCGGCGGCGGCATGCGCGAAAACGCATACGCGACGGGAATGCCCAGCAACAGCGCGATGACGGTGGCGATCAGGCCGATTTCCAGGCTGGTCTGGAAGGCGCGGCGGAACTCGGGCGCAGCCCACACTTCGAGTATCCAGCGCAACGAGTACGACTCGGGCGGGAACGCCAGGGTTTCGCCGCCGGAAAAGCCCGCCAGCACGACGATGGCGAAAGGTCCCAACAGGAACAAAAACACCAGCCACAGGACGGCGCGTGAGAACAAGCTTTCTTTCATACGGAGCTCCGGCTCGAGGAAATACGTTTAAGGCCGGCGTTGACCAGCAGGGTCATGCAGACGAGGATGACGGCGATGACATTGGCGGCGCCGAAATCGCTCTCCACGCTGACCTTCTGGTACAGCAGGGTTTCCAGCATCAGCACCTTGGTGCCGCCCAGCAAGGCCGGCGTCACGTAGGCCGTCACGCAGCCCGTAAACACCAGGGTGCCGCCAACGACCAGGCCTTCCTGCGTCAGCGGCAGGGTGACCTTGCAAAACACTTGCCAGGGATTGGCGCCCAAGGTGGCGGCAGCCGGTTCCACGTCGCGCGGCAGGTTTTCCAGCGCGCCAGCCAGCGACATCAGCATCAGCGGCAGCAGCAATTGCAGCAAGCCAACAAACACGGCGAACTCGCTGAACAGCAAACGCAAGGGCTCGTCCGTGAAGCCCATGTTGACGAGTGCCGCGTTGAGGGCGCCGTTACGGCCCAGCAGCACGATCCAGGCGTAGGTACGCGCAATCGGCGAGACCATCAGCGGCAAAATCATCATGCCCACCACCAGGCCGCGCCACTTCGGAGACACGCGCGCCACGGCTTGCGCGGCCGGGTAGCCGAGGATGATGGCCGCCAGCGTCACCAGCGCGGCGATGCGCAGCGTGCGCCAAAAGATGGTGCGGTTAAATTCCTGCGAGAAGAATTCAATGAAGCGGTCAACGCCCCACTGCATGCCGTCGCCGACGCGGAAGGCGTCGACCAGCAAGGCCAGCACGGGCAGCAGGAAGCAGACGACGATAAAGATCAGCGCCGGCAGGACCAGCAGCAGTCCCAGGCGCTTTTTTGGATCAGCAAACATGGTGTTTTCTCCTCGTCACCACTATTTGCTCATGGCCTTGTTCCACTGCGTCATCCAGTTGCTGCGCTGCTTGAGGATGGTTTCCGGCTTGACGAATTTCAGCGAACTGATTTGATCGGCGCCATAGGTATTGAATTGCGCGGCAGCCACCGACAGGCGCACGTCCTTGTTGACGGGCGAGTCGACCAGATTGGTCGCCAGTTGCGTCTGCACTTCCTTGGACAGCCAGAAATCCATCAACTGGTACGCCAAGTCCGCATTCTTCGAACCGGCAACGATGCCCATCACGTTCATGCCGGCCGCCTGGCCTTCGGCCGGGATGCTCCACTTCAGGGGCAGGCCCGTCTTGAGCATTTGCGACCAGGTAAAGCGCGCCACGGGCGCGGCCCAGATTTCATCTTGCGCGAACAGGGCGGCCAGCTGCGCGCTGTTTTTCGAGAACGTGACGACGTTGCCCTTCATGCCGACGATCTTGGCAAAGCCGGTGGCGTAGTCGTCCGTCTTGCCGCCCCAGGCCGCATCGGCCATGCGCAGCATCAATGGGCCCTGCGTGGTGCTCACGTCAGGTAAGGCCACGCGGCCCTTCAGTTCGGGGCGCCACAGGTCCTTCCAGGACGTCAGCGGGGCGATCTTGTCGCTGCGGTACACCAGGCCGACCGAGTACAGGGTGTAGCCGACGGCGAAGTTGCCGCCGATGGGGTTTTTCGCCATGTCGTACAGGGCCTTGTAATTGCTCAGCTTGGAGTAATCCATGGGCTGGATGACGCCCTTTTGCGCCGCTTCCAGCATGCCGGAATCGGACAGCAGCACCAGGTCGATCACCGGGTTCTTGCTGTGCACCACCAGCTTGGCGATGCGATCCGCGTTATTTCCCGTTTCCACCTTGATATCGCACCCGCATTTGGCCTTGAACGGCTCGTACACATACTTCATGAACAAGGGCTGGGCAATCGGATAGGCCGAAATGACCAGCTCGCGTTTTTCCGCGTGGGCGGCGTTTGCCAGCAAGCCTAGGCTCAACGCCAACATGAGGTGCTTTTTCAAGATGCTTCCTTTCAGGGGACGGCGCTGCGGGACAGCGCCTGTAAAAATGAATCAGACTCAGAAATAATGTCGCATGCCGACGATCAGGACACTTTGCGTCTTGCCGCCAGAGGCACCGAAACCGAACACGCGGGCGAACGTCGCATCGCCGGCCGCTTTCTGGTAGCTCCAGGTGACGGCGACGTCGGTGCGCTTGGACAGGAAGTAATCGGCCTGGAAGTTGACCTGATGCCATTTCGGCGTCTTGTTGATCACGTCATATTTCCCGGTAGTAAAGAAATACGACGCGCCCAGGTTCAGCGCTTCCGTCAGCTTGTGGTTCACGTTGAGATCCACGTTTTGCAGGGTCAGATTGCTTTGATCCAGGTAGTGGTAGCGCACGTTGGTGTACAGCGCGCCAAACTTGGTCCTGCCCACATTATAAAAGCCTCCCGTGCCGGCGATGGCCTGGCTGTCCACGCCCGCGCCCTTGACAGCGCTCTTGTTGAAGATCAACAGGGAGCTGCCATAGTCATTGCCGATGGCGCCATTCGGCGCATCCGGGCTGTTCGGGTGGTCCATCTTGGTGTAGGCGACTGCCCAGCTGAAGGCATCGACTTTGTAGCCGGCGCCCATGCTGTAGACGCGGTTGCGGTTGGAATCTTCCGGGTTCTCGCTGAAGCCATACAAGCCTGTGAACGACAAGTTGCTGAGGTTCGGGCTGACATACTTGACGGCATTTTGCACGCGCAAGTTGTTGTAGCCATTGTCGTTGTCGCCGATATGCACGCCGTTACTGGCGATGACCACCGGGCCCAGCAGATCCTTGACGGCTTCGTACTGGCGGCCCAGGGTCAGGGTGCCCTTGTCATTGCTCGACAGGCCCACATACGACTGGCGGCCGAACAGGCGGCCGCTTTGCGCAGCCGTGCCCGTCATGACGTTAAAGCCGTTTTCCAGCACGAAGATAGCCTTGGTGCCGTCGCCCAGGTCTTCCTGGCCGCGGAAGCCGATGCGAGGATTCTGATTCGTGCCGCTCAGCGCATGCGTGCGGCTGCCCTTACCCTCGTCCGACACATAGCCAATACCGGCCGACAGCAAGCCATACACTTGCACGCTGCTTTGCGCCTGCGCGGCGCCCTGCGCCGCCAGCAAGCCACCCACCACCATCGTTCCCGTCATCCATTTGTTCATCGCCGCCACCCTAAAAAGAATAAACCCTGAGTTTTTTGGAATTATTTTATTGATGCGTCCCCTGCATGGCGTGCCAGCGCGAGTACCGGCGCCGCCTGGCAAGCGCTTCTCTGAAGATTGTTGCCTTCAAGACAAGTAAAGACCAGTTCAGAATATGGTAAATTGCGGGATAAGAAAATTTGTTTATTTTTATAAATCCATTACTTTTTCTGATAAGCAACGCCCATGCATGAACTGAGCAAAAAGATTTCCTTACGACATTTACAAGCGTTTGCCACCTTAGCCCGGGTAAACAGCTTCAGCAAGGCCGCACAGGAATTGTGCGTGACCCAACCTGCGCTCAGCGCGTCAATCAAGCTACTGGAAAACCAGCTGGGAAAAAAGTTGTTTAACCGCACAACCCACCAGCTGGAACTGACGCGCGAAGGTAAGCTGGCGCTTGATTACGCCACGCATTTATTGAATACAGCGAGTAACACCTTTGCCGATATCCAGCGCGCCATCGGCAGCGGCCGCCACCGCATCCGCATCGGCGCGATCCCGTCCGCCATGGCGATGACGGCCGTGGTGGTGGCGCGCTACAGCGAGCAGCATGGCGATGAAGTGGAAATCGTCCTGTCGGACATGCCCAATGACGGCTTGCTGCACGCGTTGCATTCGGGCCAGCTGGACTTTTGCGTGGGCATCGAGGTGCCCGGTTCCGTCTCGCTGGAAAGCGTGGGCCTGTTTGAAGACGAGCTGGTGCTGGTGACGGCGGGACGTCATGCGCTGGCACCGCTCAAGGAGGTGCGCTGGGAGCAGCTGGCGGGGCAGGAAATCGTCGTGTTTACCAAGGGCAGCATCTGGGAGTTTGCCTCAAGCGCGCTGCGCCAGCATGGTTTGAGCCCATCAAGCCTGTACCAGATGATACACAGCGAGTCGCTGTATGGCGTGGTGCGCGCCGGCATCGCCGTGGGCATCATGCCCAGCCTGTACACGACTTTCCTCAATGACGAGGAACTGCACGTGGCGCCCTTGCGCCAACCCACGTGCAAGCGCAAGATCGCCTTGATGCGGCGCAATGAAATCAGCCGCAACCACCATGTGGACGACTGCTTTTCAGCCCTGAGACAGGATCTGCAGCAGGTCGACCAATGGTTTTAAGTTAAAGCTTAAGCAGGCGCTTTCAGCAGATTGGCCAAGGCTACATATTGCTCCAGCCCCACGGTTTCCGGACGCTTGGTCGGGTCGATGCCGGCTGCCTTGATCTGCTCTTCCGTAAACATGCCGGCCAGGCAGTTGCGGATCACCTTGCGGCGCTGCGAGAAGGCCTTCATGACCACCGCCTCCAGGGTCGCCTGGTCGCAGGCCAGGCGCTCGGCCACGGGGATCATGCGCACGATGGCCGATTCCACTTTCGGCGGCGGATCAAACGCCGTCGGCGGCACGATGAACAACAGCGACATGGTATAGCGCCATTGCAGCATCACGGACAGGCGACCATACGCCTTGCTGCCCGGCTCAGCCACCATGCGCTCGACGACTTCCTTTTGCAGCATGAAATGCTGGTCTTTTACCAGCGGCGCGAAGTCCGCCAGGTGGAACAGCAGGGGGCTGGAAATGTTGTACGGCAAGTTGCCCACGATGCGCAGTTTCTGGCCGGCCGGCACGGGAATTTGAGCAAAATCGAATTTCAGCGCGTCGCCCGAGTGAATCGTCAGCTTGGCCGGATTGAAGGTCTTTTCCAGGCGCACGATCAGGTCGCGGTCCAGTTCGACCACATGCATCTGCGTCAAGTGGCGCAGCAACTGCTCCGTCATGGCGCCCAGGCCGGGGCCGATCTCGACCATGGCATCGTCTGCCTGCGGCGCGATGGCGGCCGTGATGTCGTTCAGGACGAAGCGGTCATGCAGGAAGTTCTGGCCAAAGCGTTTGCGGGCAACGTGTTTCATATTCTGTTTTTCTATTCTAGAGGCGGTGTAGCGGGGTAAAACCGGTGGGTATCAAACGTGGCTGCTGGCGCGCAGCATATCGAGCGCCGTTTGCAGGGCCTGCTCCATGCTGTGGCAATCGGCCAGCCCCAGCCCTTGCGCGGCCAGGTCCAGCGCCGTGCCGTGGTCGACCGAGGTGCGTATCAGCGGCAAGCCCAGGGTGATATTGATGCCGCGCCCGAAGGTGGCATACTTCAGCACGGGCAAGCCCTGATCGTGGTACATGGCCAGCACGCAATCGGCATCGGCCAGATACTTCTGCTGGAATAAGGTATCGGCAGGGAACGGTCCGCGCGCATCGATGCCGCGCGCTTGCGCCGCGGCAATCGCCGGGGCGATGACCTCGATTTCCTCGCGCCCCAGGTAGCCGCCCTCGCCCGCGTGGGGGTTCAGGCCGGTGACCAGGATGCGCGGCGCGGCGATGCCGAATTTCTGTTGCAAATCAAGCTGGAGAATATCCAGGGTGACGGCCAGCCTGTCCATGGTAATGGCAGCGGAGACGTCCTTCAAGGGCAGGTGCGTGGTGGCCAGCGCCACGCGCAGGGTCGGTTCGCCATGGCCGGGTTCGCCGGCCAGCATCATCACCACCTGCGGCGTCTTGGTTTTTTCTGCCAGGTATTCCGTATGGCCGGAAAAGGCCACGCCGGCGTCGTTGATCGTGCTCTTTTGCAAGGGCGCCGTGACCATGGCGCCAAACCAGCCTGCCTGGACACCTTCCACAGCCGCGTCCAGGGTAGCGAGCACGGAGCGCCCGTTTTCCTTGTCGAGTACGCCAGGAATGACATTATTGACAGTCGGAATATCGATCACGGCCAGGCGGCCGGGGCCGAACTGGGGCAGGCCGTTGTTGCGCACGGCTTGCAACGACAGCGCTGCCAGGCGAATCTCCGGGTCGATCAGGCTGGCCGTCAGCGCCAGGAAGGCGGCGTCGCCCAGCAGGATGCAGTTAACATCATGCCGCATGGCCCAGGCGGCGCGGATCGAAATTTCCGGACCGACACCGGCCGGTTCGCCACAGGTAATGGCGATGGCCGGGCGGCGTAAGACAGGCAAGTTATTCATGCACAAATTGTCGGCAGCATTACTGGTCGTCCGCGCGGAATTCGACATAGGCACGGTCGCGTACTTCGCGCGCCCAGTTTTCCGTCGCTTCTTCCAGCTTACGTTCGCGCAAGGCGTTGCGGGCGGCGCTGCGCTGCTTCTCTTTCGAGACGTCGTCGCTCTTGCGTTCCAGCACTTCGATCAAGTGGAAACCAAAGCTCGATTCGATCGGCTCGCTCACTTCGCCCGGTTTCAGCGCATTCATCGCCGTTTCAAATTCCGGTACGGTATCGCCCGGATACAGCCAGCCCAGGTCGCCGCCCTTGGCCGCCGAACCGTCGTTCGAGAACAAGCGGGCCAGGTCTTCGAACTTGGCGGCCTTGTTATCGAGGCGCTCTTTCAATTCCAGCAATTTACGCTTGGCTTCGGCCGCCGACAAGGTCGGCGTAATTTTCAGCAAGATATGGCGCGCATGCGTTTGCTGCACGGCAGCGACGGCTTGCGCTTCGGCCGCGCTGCGGCGGTCCACCAGCTTGAGGATGTGAAAACCGGTGTTGCTCTTGATGATGGGCGTGATCTGGCCCGGCTTCAATTTCACCAACTGTTCCGTGAACAAAGGCGGCAAACGGTCGCTATTGCGCCAGCCGATATCGCCGCCGCTCAGCGCATCGCTGGCGTCGGAATAGGTGGCGGCCATCTTGGCAAAATCGGCGCCCGTGCGCAACTGGCGGCTGACTTCTTCGGCGCGCGCGCGGCGTGCGGCGATCTGTTCAGGGCTGGAGTTTTCCGGAATGCGCACGAGAATCTGCGCCAGGTTCAGCTCGACCTGCTCGCTGGCCGCCGCTTTTTCCGCTTCCAGGAAGTTATCCACCTCGGAATCGGAAATCTGGATCTTGGCGTCGACTTCATGCTCGCGCAAGCGCTGCATGATGATTTCATCGCGGATTTCTTCGCGGAAGGTCGCAAACGGCGTGCCTTCTTTTTCCATCTGGTTGCGCAGCTCTTGCACCGTCATCTTTTGCTGCTCAGCAATACGACCAATCGCGCGGTCCAGGGTCAGGTCATCCACGCGCACGCCCATTTCCTTGGCCAGCTGCATCTGTGCGCGTTCAACAATCATGCGCTCCAGTAATTGACGACGCAGGTCGGCAGGATCGGGCAAAGGCACGTTCTGCGCCTTCATGCGCTGCTCCACGCTCTTGATGCGGGCCGCCACTTCATTGCGCGTAATCACATCGTCATTGACGACGACGGCGATGGAGTCGATGGTCTGGCCACTGCTCGAGGCGGGGGGCGTGAAGCCCTTGGCCGGTGCGGGTGCGGGTGCAGTGGCAGCGGGCTTGGCCGCAGGCGCTGGCGCAGCCTGTTGCGCCCAGACACTACTGGTCGTGGCGCCGGAAATGGCGCACAACAAAACCGTTGCAATTTTGAGTTGGTGCATACTGGCATTACGCATAATGTGTAGAGCGCTCATGAGTTCAGGTGAATAAAAAAACCGATTTGTGCCAGCGCCGGGGACACCGGCGGCGGCAACGGTGCCTATCTTAACGGAGTGGCTGGCTCAGTGCCTGGTAGCCAGGGATGGTTTTGGTAAATGTTTCCAGGCCATTCGCGCCCAGCCCCAGGCCATTCGACAGCCCAGTCAATTCCAGCTGGAAGAAAATCGGTGTCGAGACAGTCTTGTTCGTCGTCACGAAACGCTGCGCCCCCATGCGGAACACCCAGCAGTCGCCCTTGTATTCCAGGCCGACCAGGCTTTCCAGCATGCTGCGATCCTTCACGGAGTAACTGATGCGTCCCACGCCATATAGGCGGTCCGTCAACGGCCATTGGGTCGACACTTCAACATTGCGCCAACCAGCATTTCCACGTTGGAAACGATTACCAAAATTCAATACTTTCTTGGCACCGGGCTGATATTGCAAGGTGTAGTTGTAGTTCATCAGCTGGCGGTCGCTGGGATTGTACTGCACCAGGCTATCGACGGTCCAAGTCTCGGACACGCGGCCCGTTGCTGCCAGCAGGATATCCGAACGCGACTGGTTGACGGGCGTGCTCGAATCGAGTTGCACGCGCTGGTCGGCAAAGTAGAAACGCTGGCCGAAGGTCAGGCGCATGCGTTCCGTGCCATCGGACTGCAGGAAACGCGATACCAGGGCCGCCGTGACCTGGTTGGCATCGCCGATGCGGTCGCTGCCAACAAAACGGTTTTCCGTGAAGATCTGTGTCAGGTTGAACGTGCCAGCGGCCGTATCGAATTTCGGAAACTGCGACTGGTCGCGGTACGGCGTGTAAACATAGAACAGGCGCGGCTCCAGGGTTTGCGTGCCGCCCTTGGCGCCAAACAGATTCGTGTCGCGTTCAAACACCAGGCCGCTGTCGACCGAGAAAGTCGGCACGGCGCGCGTAAACGACGTATCCGGAAACTTCGCCTTGGTCGTGGCGTCGTTATCAAGCTGATACGCGCTGGCATTGAGTGTCAGCTTGGGCGTGACGAAGTAGCCAGGACGCACGATGGGGAAACTCACCTGCGGCACGGCCACGAGGCGCGACCCTTGCACCTCGGTCGGGTGGGCGAAGCGTGTCGCTTCCGCGTCGAAGGTCCAGTCGAAGCCGCCCCAGACGTCGTATTTGCCAGCGTGGAAGTTCACCGCCGGCAAGCGGTCATACGGGCGCGGTACTGTCACCGTGGGATCGGGATCCTGCAGCACCTGGTAATTCTGCACGCGCGCCGTCAAGCTCCAGTCCTCGGTGCGGTAATCGGTACGCAATTCGCGCAGCAACTGGCGCTCGGTGGCGGTGGCGACGGTTTTCGAAAAATCGTTCGGGTAATTATTGTCGGACGCCTCGCGCAGATCCCAGCTGTAAGTCCAGCCCTTGGCCAGCGCCTGCTCATGCTTGGACTTGATCATGTAGCGGTTGGTCTTGGTCTGCTTGTCGTTAGGCAAGAACTCAAACGAAGTTTCGCCCTGGTACAGGCCGGCATCCGTCTCGCCCATGTAGCGGCCAGTCGCACCGAGCTGAATGCCGCGCCGCTGTATGTAGCGCGGGAACAGCGTCAGGTCGCGGTTCGGCGCAATGTTGACGTAATACGGCATCAGCAGCTCGAAACCGTTCTTCGAGGCAAAGCCCGGCGTGGGCGCCAGCCAGCCTGAGCGGCGCGCGCCCGACAGAGAAAACGAGATGCCCGGCGTGCCCAGAATCGGCACGTCCTTGAAATAGATGATGGTCTTGCTACCGGTGCCCACGTCGCGCCCCGTATCGAGGTTCAAGGTGCTCGATTTCAGGTACCAGTCCGGATTCGGCCCTTCGCAGGTACTGTACGTGCCGTCGATGACAGTGGCTTCGTCGGGGTTGATGAAGTCGACGCGCTCGGCCTTGCCCTGGCCGCCGCCCACTTCGAAGCGGTACGTCGGGTTGAGCAGGAAACCCTTGCCGGTCTCCATGTTCAACTTCAAGACGTCACCCGTGTAGTAATCGCCGAAACGCCACATCTTGATATGGCCCTCGGCGTCGAACTGATCTTCAACTTGTTTGTAACAAGCTGTATCGGCCGTCATTTTTGTGGTTTTTCCGCGCTCAATCACGACATTCTGATCGAGATTGATCTCCCTTTCCGGCCGTCCGTTCATGCTGTTCGCCGTCATGACGGTGGGCGCGTCGGGATCTTCCACATGAACCGGACGCGGTGCTTTCTGGGCGTGGACAGGTACCGTCGTGGCGGCGACGAGCGCGCTGATGGCGAAAGCCCAGCGCTGCGAAGGGGGGGAGGCCGAAAACCAGCTCATGAATTGGAAGGGGCAAGCACCATGACAGGCGATTTTTTGATTTGAATCCCTTATTATATGGGAATCTGCATCATCAACCCGATTCCACAGGCCGCTTAATGTCATTCTCTTCCAATTCCTCTACCGCGCCGGCCCAGGCCGACGCTCGCCTGACCCTGTTGAAAGCCTGGTTGACCTCGCTTAACCTCGTCGCGCCCGATTCCGCCCGCCCCGCTTCCAGCGATGCCAGCTTCCGCCGCTACTACCGTCTCGATATGCTGCCAGGCAATACAACATTGCCAGGAAGCACACTGATTGCCATGGATGCGCCGCCCGAGCGCGAAAACGTGCCCGCCTTTGTCAAGGTGGCCGGCTTGCTGAAAGGCGCCGGCGTGTCCGTGCCCGAGATCATCGCGCAAGACCTGGACAATGGCTTCCTGCTGCTCTCCGACCTGGGCACGACCACCTACCTCGATGCCCTGAACCACGACAATGCCAGCGTGCTGTACGCCGAAGCGCTCGAGTCGCTGATGAAAATCCAGCTGGCCAGCCAGCCGGACGTCTTGCCCGAATTCGACCGCGCCTTCATCCTGCGCGAAATGAATCTGTTCCCGGAATGGTTTATTGGCAAGCACCTGGGCGCCACCTTGACGGATGTACAACAAACCCAGCTGGACAAGGTCTTCGAAGCCATCACGGCGAATATCTTGTCGCAGCAGCAAGTCTTCATGCACCGCGACTACCATTCACGCAATTTGATGCATATCAACGATGGTTCCATCCCCAATCCCGGCATCCTCGACTTCCAGGACGCCGTCTTCGGTCCCGTCACCTACGACATCGCCTCGCTGCTGCGCGACGCGTATATTCAATGGGATGAAGAACTGGTGCTCGACTGGGTAATCCGCTACTGGCAGCGCGCCAAGCAGTTGGGCTTGCCGGTGAATCCCGACATCGACGCCTTCTACCGCGATTTCGAATTCACGGCCCTGCAGCGCCACCTGAAAATTCTCGGCCTGTTCGCGCGCCTGAATTACCGCGACGGCAAGGATCTGTACATGGGCGACCTGCCAACCGTGCTTGACTATGTGCGCAAGACAGCCAACCGCTATACGGAACTCAAGCCGCTGGTGCGTCTGCTCGATGCGCTGGAGAATAAAACGCCGCAAGTCGGCTATACCTTCTGAGGACACCGGCCAAAACCTACTGCGCGTCGCGCTTTGCGGCCGGCGATGCTCACCGTACTAGAGTACGGTTGCGCTTCTCGGCCACAAATCACTGCCGCTCGCTACGGTTTTGTCCGGTGTCGTAACTGCAGAAAAATTACTGAACAAATCAGAAAAGAATACCCATGAAAGCCATGATCTTTGCCGCAGGCCGCGGTGAACGGATGCGTCCGCTTACCGATACCTGTCCCAAACCGCTGCTGAAAGTGCGCGGCCGTCCGCTGATCGTCTGGCATGTGCTGAACCTGGTGCGCGCCGGCATCACGGACATCGTCATCAACCATTCCCACCTCGGCCATCTGATCGAGGAAACCCTCGGTGATGGCAGCGCGTATGGCGCGCGCATCGCGTATTCGCCCGAGACCACGCCGCTGGAAACGGCGGGCGGCATCGCCCAGGCGCGCCACTTGCTGGGCGAGGAACCGTTCCTCGCCATTTCCGGCGACATCTATTGCCCCTACTTTGATTTCAAGCAAGTACTTGACGTGCTGGCCGACAAGGATGTGCTGGGCACGCCGTATCCGGTGGACCAGCGCGACATCGCCTGGACTTACCTGGTGCCTAATCCCGACTTCCATCCAAAAGGCGACTTCGGCCTGACCTTGTTCGCGATCAACAATACGGACAAAACCAAGTGGACTTTCGCCAATATCGGCGTGTACCGTCCCGAGATGTTTGACGGTATCGCGCCCGGCAGCCACGCCAAACTGGGCGATTTGCTGCGCCAGTACGCGGACCAGGGCCGCGTGGGCGGCGAAATCTATCCGGGCGAGTGGACGAATGTGGGCACCCCAAAGCAGCTCAATGCGCTCAATGGCGTGACGGCCAAGGCCAGCGCAACATGATGGCCAATTACGCGGCACGGCGCGCGGCGCTGCTGGCGCAGATGCTGCCGGGCAGCGTGGCCATCCTCGCCACGGCGCCCGAAGTGCCGCGCAACAGCGATTGCGATTATCCGTATCGCCACGACAGCTATTTCTACTACCTGAGCGGTTTCACGGAACCCGACAGCACCGTGGCCCTGGTGGCCGCCAGCGCCACGGCGCCCGCGCGCGCCATCCTGTTTTGCCGCGCCAAGAACACCGAGCGCGAAATCTGGGACGGTTTCCGCCACGGCCCCGAGGCGGCGCGCGCCAGCTTCGGTTTTGACAGCGCCTTCCCCATCGAGGAACTCGACGTGGAAATGACGCGCCTGCTGGCCGACGCGCCCGCCATTTACTATGCGCTGGGCGGCAGCCTCGATGCGCAAGTGAAGGTCTGGCTGCACAATGTGCGGCAAAAGGCCCGCAGCGGCGTCACGGCGCCTGCCATCGCGCATGACATCAATGGCATGCTCGACGCCATGCGCCTGCTGAAAGACACGCAGGAACAAGGCCTGATGCGCCGCGCGGCGGCCATTTCCAGCGCGGCCCACGTGCGCGCCATGCGCGCCACGCGGCCCGGCATGCACGAATACGCGCTGGAAGCGGAACTGCTGTACGAATTTCGCCGCAGCGGCGCGCAGTTTCCCGCGTATTCCTCCATCGTGGCCAGCGGCGACAACGCCTGCATCCTGCATTACAGCGCCAACAACGCCGTCTTGAAAGAAGGCGACCTGGTGCTGATCGACGCCGGCTGCGAACTCGATGGCTACGCCTCCGACATTACGCGAACCTGGCCCGTCAACGGCCGATTCACTGGCCCGCAGCGGGCGCTGTATGAGCTGGCACTGGCGGCGCAGCAGGCGGCGCTGGACATGGTGCGCCCCGGCTTGCCGCACAGCGCCATCCACGAGGCGGCCGTGCAGGTGCTGGCGCAAGGCATGCTGGATTTGAACTTGCTGGACCGGCAAAAAAGCGGCAGCGTGCAGGACGTCATCGCCGACAAGGCGTATATGCCCTTCTACATGCACGGCACCAGCCACTGGCTGGGCATGGACGTGCACGACGTGGGCGCCTACCGCGACACGGGCGCGCCCGGCAAGCCGTGGCGCGCTTTGGCACCGGGCATGGTGCTGACGGTGGAGCCGGGCATTTATGTGCGCCCCGGCGCGGGCGTGCCGGAGCAGTTCTGGCATACAGGCATCCGCATCGAAGACGATGTGCTGGTCACGCCGCAAGGCCATGAAGTCTTCAGCACGGCGCCCAAAAGCGTCGCTGAAATCGAACAACTGATGTCACAGGATTAACGCCGCCGCATGCATACACCGTCCACTTTCGATCTCGCCATCTGTGGCGCCGGCCCCGTCGGCATGGCGCTGGCCGCCCTGCTGGTGCAGCGGGGTACACGCGCCGCCGGCATCGCCCTGCTCGACGCCAAATCCATCGAGCAAGCCAGGCGCGACCCCCGCACCATCGCCCTGTCGCACGGCAGCCGCCAGATTCTCGAGGACGCGGGTGCCTGGCCCGTGGCAGCGACCCCAATTCACCAGATCCACGTCTCGCGCCGCGGCCACTTCGGGCGCAGCCTGATGGACCGCGGCGAGCATGGCGTCGAGGCGCTCGGCTATGTGGCGCGTTACGGCACCGTCGTCAGCGCGCTGGCCGATGTGTGCGAGCGCCTGGGCGTGGCCAGCTTGCGCCCGGCGCTGGTCACGGGTAGCGCGGAAGATGCCGACGGCGTCAGCGTGCAGATCGAACAGGCGGGCGCCGCGTCAAGCTTGCGCGCCAGCCTGCTGGTGCAGGCCGAGGGCGGCCTGTTCGGCCAGCAGCCAGAGCGCGCCGTCAGCCGCGATTATGCTCAAAGCGCCATCATTGCCCATGTGCGCAGCAGCACTCCCATCGCCCATCGCGCCTACGAGCGCTTCACCGACGAAGGCCCGCTGGCCCTGCTGCCGCAGGACGACGGCTACGCGCTGGTGTGGTGCGTGCCGCCGACGCGCGCCGAACAATTGCTGGCCCTGGACGACACAGCCTTCCTGGCGCGCCTGGGCGCCGCTTTCGGCAGCCGCCTCGGACGTTTTACCCACACGACGGCGCGCCTGGCCTATCCGCTGGGCTTGAACGCACAGGCGGGCGGCACGGCGCGCACGGTCGCCATCGGCAATGCGGCGCAAATCCTGCACCCGGTGGCAGGGCAAGGCCTGAACCTGGGCTTGCGCGACGCCGCCGTGCTGGCCCGCGTGCTGGCGCAGGAAAGCAGTCCCGCAGCGCTGGAACGCTACGCCAGCCTGCGCCAGGCAGACCGGGGGCTGACCGTGCGCGTCACCGACACCATGGCGCGCATTTTCACGGGCAGCGCTCCCACGCAAGGCTTGCTGGGCCTGTCGCTGGGTTTGCTGGATGCTTTCCGCCCGGCGCGCAAAAGTTTAGCGGAACTGATGATGTACGGCCGCCGCTGAGGGCGCACAAGGGGCCATGGCGTTGTTGCCATGCCTTGTCGTACTAATCGTACTGTCTTCGGCAAGGCGCCTAGCCCTGCCCCCTGTGCAACCCTCGGTAGTAACGAGCAGGCACGGGCGAAAAAGAAACAGGCGAGATATCCGACATGGAGTAAATCGCCTGCGGATGCGACAATGCCTGTCACCTGGCTTTCGGCGACCGTTCTATGACAGATGCATTGCCCGCAGCACCGCCTGCCGCTCTTCCCGAAATACTTTTTTCCCGCCTGCTGGAAGACGCCCTCGACGCCGTCATCATCATCGACGAGCAGTGTCGCATCCGTTATATCAATGGCGCCATGCAGGCGCTGTCGGGCTATGCCAGCGGGGAATTGCTGGGCCAGACACTGAACGGCCTGTTGCCCGACGCCGTCGGCGCGCAGCACGACAACCACGTAATCAACTACATCCGCAGCTCGCGTACCTCCAGCGTGCTGGGCAAGATACGCGAATTCGCCGTCCGCCACCGCGACACGCAGATGATTCCCATCGAAATGAAGGCGCTGGACCTGGGTGTAGTCGACGGCATGCGCTATTTCGGTGCCTTCTTGCTCGACGTGCGCGAACGGCGCGAACTGGCGGCAAAAAACGCCAGCCTGCTGGCGCAGCTGGAACAGCAGGCGCTGCACGATGCGCTGACGTCGCTGCCCAACCGGCGCGCCTATGAAGCCCAGGCCGAACAAGCCATGGCGCGCGCGGCGCGCAGCGGCGCCGCCCTGAGCGTGGGCGTGGCCGACCTCGACCACTTCAAGAAGATCAACGATCGCTATGGCCACGCGGTGGGCGATGCCGTGCTGCGCACGGTGGCGCAGGCGCTGCGCGACACGGGACGCATCACCGACTTGGCAGCGCGGCTCGGTGGCGAAGAGTTCGGCCTGCTGTTCCCCGACGCCAGCCTGCAGCAGGCACAGCAGGTGGCCGAACGCATCCGCGCGGCGGTGGCTGCCGCCATCACCCCCTTGCCCGATGGCCGCCAATTGCAGGTGACCATCAGTATCGGCGTGGCCTCCTTGATGGCCGGCGCCAGCCTGGACGCAGCCATGTCGGATGCCGACAAGGCCCTGTATGTCGCCAAGCATCAGGGACGCAACCAGGTCGTCGCGGCAACGGCCGATCAATAAAAACGGCCCGCGCAAGGCGGGCCATCTTCAGTTGCGCAAGGCATTGCCTTACTCAACTGCCTTGAGCATATCCTCGATCACCTTCTTGGCGTCACCAAACACCATCATCGTGTTCGGCTGATAGAACAGTTCATTGTCCAGGCCCGCATAGCCGGAAGCCATCGAGCGCTTGTTGACGATGATGCTCTTGGCCTTGTAGGCTTCCAGAATCGGCATGCCGGCGATCGGCGATGTCGGGTCCTTCGCCGCCGGGTTGACCACGTCGTTCGCGCCCAACACCAGCACCACATCGGTCTGGCCGAATTCACCGTTGATGTCTTCCATCTCGAAGACCTGGTCGTACGGTACTTCCGCCTCGGCCAGCAGCACGTTCATGTGGCCCGGCATGCGCCCCGCCACGGGGTGGATCGCATACTTGACGGTGACGCCCTTGTGCGTGAGCTTTTCCACCAGTTCCTTGAGCGAATGCTGCGCGCGCGCCACGGCCAGACCGTAGCCGGGCACGATGATGACGGTTTCCGCATTACCCATGATGAAGGCGGCATCATCGGCTGAACCCGACTTCACGGGACGCTGTTCCTGCGCGCCGGCCACGCCTGCCGCCGGCGCAGCGCCGCCGAAGCCACCGAGGATGACGTTGAAGAACGAACGGTTCATGGCCTTGCACATGATGTACGACAAGATCGCTCCGGAAGAACCCACGAGCGAGCCGGCGATGATCAGCATCGAGTTATTCAGCGAAAAACCGATGCCGGCCGCGGCCCAGCCGGAGTAACTGTTGAGCATCGACACCACCACCGGCATATCGGCGCCGCCGATGGGAATGATGATCAGCACGCCCAGCGCAAAGGCGATGACGGCCATGACGATGAACGGCGTCCAGGCCGGCTCCACCCCGTCGGCGAAGCAGAACACCAGGCCCAGCGCGACCATCACCAGCGCCAGCACCAGGTTAAGCATGTGCTGGCCCTTGAAACTGACGGGCGCGCCCTGGAACAGGCGGAACTTGTATTTGCCCGACAGCTTGCCGAAGGCGATCACCGAACCGGAAAACGTGATGGCGCCGACAAAGGTGCCGATGAACAGCTCGAAACGGTTGCCGATGGGCAGCGCCTGACCCTGCTGGGCGATATTGAAAGCCCATGGCTCGGACACGGCCGCCACGGCAATACACACGGCCGCCAGGCCGATCAGCGAGTGCATGGCCGCCACCAATTCCGGCATCTTCGTCATTTCCACGGTTTTTGCCAGGTAGGCACCGATGGCGCCGCCCGTGACGATGCCGATGATGACGAGGGTCAGTCCCATGCCGCCCGTTTGCTGCTCCTTCAGTTTCAGGATCAGCGCCACGGTGGTGACGGCGGCAATCGCCATGCCGCTCATGCCGAAGGCATTGCCGCGGCGCGCCGTCGAGGGCGACGACAAGCCTTTCAAGGCCTGGATGAAGCACACCGAGGCGATCAGGTACATCATCGTCACCAGGTTCATGCTGACGAAGCTCATGGCGTGACTCATTCTTTTGCTCCTTGCTTGGCCTTCGGTTCTTTTTTACGGAACATCTCGAGCATGCGCTGCGTGACGAGGAAGCCGCCAAACACGTTGACGGCGGCCAGCGCCACGGCCAGGGTGCCGGCCGCCTGCGCCAGCGGGCCTTGCGTCAGGCCGGCCGCCAGCATGGCACCGACGATGATGATGGCGGAAATGGCATTGGTGACGGCCATCAGCGGCGTATGCAGCGCCGGCGTGACGGTCCAGACGACGTGGTAGCCGACATAAATGGCCAGCACGAAAATGATCAGGTTAATGATGGTGTGACTGATTTCCATGATGTTGTTCTCTCCCGGTGCCGCGTTGTTTTTGTAACTTATTTACGTAAGATTTCACTGCCTGCGCACACCAGGCTGGCCTTGATGATTTCATCCTCGCGGTCGATCAGCAGCTGGTCGTCCTTGTCGATGATGAGCTTTAAAAAGTCCAGCACGTTGCGCGCATACAGGGCCGAGGCATCGGCCGCCACCAGGGTTGCCAGGTTCGCTTCGCCCACGATGTAGACACCGTGCTTGAGCACCGTCTTGCCCAGCTCGGACAGGGGGCAGTTGCCGCCCTGCTCGACGGCCAGGTCGACGATGACGGAACCGGGTTTCATGGCTTTCACCGTTTCTTCGGAGATCAGCACGGGCGCGGCGCGGCCGGGGATCAGGGCGGTGGTGATGATGATGTCGGCCAGTTTCGCCCGTTCATGCACCAGTTCGGCCTGGCGGCGCATCCAGTCGGCCGGCATGGCGCGCGCATAGCCGCCCGAGCCCTTGGCGATTTCCTTTTCTTCATCGGTCAGGAAAGGCACGTCGAGAAATTTGGCGCCCAAGGATTCCACCTGCTCCTTGACGGGCGGGCGCACGTCGGACGCCTCGATGACGGCGCCCAGGCGCTTGGCCGTGGCGATCGCCTGCAAACCTGCCACGCCGACGCCCATGATCAGCACGCGGGCTGCCTTGACGGTGCCGGCCGCCGTCATCAGCATGGGCATGAAGCGCTGGTAGGTATTGGCCGCCACCAGCACCGCCTTGTAGCCGGCGATATTCGCCTGCGACGACAGCACGTCCATCGATTGCGCGCGTGTGATGCGCGGCACGGCTTCGAGCGCAAAGGCGGACAGGCCGGCCGTGGCCATGGCGGCGATATTGTCGGCGTCAAACGGGTTGAGCATGCCGATCAGCACCGTGCCGCTGGCCATCAAGGCCCGTTCTCCGGCATCGGGGGCGCGCACCTTGAGCACGATGGCGCAGCCATAGGCTTCCTGGGCGCTGCCGATCTGCGCGCCGGCGGCGGCATACGCATCGTCGGGAATCGAAGCTTGCAAGCCCGCTCCCGCCTGCACGACGACTTGATGCTTGGCTGCCAGCTTCTTGACTGTCTCGGGCGTGGCTGCCACCCGCGTTTCACCAGGCCGTGTTTCGGCCGGTATGCCTATCCTCATGATGCCTCCGCTAATTGATAAACTGACTAGAATCTAACACGGAAAGCAGCGCGTTAAACGTTTGTGAACCAGCAACTTTTAGTTGTACGACACTAATTTCATCCGCATCCCCCGATTCGTTTCACCATGCGGCGCGGCGACCATATTGTGGGAAAGGTGTGTCAATCTCACCACAGTCGAGCCTGCGTGCGCGCTTGTTTTGACCACAGGGAAAGCCTATATTAGCGGGCGTTTCCTGCCATCTTGCCGCCAATGCCCCCATGCTAGTGCGCTGCCCGGGAAAGACGTAAGTACCTCCCACCGCTATTTGCTAAAACGTTGTCATTTATCAATATGTCCGCGCAACAAAAGGCCGGGTTCAAACCGCGCGCGCAGAACAAGATAAAATGTCGGCTCTTTCAAGGATGGAATCATGCCGAGAATCTGGAAACCCTCTGTCACCGTTGCCGCCATTGTCGAGCGAGACGGCCTGTTTTTACTGATTGAAGAAGAGACCAGCGAAGGCATCAAGCTGAATCAGCCGGCCGGTCATCTCGACCCGTTCGAGTCGCTGGAACAAGCGGTGATCCGCGAAACCCTGGAAGAAGCGGCCTACGATTTCATCCCCACGGCACTGGTCGGCATGTACATGTCGCGCTATCAGTCACTGCGCACGGGCGAGGACGTGACCTATTTGCGCTTCACCTTTTGCGGCACGGCCGGCGCCGAGCATGACCGCCCGCTGGACGAAGGCATCATCCGCACACTGTGGATGACGCGCGACGAGCTGGCGGCATGCCAGGAACGCCACCGCAGCCCGCTGGTGCTGCAGTGCGTGGACGAATACCTGGCTGGCCGGCGCGCGCCGCTGGCCCTGCTGCACACGCATGCGTCCGTTTTTAATAGTGCATAGACCCGCGCATGGCAATCATTTAAAAGTAACTGGAAAGCAAGATGAGCAAGAAGAAAGTCGTTATCGGCATGTCCGGCGGGGTCGATTCCTCGGTCGCGGCATGGATGCTGAAGGAACAAGGCTATGAAGTCATCGGCCTGTTCATGAAAAACTGGGAAGATGACGACGATTCGGAATACTGCTCCACGCGCCAGGACTGGATCGACGCTGCCAGCGTGGCCGACGTCATCGGCGTCGATATCGAAGCCGTCAATTTCGCTTCCGAATACAAGGACCGCGTGTTCGCCGATTTTTTACGCGAATACCAGGCCGGCCGCACGCCGAACCCGGACGTGCTGTGCAACGCCGAAATCAAGTTCAAGGCTTTCCTCGACCATGCCATGACGCTGGGCGCCGACCTGATCGCCACCGGCCACTACGCGCGCGTGCGCCAGGCGCCGACCGACCTTGGCCGCTACGAGCTGCTGAAGGCCGTCGATGCCAGCAAGGATCAAAGCTACTTCCTGCACCGCTTGAACCAGGCGCAACTGTCTAAAACTTTATTTCCGCTAGGTGAAATCCCGAAGACGCAAGTGCGCAAGATCGCCGAACAGCTAGCCCTGCCGAACGCGCAAAAGAAGGATTCGACAGGCATTTGTTTTATCGGCGAGCGCCCGTTCCGCGAATTTTTGAACCGCTACCTGTCCTACCAGCCGGGCCCCATGAAAACGGCCGACGGCAAGACGGTGGGCGAACACGTGGGCCTGAGTTTTTATACGCTGGGCCAGCGCAAGGGCATCGGTATCGGCGGCGTGAAGTCGTACCAGAATGCCGATGGCAGCAGCGACGCCTGGTATGTGGCGCGCAAGGATATCGCCAGCAACACCCTGTGGGTGGTGCAGGGCCATGACCACCCGTGGCTGCTGTCGCCCGCCTTGACGGCCGACCAGGCCAGCTGGGTCGCCGGCACGGCGCCGCAGGCTGGCGCCCTGTCCGCCAAGACGCGCTACCGCCAGGCCGACGTGGCTTGCCAGCTGCTGCCGGATGGAAATGAACACTTCAGCCTGGCGTTTGACCAAGCGCAATGGGCCGTCACGCCTGGCCAGTCGGCCGTGCTGTATGACGGCGACGTGTGCCTCGGTGGCGGCATCATCGCCAGCGCAACCGGCCTGGCTTGAAGTTAGGTTGGTAAAGTAAATTTTTACTAATCCAACTCAATAACAACGCCTGAGAAAATCGTAGCGAGCGGCAGTGAGTTGTGGCCGAGAAGCGCAACTGTACTTTAGTACGGGGGCGCCGAGCCAGTGAGCATCGCCGGCCGCAAATCGCGACGCGCAGTAGATTTTATCAGGCGTCTTTCGCAGCAGCGGCCAGCGCCTGCTGCTGCTTGCGCACCATGGCAATCACCGTGTTGCGCACGGTTTTCAGCACCGTGTCTGCCATGAAAGGCTTGACGATGAAGCCCGACACGCCCATCGCATGGGCCGCCTGCAGCGAGGCCGCGTCGATACCGCCCGATACCATGAAAATGAGCGTCTTCGGATACTGGGCGCGGATGGTTTGCACCACATTGGTCCCGTCTTCCACCTGTTCGCGCGCGATACAGACGAAGTGCGGGTGGTGCTTGACCAGCAGCGCCAGCCCCAGCGTGCTGGTATGGGTCTGGCCGCAGACATCGTAGCCGCCATCGATCAGGACCGTGTTCAGCAGGCCGCGCGCCACCGCGCTGCTATCGATCAGGACTGTCTTTAACATCATGATTTACTTCCCTTGCTTGATTGTTCTTGCCTGGCGCTTTACTTTTCCCACACCAGCTTGTTCCAGGTCACGCCTAAAGTCACGTCCGTCTTGAGCGCAACTAACTTTCTTGAAAGATACAGTATTTCCCGCTCTTTTCGCAGGCTTTCGCCCAGCGCGCCGGGCAAAATCCCCGCGCCAGCCATCACGGCATCGATATTGCCGTAAGCGCGCAACAGTTTCGCGCCCGTTTTCAAGCCGATCTTCGACACGCCGGGGATGCTGTCGGTAACGTCGCCCATCAGCGCCAGCAGGTCGGGCAGCAGTTCCGGCGACACGCCGAACTTTTTCTCAACCCAAGCGCGGTCGTGCCAGATACCCTTGAAGTGGTCCCATACCAGCGCGCCGTGGGCGATCAAGCCATGTAAATCCTTGTCGGTGGTAGCGATGACGGCCGCGCCGCGCCCCTCGTGCAGCCAGCGCATGACGGCCGTGCCGATCACGTCGTCGGCCTCGACCTCGGGAATGCTCACGACATGCATGCCGAAGCTGGCCAGGGTGGCATAAAAGCCGGGCAAGGCATCGCGCAGCACCTGCGGCATGGGTTGGCGCCCTTCGCGGTAACCCGCATACAGGGCATGGCGCCAGGTCGGGCCGCCAAAGTCGAAGGCTGGCAGGATGTGCGTCGGCTCGTGGTCGTTGATGAGGGTACGGAACGACGACAGCGCATGGCGCAGCGCGATCTCCGCCTTCAGGTCGGAATCGGGTTCAGGACTGGCTTCGTAGACGCGGCGTACGATATTCAAGCCGTCGATAGCGAGGAGTCTGGCCATGCGGTAAGTGGATACTGGTTGAATCGGGCATTTTACCGTATGGTTCCCCGCACATAGCCCTTCAACCCTCCTTATTTGGCGAAATCGTAGGGCCCGCCCCGCTCCAGAGCACGCTGATAGGCTGGCCGCGCGTGAATGCGCTGCAGGAACGCCGTCAGCTTCGGCAGGCGCTCGTCGAGTCCGCCGCGCATGGCGGCCGCTTCCAGCGGAAAGCTCATCTGGATGTCGGCCGCCGTGAATTCATTGCCGGCAAACCATTTGGTGTTCTCCAACTCCGCTTCCATGTAGGCCAGCTGGCTGTGGATATTGGGCATGATGAAGCTGTTTTTGACCTTGCTGGCGATGCCGCGCGCGATCGGCTTGACGAAAAACGGCATCGGCGACGATTCGACCTTGTCGAACACCAGCTTCATTAGCAGCGGCGGCATGGCCGAGCCTTCCGCGAAATGCAGCCAGTAAGTCCAACGCAGCTTCTCCGGCGTGCCCGCCGCCGGTATCAATCGGCCATTGCCGTAGCGCTCGACCAGGTAATCGATGATGGCGCCCGATTCGGCGATGGTGTGGGCGCCATCCGTGATCACGGGCGACTTGCCGAGGGGATGGACGGCTTTCAAGGAAGCGGGTGCCAGCATGGTTTTCGGATCGCGCTGGTAGCGCTTGACCTCGTAGTCGAGACCCAGTTCCTCAAGCAGCCAGAGCACGCGCTGCGAGCGCGAATTGTTCAGATGGTGGACGACGATCATGGTATTTCCCGTAGGCGATGGTTGAGTTCCAGTATAGCTGGGACGGGAAAATCGCGGCGGCAGGGGCTGCGCACCAAAAGAAATTGCGAAAAACAGTATTTTTAATTGATAACTATTCCATATTCCCTTATCTTGTTTTGTTTCCAATAAGTAAGGATATTTCCCCGTGGATGTCGACGTCAACAACAACAGCGCCCAGCGCGAAGCCATTACCTTCAGTGCCACCGGCAGCGAATACTTCCGTATCTGGATCGTCAACCTGCTGCTGAGCATCGTCACCCTGGGCATTTATTCCGCCTGGGCCAAGGTGCGCCGCAACCGCTATTTCTATTCCAGCACCCACCTGGCGGGCAGCAGCTTCGAATACCATGGCAACGCCGTGGCCATCCTGAAAGGCCGCATCGCCGCCGTGGTGCTGATCGCCGGCTATAACATCGCTTTCCAGGTCTCGCCCGTCGTTGGCTTGCTGATGTTCGTGCTGCTGGCCGCCATCCTGCCCTGGCTGGTCTGGAAAAGCCTGCAATTCAAGCTGTACAACACCAGCTACCGCGGCATCCGCTTCGGCTTTGGCGGCAGCGCCAAGGAAGCCTACAAGTACTTCCTGTGGCTGCCCATCCTGAATACCTTCACGGGCGGCCTGATGACGCCTTTCCTGCACCAGCGCCTGAAGCGCTTCCAGCACACGCAAAGCCGTTTCGGCGCCACCCATTTCAGCTTTGACGCCACGGTCGGCAGCTTCTACAAAACCTATCTGCTGTTCTTCGCGTTGCTGCTGGGCGGCTTGCTGGTCCTGATTTTCGTCGTCTTCGGCAGCGTGTTCGCCTCGTTTGTAGCCAATGCGAATGACAAGACCAAGGTTGGCAGCCTGCTGTTTGCCATCGGTGCCTTGTACCTGTGGGCGTTCACCGTGCTGCCGCTGTTCCTGACCATGATCCAGAACTTGATCTGGAACCATACGCGCTTGCAGCAGCACCAGTTCCAGTCGCAGCTGACGTGGGGCCGCACCACCTTCGTCATGCTGAGCAACCTGCTGGGCATCGTCGTCACCCTGGGCCTGTTTACGCCATTCGCCCACGTGCGCTGGCTGAAGTACCGCCTGGAAGCGACCTCGATGCTGGTGCATGGCAGCCTGGACGAGTTTGTCGCCGCCACGGGCCAGCAAGTGTCGGCCACGGGCGAAGGCATGGTCGACCTGCTGGACTTCGACCTGTCGATGTAAGCATGGATGCCAACACGCAAGAAAGCCACGCTCCCCTGGCTGGCCGCTATTTCGACGGCCAGAGTTCGCGCCTGTACCACGTGACACTGTCCGTGCGCGATGGCCAGGCCGTGCTGGCGGGCGACATCGAGCGCAGTAGCCCGCTGGGCGAGCTGCATGTATCCGAACGCAGCAGCCACGCCGTGCGCAAGGTCAGCTTTCCCGACGGTGCCTACCTGGAGATCGCCGACCAGGCGGCCTTCAACGACATGCTGCACGATACGGGACACCGCGACGGTTGGGTGGTGCGGCTGCAGCAAAGCTGGCGCGGCGCCCTGCTGGCCACGGTCGCCACCATCGTGGCCCTGTGGCTCAGCTATCAATACCTGCTGCCGCTGGCGGCCAAGGGCATTGCGTATGCCTTGCCGCAGTCGGTCGAACGGCAACTGGGCCAGGGCGTGCTCGATATGCTGGACCGCCATGTGTTTGCGCCAAGCCAGCTCGCTGGCGCGCGCCAGCAAGCCTTGCGCAGCCAGTTCGCGCGCCTGGCCACGCCCGGCGACAGCACGCCCGCGCACCGCATCGTTTTCCGCAAGAGCAAGATCGGTCCGAACGCGTTTGCCCTGCCGTCCGGCGACATCGTGCTGACGGACGAAATGATCGAACTGCTGCCGGACGACCAGGCCATCATGGGCGTGCTGGCGCATGAACTGGGGCATTTGCAGCAGCGCCACCTGACGCGGCGCATCATCCAGACCTCGGCCGTGGGCGCCGGCGCCGCGCTGCTGTTCGGCGACGTGTCGACGGTAGTGGCGACCCTGCCGCCGCTGCTGCTGGACTTGAAGTATTCGCGCGATGTCGAACGCGACGCGGACGACTACGCCATCGCCATGCTGCGCCAGAACGGCATTGCGCTGGAACACCTGGCGCAAGTGTTTGTCGCCCTGGGCAAGCTGGACCAGGGCACGCCCTACCTGTCGAGCCATCCGGCCAGCACTGAACGGGTCGAACGTATCCGCGCCGCCCAACGGTAAACACCTGACAAAACCTACTGCGCGTCGCGCTTTGCGGCCGGCGATGCTCACCGTACTAGAGTACGGTTGCGCTTCTCGGCCACAAATCACTGCCGCTCGCTACGGTTTTGTCAGGCGTTGCAAGTATGGATAGCACCGCTCTAACAGCACACTTTTCCAGTCAGCAAGATCTACAAATCACCGGTACACTCAGCAATATCAGTCTGACTTCACCGGAGTGCCCATGCACCTAGTACCATTTCGCTACCTGACCTTCATTGCGACGGCCGCCGTTTTTGCCCTGTCCCTGTTTTACTACGATCACTACTGGCTGCCCCTGCTGGCCGGTGCGCTGACCCTGGTCGGCATCAGCGACCTGCTGCAAACCAAGCGCGCCCTGCGCCGCAACTATCCCATCCTCGCGCATTTCCGCTTTTTCTTCGAGAGCATCCGCCCGGAAATCCGCCAGTATTTCCTGGAAAGCGACAGCGAGGCGACGCCGTTTTCGCGCAGCCAGCGCAGCATCGTCTACCAGCGCGCCAAGGAGCAGACGGACAAGCGTCCGTTCGGCACCCAGCTCGACGTGTATGCAACGGGCTATGAATGGATTAACCATTCCATCGCCCCCGCCAAGGTCACGGGCCACGACTTCCGCATCGAGATCGGCAACCATCCGGACTGCCCGCGCGACAAACCGTATTCGGCCAGCGTCTTCAATATTTCGGCGATGAGCTTTGGCGCCCTGTCGGCGAACGCCATCCTGGCCCTGAACGGCGGCGCGCGCAGCGGCGGCTTCATGCACGACACGGGCGAAGGCAGCATCAGCCCCTACCACCGTGAAAACGGCGGCGACCTGGTATGGGAAATCGGCTCCGGCTACTTCGGCTGCCGCAACCAGGACGGCACGTTTTGCGAAGAACGTTTCAGCGCCAACGCCAGCGCCGAGCAGGTGAAAATGATCGAGCTGAAAATGTCGCAGGGCGCCAAGCCGGGCCACGGTGGCGTGCTGCCCGGCCCGAAAGTGACGATCGAAATCGCCACCACGCGCGGCGTGATGGTGGGCGAGGATTGCGTCTCGCCGGCGGCGCACAGCGCCTTTTCCACGCCGCTGGAAATGCTGCATTTTATCGACCGCCTGCGCAATCTCTCCGGCGGCAAGCCGACCGGCTTCAAGCTGGCCATCGGCCATCCGTGGGAGTTTTTCGCCATCGTCAAGGCCATGCTGGCAACGGGCATCACGCCCGACTTCATCGTCGTCGACGGCAGTGAAGGCGGCACGGGCGCGGCGCCCCTGGAATTTACCGACCATGTGGGCACGCCGCTGCAAGAAGCGCTGGTGCTGGTGCATAACACCCTGGTGGGCGCCAACCTGCGCGACAGGATCAAGATCGGCTGCTCGGGCAAGATCATCACAGCCTTCGACATCGCCCGCCTGCTGGCGCTGGGCGCCGACTGGTGCAATTCGGCGCGCGGCTTCATGTTCGCGCTGGGCTGCATCCAGTCGCAAAGCTGCCACACGGACCGCTGTCCCACGGGCGTGGCCACGCAAGACCCGCAGCGCCAGCGCGCGCTGGTGGTGCCCGACAAGATCGCCCGCGTGGCGCACTTCCACCAGAACACCATGAAGGCGCTGGCCGAACTGATCGCCGCCGCCGGCCTGGCGCATCCGCAGGAACTGCGCCCGCACCACCTGGTGCGGCGCATCTCGCCGAACCAGGTGAAACTGGCCTCAGCCCTGCTGCCCTTCCTGGAAGCGGGCCAGCTGCTCGACCCGAGCCAGCTGCCGCAGCTGCCGCCCGTGTTCGGCCTGTACTGGCCCAAGGCCCAGGCGGTATCGTTCCAGCGCCTGAATTAAGCCTGGCACTGCGCAAGTGGAGCAATACCACTTAATAACCACTTGCGCAAATACCTGAATCCAATACAATACCAAAACAAATACAAACGCAGGCAGCTTTTCCGGTGATCGCCAAGACGCGCCACCACGGTGCCACAATACGTATGCCATCATTACAGACCGGAGGAGTTGCAGCATGGAGCAGGGTTTGCGCGAAAAAGTAGGACAGTTGTTCATGGTGGGCTTCGACGCCCTGCAGGCGGACGAGCATATCAAGACCTTGATACGCGAAAAGAAAGTGGGCGGCGTGATCCTGTTCCGCCGCAACGTGCACACGCCCGCGCAAGTGTCAGCCCTGTGCCGCGAACTGCAGGAAATCAACGCGGAAGTGTCCGATACGCCGCTGCTCATCGCCATCGACCAGGAAGGCGGCATGGTGATGCGCATCGAACAGGGCGTCACGCCGATTCCGGCTGCGATGGCCTTCCAGGCTGCCGGTTCCGTGGAAGATTGCGAACGCATGCACCAGATCAGCGGCGATGAAATGCGCCAGATTGGCATCAACCTGCTACTCGCCCCCGTGCTGGACGTGAACAACAACCGCAACAACCCTGTCATCGGCGTGCGCGCGTATGGCGAGGATGCCGCCACCGTCATCGACTACGGCATGGCGGCCATGCGCGGCCAGCGCGCCAGCGGCGTGGCCGTGACCGCCAAGCACTTCCCCGGCCATGGCGACACGGCCATCGACACGCATTACGCCATGGCGCTGGTGCCCCACGACAAGGAACGCCTGCGCGCCGTGGAACTGGCGCCCTTCCGCGCGGCCATTGTCGGCGGCGTGGACGCCATCATGACGGCGCACGTGGTCTTCCCCGCTTTCGAGGCCGACACCAGCGTGCCGGCCACCCTGTCGAAAGGCGTGTTGACGGACCTGCTGCGCGGCGAGATGGGTTACAAGGGCGTGGTCATTACCGATTGCCTGGAAATGGCGGCCATCGCCGACGGCATCGGCATCGCCCAGGGCGCCATCGCCACCTTGCAGGCGGGCGCCGACATCGTCCTCATCTCGCACCGCGAAGCGCAGCAGACAGCCGCCATCGAGGCCGTCATCGCTGCCGTGGAACGCGGCGACATCGCCATGGCGCGCATCGACGCGGCTTGTGCGCGCGTGGCTGAACTCAAGCGCAACCGCGCCGTGCGCGACTGGCGCACCCGCCCGGTCACCCCGCCTGCGCTGATGCAGCCGGCCGCCATGGCCCTGTCGCAGCTACTGCAAAAGGCCGCCTTGCGCGTGCAAGGCGCATACCGCGCACTCGACCCCGGCCTGCCCGTAACCCTGCTGACGGTGGAAGTGCGTTCGCGCAGCGAAATCGACGAAGTGGCGCTGGGCCGCAACAAGGAAGCACGCAGCTCGATGCTGCCGGCGCTGCTCGACGCGGGCCTGGACGTGCGCGAGTACGCCTTGTCGGCCGAGGCGCTGGATGAAGAGGTCAATGCGGCCATCGCCTTTGCGCAAGACGCGCAGCAGATCGTGCTGCAAACGTATAACGCCATGTTCGTCGACGGCCAGCGCCGCCTGGTTGACGCCCTGCCGCACGATAAACTGTGGCTGGTGGCGGGCCGTTTGCCCTACGACCTGGACCTGGCACCCAACGCGCAAGGCCGCCTGGCCGCCTTCGGCTGCCGCCCGGCCGCGCTGGTGCCTGTCGTGGACAAGCTGGCGGGCAAGGCGTAAAGCCACGCCGTCTTCCTGCACATGCCGGGCATAACCCGGCATTTTCTATGCCGCGTCGCAATCGAAACTCACGCCCGTCATCTGCTCGCTGAGCACCCAAAGCCGGCGTGCCTGCACGGGGTCGCTGGCCCAGCGCCGCACGCCCGGCCCCGTGCTGTCGTCCGCCACCAGGGCAGCGATATCGCAATCCTCGCAATACACGCCGCCCAGCCCATCGAGCCGCGCGCTGGTGGCGCACCAGACGGCCGTGGCGGCGCCCTGCGCCACATTCTTGAATCCCGATTGCGGCGGCGGATTCACTTCCCCTGCGTCGTCCAGCGCGCCCACGCGGCGCAAGTCGTCGAGGTCCAGGTGGCGCACCAGCGGCGTCAGGATGGCGCCCGGATGCAGCGAGAAGGCGCGCACGCCGTGCGCCGCGCCGCGCCGGTCCAGCTCCACGGCAAACAGCGCATTGGCGCTTTTCGACTGCGCATACGCGCGCCACTTGTCGTACTGCTGATGCAGGAAATGCGGGTCGTCCAGATTGACGCCCGCCTGCCGGTGTCCCAGCGACGACACGCACACCACGCGCGCACCCTGCGCCTGCCGCAAGGCCGGCCACAAACGCGCTGTCAGCTGGAAATGCGCCAAGTGATTCGTCGCGAACTGCGCCTCGTAGCCACGCGCATCGCGCAGCAGGGGCGTGGCCATGATGCCGGCGCCGTTGACCAGCACGTGCAGGGCTCGGCCGGTGGCAAGAAAGGCGGCGGCAAAGCTGTCGATGGCCTGCGGATCAAGCAAGTCGAGCGTGGCGACCTCCACGCCGGCCATGCCATGCAAGGCCGCTTGCGCCTGATGCGGATCGCGCGCCGGCACCAGCACACAGGCGCCGGCGCCGGCTAGCACGCGCACCGTTTCCAGCCCCAGGCCCGAAGCGCCACCCGTGACGATGGCCTGCACGCCGGACAGGTCGCGCCCGGCCAGCGCTTCGGTGGCGGTGGTAGTGGCGTCGAAGCCGGCGTGCAGGGGAATTTGTTTGTTGTCGATGCTGCCCATGGGGTCTGCCTTTGCAAGTGGCGCCAGTCCGAATGGCTGGCGAGCTGACGATTTTGCGCGCAAAGAACCGGACTGTGAATGGCATAAAATCTGCAATACTATCGCCATCGTCCGGAATTGAACCCCGCCATGGATTTGCTCTCCGATGTACTCTCGCTGCTCAACACGCACAACTCCCATTTTGCCGGCCTGAAGGCGGGTGGCGACTGGGCCATCGACTTTCCGCCACCGGACGGCATCAAGTTCAACGCCGTGATCGAAGGTGCTTGCTGGCTGACGGTCGCAGGCATCGACGCTCCCGTGCAGCTGCAGACGGGCGACTGCTTCCTGCTGGCGCCGGGGCGCGCGTTCACCCTGGCCAACACACCGGGCTTGCCGGCCGCGCCGGCGCAGGAGGTGTACCGGCACGCACAGCAGGGCGTGGCCCGCCATGGCGCGCCGGAACACGATTTTTTCCTCATCGGCGGACGCTTCAGCTTTGGCGACGAGGCGGCCATCCTGCTCGACTGCCTGCCGCCGCTGCTGCACGTGCGCGGCGATACGGACCAGGCCAGCGTGCTGCACTGGACCTTGCAGCGGCTGGCGCAGGAATTGCAGGCGACGGCACCCGGCGCGGCGCTGATGACGCGCCACCTGGGCCAGATGATGCTGCTGCAAATGCTGCGTCAGTATCTTGAAGCGCAGGCATCGCACCCGGCTGGCTGCTTGTTCGCGCTGGCCGATCCTAGGCTGCGCGCCGCCATCGAAGCCATGCATGCACAGCCGGCACGGCGCTGGACCTTGCCGCAGCTGGCCGCCGTCGCCGGGCAGTCGCGCTCCTCCTTTGCCCTGCATTTCAAGACCAGAGTGGGGGTGGCGCCGCTGGCCTACCTGCTGCACTGGCGCATGCGCCTGGCCACGCGGCGGCTGAAGGACAGCGCCGCGACCGTGACATCGATTGCGCAGGCGCTGGGCTACGATTCCGACAGCGCCTTCAGCCACGCCTTCAAGCGCGTCATGGCCTGCTCGCCGCGCCAGTACCGGCTGCGCCACGCACAGGCGTAAAAAAACCCGCAACTGCGGGTGTTGAAAATACAAGGTCAGGATGCCGGCACAGGCGGCAGAGCTGCCACCGTCAGCAAGGCAAACGGCCCGAGGAACAGGCCGATGCCGAACCAGAGTCCGCCGTGGCGGCCGCGCCGGCTGGCCAGCAGCCAGGTGGCGACAGCAAACAAAAACATGAAGATCAACAGTATCGCCATTGCCACTCCTTGCCATGCGGAAAGCCCAGTGTAGCCCACGGGCGCGCCCGTGGCCAGACGTACATCAACCTTAGCGCTGCACCTGCATCAGGATCACCCGCTTGCTGTTGCCGTCGGTCGGCGGCGTGGCGGATGGAGGCGGCGGACTGTCGCAGGAGCCACAGGAACCGCAGCCACTGCCGCAGCCCGGCGCCACCTTGAACAAGGCCGACATCTTCGCCTCATCAAGGCCGCAGCGCACCAGGCCACGCACGATGGCGCGGCGCACGCCCGCCGGCAGGTATTTGGTCGAAAAATGCAGCAGCGCGGCTGCGACGATCAGGGCGACGATAATGGTTTGCCACATGGTGTGCTCCTAGGCGCCCAGCATCAGGGCGACGCGATACGTGATGAACGAAGCGGCGTAAGCCAGCGCGAACATGTAGCCGGCCATCAGCAGCGGATAGCGCCAGCCGCCCGTTTCGCGTTTCACCACGGAGAGGGTCGACAGGCACTGCGGCGCGAACACATACCAGGCCAGCAAGGAGAGCGCGGTGGCCATCGACCACGAATGGGCGATCAGCGGTTCCAGGGTCGAGGCCAGCGCGTCGCCCGTTTGCGACAGCGCATACACGGTGCCCAGCGCGCCGACGGCCACTTCGCGCGCCGCCATGCCCGGCACCAGTGCGATGCAGATCTGCCAGTTGAAACCGATCGGCGCGAAAATCACTTCCAGGCCGCGCCCCAGGATGCCGGCCAGGCTGTAATAGATCGGCGGGTGGATCGCGTTGTCCGGTGGGCCGGGGAAGGTGCTGAGGAACCACAGGATGATCATCAGGCTCAGGATAATGGTGCCGACGCGCGTCAGGAATATCTTCGCGCGCTCCCACAGGCTGACGGCCAGGTTGCGCAGGTGCGGCCAGTGATAGGCCGGCAGTTCCAGCATCAGCGGCTGGTTGCCGCGCACGCCCATGCCGCGCTTCATGACCCAGGCCACGGCCATGGCCGAGATGATGCCGGCGAAGTACAGGACAAACAGCACCAGGCCTTGCAGGCTCAGATAGCCCCATACCTGGCGTTCCGGGATGAAGGCGGCGATGATCAGCGCATACACGGGCAGGCGCGCCGAGCACGTCATCAACGGCGCGATCATGATGGTGACCAGGCGGTCGCGCGGGTTCTGGATGGTGCGCGCCGCCATCACGCCGGGAATGGCGCAGGCAAAGCTCGACAGCAGTGGAATGAAGGCGCGGCCCGACAGGCCCACGCCCCCCATCATGCGGTCCAGCAAAAAGGCCGCGCGCGGCAGGTAGCCGCAGTCTTCCAGGCTCAGGATAAAGAAGAACAAAATCAGGATCTGCGGCAGGAATACCAGTACGCTGCCGACGCCCCCGATGATGCCCTCCACCAGCAAGCTCTTCAGGTGGCCATCGGGCATGTTCGCCGTCAGCAGGGCGCCCAGGTGGCCCACGCCATCGGTGATCATTTCCATCGGCGTGGCGGCCCAGGCAAACACGGCCTGGAAGATCAGGAACATCAGCACGGCCAGGATGAGGGGGCCGAACACGGGGTGCAGCACCACGTCGTCGATCCTTTCCGTCAGGTTACCCGTGTCGCCCGTGTCATTGCTGACGGCGGCCAGGATGCGGCGCACTTCGCGCTGGGTTTCTTCGACGGTAACGGCATCGATGGCCGCCAGCGGTTTCGCTTCCACGGGCGGCAGCGGCAGCATGGCGTCGATGGCGCCCAATAAAGCTTTTTCGCCATCGTGCTGCACCGCGACGGTTTCCACCACGGGCATGCCCAGTTCTTGCGCCAGCTTGGCCGTGTCGATCAGCATGCCGCGCTTGCGCGCCACATCCGTCATGTTCAGCGCCAGCAGCATGGGCAGGCCCAGGCGCTTGACTTCCAGTACCAGGCGCAAGTTCAGGCGCAGATTGGTGGCATCGACCACGCAGATGATGGCGTCCGGACGCGGGTCGCCCTGGCGCAAGCCCCCCACTACGTCGCGCGTAATGGCTTCATCGGGCGTGGTGGCAGACAGGCTGTAGGCACCCGGCAAATCGAGCAGGCGCACGGGTTTGCCGGCGGGCGAGGTGAAATGGCCTTCCTTGCGCTCGATGGTCACGCCGGCGTAGTTCGCCACTTTCTGGCGCGCGCCCGTCAAACGGTTGAACAGGGCGGTCTTGCCGCAGTTCGGATTGCCCAGCAGGGCTATTTGTGGCTGATGCGGCGGCTTGTGCACGCCCGCATCGACGATAGTTTCGACAGCACCCATGGTTATTCCGGTTGAAGCAGCGGTTGAATCGTGATCAGCGCCGCTTCGAAGCGGCGCAGTGCGAACGTGGCATTGCCGACCTTGATGGCCAGCGGATCGCCGCCGGGCATGCCGCGCTTGAGCATGCGGAGTCGTTCGCCGGGAACGAATCCCAGCTCCATCAAGCGGCGGGCCAGGTCGATGCCTTCCTCCGTCTGTCCTGCCGTGTGGGGCGTAATATGCAACACCGTGCCGCTCTGGCCGACTGCCAGCGCATCGAGCGTCATCAAGGGTGGAACTAGAGTCATGAGCAAATTCCGTTCAAATTAAGAACACCTGATACCGGCTATGGCGCGGGGCGCCTCGCAGTGGTTCCAGGTTTGTGAGGTAAAACGCCACTGTTGCGCATTACCGACAAGCGGCCATTCAATCTGTCCAGACGGCAACCGTCCGAGACGTCCGAGACAATACCAGCATTATAAACATGAATGCGAATAGTTTTTATTTAGCCCGGAGAGCCGCTCCCATCAAGCGCTGCGTCATGCGCGCGAATCGCATATCAACCCGCAGCGCCAGACCGCCAAGCGCCGCACACTTGAGCAAAATCGCTTGCATTGTCCTGTACTTTGCGAGACAATGAAACGTAATGATAATGATTCTCATTAAAACACTAGCAACAATGCTTCTTAGCACTAGTGTCTGTTCATCCTCCAGCCAGAAGGTGCATCAATGATTGTATGTGTCTGCAACAACATATCTGATCGTGAAATCCGTCAAGCCGTCGATCTTGGCCTGTCCAGCATGGCCGAGCTGCGCCGCGACCTGGGCGTGGCCACCTGCTGCGGCAAATGCCATACCTGCGCGCGGGAAGTACTGAACGAGCACCTGAGCGCCACGGTGGTGCTGCAAGAAACCGTATTGATGCGAGCTGTACTGACAAACTAAAGAAAGCGATGAACGCCATGACGATGATGCCCCCGCCCGTAACGGTGCAGGCCGTGCAACAATTTGCCAGCTTCGACAAGAAGCGCAACAAATTCGCGCCGCTGATGGCCATCGTCGTCCTGCATATCGCCGGCTTTTACGCCATCCAGAGCGGCCTCTTGAGCCGCGTCGTCACGGCAGCCATGCCGACCATCACTACCATCAGCATCATTGCCCCGCCGGCGCCGCCCAAGCCACCGGCACCATCGGTGCCAAAAACAGTGGAACTGAGCGCACCCGTGCCGCGCGCCGTGATCCCGCCGCTGCCGCTGATCGCCGTGGCGCCGAGCGAACCGACGATCACGCCGCCCCAGCCGACGCGCGCCGAAGCGGCACCGGTTGCCGCTGCCGCGCCGACAGCGCCATCGACACCGTCGCCGACGCCACCGGCGCCGTCGACGCCGCGCACCGTCAGCAGCGTCGAATACATCAAGGCACCGCAACTGATCTACCCGAATCTGTCGCGCCGCCTGGGCGAAAGCGGCACCGTGGTATTGCGCATCCTGATCAATGAAAAGGGCTTGCCGGAGCAAATCCTGATCCAGAAATCGACCGGCTACAACAACCTCGATGAGGCGGGCCGCCAGGCCGCGCAACGCGCGCTGTTCAAGCCGATGATCGAAAACGGCAAGCCTGTTCCCGTCTACGTTTTAGTACCACTGACCTTCCAACTGAGCTAGCCTTCCGGCGGCCACGGCGCCGCTGCCAGCCCGCAAGCACTGCACCGATGCCCTGCTTGCTTTTTTGCGCCCTGTTTTCTGTACCAGTCAAGCAACTGCTTGTTTCAGTCTGCCAGCCTACATCCCCGGGCCAGGCAGACTTTTTTTTGGGTCAGACCCTGCGGGTCCGCCCCCTTTTTACATCTCCGCCCACATCCTGAGCAGGTTGTGATAATGCCCCGTCAAACCCACCGTCGCGGGCGAATCGCCGTGCTCGCCGCGCACGCTCTGGATGTTTTGATCGAGCTCGAACAGCATGCTGCGCTTCCAGTCCTCGCGCACCATGCTTTGCGTCCACAGGAAGGAGCAGATACGCTCGCCACTGGTGACGGGCAGCACCTGGTGCACGCTGCTCGACGGATACACGATCACGTCGCCGGCCGACAGTTTCACTTCATGCGTGCCGTAGGAATCGACCACCACCAGCTCGCCGCCTTCGTACTCATCCGGCTCGCTCAGGAACACGGTGGAGGAGACGTCGGCGCGCATCGACTGCATGCCGTTTTTCGGCGTGCGAATGGCGCCGTCGATATGCAAGCCATAATGCTCGCCGCCCGCATAACTGTTAAAGAATGGCGGCAGAATACGCAGCGGCAGCACGGCGGCAAAGAACAGCGGATTGGCCATCAGCGCGCGGCTGACGATCTCGCCCAGTTCCAGCGCCAGCGGCGAACCCTCTGCCAGTTGGCGGTTGCGCTTGACCTGCGCCCCTTGCGCGCCGACGCTGGCGCGCCCATCGACCCAGTCCGTCTGCGCCAGGCGCTGGCGAAACTGCGTCACCTGTTCCGGCGTCAGCACGCCGGGTATATGCAGCATCATCTTGCTATCCTTTGTAATGAGTTCCCCGCTGATTATCGCATCGCCGCCAGCGGCCAAGAATACGTAAAGGCAAGAATGACGCAAACATTTTGCGCCGTTTCCACACGACAGCCCAGGCCCGCTGAACATGCACGACAGACAGCATGAACGCGAATGAGAATGGCCTTCATTTTCCTTAACAAATAAAAAACGGAAAAATGTGGCAATCCATTTGAGAATGGGTTTTATTCGCACGATATTTACGTTAAAAAGACGGAAAAACACCGTTTATCAGCAAAAAACGCCCATATTTTGCGCTATCATGCGGGCATAGCGAAACCGGCAACCTGCGCGCCACCAGGCAGCCTGCGCCACCCGGCAGTGAACGCCAGCAGCCTCCGGTTTCATCATCGAACGCGACACAGAACAAAGGACATCCCATGAAGGGCGATAAAGAAGTCATCCGCATGCTCAACGCACAGCTCACCAACGAACTGTCGGCCATCAACCAGTACTTCCTGCATGCGCGCATGTACAAGCACTGGGGCCTGGAAAAGCTGGGCAAGAAGGAATACGAAGAATCGATCGGCGAAATGAAACACGCCGACAAGCTGATCGACCGCATCCTGATGCTCGACGGCCTGCCTAACCTGCAAGCGCTGCACAAGCTGCTGATCGGCGAGAACACGCCGGAAATGCTGGAATGCGACTTGAAGCTGGAACGCGCCGCGCACGCCACCGTCAAGGAAGGCATCGCCATCAGCGAGAAAGCGGGCGACTACGTCTCGCGCGACCTGTTCCTGATGATCCTGGAAGACACGGAAGAGCATATCGACTGGCTCGAAACGCAGATCGACCTGATCGCCAAAGTCGGCATCCAGAACTACCTGCAAAGCCAGATGGCGATTGAAGAGTAATGAGGACACCTGCCAAAACCTACTGCGCGTCGGCATAGGCGGCCTGCGATGCTCACCGTACTAGCGTACGGTTGCGCTTCTCGGCCACCTCTTCCTTCCGCTCGCTACGGTTTTGTCAGGTGTCGTAACATCATTGGTGGAACAAGAAAAACCGGCAGAGCCGGTTTTTTTACGTGCGTCCTCAAGTCTTCGTGGTCTGCGGCGGGCGCAGCTTGACGAACAGCACCGCCACCGCCGCGCACAGCAACAGGGCACCGGCCAGCCGGATGACGTTTTCCGGATTGCCACCCAGCCAGCTGCGGTAATACAAGGGCAAGGTGAAGATCTGGATGATCATCGGGATGACGATGAACATATTGAAGATGCCCATGTAGACGCCCGTGCGCTCGGGTGGAATGCAGCCGGCCAGCATGATGTAGGGGTTGCCCATGATGCTGGCCCAGGCCAGGCCCACGCCCAGCATGGGTAGCAACAGCAGCGCCGGGCTGTGGATCAGCGGGATGCTCAACATGCCCACGCCGGCCGCGCACAGGCACAGGCTGTGCATGCGCTTGGGACCGAAACGGCGCGTGAACGGCACCAGCGCAAAGGCGGCGACAAAGGCGACGAAATTATAGAAGGCGCCCACCTGGCCGTTCAGCAGGCCCGCGTCGCGGAAGCCTTGCGAAGCCGGGTCCGTCGTGTGAAACAGGGTCGCCGCCAGCGATAGCGCAATGTACTGCCAGTAGCAGAACATGGCGTACCACTGGAACAGGTTGACGAGGGCCAGCTGCTTCATCGTCGGCGGCATGTCGCGCAGGGCCGCGCCAATATCGGCCAGCGTGTGGCGCCAGCCCGGCGGGCGGCTGCGGATGGCTGCCAGCTCGCTCGCCGTGAGCGGGTTTTCCGGTGTCGTCTTCAGGGTCCACAGCACCGAGGCGAGGGAAAACACGGCGCCGATCAGGAAGGCGGCGATGACAATATGCGGAATATGGCTGCCATTGACGGCATCCTTGTTCATGCCCAGCATGACCAGCAGCGATGGCGTCAGATAGGCGAGCGTTTGCCCCAACCCCGTAAAGGCGCTTTGCGTGAGAAAACCCAGCGAATGCTGCTTCTTGTCGAGCTTGTCGCTGACGAAGGCACGGTACGGCTCCATCGTCACATTGTTGGCCGCGTCGAGTATCCACAACAGGCTGGCGGCCATCCACAGGGTGGGACTGAAGGGCATGGCCAGCAAGCCCAGGCTGCACAGGATGGCACCGATCAGGAAGTACGGCGTGCGGCGGCCCCAGCGCGTCACCGTGCGGTCGCTCATGGCACCGATCAAGGGTTGCACGAGCAGCCCCGTCATGGGGCCGGCCAGCCACAGGTACGGCAGGCTCGCTTCGTCGGCGCCCAGGTATTTGTAGATCGGACTCATGCTGCTTTGCTGCAGCCCAAAGCTGAACTGGATGCCGAAAAATCCGACATTCATGTTGACGATCTGCCAAAACGACAGATGCGGCCGGTGTGCGCTGGCGTCGCTCATGCTGGCTCCCGTTTCTGCTCTTGCTCCAGCCACAGCATATGCCATGGCTGCAGGCCTACCGTGCCGGCCAGCACACTGCCATCGAGGCTATTGCGCCATTCGCCTGCGGGCAAAGTGTAGCGCTGGCTGGCGCCGCTGAAATTACTCAGGTTGAGAAACGCGTCGCCGCGCAGCAGCGCCAGCACGGCCGGCGTGTCGGCGGGCAGCACGCTGCGCGGCGCAGCGGCAGCCAAGGCCGGCAAGCGCCCGCGCGCGTCGATCAGCTGGCGCAGCGCCAGGTACAGCCGGCCACTGGCGCTCACGCCATCGTGGCGCCATGCCAGCAGGCTGTCGTCAAACGCGGGACGCTGCAGCCAGCGGCTGTCCATCGCCCGGTCGGCGCGCTGCGTGTAGCTGTCATCGTTGGTCATGCCCAGTTCATCGCCCATGTACAGCACCGGCAAGGCGCCAAAGCTCAATGCCAGACCATGCAGCAGCAGCAGGCGGCGCAAGGCATATTCCTGCTCCTGCACCGTGACGGCGCTTTGCAGGCCGGCCAGCGAGGCGGCCATGCCGTTGCTGCCATGCGCCTTGTCGGCGCTGCTGCTCTGGAAGGCCGCCCCGCACGCATAGCTGCCGCTGCCGGGCGTGCCGGCAAAGAACTGCGCGATGCGCGCCAGGCGCGCCGGCCCGTCCACGCCCGCTTCATTGAGCAGCACGTTCCAGCCGATGTCGTCGTGGCAGCGCACATAACTGAGCCAGCTTGCGGCCGGCGGCAGCGGTGGCGTGGCGGCGATCACCTGCTGCAGCAAGTCCGTGCTTTCCTCCGCCAGCGCGCCCCAGCCGGCGGCCATCAGGCTGCTGTGATAGGCGATATGGCATTCGGGCGCGGCATCGCTGCCAAAGTAGGCGGGCAGCTTGGGCGTGGGCACGATGGCTTCGGCCTTGAGCAGCACGCCAGGCGCGACGATGGCGGCAATCGCCCGCAAGGCTTGCAGCAGGCTGTGGGCTTCGGGCTGGTTCATGCAGTCCGTGCCTACACGCTTCCACAGGAAGGCCGTCGAATCGAGGCGGAACACCTCGATGCCCTTGTTGGCCAGGCCCAGCATGGCGCCGGCCATGGCCGCGAAGACGGCCGGATTGGCGTAGTTCAAATCCCACTGATACGGATAAAACGTGGTCCAGACCCAGCGCTGGATTTCTGGCACGAAGGTGAAATTACCGGGCGCCGCCTGCGGGAAGACCTGGCCCACGGTGCGCTCATAGCGGTCCGGCTGCACGCGGTCGGGATAGGTATGGAAAAAATCGCGCAGCAGCGGATCGCCCGCCTTGGCGCCCAGCGCCCACGCATGGTCGTCGGCCACGTGATTGAGGATCAGGTCCGAGCACAGGCTGATGCCGGCCGCGCGCAGCTGCGCCGTCAACGCCAGCAAGTCGGCATTGCTGCCCAGCGCGGGGTCGACTTCCTCGAAGCTGGCGACGGCAAAGCCGCCATCGCTTTCACCGGCGCGCGGACGCAAAAACGGCAGCAAATGCAGATACGTCACGCCCAGTTCGCGCAAGTGGGCAATGCGCGCGGCCACGCCTTGCAGGCTGCCGCCGAAGCGCTGCACGTAGGCGCTGTAGCCCAGCATGGACTGGCTGGCAAACCAGTCCGGCTGCGCTTCGCGCTGCGCATCTTGCCGCAGCAGCGCCGGCGCGCGCGCCGCGTACAGCCGCCCCACGCTTTCCATCAGGTCACCCAGCCAGGGCAGGAAGTCCGGCCGCTGGCCATACAGGCTGCCCAGGCGGTCAAGCAAGACCGCCTCCTGGCGCGCATAACGGCGCGCCGCATCGTCGCGCAAGTGCGTGGGGAGCGGCGCCAGCAGGCGCGCCAGGGGGCTGCGTATCGACATCATGAATCCTATCTTTGCTTAAAATGCGTATTTCAGGCTGACCTTGACGGCGCGCCCCGTGATCGAGCGGGCCGCATGGCCATCGCCCTCGACTTCCGTATAGCCGATCTTGTTGAGCAGATTGTTCGCCGTCAGCGCCACCTGCATTTGCGGCGTGAGCTGGTAATTGACGAAGGCATTGAGCACCTGATAGGCGGGCAAGGTGATCGTGTGCGCATCGTCGCCCCACGACTTGCCCGTGCCGATCAGGCTGGCGCCGAAAGTGGCAGGCCCCCACTCATAGGTGGGCGCGAGCTGATAGACGACACGCGCCTGGCGCCGCGGCGTATTGCCGATCAGCGCCACGTCGGCCGCCGCCGTGCCCGTGATCTCGGCATCCGTGAACGTCAGGCCGCCATTCATGCGGAAGTCACCGGCGCTGTAGGCCGCTTCCAGCTCCGCGCCCTTGGCTTCATAACTGTTGGCCGTGCGCAGCTGGGTAGTCGCTTCGTAATTGCTTTCCTTGGTCTTGGCTTGGAACACGGTGACAAAGGTGCTCAGCGGTCCCTGCCGCCATTTCACGCCGCCTTCGAGCTGGCGCACGGTGTTGATGGCCACCGGCACGCTGCCATCCAACGGTGTGCCGAACAGGATGCGGTCGGCATTGAAGGCCACGCCTTCGCTGACGCGGGCAAACACGGCCAGGTTGGCTTGCAGCTTGTAGTTCGCGCCCAGCGAGTACGAGGTGTGGCCCAAGGTGTAGTCGACCTGCTGCACCGTCGACGGCAGGTAGGCTTGCGCGCCGGTGGCTTGATTGGCCGTGCCGCTGGCATGCTGGCGGTCGCGCCGCAAGCCGCCGTCGAGATTCAGCGCGCCGCTTTCCCAGGCCAGGTTCAGGTACGGTGACGTCGTACGGTACTCCATGTCGACGGCACGCGAGCAGCAGGCGCCGAAGGCCGGACCGATGTAGCCCGGCGTGCCGCTGACCGTCTGCAGCAGCGCCGGCTGGTCGCCCGTGGCCTGCATCAGGTATTCATTGAAGTTCCAGGTCAGGCCCAGCTTTTGCTGCGACAAGTACAGGCCGGCCGTGGTGGTCAGCTTGCCGCTGTCGAGCACAAAAGTCTTAGCCAGCTTGGTGTCGCTCAGGGTATTACTGGCGTCGTCGATCGAGGTATTGAACACCACGGCGGAAAACGCGCGGCCGGTGTAAGGCTTGCCCCGATTCGGGCCGCTGGCAAACACATAGTTGCCCTCGCTGCCGTTATTCGACGGGAACACGCCCGTGAAGCGGCCCGAATTGTCGGCGTAGCGGAAGTTTTCGCTCACGCTCCAGCCCTGCCCCAGCTTGAACGACGCTTCCAGGCCCACGGTATCGCTCTTCACGTGCAAGCCGTCGTTGACGCGGGTGGTCACGCGCTGGTTATCCTTGTTCAGCACCATGTCGGGCACCCAGTACGGCGAATAGAAACTGGCCTTGCGCGGGTCGATGCCGGCGATTTCCGCGATGCGGCCATTGCGCACGCTGACCGGCACCGGCAAGGCCGTGGGCGACTGGTCGTCGAGGTGCTTGAACGACAGGCGTACGAAGCCGCTGTCGAATTCATGCGTGAGATTGCCGCGAATCTGGCCGCCCTTTTCGCTGTTGACGCCACTGTGGCGGATGCCTTCACCCGTGCGCCAGGAGCCGCCGATGAAGAAGCGCGTGCGCTCGGAAATCGGCGCGCCGTAATCGAAGTCCACACGCGTCTGGTCGTAGCCAAGGCCGCGGCTGATGGCCACGCTGCCGCCCTGCTCCTTGCCGTTCTTGCTGATGAAATTGATGATGCCGCCCGGCGAATTGGTGGCCAGGGTGGAGGCCGAGCCGCCGCGCACCACTTCCAGATGGTCGAGCGTGGAATCGATCTTAACGAAACTGTCGGGCGTGGTGAAGTTGAAGTCGCCGAACTGCAGCACCGGCAAGCCGTCTTCCTGGATCTGCACATAGCGCGCGCCGCCTGCGGAAATGGGCAGGCCGCGCACGGTGATGTTGGCATTGCCTTCGCCGCCCGAGGACTCGGCCCGCAAGCCCGGCACCGAGCGCAGGACTTCGGCGGCGCTGGTGGGCGCGTTGTGCAGGATGGTGTCGAGTTCCATGCTGCTGACGGAATTGCTCGATTTCATTTTCGACGTGCCGCCGGTGGTGCCCGTAACGACAATACGTTCCAGGTTCAGGCCATCGGCGGGGGTGGCGCTGGCGGTGTCGCCGGCCGATTGCGCCTGGACGGCGCCCCATTGCAGCATGGCCAGGGCAACGGCTGCGGCCATGCAGCCGCGTTGAGCAGTACGTGTCTTCATCTTGTCTCCAGTGTTGTACGCCGATACGTCGAGGTATCCGCTTGTTATGAGTCCTGGCCGCTGCATGCCGTGGCGCGCTGGCTGTGCCGGTACGTCATTATTCAACGAATAAGAATTTATTGCAATCGATTGCAATCGAGCACTGCAACATGGGAATTATGTTGTTTTTAAGAGAATAATATGGGAATTACAGAGGCAAACAGCGCTTATGCGCTGAGCACACAGCGCTTTTCATGCTGCACAACAGCATGAAAATATAAGGATAAATTTTAAATTATTGCAATCGGTTGCAATCGATGGGCATACGCACCTCAGCGGCCCGAGGCGCGTACGATCAGCTCGGTTGGCAATTGCTGGGATGGCGCCGGCGCGCCGTCGACCAGCGCCAGCAGCGAGGCCACCAGCGCGCGCCCGGCGGCGCGGATCGGCTGGCGCACGGTGGTCAGCGGCGGATGGAAATACGCGGCCAGTTCGATATCGTCGTAGCCGACCACGGCCACCTGTTCCGGCACGGCCACGCCGCGCGCGCGCAGGGCGCTGATGGCGCTCATGGCCAGCAAGTCACTGCAGGCAAAGATGGCGTCGAACGACAGGTGGCGGTCCAGCAGTTCCTGCACGTCCGTCGCGCCACCCTGCGGCAGGAAGGAGCCGGCCACGTACAGTTGCGGGTCGGGCGCCAGTCCCCGCGCGGCCAGCGCTTGCGCATAACCTTGGTGGCGCTGCGCCACTTCGGGCAGCTTGGCGTCGCCAAAAAAGGCGATGCGCCGGCGTCCCGCCGCCAGCAAGTGTTCCGTCGCCAGCCTGCCGCCGGCGATGTTATCGCCGCCGACGGTGCAATACAGCTGCTGCGGCAATTGCGCGCCCCACACGACGATGGGCACCTGGCGCGCGGCCAGCTGGTTCAATTGTTCATGGTGGCGCCACTGGCCGATCAGGATGATGCCGATCACGCGGCCGCTGTCGAAGGACTGGGCGGCCGCATCGAGCGTTTCGGCATCCACGCGCGAAATGAGCATGTCGAAGCCCTGCTCCGTCAGCGCATCGGCCAGGCTGCCCAGCATACTGAGGAAAAAAGGATCGGACAGGTGCTGGCGCGTGGCCGCGTCATACGGCACCACCACGCCGACCGTGCGGTTCTGTTTCAGGCGCAGGTTTTGCGCGCCGATATTGATGGAATACTTGAGCGAACGGGCCAGCGCGATGACGCGCACGCGCGTCTCTTCGTTGACCAGCGAACTGCCGCTCAGCGCGCGCGACACGGTGGACGTGGACACGCCGGCCAGGCGCGCGATATCGGCCATCTGCAGGCGTTGCTGCGCCTTCGAATCTGTCCCGGTCATCGTACGCTCACTGCGGCACGGTGTCCTTGAACGATGGCCGCTCGGACAATTTGTCGAACAGGCGCGCCAGCGCGGGATGGTCCGCGCGCCAGTCGATTTCCGGGAAGCGGAAGCTGAGCCAGCCCAGGGTGCAGCCCACGGCCACGTCGGCCAAGGTGTAGTTCTTGCCGGCGCAATACGCGCTCTCGCCCAGGCGCGCCTCCAGCGCCGCCAGGCCCAGGGTGACTTTTTCCAGCTGGCGCGCGATCCAGGCCGCGCTTTGCTGCTCGGGCGGGCGCTGCGTGCGCTCCAGGCGCACCAGCACGCCCGCATCGAGGATGCCGTCGGCCAGCGCTTCCCAGTTCTTGATATCGGCCCGCTCGCGGCCATTGCCGCCGGCCGGCAGCAGCTTGCACACGGGCGTGAGCGTGTCGAGGTATTCGACGATGACTTTCGAATCGATGAGCGTGCTGCCATCCTCCATCACCAGGCAGGGCACCTTGCCCAGCGGATTGGCCTGGGCGATGCGGGTTTCCGGCGCCCACACGTTTTCCAGCTCGAAGACATAGTCGAGCTTTTTTTCCGCCAGCACGATACGGGCTTTGCGGACATACGGGCTGGCGAGGGAACCGATCAGTTTCATAGGTACTTTAAGGTAAAGGAGCAGCAAGCAGTATAGCATCGGCGGCAGCGGCGTTTGGCAGTACGCGCCCAGCGGTCTCCAGGGTGTGGCAGGCACGCCGCATCGGGGCCGGATTCGGCCAAAATGCGGCGTGCCGGCGGCCAACGGACGGCTGACCAGCGGCCAGCGGTGGTAAAATCGCCCTTTACTGTGGCGCCGCCAGTGTTGCTGTATTGCAATAGACCTGCCCTCCCCGCGCGCCACACGCCAACCGTTTCTTTAACTTGCGTCCGCTCTCATGACTTCTACACCTCCGTATTCCACGCTGTCGGCCCTGTCTCCGCTCGATGGCCGCTACGCCAGCAAGACCGATCTGCTGCGCCCGATCCTGTCCGAAGCCGGTTTCATGCACCACCGCGTGAAAGTGGAAATCTCTTGGCTGCAAGCGCTGTCGCAAGCCGGTTTCGCTGAAATCAAGCCTTTCTCGGCAGAGGCGAGCGCCCTGCTCGACAAGATGGCGGCCGATTTCTCGGAAGCCGATGCGGCCCGCATCAAGGCCATCGAAGCGGTCACCAACCATGACGTCAAGGCTGTCGAGTACTGGCTGAAGGAACAAGTGGCGGACGTGCCGGAACTGGTGGCGGCGTCGGAATTCATCCATTTCGCCTGTACCTCGGAAGACATCAACAACACCTCGCACGGCATGATGCTGAAAGCCGCGCGCGATGGCGTGATGCTGCCAGCCTTGAACGGCCTGGTAGCCAAGCTGACGCAGATCGCGCACGACAATGCCGACGTGCCAATGCTGTCGCGCACGCACGGCCAGACGGCCAGCCCGACCACCCTGGGCAAGGAAATGGCCAACGTCGTGGCCCGTTTGCAGCGCGCCGTCAAGCGCATCGAACAAGTGGAAATCCTCGGCAAGATGAATGGCGCCGTCGGCAACTATAACGCCCACCTGTCGGCCTATCCGGGCTTCGACTGGCCGGCGTTCTCGCAGGCCGTGATTGAACAGCGCCTGGGCCTGGTATTCAACCCGTACACCATCCAGATCGAGCCGCATGACTACATGGCCGAACTGTTCGACGCCTTCGCGCGCGTCAACACGATCTTGCTGGACTTGAACCGTGACATCTGGACGTATGTGTCGCTGGGCTACTTCAAGCAAAAACTGAAAGCGGGAGAAATCGGCTCGTCGACCATGCCGCACAAGGTCAACCCGATCGACTTCGAAAACTCGGAAGGCAACCTGGGCCTGGCCAATGCCATCCTGAAACATCTGTCGGAAAAGCTGCCCGTCTCGCGCATGCAGCGCGACCTGACCGATTCGACCGTACTGCGCAATATCGGCGTGGGCCTGGGCTACACCCTGCTGGCCTATGACAGCTGCCTGCGCGGCCTGAACAAGCTGGAAGTAAACCACGCGCGCCTGGCGCAAGACCTGGACGCCACCTGGGAAGTGCTGGCCGAGCCTGTACAAACCGTGATGCGCCGCTATGGCATCGAAAATCCGTACGAGCAGCTGAAAGAGCTGACGCGCGGCAAGGGCATCTCGAAAGAAGCGCTGCAAACCTTCGTCAATGGCCTGGCCATTCCGCAAGATGCCAAGGACGTGCTCTTGACCATGACGCCGGGTAACTACATCGGCATCGCGGCGCAACTGGCCAAGGCAATCTAAGCCACAATCTGTACCTGGATCAAGCAGATCCACTCCCGCGGGGCGGCCAGCACACAAATGCTGCCCGCCCCGCGGTTTTTCCGGCAATCTTTCTTGTAGAATCTGTAGCACGCAGCGCAATTTGCTTTTCTTTGGTATATTAGGCCGAATTAGTCCTAATGCGTACTATTTTCAAGAAAGCCGCCGATGCAACGCTACACCACCACCGCCATCCTCCTGCACTGGCTGACGGCCCTGCTGATCATCAGCGCCTTTGTCATGGGCCTGGTCATGACAGACATTCCGGGCCTGACGCCCACCAAGCTCAAATATTTCTCCTGGCACAAGTGGCTGGGCGTGACCGTGCTGGCCATCGCCGCCATCCGTCTGCTGTGGCGCAAGGCCAACGTGCCGCCGCCGCACCCGGCCAGCATGCTTGTCTGGCAAAAGAAGGCGGCCGACGCCATGCATGTACTGCTGTACATCCTGATCTTCGCCGTGCCCGTCTCCGGCTACCTGTACACCCTGGCCGCCGGCGTGCCGGTGGTCTATCTGGGCCTGTTCCAGCTGCCGGTCATCATGGCGCCGAACCCGGAACTTAAGCCACTTTTAAAAGAGATTCATTATGTTCTGAACATGACGATGGCCGCCGCCGTGGCCGCCCATGTGCTGGCAGCGCTGAAGCACCAGTTCATCGACCGCGATGGCGTGCTCAAGCGCATGCTGCCTTAACGTTCTTCCCCTTGCTCACTGAAACTCCAGGAAAAATAAGATGAAAACCACCCAACGCATCGTCCTCGCTTCCCTGCTGGGGCTGTCCGTGGCCGCCACCGCCGCCACCCTGCTGAAAGTCGATCCCGCCAAGACCAGCGTGTCAGCCGTGTTCAAGCAAATGAACGTGCCCGTGGAAGCGAAGTTCAAGAAATTCAATATCGCCATCGATTACAACCCGGCCACGCCGGACGCCTCGAAAGCGTCGGTGGAAATCGACACGGCCAGTATCGATATCGGCGACCCCGAGTACAACAAGGAAGTGGCCAAGAAAGAATGGTTCAACGCGGCCCAATTCCCGAAAGCCACCTTTGTCTCGAGCAGCATCAAGGCCGCCGGCGCGGGCAAGCTGACGGTGAGCGGCAAGCTGAGCATCAAAGGCAAGACGACCGACGTGACCTTCCCCCTGACGGTGAAAGCCGACGGCGGCAAATATGCCTTCGACGGCGCCCTGCCAATCAAACGCCTGACTTATAACATCGGCGAAGGCGAGTGGAAAGACACGAGCATGGTTGCGGACGAGGTCACCATCAAATTCCATGTTTCTGCTCAGTAACACCCGAAAATCTGTTGTTTAACTTAATTAGGAATTCAATGAAATTCAAGCACTTGATGATCGCCGTGCTGGCAGCCGCCGGCGCGGGTTCGGCCATGGCCGCTACCGACACCTACAACCTCGACCCGACGCACACCTTCCCCAGCTTTGAAGCCGATCACATGGGCATGTCCGTCTGGCGCGGCAAGTTCAACAAGACCAAGGGAACCGTGACCCTGGACCGTGCCGCCAAGACGGGCAGCCTGGACTTGGTCATCGATGCCGATTCGATCGATTTCGGCCTCGACGCCATGAACACGCATGCGAAAAAAGCGGACATGTTCAACGTGGAAAAATTCCCGGCAATCACCTACAAGAGCAAGTCGTTCAAGTTCAACGGTGATCAACTGGTGGAAGTCGATGGCGAACTGACCCTGCTGGGCGTGACCAAGCCCGTCAAATTGAATGTGAGCAAATTCAAGTGCATCATGCACCCGCGCTACAAGCGCGAAGTGTGCGGCGCCGATGCCAGCGCGGAATTCAAGCGCAGCGACTTTGGCCTGAACTACGGCATGCCGGCGTTCTCGCCGGAAGTCAAGCTGGCCATCCAGGTCGAAGCGATCAAGGCTGACTAAACAAGACCTTGCCGCATGACAAGCCCGCCTCGCTGCCCGCAGCCAGGCGGGCTTTTGCATGCACAGCGCAAATCCGCTGGACTTTTCTATCGTGCTGTATCACTATCCATTGGCATGATGTTGTTCTGACATGAAACCCCACTCACCCATCGCGCGGAGGACTACATGAATTTCATTATCTGGATCGTTATTGGCGGCGTCATCGGCTGGCTCGCCAGCATGATCATGAAAACGGATGCGCAACAGGGCATCTTCCTCAATATCGTCGTCGGCATCGTGGGCGCCTTCCTGGGCGGCTGGCTGCTGGCGCCCCTGTTCGGCACGGGCACCATCAATAGCGACAATTTCAGCCTGTCTGCTTTGCTGGTCTCGTTCCTGGGCGCCGTGATCCTGCTGGGCATCGTGAATCTTTTGCGCCGCGGCAAAATACGCTAAGCAGATAAATAGTAGCGCATCAGCAAATGGCCGGGCCGCGCAAGCGCCCGGCCATTTTTATTGCCGCCAAGACATGTATGGACAATACCACGGCAGCCGCACGGGAAAATGCGGGCTGGCGGCCGGTTCCTGCCCCTACACCACGAAGAACCATGCCATTTAAGCAACCATGCAAGAACATGCCGTCCGGAAAATGTGATTGACTAGTACGAGTTCGATACGGATACTCTAGGTCGCCCGCTGCACAAATCAGCGGGTACTCCGCTGATTCCGACTTCCCTACATCTAAAAGAACAGAACTCGAATGAAAAAATCTCTCATCGCGCTCGCCATCCTGAGCAACTTCGCACACGCCGACGAAGGCATGTGGATGCCCCAACAGCTGCCACAAGTAGCCAAGGAACTGAAAGCAGCCGGACTGAAACTCGATCCGACCACCCTGACCAAACTGACCGAGTTCCCGATGGGCGCCATCGTCAGCCTGGGCGGTTGCTCGGCCTCGTTCGTCTCGCCGCAAGGCCTGGTTGCCACCAACCACCATTGCGTCTACAACAGCGTGGCGGTCAATTCGACCAAGGAGCGCGATTTGCTGGCCAACGGTTTCCTGGCTAAGACTTTCGCTGAAGAATTGCCGGCCGCCCCAGGCAGCCGCATCTTCGTCACCTCGGCCGTAACCAATGTCAGCGACAAGATCATCACCGCCGACGTAGCCAAGCTGCAAGGCAAGGCACGCATCGACGCGATCGAGAAAAACCAGAAGAAACTGGTCGCCGAATGCGAAAAAGAAGCCGGCTTCCGCTGCACCGTGTCGAGCTACTACGGCGGCCTGGAGTTCTACCTGATCAAGCAACTGGAAATCCGCGACGTGCGCCTGGTACACGCGCCACCAGCGGGCGTAGGTAAATTCGGCGGCGACACCGACAACTGGATGTGGCCACGCCACACAGGCGACTACGGTTTCTACCGCGCCTACGTCAGCCGCGACGGCAAAGCTGCCGACTTCAGCAAGGACAACGTACCTTACCAGCCAAAACACGTGCTGAAACTGGCCAAGGATGGCTTGAAAGAAGGCGATTTCGTGATGGCGCTGGGCTACCCTGGCCGCACCAACCGTCACCGTTTGCCCTCGGAAGTGGCGTTCACGTTTGACTGGAACTACCCGGCCTTCGTGAAAGCGTCGGGCGAAACCCTGGCCATCATCGCGCGTGAAACCAAGGACAACAAGGACGTGGCCCTGAAATACGCGGGCCAAGTCGCCGGCGTGAACAATTACTACAAGAACCGCCAAGGCATGCTCGATTCCTACGCCGGCAGCGACTTCCTGGCACGCAAGACGACGCAACACGAAGCCCTGAAAACCTGGGTCAACGCCAATCCTGCACGCAAGGCGGAATTTGCCGGCGATATCGAGCAAGTGGAAAAGCTGATCGCCGAACGCGATGCCGACACCAAACGCGACTTCTTCCTGAGCTACGCACAGCCACGTCTGCTGAACACGGCACGCAGCCTGTACCGCCTGTCCAACGAAAGCACCAAGGCCGATACGGAACGCAAGTCCGGCTACCAGACGCGCGATTTGCCACGCATGGAAGCGGGCATCACCGCGGTCGAGCGCACCTACGATGAAAAAGTCGACAAAGCGCTGGTACTGAACAGCCTGACCAAGTACGCCGCGCAACCGGCAGCACAACGCCGCGCCAGCTTCGACGCCGCCATCGGCATCAAGGATGGCATGTCGCCAGCCGACTTGTCCGCCGCCCTGGACAAGCTGTATGCGGGCAGTAAGCTGGGCGACAAGGAAGAGCGCGCAGCATGGCTGAAACGCACGCCAGCTGAATTCCAGGCTAGCAAGGACAGCTTCATCCAGGCAGCCGTTGCCATGTACCCTGATTCGCTGAAAAACGAAGCGGAAGACGAAGAACTGGCAGGCAAGATCCAGCAAGCCTACGCCAACTACATGAAAGCCAAGATCGCCTTCATGAAGAGCAAGGGGCAAGCCGTGTATCCTGACGCCAACAGCACCCTGCGCGTGACGTTCGGCAAAGTGGCCGGCCGTGACCACGGCGCCGACGGCACCACCTGGACCGCGTTCACTACCGTCAATGGCGTCGTTGCCAAAGCCACGGGCCAGGGCGAGTTCAATGCACCAGCAAATCAGCTGGCCGCGATCAAAGCCAAGGACTTCGGTAAATTCGTCGATCCGAAGCTGAAAACCGTGCCGGTCGACTACCTGGCCACTTTGGACATCACCGGCGGCAACTCCGGTTCGGCTGCCCTGAACGCCAAAGGCGAATTCATCGGCCTGGCCTTCGACGGCACGCTGGACTCGATCATTTCCGATTGGGATTACAACAAGGCCAACACCCGTTCGATCCAGGTCGACCTGCGCTACATGCTGTGGAACATGAAACACATCGACCACGCAGACAAGCTGCTGAAAGAAATGGGCGCTGAATAACAAGAAGCAATGACCCGGCAACGGGCGCTTTAAGCTGAGCCACTCCTGCGGGAGTGGCTTTTTTTCGCCTAACGTTTTACTTTGGTAAAACGGTATGGCACGGCTTGCTCCGCGCCAAACACCTGCGCCCGACTGCGTCCCAGCGGCAGCATCACGCGCCGGCCATCCTGCAGCAGCAAGGCCAGGTCGGCGCCGGGAAAGCGCTGCGCCAGCAGCTGATAGGCTGGCCGCTCGATGCGGGCGGCGGGAATCACGATACGGTAGTCGCTATCGCCAAAGTCCAGCAGCAGCGCGGGAGCCTCCGGCCCCGGCAGCGCCGTGATGCGCAAGCGCGTGCTTCCCTTGACGAGCTCGAAGACTGACCACGGGGGCAAGGCACGCCGCGTGGGGCCGATCTGCAGTTGCGGCGCCTGGCGCGCATCGGCCGACGTCAGCAAGACGTCAGGCCGTTCTTCCGGCACTGCGCCATCGACGGCCAGCAGCCAGCCCCGGTAACGTATCAGCGCGCCCTGCGCGTTGGCCGTGACGGAGCCGCCCTGCGTCACGGGTTCCTTGCTCACCGGCAAGCGCAACGGCGCCGCCTGTGCCGCCAGGCAAGCCCACCACATCAGCGCCGCCATCGCTGCCATCACTGCCTTGCCCATGCCGCCTCCCCTCGCGCGCGAAACGTATTCATAACACAAGTACTGCAACAAGCCCTGCGGCGCCTCAAGGCAGAAGCGCCGGTGCTACAATTGGCCCCTAGCGGGCGTACTTACCCAGCGCGCCTTCCCCCTCCCAGACTCAGACCGCTATGCCACCAGACTTGCGCACGACCTACGAACTCGGTAACCAGAACCAGACCACGACCTGGCTGGAATGCATCACTTTCTACAAGGATCTCGCCGCACGCTACCCGCAGGTGCTGCATTTCGAACAGATCGGCCTGTCCGACTCGGGCGTGCCCATCCACGCTGGCGTCGTCAGCACGGACGGCGTGTTTGACCGCGAACAGATCAAGCGCGCAGGCCGCACTGTGTTCTTCAACAACAACGGCATCCACCCGGGCGAACCGGAAGGCATCGATGCCTGCATGGCCATCGTGCGCGACCTCTGCACGCAGCCCGAGCGTCTGGCGGCGCTGGGCAGCACCGTGCTGCTTTTCATTCCGATCTACAACGTTGACGGCAGCCTGAACCGCGCCAATACCTCGCGCGTGAACCAGGATGGGCCGGAGCAATTCGGTTTCCGCGGCAACAGCCGCCACTTGGACCTGAACCGCGATTTCATCAAGTGCGACAGCCTGAACGCGCAAGTGTTCAACCGCTTGCTGGCCAGCTGGGACCCGGACGTCATGGTCGACACGCATACGTCGAACGGCGCCGATTACCCGTACACGATGACCCTGATCCACACACAGACAGATAAGCTGGGCAATGGACTGGGCCCCTTCCTGCAAGACACCATGCTGCCGCACATCTTTGCGCGCATGGAACAAGCGGGCTGGCCGACCTGCCCATATGTGAATCCCGTCAAGGATAGTCCGGACCACGGCATCGCCGAATTCCTCGAAGTACCGCGTTTCTCGACAGGTTTTGCGGCCCTGCATCACGTCATCGGTTTCATGCCGGAAACGCACATGCTGAAACCGTTTGCCGACCGCTACGCTTCCATGCGCGCCCTGCTCGACATCACCATGGCGTTTACCGTGCAGCATGGCGAGCAGATCAAACAACTGCGCGCACAAGCCAAGGCGGCCGGCCGCACGCAGGCCGAATGGCCGATCCACTGGGCCATGAACGAAGAGCAGCCGTCGACCTTCCCCTTCAAGGGCTATGCGGCCCAATACACGCCGAGCATGCTGGGCGACTACCAGCGCCTGTCGTATGACCGCTCGCAGCCGTGGGAACGCGATATCAAGTATTACAACCGCTTCGATGCGGACGTCACCGTCGCCGCGCCGAAAGCCTATGTCGTGCCGCAAGCCTGGCGCGAAGTGATCGAGCGGCTGCGCTGGAACGGTGTCGAAATGAGCCGCATCACCGCAGAACAGACCTTAACGGCGCGCTACTACCACATCACCAACGTCGGCACGCGCGCCACCGCCTACGAAGGCCACATGTTCCACGAGACAGTGGACGTGGAAGCGCGCACGGGCCAGTTCAGCGTGCAGGCGGGCGATTATGTCATCAGCCTGGAGCAAGACAACGCGCGCTACGCCGTGGAAACCCTGGAACCGCAGGCACACGACAGCTTCTTCCGCTGGGGCTTCTTCAACAGCGTGCTGGAAAAGAAGGAAGCGTTTTCCGATTACGTGTTCGAAGACATGGCCTCCGAACTGCTGCGCGATGAGCCGGCGCTGGCGGCCAAGTTTGCCGAGTGGAAAGCAGCGAACCCAGCCTTGCTGAGCAATCAGGAAGCCGTGCTCGACTTCATCTTCGCCAACTGCCAGCGCTTTGCCGAACCGGAATGGCGGCGTTACCCGGTCATTGCCCTGATGTAACTCGGGGCTGTAGCGAATGCAACATCCTGGCGCCGCATCGGAAACCCCGCTGCGGCGCCTCTTTCTGTGCCCTACCCACAAGGTAATCCCATGCACTACGCACTGAACCTGCGCACCTTTATTTACAGCCATTATTTTTACCTGGGCTTGCGCGTGGCCATCGGGCTGGTCGGCCTGGCCTTGCTGGTCCAGGAAATCAGCGACAGCGCCACCGCCATGACGGTGTGCATCGGCGCCCTGTGCACGACCCTGATGGATATGCCCAGCCCGCTGCGTCACAAGTTCAACGAGATGCTGGCCTCGGTGCTGCTGTGCAGCGCCGTCACTTTACTCATCAGCCTGTGCGGGCCGGTGCAGTGGCTTTTGATGACGGTGCTCGTGCTGGTGAGTTTCCTCGCCAGCATGATGGTGGTATACGGCAAGAAATCCATGCCCTTGCAACTGGCCGCCCTGTTCATCATGACTATGTCGATGGAGCACCAGATGACGTGGCAGCAATCGTTCCACCACGCGGGCCTGTTCATGCTCGGCGGCTTGATTTATCTGGCCTACGCCATGGCCATCGCCTGGGTTTTGCGCCACCGCATTAAACAGCAAGTGCTGGCCGAAGCGCTGTTCGAACTGGCGGCCTACATCGACATCAAGGCCGATTTCTACGACACGCGTTTTAATTTGACGGAACAGTTCAACAAGCTGGTGCGCCATCAAAGCATTTTGGCCGACCGTCAGCAGGCGTCGCGCGACTTGATCTTGCGCAGCCACAAGAACAGCAAGGATGCCATCGTCGTGCAAGTGCATGTGTGCATGCTGGATTTATATGAACTGATCCTTTCCACGCACACCGATTACGCGCTGCTGCGCCAGCACCTGGCCGACTCCGACGTCTTGAAATCCTTGCACGACCTCGCCTACAAGGCGGCGCGCGACATCGAATCCGTCGCTTACGCCGTCACGCGCAAGCGCGCCTCGTATGCGCAGATCAGCTATGACAAGGAATGGTTTGATATCGAAGCAGAAATTGCCCGCCTGCAAGCGAAAGGAGACAACACGCAAGAAGCGCTGGCCACCTTGCGCGCGCAGCGCAACAAGATCCGCGCCATTCTGAAGATGATAGTCGAACTGCATTTGGCCACGCAAACAGTCTATGCCGACGTGCCTTTCTGGAGCGGCGCGGACATGGCACCCTTCCTGTCGCAGCAAAAGTACGAATTCAAGACCCTGCTGTCCAACCTGCGCCTGGACTCGCCCATATTCCGCTTCGCCCTGCGCGTCTCGATGGCCATCTCGGTGGGCTTGCTAATTGGCCATTGGCTGCCGTACGCGGCGCACAGCTACTGGATCGTGCTCACCATCGTCATCATCCTGCGCCCCACGTTCAGCATGACGCGCCAGCGCCGCGCCGACCGCATCTTCGGCACCATCATCGGCTGCGTCATCACGGCCATCGTGATCCGCTTCGTCCACAGCAATATCGTGCTGATGGCCATTTTGTTCCTGTCCATCGTGGCCACGCCCACCTTCATCTATCTGCGCTACCGCTACACGGCCATTGCTGTCAGCCTGATGATCTTGCTGCAAATGCACCTGGTGGCGCCCAGCAACCCGAACCTGGTCAGTGAGCGCCTGATCGATACCCTGATCGGCGCGGCGGTGGCCACCGTGTTCAGCTTCGTGCTGGCCAACTGGGAATACCAGAGCCTGCCACGGCTGGTGCGCCAGGTACTGAATGTAAACTTGAGCTATATGCAGGCCAGTTTCGCGCTGCTGCAGGGGAAATGTTTCGATGACTTCGCCTACCGCATCGAGCGCAAGCGCCTGATGGATAGCCTGGCCGCGCTCAGCTCGGCACTGGTGCGCATGCTCGACGAACCGGCCAGCAAGCAGCGGGCCGTGGAAGACATCAACCTGTTCATCGTGCAAAACTACTTATTGGTAGCCCACGTGGCGGCACTGCGCTCGATCCTGGGGCGCCATGCCAGCCAGCTGCCAGTCGCACCCGTCAACGCCTTGCTCAGCCACAGCCATACGCAAGTGTGTTTGACCCTGTCGCGCGCGCTGGAGCAGCTCGACAACATGGCCAGCATCAGTGCCCCGCTGGCCGCCCCTGCTGCTTCACCCGTCAGCGAAGTGGTCTGGTCGGGCTGGCCGCTGGTCAAAAGGCGCATTCGCCTGTTGCAGGCCGATGCCGACAAGATCGTGGTGCATAGCGCGGCGATCGTGCATATCGTGGCGCCCAGATAATATTTTTCGGCCGCCCAGGCGTAAGTGGTGTCATCAGGAGGTCATCTGAGCTCTTTATGCTGCGATGGTTTTTCCACTTACAGCCAAGGTAATCATGCACGCATCTCCCCTGACCCGGCGCCTGCCACTGGCGCTGGCCATCAGCGCCACCCTCGCCCTTGCCGCTTGCGGCGGTTCCGATCACCGGGAAGCGGCGCTCGTCATTCCAGCAGCGCCAGCAGACCAGGGCGCTCCCGATACGGCGCCACCATCGGCCACGGCCATCCCCTTTGTCGACAATATCGCCAGCAACCAGCGCGGCGACGCCCGCTATGCCACGGCCGCCACGAATGCTGGCGTGCGCGTGCTGATCGGCATGCTCGACATCTGGAAACCGTTGACGCAAATCGTCGATGCCGGCGTTTCCGCGCCGGCCGTGGACGGTTTCCCCGCCGTCGCACCCTCCACCTGGACGGGCGTGCCCAACGATGGCACGCCGGGAGGCACCATCCTCAATGCCAGCGTGCACAACGCGAACATCGATTTCGTCATCAAAGCCACCACCAGCCGCACGCCGGCGCAGGAACTGGCCGCCTACCTGGACGACCGCCGCGGCAAGGGCTACAGCATCACCGATGGCATGGGTCCGCTGACAGACGCCTGGCGTAGCGCGGCACGCCAGACCACCAGCATCACCGACATCGCGCCGGACGCGACAAGCAAGCTCTACAACGACAGCGGCAGCAACACGGGCGTGGCGGGCGGCACCAATGCCGAATTCGGCAATGTGGTTGGCCTCGTCAATGCCATGGGCAACAATGGTTCCACGGAACCGGCCAAGCGCTTCTACAAATATGCGCGGCCATTTCGCTGGAGCAGCAATGTGGTGCTGATTCCCGCCCTGGTGCCGGCCAAGAGCGCCACGCCGGCCACCGATGGCGGCTTTACCAGCGGCCATTCGGCCGAAGCCGTACGCGGCGCGCTGGGCATGGCCTATGCCTTGCCCGAGCGCTACCAGGAAATGGTGGCGCGGGGCCTGGAACTGGGTGAAAACCGCATCATCGCCGGCATGCATTCGCCGCTCGACGTGATCAGCGGCCGCGTGCAGGCGCAAGCCATCGTCGCCGCCAACCTGCTCGACCCTGCCACGGCCGCCACCAAGGCTGCCGCCGTGACGCAGGCGCACACGACCCTGATGGCCAGGACGGGCACCACGGCCGACACATTTTATGACTACGCTCATTCGGGCACCAACGCCAACGACCGTTTTTCGGACTACGCCAGCACCAAGGCCACCTATATCCGCCGCCTGACCTTCGGCTTCGCGCAGACGGGCGCCACCAATGCCCCGGCCGTCGTGCCGAAGGGTGCAGAAGTGCTGTTGGAAACGCGTTTGCCATATCTGTCCGACGCGCAGCGCCGCGTGGTGCTGAAAACCACGGCCTTGCCATCGGGCTACCCGGTGATGGACGATGCTGAAGGCTGGGGCCGCCTAAATCTGTTTGCCGCCGCCGATGGCTATGCCGTCTTCACGGGCAATGTCGTGGTGGCCATGGATGCGGCCAAGGGCGGTTTCTATTCCGTCGACCGCTGGCGCAACGATATCAGCGGCACAGGCAAGCTGAACAAGCAAGGCTCGGGCACCCTGAAACTCGGCGGCAACAATAGCTGGAGCGGTGGAACGCACGTGGAAGCGGGACGCCTTGAAGCCAACTCCGCCACCGCTTTCGGCAAGGGCGATGTGTATGTCAGCGGCGGAACCGTGCTCAGCAACGCCCAGTCGAGTCTGGCACTGGCCGGCCGGTACACGCAGCTGGCAACAGGCAAGCTGGAGCTGAAACTGGGTAACGGCCAGGGTGGCCGATTGAGCGTGGCGGGCCAGATGACGGTTGCGGGCGGTAGCCTGAACGTGACGTTCCAGAATGGCTACAAGCCGGCCGCAGGCGACACCTTGAGCGTCATCAATGCTGCCAGCTTGAAAGGCAAGTTCGACACGATCAGCGTCGACGGCTTTAAAGTGACGCCAACCTACACGGCAACGGGCTTGCAATTGCGCCTAGACACTTGATCCGCATCCGCCAGCATGCAAAAAGCCGCCTTCGTGAACTGAAACCAAGTAGCTTAACGGTTCAGTTCATTCGTGCGGCTTTCTTTATCCTTACTTCAAGTACCGTTCGAACCAGCCGACGATGCGCTGCTGCAAGTCGCGCTGGTGCTCGGGCTTACGGAAGGAATGGCCTTCGCCGTCGTAGATGAACAGGCTGGACGGCACGCCCATGGCGCGCAAGCCGTGCCAGAATTCCAGCGACTGGGCGGCCGGCGTTTCCACGTCGCGCTCACCCACATAGATCAGGGTCGGCGTCTTGGCTGCCTTGATCGATTCGATAGGCGAAGCCCTGCGGTATACGGCTGGATTGTCATACGCGGAAGCGCCAAAGAACGGGATCATCCACTGATTGATGCCGTTCTGGCCGTAATAACTGATCCAGTTAGACACGCCCGCCCCCGCCACGGCCGCCTTGAAGCGGTCGCTGTGCGTGACGCCCCACATGGTCATGAAGCCGCCATACGAATGGCCGATCAGTCCCAGGCGCTGGCCGTCGATGGGAGCCACTTTTTCCACCGCATCGATGCCGGCCAGGATGTCGCGCCAGTCGCCGCCGCCAAAGTCGACCATGTTGGCACGCGTAAATGCCTGGCCCTGGCCAAAGCTGCCGCGCGGGTTGGGCAGGAAAACGAAATAGCCTTTTTGCGTCAATTCCTCGATCACGGTGCTCGCTGCCACATAACGGGGTGAGGCGGCGGCACCCGGGCCGCCATGCACGTTGACGATCATCGGGTAGCGCTTGCCGGCCTCCACCTTCAACGGTCCCAGCAGCCAGCCTTGCACCTTGTATTGCTCGTTGTTCCATCCCACGTTTTGCACCGTCAGCTGCGGCGCAAAGCCGTCATTGTCGCGCGTGATCTTTTTCAGCTGGCCCACCGGTCCCGCCACCAGGTAGCTGGCGTGCGTAAAATTTTCCTGCGTGGCAGCGGCTTGCCGGCCATCGGCGCTGAACGACAGACGGCCATCGCTGCCGCTACTGCTGAGTTCACCAAGCATCACCGGTTGAGCCGGACCGGTTTGCGCATCGACGGGCACCAGCGCCAGTTGCGAATCGATCAGTGCGGTCGCCAGCAAGCCGGTGCCGCGCCAGACGACGCCATTGAAGGTGCCGCGATAGTCTTGTGTGAGATTGCGCGGCGTGCCGCCGGCCAGGGGGACCGTGTACAGGTCGCCGCCGATGGAGCCGAAGTCGCTCATCAGGCCGCCGATGAACACCACCGTCTTGCCATCCGGCGAGACGGAAGGCAGGTTCAGCTGCATGGTTGGCGCGGCGATCACGCGCAGGGCGCCCGTGGCCGCCTCAATATGGCTGAGCTTGGCAACCCACCAGTTGCTGTCGCCATTGCCCTGCGCGCTGGTGGCGACAAAGCCACGGCCATCGGGGGTCCAGCTGTATTCATACACATAGGTGTCGTTTGGTGACAGCAGACGCGCTTCTCCGCCGCTGGCAGGCACGACGGCAATGCGCTGGGCATCGTCTTCGCTACCCACTTCGCCCACCTGGCGCACACCTGCTTCCACGGCGCCGGCCAGCTTGCGCGCCCCCACCGTGGCGAGCAGGGCCAGCTGCTTGCCGTCCGGCGACCAGCGCGCCGTGCTGGCCACGCCTTTGATACTGGTCAACACGCGCGCTTGCGCCTGTGCCATCGTGGCCAAGTACAGATGCGCCATGCCCGCCTTGGCGTCGTAGCCGACAAAGGCCAGCTGCCGGCCATCGGGCGACCAGCTGGGCTTGTCATAGGAGCACACGGCGCAAGGATCGAATTGCTGCACGATGGTGCCATTGGCGGCGTCGCGCACGACGATGGCTGCATGCGGAGACTGCGGCTGTTCGCCCGCCTTGCTCGATTCGATGGCGGCAATGCGCTGGCCATTGCCCGACAGGGCGACGGCGCGGTAATCGCGCAGCACCAGGTCACTGGCAGGAGCGGCCTGCGCGGTGCTACCCAGAAGGCTGCTTGCCAGCAAGCCGCAGGCGGCCAAATCAGTTATTTTCATCATGTAAATTCCAGTTAAGAATAAAAAAAACCGCCGGCAAGCGCGGCGGTTTCGGATCGAACAGACTGCATTAGCGGGCCTTCTTGCCCAGGTGCGAATGCCGCATGCTGTACAGGAAGTAAATAGCTATCGTCACCGCCATCCACACGCTGAACACGACAAACGTCGTATGCGGCAAATCGCGCATGATGTACAGGCAAGCCAATATGCTCAGGCCCGGAATCACATACGGCCCGAAGGGCACGCTGAAGCCTTCGATGCGGTTGGCGCCCTGCTTGTGCCGCAGCACGGGCACGGCAACCGAGACCACCATGAAGGCTGTCAGGGTACCGATGCTGACCATGTCCCACAAGTAAGTCGCATCGACGGAGCCAGCCACCACGGCTACCACCAGGCAGACGATGATGGTATTTCTGACCGGCACCAGGGTGCGCGGATGGATCTTCTGGAACGACTTCGGGATCAAGCCGTCGCGGCTGACGGCAAACAGGATGCGCGTCTGGCCGTAGATCGTCACCAGGGTCACGCTGAAGACGGAAATGACGGCGCCGGCCGACAGCACCAGCGCGGGCCAGGTCTTGCCTGTGACGTTTTGCAGAATCACCGCCAGACCCGCTTCCTGGCCTTCGAACAATTTCGCCTGTTGCGCGCCGAGGGCGGCCACGGCCACCAACAAATAAAACACGGTCACGATCAGCAGGGCGCCGAGGATGCCGCGCGGCACATTGCGCGTGGGATTTTTCACTTCATCGCCCGCCGTCGCCACCGTATCGAGACCGATGAAGGAGAAGAACACAGTGCCGGCGGCGGCCGTCACGCCCGTCATGCCGGCAAAGCCCTTGCTGTTGTCGCTATTAAAGAAGGGAAAGAAATTGTCGGCGTTAAAACCGGAAAACGCGATGACGATGAAAAACACCAGGATCGCCAGCTTGATGATGACCATGATGGCATTCATCAGGGCCGATTCCTTGGCGCCGCGCAGCAGCAAAAAGCCGCACATGCAGATCAAAAAGATCGGCGGCAAGTTGATGTGGCCGGCATGAAACTCCATGCCATGCGGGCCGGAGACGATCATCGGCGTGCGCAGCATCTCGGGAATATGCCAGCCGAAGGCATTTTCCAGGAAGTTATTCAGGTAGGACGACCAGCCGATGGCCACGGCACTGCCCGCCAAGCCGTATTCAAGCAGCAAACAGGCGGCCATGATGAAGGCAAGAAACTCGCCCACGGTGGCGTAAGCAAACGAATACGAGGAGCCGGAGGCGGGAATGCGGAACGACAATTCCGCATAGCACAAGGCCGTCAAGCCGGCGGTGATGGCGGCGATCAGGAAAGACAGGACGACCGATGGGCCCGCCTTGGGCACAGCTTCGACCATGGTAAAGAAAATGCCCGTGCCGATGGTGGCCCCGACGCCGATCATGGTAAGGGAAAACAGGCCGATGGACCGGCTCAAGCCACTGCTGCTGAGGCCTTCACCATATTCGACCGTGGTATCGATCGGCTTGGTGCGGCAAAGTTTCTGGACCAGGGTTTGGCTCACTAGCATTCCTTTATGAGGCATGCACTTGAACACCTGCCAAAACCTACTGCGCGTCGCGATTCGCGGCCTGCGATGCTCACTGTGCATTCGCACAGCTGCGCTTCTTAGCCACAACTCATCCCGCTCGCTACGGTTTTGTCAGGTGTTGTTAGGAACATGACGGGTAAAAACAAATAGCGCTCCGGCCCTACCTGGAAAAAACCGGAAAGATCGCGTCCATTTTCAAAACTAAGCGATTATAGGGCTTTCATCGGCTCAGCTAAACAGAACTTTGATGCAAGGAAACAACGCCAGGCTTGCGCCGGCAAACCCGCCAGCGTGTTGGCGCAGAAGAAATTGCTTTTATGAACAAAAAAAGCGCGCCGCTGCAGGGGCAGGGGCGCGCTTCTGGCTCAGCTCAACTACGCTGGTTTACTTCTTGACGTGTGGTGCATCGGCCGCCGGCCAGCCTGCTTCATAGCCTTGCGGCACGTCATCGCGCCGCTCTTTCGGCGCCAGGCCCAGCACGTAGTACAGCACCGTCAGCAGGATCAGCCAAGCTGGTCCCACCATCAAGGCGATGCGCGTATCGGGGAAATACGCCATCAGGCCGATCACCAGCGCCAGGAAAGCCAGCGAAATCCAGGAACCGTACGGCGCGAACGGCATGCGGAAGGCCAGGTTCTTGATTTCCTGCGGGCTCAAGGTCTTGCGGAACTGGATCTGCGTGATCAGGATCACGCCCCAGGTCCAGACGGCGCCGAAGGTGGAAATCGAGGTGACCCAGATAAACACTTTTTCCGGCACCAAGTAGTTCAGCAACACGCCCAGCAGCAGCGCAAAGACGGACACCAGGATGGCGCGGCGCGGCACGCCGCTGGCCGTGGTTTCCGCAAATGCCTTCGGTGCCTGGCCTTGCAGCGCCAGGTTGTACAGCATGCGGCCTGTGCTGAAGATGCCGCCATTGCACGACGACAGAGCAGCGGTCAGCACGACAAAGTTGATGATGCCGGCGGCCGTCTTGATGCCCAGGCGTTCAAACGTCATCACGAAGGGGCTGCCGGTGGTGCCGATTTCATTCCATGGGTAGATCGACAGGATGACGAACAGCGCGCCGACATAGAAAATCAGGATGCGCCAGAACACCGAATTGATGGCGTCAGGAATCGATTTCTTCGGGTTTTCCGCTTCGCCAGCCGTCAGGCCGATCATTTCCACGCCCAGGTAGGCAAACATCACCATCTGCAAGGACATCAGCACGCCCTGCGCGCCATTCGGGAAGAAGCCGCCATGCGTCCACAGGTTCGAGATGCCGATGGCCACGCCACCGTTGCCGAGACCGAAGATGATCATGCCCGTGCCGCCGACGATCATCAGGATGATGGTGACGACCTTGATCAGGGCGAACCAGAATTCGAACTCGCCGTAGGCTTTCACGGCCAGCAGGTTGATCGCGCCCATGGAACCGAGTGCCGCCAGGGCCCAGATCCAGCGCGGCACGTCGGGGAACCAGATGCCCATGTAGATGGCGACGGCGGTAATTTCAGCCACGCACGTGACCAGCCACAGGAACCAGTAGTTCCAGCCCGTCAGATAGCCTTGCAGGGGGCCCAGGTAATCCTGGGCATAGCGGCTGAAGGAGCCGGCCACCGGATTGTGCACGGCCATTTCGCCCAGCGCGCGCATGATCATGAAAATGACCGCGCCACCGATAATATACGACAGCATGATGCCGGGACCGGCCATCTTGATGGCGTTGCCGGAACCCAAAAACAGGCCCACGCCTATCGCGGCGCCCAGCGCCATCAGGCGGATCTGCCGCTCGCCCAGGCCGCGGTGCAAGCCTTGTTCACTCGTTTTCATTACGTGTCTCCGTTTTTTTCTTGAATACACCGATCCCTCCACCCCAATGGCGGTTCCGCTCTTGCTGGACAGGAAGAAAGGGCGAGCCGGCGGCAAGCGCCGGCATGCTCACATGATCAGGCCAGTTCGGCGATCAGTTCGATCTCGACGCAAGCACCGAGCGGGATTTGCGCCACGCCGAAGGCGGAGCGGGCATGCTTGCCGCTGTCGCCAAAGACTTCGACGAACAGTTCCGAGGCGCCATTGGTCACCAAGTGCTGTTCCGTGAATGTAGAGGTGGAGTTGACCAGGCTCATGACCTTGACGATGCGTTTGACCTTGTTCAAGTCGCCGCCGCACGCGTCTTGCAAGGTGGCGATCAGTTCGATGGCGATGCCGCGCGCTGCGATCTTGCCTTCTTCCGTGGTGACGTCCTTGCCCAGTTGACCGACCCAGACCTTGCCATCCTTCTTGGCCAGGTGGCCGGACAGGAAAACGGTGTTACCCGTGCGGGCATGCATCACGTAAGCGGCAGCTGGCGCAGCAACGACCGGCAATTCGATGTCGAGGGCCTTGAGTTTTTCGTAAAACGACATGCTATTTCTCCAAGAAAACAATATAAACGAAACCGAAATTCATCAGCAGCAGAAAAAGAATGATGGCGGGATGACGGCGCCCTGGCAGCGCGGTAGTGACCGACAACAGCGCCAGATTAAACGTCATCATATTGGTGAACCAGCAGTTTTAGTTCACAAATAGGCCCGGTTATTCAGTGGATTATACCGACAATCAAACAAAATTCAGCATCGGTTCATGAAGCATGCTCTACAGGCATCGAGCGTGACTATTTTCACTTGATTGTCTTTTGTGCATTGTCAAGCCCGCTGGGTCAAGGTTTAGACCATCCAGAAATGCGCGGTCGTGCGATACCACAAGTAACGCCCCCTGATATTGCAGCAGCATCTGCGCCAGCGCCTGCAGGCTGGCCAAGTCCAGATGATTGTCGGGTTCGTCAAGCAGCAGCAGTTGCGGCGGCGCCTGCGCATACAATTCGGCCGCCAGCGCCACCTTCATGCGCTCGCCCCCGCTGAGCAAACGGCTGGGCATGGTGGCGCGCGCGCCGGCAATGCCCAGCAGCGCCAGCCGCGTGCGCAGCTCGCCTTCCGGCAGGATGCTGTTGCGTTCCTGCAAGCGTTGCACGGCGCTCCACTCGCCGCCTTGCAGTCCCGCATGCTGGTCCAGCCAGGCCACCTGCGCATGGCAGCGCAGCTCGCCGCTGGCTGGCGCCAGCTGCCCCGCGATCACGCGCAGCAAGGTCGACTTGCCGCTGCCATTGTCACCCGTCACGGCCAGCCGACGCGGCCCGCTGAGCAGCAAGTTGATGGCATGCGCCTGGCCATGCGGCAAGACCAGCCCGCGCATCTCCAGCAACAATTTGCCATTCGGCACCAGGCTCTCGGGCGCCAGCAACAGCCGTTCTACCTCGGGCGCGCAGCGGGCGCTGGCATCCATCACCCTTTGCTGGCGCGCCTGCTGCGCCTCTTTCGCGCGCAGGCGCAGCTTGCCCTGGCTATCCTGGCTTTTCTCCTTTTTCGCGTCCAGCAAAAGCTTGCTTTGATTGCCTTCGCGGCCTTCGCGCTCACCGCGTCCGACACGGCGCTTTTGGCGCTCGGCCTGCTGCTGCGCTTCGCGCTGTTCGCGTCTGGCACCGGCCTTTTCCGCTTGCAGGGCCGCCGCAAAACCGGCCTGCTCCAGCGCACGCTGCTGCGCATACATCGGATAATTGCCGCCATAGCTGCGCAAGCCCTGCGGCGACAACTCGACGATTGCATCGACGTGCTCCAGCAGAGCGCGGTCATGGCTGATCAACAGCAAACCGCCCGGCCAGCGCGCCATCTGCGCCACCAGGCGGGCGCGCTGCTGCGCATCGAGATGGTTGCTCGGTTCATCGAGCACCAGCCAGTCCGCCTGCGACAGCCAGGCGCCCTGCAGGGCGATGCGCTGGCGTTCGCCACCGCTGAGGCTAGCCGAGCCGGTACCGGCATCGACATGGCGCAGATCGAGCGCATCGAGCGCCTGGCGCAGGCGGGCGTGGGCATCCCAGCGTTCGCCCACCAAGGCGTAGTCGGCCTCGTCGATGCTGCCGGCGGCGATGCGCGCCAGTGCCGCCAGCAAGTCCTGCATGCCGGCAAGCGCCGCCACAGTAGGATAGTGCTGCGGATCGAGTTCCTGCGCCACGTAATGCACGCTGCCGTCGCAGCGCACGGCGCCAGAAGACGGCTGCGCCTGGCCCGCCAGCAGGCGCGCCAGCACGCTCTTGCCCACGCCGTTATCGCCGACGAGGCCGATACGTTGCGGGGCAAAGGCAAATTGCAAATCTGAAAACAGGGCGCGGCCATCGGGCAGCACAAAGGAAAGACGGTCGAGTTGTAGTAATGCGGGCATGGATACTCCTTGTACGTGCAGACAGGGCTGGCGAACCCGCGCGGCGCAAGGCGCTGTGGCGGGATGGGCGAGGCCGTGCACAGCACGGCAGTATCAATGGCGCATGTCGAAGCGTCCTGGAGAAATGGGGAAGAAGCGTCAGTGTAGCAGACGAGGCCCCTTAGCGCTGGCCCAGGGTCGTATCGCCGAACAGGTTCTTGTATTCGCGCGGCTGCGAGCGCCAGTACTGCGGCGGCGCCTGCACCTGCGCGCCCAGCTGGGCCGCCGCATGCCAGGGCCAGCGCGGGTCGAACAGAATGGCGCGCGCCAGTGCCACCATGTCGGACTGGCCGTTGGCGATGATGTCTTCCGCCTGCTGCGCCTCCGTGATCAAGCCTACGCTAATGGTGGGCAAGCCGCTGTTGCGCTTGATGCGTTCGGCAAACGCCACCTGGTAGCCGGGTCCCACGGGAATCTGCTGCTGCGGCGAAATACCGCCGCTGGAGACATGGATGAAGTCGGCGCCCAGCTGCTTGAGTTCCTGCGCGAAACGCACGCTTTGCTCGATTTCCCAGCCCCCATCGACCCAGTCGGTAGCGGAAAGACGCACGCCCACGGCCACCGTGGCGGGCACGGCGGCGCGCACGGCTTCGTAGACTTCCAGCGGAAAACGCATGCGGTTGTCCAGGCTGCCGCCATACGCATCGGTTCGGTGATTCGACAGCGGCGACAGGAACTGGTGCAGCAGATAACCGTGCGCCGCATGCAATTCGATGCCCTCGATACCCAGCGCATGCACGCGCTGCGCGGCGGCCACAAAGGCGCCTTTGATTTGCAGCAAACCCATCTCGTCCAGGGCGATCGGCACCGTTTCGCCGGGTGCGTGAGCGATGGCTGATGGCGCCACCGTTTGCCAGCCACCGTCGGCCAGGTGCACGCAGGCACCGCCCTGCCAAGGCGCGCGGCTCGATGCCTTGCGTCCCGCATGACCCAGCTGCACCACCAGCGCAATCGCCGCGTGGCGGCGGATCGCCTGCACCACGTTTGCCAGCGCAGCTTGATTCGCGTCCGACCACAGGCCCAGGTCTTCGGCCGAGATGCGTCCCTCGGGCGAGACGGCCGTCGCTTCCGTCATCAGCAAGCCCGCGCCGGACAGGGCCAGGTGGCCCAGGTGGATCATGTGCCAGTCGGTGGCGTTGCCGTTGTCGGCCGAGTACTGGCACATGGGCGCGATGGCGATGCGGTTGGCCACCTGCAGCGGCCCCAGTGCATACGGCGTGAATAGCTGGCTCATGGCGGACTCCGGAAAAGGGGAAGCACCGATTCTACTGTGCTTTGGACAGCGCGGCTTACACCTGCTTACGTTTGATACAGCGCAAGGGCTAGCCTTGCGCAGGCGCGGCCGTTAATCTGGTCACATTAGTGGACACATCAGTGGACACATCAGTGAACACATCAGCTGGACACATCAACAACAGCGCAACACATTGCCACCCAGGAGAACACATGAACACGACGACTACTGCCAACCGCATCCACCCTTTGATGGCCGGCGCCGCCATTTCCGTCACAGTCCTGTGCCTGGTGGGCGCGGCATCCATCGCCGGCATCCTGCCCAATTCACGGGCGAATATTCCTGCCGTGCCTGCCGATGTAGCCGCCATGACGCCAGCGAACGCCGCAGCCCTGGCAGCGCCCGCGACTGGTCCCGTGACTGCACCGGTTGCCGCGCCTGTCGTCGCGCAAGCTGCCCCCGCTCCGGCACCGGCACCTGTCGTGCACAAGCGCGTTGTGCACCGCACGCAAGTGGCGCAGGCGCGTCCTGCCTACCATGACAACAATGATGGCTACCGCGAGACAGCCTACCGCGAACCCGTACGCCAGCCGCAGCCAGTGCCAGCGCCGGCTCCCGCCCAGCCCAACTACGTGGGCATCGGCACGGGCGCCGTCATCGGCGGCTTGATCGGCAACCAGGTAGGTGGCGGCCGCGGCAAGGCGCTGGCGACGGTGGCCGGCGTGATCGGCGGCGGCATGCTGGGCAATGCGGTACAGAACCAGGTGCAGCAGCCGCCACAACGTTAAACCAGGTCAGTCGTACGGTCCCAGATAATCGATTTTGCCCACGGCCACGCCATTGTTTCTGAGTATGGCGTGGACCATGGAGACGTGGAAATAGAAGTTCGGCAAAGCAAAGCTGAGCAGGTAATTGTCGCCCGAGAATGTCGTCCCCTCGTCGGTCCAGTTCAACACGACTTCCTTCTGCGCGCTGCCGGCCATCTGGCCCGCGTTGACGCTGTCGATGTAGGCGATGGTGTTGGCGATACGCTCTTGCAACTGCTCGAACGACGCTTCATTATCTTCAAACTTCGGCGCCGGCACGCCGCTCAGGCGCTCGACCGACATCTTCGACGTATCGCTGACGCGCTGCACCTGCGCCGTCAAATCCAGCATGTCGGGCGCCAACTGCGCACCCAGTAAAATCTCGGGCACGATGCCATCCTCCTCCACATGCGCTTGCGCTTTTTCCAGCAGGGCCGAGACGACCCGCAAGCCGCGGACGAAGACGGGAATGGTTGCCTGATACATGGACACGGACATGACGAACTCCTGATAGTGAACGATGGGCCAGTGTACCCGAGGCGCTGTTTTCCGGCGGCGCGCGCAATGCCACTCCTGTGCGCCAGCGCACCGAGCGGCCCACTTGCTCTTACTTGTCCAAATTCACCTTGCCATCCGGCGCGCGCTCCGGCTGTGCCGCGGGTTCTGCCTGCGCCAGTGGCTGCGGCGCCTGCTTATCCTTGCGCTTGCCGCCCAGGAACTTGACGATGGCCGCCCCGCCGCCCACCACGGCCAGGAGCAGCACTTTCTTGAAGGCCAGCAGCAGCGCCAGCAACTTGCCAAACAGCCCCAGCTTGCTGGCCACGCCGCCCGCCACCAGCGCCGCCAAGCCATATTCGGCCACCTTGTCCGTCTTGCTGTCGAAATCCGTGTAGCGGTTACCCTCGGTAAATTCCGTGAATGCCGTCACTTGCTGCATCTCTTTCTTGATCGTCTCGATCTGCTGCATGCTGGCAATCGCGTTCAGGTTCAGCACGCCTTCGCGGCCCAGCACGCGCACGTTGTAGTTCAGCGAGTGCTCGCCGCCATCGACCATCAGATCCTTGGCCCAGTACAGCTTGTGCGTATCCTTGGCATAGCTGGGTTTTTCCGCCCAGCCCATCAGCTGAATGCCGGGATAACCCTTCTTCTTGCGCTCCGCGTTATTGTCCAGCACGGATGCCTGCATATCCTTGAGCAATTCGTCGTACTTGATGCTGTCCGCATCGTCATCCTTGATATGCCCTTCCTTTTCATACGTGACGATGACACCCCAGCTATCGCGCTCCAGCACGCTGGCCTTGGCGGGCACGATCATGCCCAGCGACTCCATGCCCGGTGGGTTACCCCAGGCATCGACCAGCACGCGCTCGGCGTCCGCCGGTGACAAATAACGGAAGTTGGCGGGCAAATCCAGGGTGGCGATGCCGCCCGGCAAAGTGATCTTGCCGCGCTGCAGGTGCAACTGGGCGAGGAATTGCTCGGCCGTCATTTCCGGTGCGGATGCCTTCTCATCGGCAGGGGCGGCAGCCGTCAGGCCGGAGAGGGTCAGGCACAGCAGCGCTGTCAACAGGCGTTTCAACATGATGGGTCCAAGAAATTGCAAAAGGGCAAATATTTTAAACCAGCTGATTGCTTAATGGATAATTATTTCTGTGAGGCATTTTTCCATAAAAAAAGCGCCAATCGGGTTTCCCCGGCTGGCGCCTGATGCTGCGTGATGGCTGGACGATCAGGAGGTACGCACCACCATCAGCCCCGCGCGCAAGCCCACGCGCACGTCCGGGTTCGGAAACACCACCAACTCTTCCGCGTGCTGCACCGTGTACACATGGTCGCCATCGCTGGCGATCACCGCGTGCTGCGGCAAGGACGTGAAATTTTGCGTGCTGCGGTCGAACGCCATGCGGAATTCATCGCTGTGCTTAATGATTTCCTGCGCCACCTTGAACACATGCGGCGGCGCCTTGACGGGCTGCGCAGGCAGGCCGCGCAGCAAGCCATCCAGCGCCCGCGACACGTCGTCGAACAGGGACAAATCGTTCTGCCCCAGGGTGCCCACGCGGCCCAGTTCCACCGTGCTGGCGGCCGCGTTGCAATGCTCGGCCGAGTAATAGCTGTACGTGCCGGCCGACTGCGGGTTCATGATGATGGCGCCGATGGCCGCCTGGCCCAGCCAATCGATCAGCTGCGCCTTGGCGTCGTCGGCCACCAGGTCCGGCACGATGGCAAACGTGGGGTACACGGAAGGCCGGATGGCCGTGTGCAAATCCAGGTGCCAGCGCACAGGGCCCGCCGCTTCAAAGAACGCTTTTGTCGCGGCGATCATTTCATCGGCGCGTGCACTTTCCGCCGCGTGCGCCAGACTCCCCCGCACGGGGCGGAACATGCGATTCAGGTCGGCGTCGATAAAACGCTTGCCGGCCCGGATCGCATCGACATTGCCCACGCAAACGAGCAAATCGACGGCCAGCTTCGACGCATCGCGCGACAGGGCATCGAGCAGGTGCGCCAGTACTTCGATCGGCCCCGTTTCGTCGCCATGCACGCCCACCGAGACGGCCACGCTGGCGCGGCCCGCATCGGCTTGCGGCTTGACCACTTGCAGCATGCCCGGCGCCGGCAAGGCCACCGTGAAACCGGCGTTGGCAAACAGTGGCGCCACGCCGCTGAAATCGGCCTGCGCCAGCGCTTGCACGGCTGGCGGCAAGCCGCCAGCGCCCTGTCCAACTTGTGGTACTTCTTGCGTCATTACACCGCCGCTTCCGCTGTGGATTTCGCCGTGATTTTATTCACGGCTTCCGACAAGGTCCACACGTCCAGCATGGCTTGCTCCAGTTCCGTCGCCGCCACATAGGCCGACAGGCCCAGCGCGCCCGTCACCGCATCGACGGCCTGGCCCGCGTTGCCTTGCTCGGCACGCGCCAGCACCTGCGTCAGCAGACGCTGTTGCGTGCGGCGCAGCGCTTGCTGCGCGTAGTTGCGCAACTGTTCCTGCGACTTGCCTTGCGCAGCCAGCTTCAAGCCACGCTCCAGGGTGTCGATGCCCGCCTGGCTGCGCAGGGCCAGGCCCACTTGCAGGAAGGCGGCCAGATCCATCGAGGCAGGACGCGGCACGGACAGGGCCGGGAACAGGAAGCCGGCAACGACTTCCAGCGCGTCGACCGCATCCCATGCCTGCACGAAGGCAGGTTTCAGCCCAGGTACCAGCGCGGCCTCGGATTTAATGCCAACGGCTTGCAGCAGCTCGCGCTTCGATTCTGCGCCAAACAGGCGCGTGAGTTCGGCCAGACCGGCGCCGCGCAACTGCTCGGCCGGCACGGACAACACGCCGGTGATCATCGTTTGCTGCAGCACGCGCGTTTGCGCGTCGACCTTGATCGACACTTCGCGTGGAATCGTCAGCGCATCGGCATCGAGCGCGTCAAACACGGGCGCCAGGTTCAGTGCCACCCAGGCCTGGCCCCATGCCAGAATCACGGTCGACTCGTCCACGCCATGTTCTACCGCCAGGTTGCGGATCATCAGCGGGCCGCAGCGGTTGATCACTTCATTGGCCAGCACGGTGGCCAGGATGGCGTTGGCCAGCGGATGGTCGAGCGCCGAACGGGTTTCCACCAGCAAGGATGGGAAGTACGGTTTCAGCACCGGCTCAGCCCACGTTTCATCCGTCAACGGCAGCGCGGACAGGATGCGCTTGAAGCGGTTCTTCACGTTGGCGATCACCACCGCCAGTTCCGGCGTAGTCAAGCCACGGTTATCGAGCTTGCGGCGCGCCAGTTCGGCTACCGAAGGCAGTTGCTCCAGTTCGCGCGACAGCGCGCCCTCTTCTTCCAAACTGGCGATCAGGGCGGCATAGCCATCCTGCACGACACTCTCGCTTTGCGCCTGCAACTCGCGCACCAGCAAATGCGTCTGCTGCGTGTTGTCGCGCAAGACCAGGCGTTCGACGTCGTCCGTCATCGCATACAGCTCGCGATTGCGTTCGGCTTGCGTCAACTTGCCCGCATTGACTTCCACGTCCAGCCAGATTTTCACGTTCACTTCATGGTCCGAGCAATCCACGCCGGCCGAGTTGTCGATCGCATCGGTGAAGATGCGTCCGCCCGCCAGCGCGAACTCGATGCGGCCTGCCTGCGTGGCACCCAAATTCCCCCCTTCGGCCACCACTTTCACGCGCAGCTCATTGCCGCTGACGCGGATATGGTCATTCGCGCGGTCCTTCACTTGCGCATGCGTTTCCGTCGAGGCCTTGATGTAGGTACCGATACCGCCGTTGTAGAACAGGTCCACCGGGGATTTCAGGATGCGGTGCATCAGTTCTTCCGGTGCCAGCGAGGTCTCGGCAATATCGAGCGCGGCGCGGATTTGCGGCGACAAATCGATTGTGCGGGCGGAGCGCGGATACACGCCGCCGCCTGCCGAGATCAAGTCCTTGTTGTAGTCATCCCACGAAGAGCGCGGCAAGGCGAACAGGCGCGCGCGTTCTTCGAACGAGACGGCGACGTCCGGTGCCGGGTCGAGGAAGATGTGGCGGTGGTCGAACGCGGCCACCAGTTTCAGCTGGCGCGACAGCAATACGCCATTGCCGAACACGTCGCCCGACATGTCGCCCACGCCGACCATGCTGATCGGCGTGGTATTGAGGTCGTGGTCCATTTCATAAAAGTGACGCTTCACGGCTTCGAATGCGCCCTTGGCGGTGATGCCCAGTTTCTTGTGGTCGTAGCCGTTCGAGCCGCCCGAGGCAAATGCGTCGCCCAGCCAGAAGCCGCGCTGCACAGCGATGCCGTTGGCGATGTCGGAGAACGTGGCCGTGCCCTTGTCGGCGGCCACCACCAGGTAAGGATCGGCATCGTCAAAACACACGGTGTCGACTGGCGGGACGATATTGCCCAGCGAACGGTTGTCTGTCACTTCCAGCAGGCTGGAAATGAACAGGCGATACACGGCTTCGCCTTCGGCCGCGATGGTTTCGCGCACGGCGTCCTTCGGCATCATCTTGCAGACAAAACCGCCCTTCGCGCCGGCTGGCACGATGACGGCATTCTTCACCATCTGGGCTTTGACCAGGCCCAGCACTTCGGTGCGGTAGTCTTCCATGCGGTCGGACCAGCGCAAGCCGCCACGGGCGACAGGGCCGCCGCGCAGGTGCACACCTTCGAAGCGGCGCGAGAAGACGAAAATCTCGCGGTAAGGACGCGGTTCCGGCACCAGCGCCAGGCTGCTGGTATCGAACTTGAAGATGATCTTGTCGCCGGCTTGATTGTTCTGGAAGTAGCTGGTGCGCAGGGTGGCGGCCATCAGGTCGGCCAGTGCGCCGAGGATTTCCTCGGTATCGGCATGGTTCACAGATGGCAGACCGGCCTTGATGGTGGCGATGCTTTCCAGGGCCGCCGCGTGCTGCGCGGCGGACAGCGAGGGATCGAAGCGCTGCAGGAAGGCGTCGACCAGGGCTTTCACATGGGCCGGCTGCTTGCGCAGGCTTTCGGCAATGTAGCGCACCGAGAAGCGGCTGCCCGTCTGGCGCCAGTAGCTGGTGTAGGCGCGCACCAGTTGCACTTCGCGCGTCGACAGACCGCCTTCGATGACCAGGCCATTCAGGCGACCATCTTCGGCCGTGTCGTTGAACAGCGCGGCAAACAATTCCTGCGCCACGGCGACGACGGATGGCTGCGCCAATTTCGCCGCGCTGGCGGCATCGACCGTCAGGCTGGTGACAAAATAGCGCGTGCCGTCGAGTGGCGAAATCGAGAAGGCTTGCTCGCGGTCGATCGCCACGCCCGCGTTATGCAGCGCCGGCAAGATGGCCGACAGCGGCGGCACCTTGTTGGCCGAATACAGGCGGATAGTGGTGACTGCACCTGTCTCGATGCGCACGGCTACTTGCGATGGATCGGTGTTGCGCAGGATGGTGTCGAGGTCGCGGAAGGCGACGGCCGGCGCGGTGGCGGCCACGTAGTCGAGCGGCAGTGTGGCGCAGAGCTTACGCAGGCTGGTGCGCAGGGCTACGTCTGGCACGGCATCGGCCACGGCGGCAAAGCCGTTATGCCAGCCATCGAGCACGCTCAGAAGCGGCTGTTCGATATCCGTTTCCAGGTCCAGCGGGTAACGGGCGGCGTGGGCGATCAGGTAGACGCGCGCCAGGGGACCGTCTGCCACCAGGGTTTGCGTGCTCACATGGGTGGCGCCGGAACTGGCTTGCAGGGCCTTTGCCAGGCTCGATGCCACGCTGGCGCTGTAGCGCTCACGCGGCAGGTACACCAGCACGTTCAGGTGGCGCGCATACACGTCGCGGCGCGCGAAGACCTTGGTGCGCGGCTGCTTGTACAGCGAGACGACGGCACCGCATACTTGCGCCAGCCAATCGAGGTCCGCTTCCAGCGCTTCGGTGCGCGGCAGGGATTCGAGGATTTCACGGAATTTCTCGGCGCGGAAACCTTGCTGGCGCACGCCGGCCAGGCTCAATACCTTGGCCACGCGGCCGCGCGCAAACGGCAGCGCTGCCAGCGGGGTGGAATTGCCGGCACGGGTAAACAAGCCGACGAAGCAATGCTCGCCCAGGATCGCGCCTTGCGCATCCCTGCCGCGCACGCCGATGAAGTCCAGTTGCTGGTCGCGGTGCAGGGTGCCTGCCACGTCAGCCTTGACGATAGACAGCGCCGATTCGCGCTTGGACAGAGTGTCGAAGTCGCCCGGGATATTCGCCAGGCAGGTGCCGTAGACGGGGTGCGCAGTATCCTGCAGCACGCCGACGCGGCTCGGGATGTCGCGTTCGAGCTCGCGCACGCCCGGCTTGACGCGGTAGTAGGCATAGCCGAACACTTCAAAGCCACCGTTGCGGGCCCATTCCAGGAAGGCGGCCACTTCCGCGCCTTCTTCGCCATGCTGCGATGCCGCCGTGGCGACGGTGGCCAGGCGCTCGCTCATGGCGGCGCTGTCGCGGCGCACGACAAAGGCGTCACGCGCCACCATGTCGATGGCAGCAACCAGCGCGGCCTGGGCTTCCGGCGCCAGCTCTTCATCGAGCAGCACAAGCACATACGATTCGAGCGGGTCGCCCGGCTGGCGCACCGCTTCAACGCTACCGTCAGCGGCGCGGCGCACCGGCAGCACGGTATTCATCACGCCGCGCACGGCCAGATGCTGGCGGCGCATGGCCATGACGATGGAGTCGACCAGGTAAGGCATGTCTTCGTTCAGGATCAGCAAGGCGCTCGCCATGCCGCCACGGCCATCCGCATAACGCAGGGTGGCGATCTGACAGCCGCTACCGGTGCGCTTGGCCGCTTGCGTGAAACCGTCGATCAGCACGGGCGCCAGGCTGTCGGGCGCGATATCGGCCAGGTCTTCGGCGTCGAGCGAGTCCAGCCATGCCTGCACCAGCTGCACGACAGGCGCTGCCGCCTTGTTCGCACTGCCGGCCGCGTTAATCAGCTCCAGCGTTTGTGTGCGCAAATCTTGTGGCGTGTGATTCATCTTGCATCTCCATTACGGTAATGTGAATGTCCAACGCTGTCGTTCGGGCTTGTGGCTGGGCGGCAGCGGTGTCAAGAGACGGGGGTCGCCCGTCCAATTCTGTGTTGCGGATAGTCTGTCTCGAGTTTTTTCTGTGTTTTTCTATCGCCTACAAGTCGTACAATCCAGGTAAGTTGAGGATGATCGTCAATTCTTCAAGCGCCGCATGCACTTCCAGCGCCAGCTGCGGGTCGGCCAGGTCGCCCGGCTCCAGATGGTCGCGGTAGTGCGTCTCCACCCATTGCACCAGCCGATGGTACAACGCTTCCGTCATGATCACGCCCTGATGCATGGCGCGCGCCTCGATTTCCGTCAGAGCCACGCGCAAACGCAGGCAGGCAGGCCCACCGCCGTTGCGCATGCTCTGGCGCAGGTCGAAATGAATCAGTTCATCGATGGGGCCACCGCTGGCCACCAGGCCTTCCAGGTAGCGCGATACGGCGCGGTTTTCCTGGCACTCCTGCGGTATCACCAGCGCCATTTTGCCGCCCTCTTTCGTCAGCAACTGGCTGTTGAACAGATAGCTGCTGACGGCGTCCGTGATCGGCACCTGGCCGGTGTCCACGCGCAGCGCCTGCAAGTCGGCCCCCGTGGCGGCGACGGCGCGGTGCAGCTGCGACAGGCTTTCCTCTTCATCGGCAAACGCCTGCTCGTGATAAAACAGTACGTTGCCATTGCCGACGGCGATGACGTCGTTATGGAACACACCCTGGTCGATCACGTCAGGATTCTGCTGCATGTACACGGTGCGCTTCGCGTCCAGGCCATGCAATCGCGCCACGGCTTGCGACGCTTCCAGGGTCTGGCGCGCCGGGTAGCGCTTCGGCGACGGCGCGGAAGGATCGAACTCCACCCGACCATACACGAACAACTCAACCGATGGCGCGCCGTGGCCCGCGCCCAGGCGCGTGTGGTTGGCCGCACCCTCGTCGCCAAAGGCCGGCGTCGATGGCAGCGCATCATGCACGGCGAAATGCCTGTCGTCGCTGAAAATGGCGCGCAGGCTGCGCGCCGACTGCGCGTGCTCGAAGGCGCGGTGCAGCTTGTTATTCAGGTTGGCGGCCGTGAAATGCACGCGCCCATCCTGCGTGTCCGCCGACGGGCTGACCGTGGCAGCATTCGCCGTCCACATGGGCGAGGCGGAATACGCGCAAGCCAGGATAACGGGCGACTCCTTGTAGGCGCGCGCCAGCACTTCGGCGTCCGTTCCCGTGAAACCGATAGCGCGCAGCAGGCGGAAATTGGGCCGGTCCTGCGGCGGCAGCAAGGCTTGCGCAAAGCCACGCGCGGCCAGCGCGCGCATCTTGGCCAGGCCCTGCAAGGCGGCCTGCTTCGGATTCGAAGCACTTTTCACATTGCTGAACGAGGCCACGTTGCCGAACGAGAGTCCCGCATAGTTATGCGATGGGCCGACCAGGCCGTCAAAGTTGTATTCGCGCGTGCTGTGCATGGGTATGTCCTTTAAAACTTAAAAATTCAGGCCGGGCGACAACTTGGCCGGCATTTCCAGCACGCTGTTCTCGATCGAAGCGACCGGGTAGGCGCAGTAATCGGCCGCGTAATAGGCGCTTGGACGGTGGTTGCCCGACTTGCCGATGCCGCCGAACGGCGCCGTGCTGGCGGCGCCCGTGGTCGGGCGGTTCCAGTTGATGATGCCGGCGCGCGCGCGTGTCTGGAAAGTTTGCCACAGGGCCGGATCATCGGACAGCAGCGCGGCGGCCAGGCCGAATTCGGTGGCATTGGCAACCTTCAGGGCCGCATCGAAATCGGCCACGCGGATCACTTGCAGCAGTGGGCCGAACCATTCTTCGTCGGGAATGCCGGAAGCATCGGTAACGTCGACGATGCCGGCCGTGACAAAGCCTGCCTCGGGATTCAACTGGCGCATCTGCAGCAAGGTAGTGCCGCCCTTGGCGACCATGTCCGCTTGCGCCTGCACCAGGCGTGCGGCCACGGCGCTCGATACGACAGGCCCCATGAATGGCTGCGGCTGGGCGTCGGACGCGCCGATGCCCAGTTTCGCGGCCACTTCCACCAGGCGCGCCACGAAGGCAGACCCCGCAGCGTTATCTTGTACCACCAGGCGGCGCGCACAGGTGCAGCGCTGGCCGGCCGAGACGAACGCGGAGAAGATCGCGTGGTGCACGGCGGCGTCCACGTCCTTCACATCCCACACCACCAGGGCGTTGTTGCCGCCCATTTCCAGCGCCAGCATCTTGCCCGGCTGGCCGCCGAACTGGCGGTGCAGGCTGATGCCCGTCTGGCAGGAACCTGTAAACAGCACGCCGTCGAGGTGTCCATTCGCGCCCAGCGCTACGCCCGTGTCGCGCCCGCCGTTGACCAGGTTGACGACGCCATTCGGCAAGCCGGCCTGCTGCCACAGCTGCACGGTTTTGACGGCCGTGCGCGGCGCATATTCGCTGGGTTTGAAGACGATGGTGTTACCGGCGATCAGGGCCGGCACGATGTGGCCATTCGGCAGGTGGCCTGGGAAATTGTACGGGCCGAAGACGCCGAACACGCCATGCGGGCGGTGGCGCAGCACGGCATCGCCGTCGGCGATCCTGCTTTGCGTGATGCCCGTGCGCGCATTGTACGACTGCACCGAGATATCAATCTTGTTGGCCATGGTGGCCACTTCCGTGCGCGACTCCCACAGCGGTTTGCCCACTTCTTCCGAGATCAGGAGCGCCAGCGCTTCGGCATGTTCCTTCAACAGGTCGCGGAAGCGCACGCAGATGGCGATGCGTTCTTCGACGGGCGTATCGGCCCACGCGTCGAAAGCCACGCAGGCGGCCTGGCAAGCTTGCTCGACTTCGTTCTCCGTCGCTTCCAGGCTGGCCCAGGTTTGCTTGCCGTTCGATGGGTCAATGGTGACAAGTTCACGGCCAGTGCCCGGCAGCCAGGCGCCGTTGATGAAGTTCGATGCTGCGGTAGATGAATGAAGGTTGGACGATTTAGACATGGGGATGCTTCCTCGGGTTGAGTGACAAGGTGCGCACGGTGTCGCCGTGATGGCAACGCAGCAGATGCAATTCATCGTCGTCCAGCGCGATCTTGCCGCTGTACGGATTGGCGCTGGTGACGATCATGCGGAAATCTTTCAGGTCGGTGTTCGACACCAGGTAAGGCTCGGCCTGGGCGAGGTCGGCGCACACTTCAGGCGCAGCCTCGGCGTCCAGCACGGCCGACACGCTGTCGCGCATGGCGCGCAGCTCGGAGACGCGCGCCTGCAGCACGGGACCGGCGTCGAAAATGTCGACATAGCCTTCGAAGTGCAAGCCTTCCTGTTCCAGCAAGCGGCGCGCGGGCGCCGTGCTCAGATGCACCTTGCCGATGACTTCCTGCGCCTCGTCGGGCAGGTAGGCCACGTACATGGGCTGGCGCGGCATCAATTCGGCGATGAAGGATTTTTTGCCCAGGCTCGTCAAGTCATCGACGTGATGGAAATCCATCTTGAAGAAGTGGCGGCCCAGACCTTCATAGAACGGCGAGCTGCCGTCCGGCGCCTGGTAGCCGCGCATTTCAGCGATCAGCTTTTCCGTGAACAGGTGCGGAAACTGGGCGATAAAGAGGAAACGGCTTTTCGACAGCAGCTTGCCATTGTTGCCGCTGCGGTAATCGGGGTGCAAAAACAGCGAGCACAGTTCCGTGCTGCCCGTCAGGTCGTTCGACAGGTACAGCGTTTCCATGCGCGTAAACACGTCAAGTTCGCGGCTGGAATGGACCAGGGTACCGATGCGGTAGTTATAGAACGGCTCTTCCAGGCCCACGGCGCCCTTGATGGCGCACACGCCGGCCAGGCGGCCCGTGTCGGTATCCTCCATGACGAACATGTAGTCGCGCTTCTCGGGCGCGATGGTTTCGGCGAACGAGGCGCAGGCGATGGCCAGGCGGTCGCCCAGCATTTTCATGTCCGGCTTGAGGGTGGTCATGCCGGTGCCGACCTGGCTGGCCAAGCCGTACAGGGCATCCAGGTCAGAAGCGTTGATGGCGCGTACTACTAGCATAATGTTCTCTCGGTTAAATGCGCACGCAAATGACGCTGTCGCCTTCGGCCACGGCCAGCGCGTCAAGCAGCTCGGCCGGCAAGCCGACGGTGTCCTGCGCTTCGAGCGCATCGCAGGTAAAGGTGACGGCGCGGAAGTTGCGCTCCGCGCCCGAAGCGACCGCGTAATGCACTTTCAGGCCCGTGCGGCTGGGCGTGACGCCGGCGACGACGCGGCGCGTGAGCGAACCCGTAAACGAGCGCAGCGCATGCTTGTGCGCCTGCAGAATCGGGCCGCCATCGAAGATATCGATGTAGTCGTCTGCCTCGAAACCTTCTTCCGTCAGCAAATTGAACGCCAGTTCGCCGCTCGGGTGGATCTGGCCCATGGCCGCCTGCGCGTCGCCGGGCAACAGCGGCACATACACGGGGTAATGCGGCATCAATTCGACGATCAGGGTACGGTTGCGCGCACCGCCGATGACTTTTTCGGCATCGAGGAAATCCATCTGGAAGAACTTGCGGCCCAGCGCATCCCAGAACGGCGACTGGCCGTTGACGTCCGTGATGCCGGCCAGCGGCACGAAGAAGCGGTCGCCGAAACGGTGCGGCGCCAGCACGGCAAACAGCAACCGCGCGCGCGACAGCAAGGCCGCTTCCAGGCCCGCCTGCTCCATGTTGCGCACATAGAAGCCGGACAGCTGCGAATACGCCGTCAACTCCGAGCACAAGGTCAGCGCATGCACGCTGTGACTGATGTTCAGATCACGCGACACTTGCTGGATGACGTCGTTGCGAAAGGAAAAATACGTGCCGTTCGAGCCGGCCGAGGCGAAGATGGCGGCTGTCCCGAAGATGCTCTTGTCGAGCAGGGATTCAAGCACGAAGAGATATGACTCTTCGCTGGGGATGTCGACATGGGCGGCAAACGAGGCGATGGAGCGCTCGACGGAGGCGGCGATTTTTTCGCGCGTCTTCGGCAGGGTATGGACACCCGGCATGGTTACCGCGGCCAGCGCTTCGAGGGCTGCAATATCCGCAATTTCTACCGGACGGACAACATACATGGGTACTCCTTCAATGCAGACATTACCTGGGCTGAAAACCCGGGTAGAACCAAGCCGGCCCGCAGCAAAGCGGCGGGCCGGTGATAGTGCGGGGGTAAGACTAGCCTCAGGCTTTCAGCAGGCCGTCGATGGCCAGGTGCAGCAAACGGCCCGCCTCAGCGATCTGCTCGTCCGAGACGATCAGGGCTGGCGCCAGACGCACCACGTCCATGCCGGCGATCAGCACCATCAAGCCTTGCGCTTCGGCCGCTTTCTGGATGTCTTTCGCGCGGCCCTTGAAGGCATCGCTGACTACCAGGCCCAGCAGCAAACCGCTGCCGCGCACCACGGAGAACACATGCGGGTAATCCGTGATCAAGCCTTGCAGCATGGAGATGGTGTTGACGCTCGCTTCTTTCACACGCGCCAGGAACGCTGGCGTGTTGATCGTTTCCAGCACGCTCAAGGCCACGGTGGCGGCCAGCGGGTTGCCGCCGTAGGTGGTGCCATGAGTGCCGACAGCCAGGGTTTGCGCCAGTTCATTGGTGGTCAGCATGGCGCCGATCGGGTAGCCATTGCCCAGCGCCTTGGCGGCCGTCAGGATGTCCGGCGTGACGCCATAGCCCATGTAGGCAAACAACGCGCCAGTGCGACCCATGCCGCACTGGACTTCGTCGAAAATCAGCAGGGCGCCGGTCTTGTCGCACAGGGCGCGCAGCTCCTTGAGGAACTCCGGATTGCCCGGCACCACGCCGCCTTCGCCTTGTACCGGCTCCACGATCACGGCGCACACGTCATCGCCGATGGCGGCGCGCGCCGCTTCGATGTCGTTGTAGGCGATATGATCGATCGACGGTGGCAGCGGCTCGAAGCCTTCCGTGTACTTGGCTTGGCCGCCGACGGAGACGGTAAACAGGGTGCGACCATGGAAAGAGCTGAAGCACGAGATGATGCGCGACTTGTGCGCGCCAAACTTGGTGTGCGCGTATTTGCGCGCCAGTTTCAGAGCCGCTTCGTTGGCTTCCGCGCCCGAGTTGCAGAAGAAGGCGCGGTCGGCGAAGGTCGCTTCCGTCAAGGCCAGTGCCAGACGCAGAACGGGCTCGTTGGTGTAGCCGTTGCCCAAATGCCACAAATTATTGATTTGCTTAGTCAGCACGTCGACCAGGACCGGATGGCAGTGGCCCAGGCTGTTGACGGCGATACCGGAGGTGAAATCGAGGTAATGCTTGCCTGACTGGTCCCACAAATCCAGTCCGGAACCGCGCACGGGCACCATGGCTGCTGGGGCGTAGGTAGGAACGAGGACCTGGTCAAAGGTTTCCCGGGTGACTGGACGAGCCGTTACGGTCGAATCAAGCTTGGCATTCATAGCATTTCCCCATCAATATGTTAGGTACTCCGCAGCTACGACAGCTACGTGTGTACTGCATTATAAAAAGCGGGATGCTAAAACTCTTTTGAATCTGCGACAAGGATTTTCACAATTCCTCACAGCGGCCATGGCGTCGGCTAGGCTGGCGGCATGAGCTTTCTTTGACGCTCTTCGCGCGGGGTATTGCCAAACAGGGTGCCAAACGCCGTGGAAAAGTGCGAACCGGAGGAAAAACCGCACATCAGACCTACTTGCACGATGGAATAATGTGTATCAAGCAATAATTGCCGTGAGCGCTGCAGGCGCAGCTCCAGGTAGTAGCGCGACGGTAAGCTGCCCAGGTATTGCTTGAAGAGGCGCTCGAGCTGGCGCCGCGACAGGCCCACCAGGCTGGCGATGTCATCGGTCGACAGCGGCTCCTCGATATTCGCCTCCATCAAGGTGACAGCTTCGGACAATTTCGGTTGCAGCACGCCGAAGCGCGCCTGCAAGGCCACGCGCTGGCGTTCTTCCTTGCCGCGCACCTTGTCCACGCACAGCGCTTCCTTGACGAGCGCCTGCACGTCGGCGCCAAACACGGTCTCGATCAGGGTCAGCGAAAAGTCGATGCTGGCCGCGCCGCCACAGCAGGTGATGTGCGGGCCGTCGATGTCGAACAGGTGCGGCGTCAGGATGGCGCGTTCGGCCTTCGCTTCCGCATCGGCGTACAGGGCCCACGGCAAGGCGATGCGCACGCCATCCATGACGCCCGCGTCGGCCAGCCACAGCACGGCAGCGCCCACGCCCCCCCAGAATGGCGCCGAACGGCAGCGCTCGATCACGGCCCGGCACAGCTCAGCGCGCAGCGGCGCCTCTGTTTCATCGGCCACCAGCAGCGCGATATGCCAGTTGCCGCCCTGCTGGGCGACTTGCTCGGGCGTGCGCACGTCCAGTTGCAGGGCGTCCGGCCCCAGCACCCGCGCACACAGACGCAGCGGCTGCACCAGGCCAGCCCAGGTAATCGACTCGGCATCGCCGGCATGAACCAGCAGCAGGCGCAGCGGTTTGTCGAGGCCGATACGGGAAAGATTAGCGAAAGACATCGGCGAGGCGGACCAGGGACAAGGGCTGAGTTGCCCACATGATACCGGAGTTCTGCCCCATCCAGACCCGCATGCAACAGCGGGGCCTGACGCGGCGGAAAAAAGCGGGATGGAAGGATATAATCACACCCCATGGGTGAACGATATTTAAAAAGTATCCGGCTGCTGGCCGAATGCATGCAAGGCTTCGAGCGGTTTTCAGGCGACTTCGTGCGCCAGTACGGCTTGACGCATGCGCAATTCGACATCATTGCCACGCTCGGCAACACCTGCGGCATGTCCTACAAGGAACTGGGCCAGAAAACCCTGATTACCAAGGGTACCTTGACGGGTGTGGTGGACCGGCTGGAGCAAAAGGGGCTGGTGCTCCGCGAACGTTGCACGAAAGATAAGCGCTCCTACTTCGTGCGCTTGAGCTGCGAGGGAGAACAGGTGTTCCATGACGTGTTCCCCAAGCTGACAAAGCAAGGCCAGAACCTGTTCCACGGCTATACAGAAGACGATTTCATGCGGTTGGAAACCACCCTGGCGGGCTTGAAGCACGCCATCGCCAACGGCCACGGCCACGGCTGACCATTCACCAAGCACAGACATTCAAACAATACATTCAAACAAGACAAAGGAAACCAAGTTGAAAACCTCACTGCTCGACGGCAAAAAACCCGCTCATTTCGATAAACACATCATCGGCAACCTGCTGCTCAACGCCAGCACGCCGGAACTGGTGCGCCAGGAAAAACTGATCATCGGCGTGCGCAACGAAGACGGCGAAATCTACCGCCTGATCGGCGCCACCAAGCACAACAGCTTCATGAATGCCGTCGAGGAATTGTTCGACCTGGGCCTGACCGATGAGCTGGAAGACAGCGATGAACTGGTCGAAGGCTGCGACGCCATCTTCAGCGAATCTCTGTAGTAACGCTTAACAGGACCAACAGGACCTGCTGCGCGGTGCGCTTTGCGGCCGGCGATGCTCACCGGCTCGGCGCCCCCGTACTAAAGTGCGGCTGCGCTTCTCGGCTACAAATCACTGCCGCTCGCTACCGTCCTGTTCAGCGCTTTGACGATCGTTGTCATGATAAAAAGGCATGCCGCTGATACAGTGGGATGCCTTTTCCCGTTTACGGGGCTTTGCTTGCCTTTTACTCGCTTGTTTACGAAAAGATCACGGTTAAAAAGTTCCGCACGGAAATATTGCGAGTATAATTTTTTCAATGAACAGACTCGACGCCTTTAAAAGCATCGCCGCACAAGCCGCTCGTGGCGAGCTGACCTTTCCTGCCAATGTGAACGCTTCGCTCAAGCTGCAAGAGGCGCTGGCCGATCCCGACTGCCATATCGAGGCCGCTGCCAAGCTGGTGCAAGCCGACCCGCTGCTGGCCGCGCGCACGGTGGCCATCGCCAATTCGGTGGCGTTCAACCGTTCCGGCAACGAAATCACCAGCGTGCGCAACGCCGTGCAACGGCTCGGCGTGCGTACACTGCAGTCGGTGGTAGCGTCGCTGATCGTGCGCCAGCTGGGCAGCACCATCACCGATCCCGTGCTGCAAGCGAAGGCCAAGCAGCTGTGGGAGCATACGGCCCACGTGGCGGCCCTGTCGCAGGTACTGGCTCGCCGCGTCACCAAGGTGGACCCAGACACGGCCCTGTTTGCCGGCATCATGCATGAAGTGGGCGGCTTTTATCTGCTGTCGCGCGCAGCCGAATTCCCCGGCATCCTCGACGGCGAACCGCAGGACTGGGTCGAACATGGCGAACAAGCCATCGGCCATGGCGTATTGAGCAAACTGAAGGTGCCGGAAGCCGTGATGGGCGCCATCGATGCGCTGTGGGAAGGCTTGCGCGCCATCCCGCCCGAATCGCTGGGCGACACGCTGCTACTGGCGAATGACCTGGCGCCGGTGGCTTCGCCCCTCAATGAAAGCCCGGCCGCCATCGCCGTGCGGGCCGCCCGCGCCGCCGGCAGCATCGATTGCGTCATCGGCGATGCGACCCTGTCGAGCATCATGGAAGAATCGGACGATGAAGTACAGTCGCTGCTGAAGGTGCTCGTGCATTAATCCTGTTTTACCGGCACCGGCGGCATGCTCGGCACGCCTGGTGCCGGCTTCGGCGCGTCGGCGATCAGCACATGCTTGTCCATGGCCTTCGTTCCCTGCGTCTGCTGGACGACTAGCGTGGCGACCGCCCGGGTACTCAATAATGGCTTCGGATGGCGTGGCATGAACATGGCGTACCTGCTTGCAGTGGGCGTCGTCCCATCTGTGCAGCGATAATCAAATTATCAAGCCACTTTCAAGCACCGGACGAAAATTCGCTCGAAAGCGGAAAAAAACCCGCTCGAAAGCGGAAAAAAAAACCCGCTCGAAAGCGGGTAAAGTCCAAAGCTAGGGATGTCCTGAAAGAGACAGCCCTATCTTATGTGCTGCGCCGCACCGGCTCCGTACGCTGGCACACTTAGCGCGCACATTAACCCGGCAACAGCGCCACGTCCGTTTCCTGCCAGGCACGCAACTGCCGCACGCGGGCAAACCACGCCTGGATATGCGGGTACTGCGCCAGCGGCAGCCGCACCGCCTCGCTATACATCAGCGGCGCGGCCACGGCGAAGTCGGCCAGGGTCAGCCCTTCGCCGCTGAGCCAGCTGCGTCCCGCCAGATGCGCGTCCAGCACCACGGCGCATGCATGCAGGTCGCGCTCGCCGCGCGCCTCTTCCAACGGGTCCGCCGGGCCGCCCCCCGTCATGCCTTTCCACGCGCGCTCCCAGGCCAGCACGCCAATGGCCGGCGCGAAGTGCTGCGCGGCCCAGAACAGCCAGCGGTTGACGTCGGCCCGGGCCTGCGGCAACTGCGGATAAATTGTCTGGCCCGGCACCTGCTCGGCCAAGTATTGCATGATGGCGCACGATTCCCACAGCAGGAAAGCGCCATCGGCCAGCACGGGCAGCTTGCCGTTTGGATTGAGCTCGACCAGGCGGCGCCGATCATCCGCATTCATCAGATCGACCTCGGCCAGTTCCAGAGGCAGGCCGAGGTGGATCGCCGTCATCAGGGCGCGGCGGGCATTCGAGGATATGGGGTGGTGGTACAGGCGCATGATGGAGTACTCCAGTGAGTGAAGAAGCCACCATCGTAGTCGCCGTCACTGACAGTTTTTGTCAGGAGCGATTATCACGATTCCGGATCACTAGCTTTCCGGATCAATCTCGTGCGCCTTACGCCAGGTATCGAGCAAAGCGTGGCGGCGCGTGGGATAGCGCTCATCATGCCGCTGCACGCTGGCGATGCGGTCGATGCGGAAATGCCGGTAATCGCCGCGCAGCTCGCACCAGGCGGCCAGCAGGCGCTTGCCTTCGAAAAAGGCCAGGGCAAACGGCCACACCGTGCGCGAGGTGGTATTGCCATGCTCATCCTGGTAGCCCAGGGTGAGCTTCTGCTCAGAGCGGATCGCCTCGCGCACCGGCTGCACATGCTGATCGGCCGGCTGCACGCCATCGGCGGGACGCCCCAGCGGCACCCACAGGCTGGTCTCGGCCATGCTGTCGCGCAGGTCGCGCGGCGTGGCGGCCGCGATCTTCGCCAGGGCATTGCTGGCCGCCTGCGCCAGGCCCGCATCACCCTGGCGGCGCACCCAGCGCGCGCCCAGCACCAGCGCTTCCAGTTCATCGGGACCGAACATCAGCGGTGGCAAAAAGGCGCCACGGCGCAGCACATAGCCGATGCCCGCTTCGCCCTGCAGGGGCGCACCGAGTTCGGCCAGGGTCTGGATATCGCGGTAAATCGTGCGCTCGGAGACGCCCAGCTGCTGCGCCAGCTGGGCCGCCGTGACGGGCACCCGTTTGGCGCGCATGGCGTCCATCAGCAGGAACAAACGGCCACTGCGACTCATGGGCAAGCCTGCAGGGCCTGGTCGCCCATGACCAGGGCCGACAGCGCCGGCACGTACAGATAGCCGTCCGGCGCCAGGCGCACCGCGCGCGGGCCTTCGTCCACGCCGGCGATGCCGTAGCAGCGCTGCAGGCGAGCGGCGGCCGGCCACCAGTAGATGGCTGCATCCTGGTCGGGAAAGCGCTGGCGCACGCTATCGGCCTGCGCCGCCACTTGCCGGAAATCGCGGTAAAAGGCGGGGGCAATGCCCAGCTCCACGGCAAAGGCCGCTTCCAGTGCCGCCACCTGCGCCAATTGTGCAGCCAGCGCGGCCGTTTCACGGTCCAGCTCATCGGCCGGCACACCCACCTCGAGCAGGCTGCGGCGCATCTGCTCCGGGCCGGCCTGCGCGCGCAGGACGGCCGTGTCCTGCAGCGCCAGCACAGCAGTGCCGGGGATGCTTTTGTACCGCGCGGCCGGGAAAACGTACAGGGCGCAGCTGCCCGCGCACACCGTATCGATGGCGAGACTCCATTGCCGCTGGCGCAGGTAGCGGCCCAGTTGCATGGCCGCCTGCGGGTCGCCGCCGTCGCTATTGACGCGCAACACGGTTGTCACTGGCGTGGCCAGCTGCCGCAGCTTGTCCACATCGCCCTCGGCGATGGTGCCGCGCAGGGCGATGGTATCGCTGGCCACACGGCGCAATTCTGCGGCACTGGCCAGCGTGCTGATGCCCGCCATGATGCCCATCACTATCAAACGCTTCATCGTCATCCATTACAAAAAAAAACGACCACCGCGCGGGTGATCGTTCTTGAATTCGTCATGCATCAAACTGCGCTTACACCACGGCGCCGTCGGTTTCGTCTTTTTCCTTGACCGGCTTGATCAAGTCTTCGCGCTTGACGCCCAGCCACATGGCGATGGAGGCCGCGACGAACACGGACGAGTAAATACCGAAGCAGATACCGATGGTCAACGCCAGTGCGAAGTGGTGCAGGGTCTGGCCGCCGAAGAGCAGCATCGACAGCACCATCATCTGGGTCGAGCCGTGGGTGATGATGGTACGCGAAATGGTGCTGGTAATCGCGCTGTCGATCACTTCATGCACGGTCGCCTTGCGCTGCTTGCGGAAATTTTCGCGGATACGGTCAAAGATCACCACCGATTCGTTGACCGAGTAGCCGAGCACCGCCAGGATGGCCGCCAGTACCGTCAGCGAGAATTCCCACTGGAAGAAGGCAAAGAAGCCCAGGATGATCACCACGTCATGCAAGTTGGCGATAATGGCCGAGACAGCATATTTCCATTCGAAGCGGATGGCCAGGTAGATCATCACGCCGATAATCACCACCACCAGCGCGTTCAAGCCGTTCTGCGCCAGTTCCTCGCCCACCTGCGGGCCGACGAATTCGACTTTCTGCAAGACGACCGCCTCGCTACCGGCAGCGTCCATGCACGCGCTCTTGAGTACATGCTCGCCCTTTGCAGTGACGGTGTCGATGGCCTTGGTCGTGCCTTGCTCGGCCTTGCACAGCGAGTCGAACACGCGCTGCGACGTGTTCGCGGCGCTGACGCCCTTTTCCACCGGCAGGCGTATCATCACGTCGCGCGCCGTATCGAAGCTGGTCACGCCCGGCTCTTCATAGCCCATGGCAATCAGGGTGCCGCGTATGCCTTCAAGATTGGCCGCCTTCGGGTATTTCACCTCCATCAGGGTGCCGCCCTTGAATTCGACGGACAGGTGCAAGCCCTTGTGCACCAGGAAGAAGACGGCTGCAAGGAAGGTCACCGCCGAAATCACGTTGAAAATCAACGCATGGCGCATGAAGGGAATATCTTTTTTGATCCGGAAAAATTCCATGAAATCCTCTGAGTTCTATTCTGTGCGTCCGGCGGCTGTGCCTCCGGACGCGATCGCTGTTGACGCTATGGGGTGAGTCGGGGCTGTCGCTTATTTGCTGGTGCCCGGCACCCACACCGTGCCGATCGACAAGGTCGTCAGCTTTTTCTTGCGGCCATACCAAAGGTTGACCACGCCGCGCGAGACGAAGACGGAGGAGAACATCGAGGTCAGAATACCCAGGCAATGCACAACAGCGAAGCCGCGCACGGGACCGCTGCCGAAGGCCAACAGCGCCAGGCCGACGATCAGGGTGGTCACGTTCGAATCGAGAATCGTGGCCCAGGCGCGGTCGAAGCCGGCGGCAATTGCCGCTTGCGGCGTATTGCCGGCACGCAGCTCTTCGCGGATACGTTCATTGATCAGCACGTTGGCGTCAATCGCCATGCCCAGCGCCAGCGCGATCGCGGCGATACCGGGCAAAGTCAACGTCACCTGGATCATCGACAGCAGGCCGATCAGCAACAGCAGATTGGCGGCCAGGGCCAGCACGCTGAAAGCGCCGAACAGCATGTAGTAGGCGATCATGAAAATGGCGATGGCGATAAAGCCATACAAGGTCGAATGGAAGCCCTTGGCGATGTTTTCCGCGCCCAGTTGCGGTCCAATCGTGCGTTCTTCGATAACGGTCATCGGCGCGGACAGGGCGCCCGAGCGCAGCAGCAGCGCCAGTTCATTTGCGTTTTCCGCGCCGCCCATGCCGGTGATCTGGAAGCGCGAACCGAGTTCCTGCTGGATGGTGGCAACCGACAGCACTTCCGGCTTGCCCTTTTCAAACAGCACGATGGCCATGCGTTTGCCTACGCGTTCGCGCGTCGCTTCGCGCATCTTGCGTCCGCCGTCGCCGTTCAGGTCGATCGACACGGCCGCTTGCTGGTTCTGGTCGAAGCTGGCCGTGGCGCTGGAGATATAGTCGCCCGTCAGGATCACGTCTTTCGCCAGCACGACAGGGACGCCCTTGCCGACAGTGAACAGTTCCGAGTTGAACGGAATGGCGCTCGACAGTTCCGTGCCAGGCACGATGCTTTCGTCGACCAGGCGCACTTCCAGGGTCGCCGTGCGGCCGATGATGGCTTTCGCGCGGGCCACGTCCTGCACGCCAGGCAATTGCACCACGATGCGGTCAGGACCTTGCTGCTGGATCAGCGGCTCGGCCACGCCCAGCTCGTTGACGCGCTTGGACAGGGTGGAGATATTCTGTTTCACGCCTTCGTCGATGGTCGCCTTCAGGGCGGCCGGTTTCAGGGTGATGTTCAGTTTCAGGTCGCTGCCTTCGCCCGCATCGGCGAACGCCAACTCAGTCATCTGGTCGGACAGGACGTTTTTTGCCTTCAGGCGCGTATCGGCGTCACGGAAGTTGATCTGCACGCTGTCGCCCACGCGCTCGATGCCGGCGTGGCGGATATTTTTGTCGCGCAACACGCTACGCGCGGCGGACTGGACGCCCTGGACTTTCTTGTTCAGTACGGCTTTCGCATCGACCTGCATCAGGAAGTGCACGCCGCCACGCAAGTCCAGGCCCAGGAACATGGGCAATGCATGCAATTTTTGCATCCACATTGGCGTATTGGCTTGCAGATTGACCGTCACGATGTACGCGGGATCGGTGGAATCGGAGTTCAAGTCCTTTTCCAGCACCAGTTTTGCCTTGAACTGGGTATCGGGATCGGCGAAACGCGCACGCACAGAGGCTAGGTTGCCGGCGCCATCCATAGTGACACCTTCCGACTTGACGTTCTCTTTCGTCAATATTTGCTCGACTTGCGTCATCAGCTCGCTCGTCACTTTGACAGTCGACTTGCCGCTGGTTACTTGCAGCGCCGGTGACTCACCGAAATAATTGGGCGCCGTATAGAGTGCGCCCAGCAATAAGGCGACGACGATGATGATGTATTTCCAGGCAGGATAGCGATTCATAATGATTCAGCGTTCAGTGTTGAGCGTCGGAGGCGTCGCGAGGGGCGGCGGGTAGCCGCCCCGGTGAATCATTGCCGAGGCAATGACAGCGAGGAATTACAGCGCCTTCAGGGTGCCTTTAGGCAGCAAAGTGGTAATGGAGCTCTTTTGCACCGTGACTTCGGTGCCGGTCGCCACTTCGATGGTGACGTAAGCGTCCACTACCTTGACAACACGGCCCAGCATGCCGCCAGCGGTGACGACTTCGTCACCCTTGGCCAGCGCGTCCATCATCGCCCGTTGTTCTTTGGCGCGTTTTTGCTGTGGACGGATCATCAGGAAATACATGACCACGAACATCAATACCAGCGGCAAGAAGCTGGTCAGGTTGCCGCCGAAGCCCAGGGCGTCGGTTGGGGCTTGCGCATAAGCGTTGGAAATGAAAAACACGGTGACTCCAGTTCTAATCAGTTTGAAAAAATAGCGCTGTATTCTAGCATTGGCTATACGTCATAACCCGAATTGCAGGCATGGCAACTTTAAATGGGGCTAAAAAAGCATTATGCAATGCTTTATCGCCCCAGTCCAAGCACCAATACACAAAACTTCCGGCCATGCTGCCGCCAGGGCGCAAGCTAAGCTTTTCTTAAGTTCCGCGTGCCCGTTCCGCGTGGAATTGCAGGGTGAACGCGTGGAAACGATCCTCATCCAGCGCTACACGCATCTGGCGCATCAGATCCAGGTAGTAATGCAGGTTGTGGATGGTGTTCAAGCGCGCGCCAAGAATTTCCTTGGAGCGGTGCAAATGGTGCAGGTAGGCGCGCGAGAAGTTGCGGCAGGCGTAGCAGCTGCACGTCTCGTCGAGCGGCGCCTGGTCTTCCTTGTACTTGGCGTTCTTGATCTTGATGTCGCCAAAACGGGTGAACAGCCAGCCATTGCGGGCGTTACGCGTCGGCATGACGCAATCGAACATATCGATGCCGTTCGACACACCGGCCACCAGGTCTTCCGGCGTGCCCACGCCCATCAGATAGTGCGGTTTATTGGCAGGCAGGCGCGGACCCACGTGGGCCAGCATGCGCATCATGTCTTCCTTCGGCTCGCCGACGGACAGGCCACCGATGGCGATACCGGGGAAATCGATCTCTTCCAGCTTGGCCAGCGACTCGTCGCGCAGCATTTCAAACATGCCGCCCTGCACGATGCCGAACAGCGCATTCGGGTTTTCACCGCGATGGAACTCGTCTTTCGAGCGCTGCGCCCAGCGCAAGGACATGCGCATGGATTTGGCCGCTTCCTCGAGGGTGGCGGGGCGGCCGGCGATTTCGTACGGCGTGCATTCGTCGAACTGCATGACGATGTCGGAATTCAAGACGCGCTGCACCTGCATCGACACTTCCGGCGAGAGGAATAGTTTATCGCCGTTGATGGGCGAATTAAAATGCACGCCCTCTTCCGTGATCTTGCGCATGGCGCCCAGCGAAAACACCTGGAAACCGCCGGAATCGGTCAAGATCGGCTTGTTCCAGCCCATGAAACCGTGCAAGCCGCCGAATTTCTCCATGACGGTGTTGCCAGGACGCAACCACAAATGGAAAGTATTACCCAGAATGATTTGCGCGTCGATCTCATTGAGTTCCAGCGGCGACATCGCTTTGACGGTGCCGTAAGTGCCCACTGGCATGAAGATCGGCGTCTGCACGACGCCATGGTTGAGTTTCAAGGTGCCGCGGCGTGCCTTGGTCAGGCCGCTCGTGTCGGTCTTGAGTAAGGTAAATTCCAGCATGTCAGTCTTTCACGGGAGTATCAAGGTTCAGCGGAAGGGGGAGCGAAGAACGCGATTGCGTGGTGAGCAGCATCGCATCGCCATAGCTGAAGAAACGGTAGTTCTGCGCGATCGCATGCGCATAGGCGCTGCGGATCGGTTCATAGCCGGCAAAGGCCGACACCAGCATCAGCAGGGTCGACTTCGGCAAATGGAAGTTGGTGATCAGCCGCGTTACCGTCTTGAAGGCATAACCGGGCGTGATGAACAGGGCCGTATCGGCGCTGCCCGCCACCAGCTGGCCGCTTTGCGAGGCCGATTCCAGCGCGCGCAAGCTGGTCGTGCCGACGGCGACCACGTCGCGCCCGGCTTGCTGCGCGGCGCGCACGGCGTCGACGGTGTCCTGCGGCAGGGTGTACCACTCGGTATGCATCTTGTGTTCGGCCAACACTTCCGTGCGCACGGGCTGGAAGGTGCCCGCGCCCACGTGCAGGGTCACATAGGCAAAGTTGACGCCCTTGGCCTTCAATTGATCGAGCAGGGCCTGGTCGAAATGCAGGCCGGCCGTCGGCGCGGCGACTGCGCCGGGCACCTTGTTGAAGACAGTCTGGTAGCGCGTCTCGTCAAATTCGTCCGCATCGTGCTCGATGTAGGGCGGCAGCGGCAATCGGCCATGCGCCTCGATCAGCTCGAATACGTCGGCCTCGAAATGCAGGGTGAAGAATTCGCCGGCGCGCTGGCCGACCGTCACGTCAAAGGCGCCGGCCAGGCGGATGCGGCAACCGGGCGGCGGCGACTTCGAGGCGCGCACCTGGGCCAGCACGGTACGCTCGTCGAGCACGCGCTCGACCAGCGCCTCGATCTTGCCGCCACTTTCCTTGACGCCAAAGAAACGCGCCTTCAGCACGCGCGTATCGTTCATCACCAGCAGGTCGCCCGCCTGCAACAGCCCGACGATGTCGGCGAACTGGCGGTCGACCAGGGCGTCGCCGTCCAGATGCAAGAGGCGCGAGGCGCTGCGCTGGGCCAACGGAGTTTGCGCAATGTTTTCTTGCGGCAAATTAAAATCGAAATCGGAAAGCGAATACATGCGTTTTGCTTCAAAAGTACGTCAAAAATGATTAGGAGTGCGCAATGGAACGTCTGGCACTATACTGTGCGCCTATACAGGCATTACAATAATCCGCCGCAACACTACGACTGCGGTACGCACAAGGTGTGCCGGACAACCCTCTATTTTACGCTAGCGGCACAAAAATCTCCGATATGTCCGAACCCAAGCCCGATCTTCCTCCCATAGCCAAGCCCGCCGCGAAGCCGAAAGCCGCCAAAAAAGTGGTCAGCACGGAAAGCCGGCTGGCCAAACTGGGCTTGCGCACGGATATGGATCTGGTGCTGCACTTGCCGATGCGCTACGAGGACGAAACCAAGGTCTACACCATCCGCGACGCCTGCCTGCGCGGCGGCGAGTCGTGGCAAGTGGAAGGAGTCGTCACCAAGTGCGAAGTCAATTTCAAGCCGCGCAAGCAATTGCTGGTGACGATCGCCGACGAAACGGGCAATCTGCTGCTGCGCTTCATGAATTTTTACGGCAGCCAGGTCAAGCAACTGGCCGAAGGCACGCGGGTACGCGCGCGCGCCGAACTCAAACACGGCTTTTTCGGCGCCGAGATGGTGCACCCGACGTATAAAGTGGTCAACGAGGGCGCCCCCCTGCCCACGGCCCTGACGCCAGTCTATCCATCCGGCGAAGGCCTGTCGCAGCACGTCCTGCGGCGCGAGATCGCCGACGCCATGCGCCGCATCGACTGGCAGGACACCTTGCCGGACCAGCTGCTGCGCGAGATGCAGCTGTCGCCGTTCCGGGCCGCAGTGCACCTGCTGCACTACCCGCCGCAGGACATCGATGAAAGCGCGCTGATGGACCGCTCGCACCCGGCCTGGGTGCGCATGAAATTCGATGAACTGCTGGCGCAGCAGTTGTCGCTGAAACGCGCCCAGCGCGCGCGCCGCTCGAAAGGCGCCGCACAGCTAGCAGTCGTCGGTACCCTGTCGGAATCCTTCGGCGCCGCCCTGCCCTTCAAGCTGACGGGCGCGCAAGCGCGCGTGCTCGAAGAAATCCGCGCCGACCTGCGCCAGCCGTATCCGATGCAGCGCTTGCTGCAGGGCGATGTGGGCAGCGGCAAGACGGTGGTGGCGGCGTTGTCCGCCACGCAGGCCATCGACAGCGGCTACCAGGCCGCGCTGATGGCGCCCACGGAGATCCTGGCCGAGCAGCATTTCCGCAAGATCGCCGCCTGGATGGAACCGCTGGGGGTAAAAGTCGCCTGGCTGACGGGCAGCCTGAAGAAAAAGGAAAAGACGGCGGCACTGGCCCTGATCGAATCGGGTGAAGCGCAACTGGTGATCGGCACGCATGCGCTGATCCAGGATAATGTGCTGTTTGCCAAACTGGGCCTGGTGATCGTCGACGAGCAGCACCGCTTCGGCGTGGGCCAGCGCCTGACCCTGCGCAACAAGGGCGACAGCGCGGCCGTGCCGCACCAGTTGATGATGTCGGCCACGCCGATCCCGCGCACCCTGGCCATGACGTATTACGCCGACCTGGAAGTGTCGGTGATCGACGAGCTGCCGCCCGGACGCAGCCCCATCGTCACGCGCGCCATCGACCAGAACCGGCGCGACGAAGTCATCGCCCGCGTATATGCGGCGGCGCTGGAAGGGCGGCAGGTGTACTGGGTTTGCCCGCTGATCGAGGAATCGGAAGCGCTGCAGTTGCAAACAGCCACCGAAACCTACATGATGCTGGCCGAAGCCCTGCCCGCGCTGCAGGTGGGTCTGGTGCATGGCCGCCTGAAGCCGGCGGAAAAACAGGAAGTGATGGATGCCTTCATCGCCGGCCATATTCACGTGCTGGTGGCCACCACGGTGATCGAGGTGGGCGTCGACGTGCCGAATGCGTCGCTGATGGTGATCGAGCACGCCGAGCGCTTCGGCCTGTCGCAGCTGCACCAGTTGCGCGGGCGCGTGGGCCGCGGCACGGCGGCCAGCGCCTGCCTGCTGCTATATCAAGGTCCGCTGGGCGGCGTGGCGCGCCAGCGCCTGATGACCATGCGCGAAACGACCGATGGTTTTGAAATCGCCCGCCGCGACCTGGAAATCCGCGGCCCCGGGGAGTTTCTTGGCGCGCGCCAGTCCGGCCAAGCCATGCTGCGCTTTGCCGACCTGGAAACGGATCAATGGCTGGTCGACCAGGCGCGCGACGTGGCCCACGACCTGCTGCACGCCACCTCGGCCGATAGCGCCGCCACGGTGGAAGCGCACCTGGCGCGCTGGCTGGGCGGCAAGGAAGAGTTTTTGAAGGTCTAAGCTACGCGCCTTTCAAAGGCGCGAAAATCGCCTGCAAGTCGTCTTGCGTGATCGCCAGCGCTTGCGCCGGACCGTGGGCCAATACGGCATCGGCCAGTTCGGCCTTGCGGCGCTGCATTTCCTGAATTTTTTCTTCCAGCGTGCCTTTGGCGATCAATTTGTAGACGAATACCGGCTTGTCCTGGCCGATGCGCCAGGCACGGTCGGTGGCCTGATTTTCCGCCGCCGGATTCCACCATGGATCGTAGTGGATCACGGTATCAGCTGCGGTCAGGTTCAAGCCAACACCGCCAGCCTTCAAGCTGATCAAAAATAGTGGCACGCTGCCTTGCTGGAAGGTGTCGACCTGCGCGCTGCGCTCCTTGGTCTCGCCGGTCAGCAAAGCATACGCGATGCCGCGCTCGCGCAACTGCTCTTCGATCAGCGCCAGCATGCTGGTAAATTGCGAGAACACCAGCACTTTGCGCCCTTCGGCCAGCAACGCGTCCAGCATCTCCATCAATTCCATCAACTTGGCCGACGGCGCCAGGCCTTTCTTGCCGGCGCCGGCCACCAGGCGCGGGTCGCAACAGACCTGGCGCAGCTTGAGCAAGGCTTCCAGGATCACGATCTGGCTGCGCGCCAGGCCCTTGGCGGCAATCGCCGCGCGCACTTTTTCCGCCATCGCCAGGCGCACCGTTTCGTACAAATCGCGCTGCGCGCCGGCCAGTTCGACTTCGCGCACCATTTCTGTCTTGGCCGGCAATTCCTTGGCCACCGTGTCCTTGGTACGGCGCAGCAAAAACGGTTTGATGCGCCGTACCAGGAAAGCGTTGCGCGCGCCATCGCCGAGCTTTTCTATCGGTTTGCGGAACTCTGCGTTGAAGGTTTTTTGATCGCCAAGCAAGCCTGGCATCAGAAAGTGAAACTGCGCCCACAACTCGCCCAGGTGATTTTGCAGCGGCGTGCCGGTCAGGCACAAGCGGTGCGTGGCCGGTAGCAGCGCCGCAGTCTGCGCGGCCTTCGAATTGCTGTTCTTGATGTATTGCGACTCGTCCAGGATCAGCAAATGAAAATGCTGACGGCGCAAAGCTGCCTCGTCGCGCGGCAGCAGCGCATACGTGGTCAGCACCAGGTCGTATAGTCCCAGCTGTTCAAAATGCTGCGCGCGTTGCGGTCCGTGCAGCAGCAGCACCCTCAAAGCGGGCGCGAAGCGCGCCGCTTCGGCCTGCCAATTGCCCATCAGGCTAGTCGGCGCGACCACCAGCGCCGGCGACGTCAGCCGGCCCGCTTCCTTTTCCAGCAAGATGTGGGACAGTGTCTGGATGGTCTTCCCCAGTCCCATATCATCGGCCAGGATGCCGGCGAAATGGTACTCGCGCAAGAACTGCATCCATGCCAGCCCTTCGCTCTGGTAGGGACGCAAACTCGCCTGCAGGCCGGCCGGCGCGGCAACCGGCGCAACGCCGTCGAAACCGCGCAGTCTGGCGCCCAGCTGGCGTAGCCGTTCGCCGCCCGTCCAGCGCAGCTGAGCGCTCGCTTCCAGTTCGGCCAGGCGCGCCGCATCGAGCACCGGCAAGCGCATGCCGGCGCCGATACGTTCCTTGAAATACAGCTCGCCCAAGGTATGCAGGATGGGCTTGATGCGGCTCCACGGCAGGGCCACCCGCATGCCGTCGGGCAGACTGGCGATCAGGTGTTCGGCATCGTCGTGCAGCGCCAGCGCGGCCGGATCGAAGTGATCGGGCGCCTCGCGTATCCATTGCAGCAGCACCGGCAGCAAGGGGACGCGCTGCCCATTGACGACAATGCCCAGTTCCAGCTCGAACCAGGCGTTGCCGCCCTCGCCGTCTTCCTCCACCTCGGCATACCAATCGTCGACCGATGCCAGATCGTAGCGGTAGCCGGGACCGTATTCGATCAGCCAGCCCTGCTGGCGCAAGGTCGGCAAGCCCTGCGCCACGAAGGCTATCCAGGCGGCTTGCTCCGGCAGCTGTTGCGCGCCCGCCAGCGAACGCAATGGCGAATCCTGCCCTGTGGCATCGGCGAAGCCCAGTGCGCGCAGCACGGCGACGACCTGCGCCTCTGCGGCGCTGTCGCGTTTAATCACCTCGGTGCCGCCGACGCCATGGCGCATGGCCGCCTGCGCCGGATCGGCCGAGACGCGTACGCCATCGTAGTCGAAGGCCAGCAGTGCAAAATCGTGCCATGCCGATTCGGCAGTGCCGTTGTCAAGGCTGGCGAGCAGCAGGAAGGGCGTGGCTTTGATATCGCTACGCACAGTTTGGCGCGGCGGCGGTGGTGGCGGAATCACCTGCACCAAACCATGCGCCGCCAATTGTGTCGCTACCTGCTCACGGGCCGGACCGGCCACGCGCGGCGCCATCGCCACCAGTGACCTCAAATCGCGCGCCGGGATCATGGCGGCGCCATCAGGAATGCCCAGCTCGCCAATGTCAGCACCATGCACGTACATGGGAGGCTCGGTCGGCAGCATGTACTCGAGCGCCGCACCATCGGCAAATTCCCAGCGCAGGCGCACGCCGCCATCCACTTCATCTGGCACAGACCATCCCAGGCGATAGGCGCGCGCAGGCGACAGATGCAATGGCCGCAACAGTCCCGTTTTGAGAGCGTCGCGCGTGGCAGCGAAGAACAGTTGTCCCGCCTGCGCCAAGTCACGCAACAACTGCGCACCGACAGCGCCATGCGGTTCGGCCGAGACTTTGCCATAGCCCCCAAAGCCGCTCAGCAGTCCAAACCGATAGTTTGCGTAACGGTCGGCCTGCGTCACATAGGCAGGCGGCTTCATCATTAAATCATAGCTGTAAGGCAGCATTGTCGCCGCTGCGATCATCGCGTCAGCGCGCAGGCGCGCACGGCACAAATACAGATCGAGGCGGCCGGCATCATTGGGCATCAAGACATAGGCTACGCGATAGATAATCTTATCGGCAACAGGGCCGCTCTTCACTTTGGACGCTTCAGTCAGGACCTTGGCCACGGCCCCCATCCAGGAAGCGAGCGCATCGGACGCGCCGGCGGGAGTATTTTTGTTCAATTCCAAATAATGCAGCAGCAGCGCCGCCACATGCTTGCAGTTGTAATCCATGGGACAACTGCAATCGCCATCGAATCGCACGCCGCGCAGCCCTGGCTTGATCCGCACCGTTTGCCGGTAGCGTTGACCGCCACTTCCGCTGATCTTGCCTTTGATCTCATCCCCATCGGCCGTGAGGGCCAGCACCTTGCCGCGGCGCGCATAGTCGCGGCCGCGATTCAAGGTGCCCGCATCAAAACTGGCAGCGACATCGGCCGCAGAAAAATGGAAAGTCAAATCATTTATCCTTTAATGGGGCTACATGCACATCCAGAAGCGGTTCGCCAGGTCGAGCATGAAGTCCGGGCGCAGATAGGCCATGAAGACGATGGACAGCAGCGCGGCGCAAGCCAGGCGCCACAGCCATGTGCGCCAGCTGCCCATTACGCCGCCACCGCAACACGCTTGACGGCGCGCTCGTCGATGGGCAGGTTAATCAGGGCGGCCAGCAAGCCCAGGCCAATGGTGATCATCCACACGACGTGGTAACTGCCCTGGTGCTCGTACAGATAGCCACCCAGCCACGCGCCCAGAAAACTGCCCACCTGGTGCGAGAAGAACACCATCCCGGCCAGCATCGACAGGTGCTTCACGCCGAAGATGCCGGCGATGATGCCGTTCGTCAGCGGCACGGTCGACAGCCACAGCACGCCCATGCCGGCGGCAAACAGATACACGGACCACGCAGACAAGGGCGCCAGCAGGAACACGGTGATGACCACGGCGCGCGTCACGTAGATGGCCGACAGCAGGTAGCGCTTGGCGATCTTGCCACCGAGTTTGCCCGCGTAGTAGGAGCCGACGATATTGAACAGGCCGATCAGCGCCAGCGCCGTGACGGCGATGTTCGGATTCATCAAGCCCTGGTCCTTCAGGTAGGCCGGCAGGTGCACGCCGATGAAGACCAGCTGGAAACCGCAGACAAAATACCCTGCCAGCAGCAGCCAGAACGAGCGGCTGGCGATGGCTTCGCTGAAGGCGGCGCCAACGCTTTGCTGCGGGCCGCTGGCATGCGTCACGGGCGGTTCACGCAGGTAGAAGGCCATCGGTATCATCGCCAGCAGCACCAGCGCTGCCAGCACATAAAAGGCGTTTTGCCAGCCCACGGCGGAGATGAGCTGCTGCTCGACCGGCATCATCAGGAACTGGCCGAACGAGCCGGCCGCCGACGAGATGCCGAAGGCCCACGAGCGCTGCTCGGGCGGCGCGCTGCGCCCGATAATGCCGCTGATGGCGCCAAAGGCCGTGCAAGCCAGCGCCAGGCCGATGAAAATGCCCGAACCGGCGATGAACAGGACGGGTTGCGTCACGAGCGCCATCCACACCAGGCCCGCCATGTAGCTGATGGCGCCGACGATGACGACGCGCATGGTGCCGAAGCGGTCGGCCGCCATGCCGGCGAATGGGCCGAAGACACCCCACATCAGGTTTTGCATGGCCAGCGCCAGCGAATAGGTTTCGCGCGTCCAGCCGTTGGCTTGCGAAATCGGCTGCATCCAGAAGCCCAGGCCGTGGCGCACGCCCATCGCCAGGGTCAGGACGACGCCACTGGCGATGAGGACGGTTTTCAGGCTGGGACGCGATGAGTGCAATGTCATGGAGGATTCCTGTTGAGGCCTGTTCACGCCTGGTCGGCTCTGTAAACGAGGCCGATCTGGCCGCGCATGGTGTCAAGGTTGCGCATCAGCGCCACGCTGTCGGCGTGCGGCATGACGGGGCTTTCCAGCAAGCCGGCGCGAATGCAGCGCATCGCTTCGATGGCCTCGTGCGCGTAGCCGTTACCCAAGTGCGGCGCGGCGACGACGCGGCGCTCGCCATGCATCGCTTCGACGATCAGGTGATCGGGTTTGTAAAAACGGCTGGGCAGGCGAATCCGGCCCAGACTGCCGGAAATGGTCATTTCCGTCGGCGTTTGCGCGCGCAGGCTGCAGGCGCAGGACGAGGTGCCACCGCCCGCGTGCAGCAATGAGAACACGACTTGCTCATCGACGCCGGTGGCGCCCATTTCAGCCAGCGCCTGCACCTGCGATACCGGGCCGAGGAAAAACGCCGCCATCGACAGCGGATAGATGCCCACGTCGAGCAGCGCGCCGCCGCCGAGTTCGGGATTGAACATGCGGTGCTCGGGCGGGAAACTGGCGACAAAGCCGATATCGGCTTGCACTTGCTGCAGCACGCCGATTTCGCCGCTGGCGATGATGCGCTGCGCTTCCTGCACGGCGGGCAGGAAACGGCTCCACATGGCTTCCATCAAAAACAGCTTCTTTTCGCGTGCCATATCGACCACGGCCTGCGCTTCGCGCGCGTTCATGGTAAACGGTTTTTCACACACGACATGCTTGCCGGCGGCTAGGCACAGCAAGGCATTTTCCGCATGCAAGGTGTGCGGCGTGGCGATGTAGATCACGTCCACGTCGGGATCCATGGCCAGCGCCGAGTAGGAACCGTGGCAACGTTCGACGCCGAATTCGGCGCCAAAGGCCTGCGCGCCGGCGCTGCTGCGTGAGGCGACCGCCACCAGTTGCGCACCGGGCGCATCACGCAAACCATTGGCCATCGCGTGGGCGATCTTGCCGGTGCCGAGGATGCCCCAGCGGACGGTATTTTCCATGCTATTGATCTCTTTCTGCGCCAGCTGCCTTGCGCTTCGGGCGGAACACCGCCGCGTCATTGTAAAAATCGTCGTCCTGGCCTTCGCACCAGCCGGGCAAACCCAGCACGGGCAGCGGCGTAAAGTCCGCCGTGGTGAGGCCTTGCTGCGCCAGGTCTAGCGCCACGCGCTCGTCGAGCCAGGCGCACCGTGCTGCATCATCGAGCGCAAAGTAAGCGTCGCCGGCGAAGATCACGCGCGTGTGCGCCGTGATGGCCTTGCGCGGCGCCACCAGTTTTTCCATCAGCGCGTGGCCGAACAGCCAGACTTCGGCGTCGCCGCCGGCGCCAAATTTCTCGCGCTGCGCGATGAAGGCGCTGCGCCAGTCGTGTCCGCGCAAGGCCGCTTCCAGCGCGCGTCCGGCATCGCTGTCGCGCAGCACCAGCAAAGCCGAATTTTCGTCAAAGATGGTCGCGCCGTCGCGCGCGGGACCACGCGATTTGCCGACGCCGGACAGGGCGATCTGCGCCGCCTGCAGCGCATTCAACTGCCGCTTGATGCGGGGGAAAGTGAGCCACACGAGCGCATTGAAAAAATCATGCAGATTGTCGCGCGTCGGCACGCCGCCCGTCGCGCCGATGAACTCCTCGTAGGCCACGCCTTCAGGCAGGTCCGCTTGCGGCACGAAGGCCAGCGGCAAGCCGGACGGATTGCGCAAGTCCAGCGCCCGCGCCTGCCCGTTGAGCGCGGCAATCACGGTCTCGCGCTGCAGGTCCAGCTGCCGTCGCGCCGGCAGCACCGTGTTAAACCAGGGGCGGCTCCAGTCTATCGATGGCAGCATGAAGCGCCTAGACCATTTTCCAGTTGATCTGCTCACCCGCGTTAAGCGGAATCACATGGCTGTCGCCCAGCGGCAGCGAAGCTGGCAAAGTCCAGCTTTCACGCTTCAAGGTGATGCTGTCCGTGTTGCGCGGCACGCCGTAGAAGGCCGGGCCGTGGAAGCTGGCGAACGCTTCCAGTTTATCCAGCGCGCCGGCCCGTTCGAACGCTTCGGCATACATTTCCATCGCGTGCAGGGCCGTGTAGCAACCGGCGCAGCCGCAAGCCATTTCCTTGGCGCCTTGCGCGTGCGGCGCGGAGTCGGTGCCGAGGAAGAAACGCTCGTCGCCGCTGGCGGCGGCCGTCATCAACGCCAGGCGGTGCTCTTCGCGCTTGAGGATCGGCAGGCAGTAGTAATGCGGGCGAATGCCACCCTTGAAAATCTCGTTACGGTTGTACAGCAGATGATGCGCCGTGATGGTGGCGGCGATCGGGCCTTCCGCTTCGGCCACGTACTGCGCCGCATCCTTGGTGGTGATGTGTTCGAACACGACGGACAGAGCCGGGAAGGCGCTGCGCAGCGGACGCATCACGCGCTCGATGAAGACGGCTTCGCGGTCGAAAATGTCGATCTCCGGGTCCGTCACTTCGCCGTGCACGAGGAAGGGCATGCCCACCTCCTGCATCACTTCAAGCACCTTGTAGCAATTCTTCAAATCCGTCACGCCCAGGTCGGAATTGGTGGTGGCGCCGGCCGGATACAATTTGACGGCCTGCACGATGCCGCTGTCCTGCGCGCGGCGGATTTCGTCGGGCGAGGTGTTGTTCGTCAGGTACAGCACCATCAGCGGATCGAAGTTCACGCCTTCCGGCACGGCAGCCAGGATGCGCTCGCGGTAGGCGGCGGCGTCCGCCGTGGTGGTGACGGGCGGTTTCAGGTTCGGCATGACGATGGCGCGGCCGAACTGGCGCGCGCTGTGCGGCAGCACGCTGGCCATGACGGCGCCATCGCGCAGGTGCAAATGCCAGTCGTCAGGACGGGTGATGGTGACGGAGGATGGAACGGCGGCTGGGGTGTGATCGAGTATGGACATGGCGGCTGCTCTCAGGCGGTCATTGCGAATAACGCCATTTTACCAGCCGCGGGGCTGCCTTTGCGGCCAGGCTTCCTGAGGCAAATCCGGCGCAAGCGTGCTGTCAACGCAAAAACGGCCGGTGGAGACCGGCCGCTTTTATCGGGAAAACCAGGGATCAGTGAATGATTTTCGCCAGGAAATCGCGCGCGCGGTCCGAGCGCGTCGTATTGAAGAAGTCATCCTTGCTGCAATCCTCGATGATCTTGCCCTGGTCCATGAAGACGATGCGGTTGGCCACGCGCCTGGCAAAGCCCATCTCGTGCGTGACGACCATCATCGTCATGCCTTCCTGCGCCAGGCCCACCATCACGTCGAGCACCTCATTGATCATTTCCGGATCGAGCGCCGACGTCGGCTCGTCGAACAGCATGGCGATCGGGTCCATCGACAGCGCGCGGGCGATCGCCACGCGCTGCTGCTGGCCGCCCGACAGCTGGCCCGGGAATTTATCCTGCTGCGACAGCAGGCCCACGCGGTCCAGGTATTTCAAGCCCTTGGCATTGGCTTCGTCGGCGCTGCGACCGAGTACCTTGATCTGGCCGATGGTCAGGTTTTCGCGGATGGACAAGTGCGGAAACAGCTCGAAATTCTGGAACACCATGCCGATGCGCGCACGCAGTTTCGACAAATTCGTCTTCGGGTCGTTGACGCTGATGCCGTCGACGATGATCTGCCCCTGCTGTATCGGCTCCAGGCCGTTGACGGTCTTGATCAGGGTCGACTTGCCGGAGCCGGACGGGCCGCAAATGACCATCACATCACCCTTGGCGACATTGGTGGTGCAGTCGGTCAGCACCTGGAACTGGCCATACCATTTGCTGACGTTATTGAGTTCAATCATCTTGTTCTTTCTTTTACGGTTAGCGAATGATGGCGACGCGTTTCTGCAGGCGTTTTACCAGGAACGACAAGGCATAGCACAGCACGAAATACACGACGGCGACAAACACATACATTTCCACCAGGCGGCCGTCGCGCTGCGCGATCTTCGAGGCGGCGCCGACGAAATCGGGGATCGACAACACGTACACGAGCGACACGTCCTGGAACAGCACGATGGTCTGCGTCAGCAGCACGGGAATCATGTTGCGGAAGGCTTGCGGCAGCACGATGAAGGCCATGGTCTGCGCGTAGTTCATGCCCAGTGCCTGGCCGGCCCACACCTGACCGCGCGGGATCGACTGTATGCCACTGCGCATGATCTCGCAATAGTATGCCGCCTCGAACATGATGAAGGTGATCAGCGCGGAAGAAAATGCGCCCACTTTCACGGGTTCGTTCGCGCCGATGACCCAGGCGGCGATGTACGGCACCAGGAAGTAGAACCAGAAGATCACCAGCACCAGCGGGATCGAGCGTATCAGGTTGACGTAGCTCGATGCCACGCCCGAGATGAGGCGGCTGCTGGACAGGCGCATCAGCGCCAGCAGTGTGCCCAGCACGATGCCGCCCACCATGGCCAGCGCCGTCAGTTTCAGGGTGAAGACCATGCCAGTCTGGAACAGGTAAACCCACGAGCGGGAGATGACATCGAAGTCGAAGTTACCGAACATATTAATGTCCTCCCGTCTTGGCGCCGGCGACGATGAAGCCCGGGATGGCGACCTTTTTCTCGATCAGGTGCATCAGCACCACCACCAGCAGATTAACGACGACATAGATGATGGTGGCGGCCGAAAATGCCTCGAACACCTGGAAAGAAAACTCCTGGATGGCGCGCGCGCTGGCCGTCAGTTCGATCAGGCCGATGGTCAATGCCACGGAGCTGTTCTTGATGATGTTCAGAAATTCACTGGTCAGCGGCGGCATGATGACGCGCGCGGCCATCGGCAGCAAGATGAAACGGTAGGTTTGCGGCAGGGTCAGGCCCAACGCGGTGCCGGCCAGTTTCTGCCCGCGCGGCAGCGCCTCGATGCCCGTCGTCACCTGCACGGCCACGCGCGAGGAAGTGAAGAATCCCAGGCACAGAACAGCCGTGACGAATGGCGCGTTCGGCAACGACTTGACCCAGGCACCCAGGTCCGGCGGCAGCAGTTCCGGCATGACGAAATACCACAGGAACATCTGCACCAGAAGCGGCACATTGCGAAACAATTCGACGTAGGCATTGGCCACGCCCACCAGCCATTTGTTCGGCAGGGTGCGGACGGTGCCGATCACCAGACCCAATATCAGTGCCATGATCCAGGCCGCACCAGCCGTGGCCAGGGTCCAGATCAAGCCTGACCACAGCGTGTCCATATACGTGCCCACGCCATCGGGAGACATCTCCCAGAAGATGCGCCAATTCCAGTTGTAATTCATGATCATCCTTCCCATGCAGCCCAAGGAAGGCGGCTTGTCTGCCGCCCGTCCCGCAATTAAAACGGGAGGCTTGCGCCCCCCGATTTGTTACGCACTCTTGTTACTTTTTCCGTTTGTCCGATGTCTTCTGCGCTTCGGGCACGGCCGCATACGCGGCTGGATCACCCGAATCGGTCGGATTCATGAACACGGCCTTCAATTGCGGCGGCATCGGGAACTTCAGGTTGATGTTTTTCGGCGGGATCGGCGAGGTAAACCATTTCGCATAAATGCGGTTGATGTCTTCGCTCTTGTACAAGCGGATCAGCGCGTCGTCGACCACTTTCTTGAAAGCTGGATCTCCCTTGCGCAGCATGATGCCGTACGGCTCGACCGACAGCGCTTCCTTGGTGATTTCGTAGTCGTTCGGGTTTTTCGAGTTGGCTACTTGCGATGCCAGCAGGATGTCGTCGTTGGCTTCGGCCACCGCGCGCCCCGTTTCCAGCATCAGGAACGATTCAGGATGATCCTTGCCGACGGCAATGGTCATGCCCAGGTTCTTTTCCTTGTTCAAAATCGTCATCTGTTTAATGGTCGACGTGCCGGCCGTAGCGACCAGCGTCTTGCCGCGCAAGTCTTCCAGGGTCTTGATGTTCGAGGTTTTTTTCGACAGCACGCGGTTGCCGATGACAAACATGGTAGGTGCGAACGCCACCTGCTGCTGGCGCTCCAAGTTATTCGTTGTCGAGCCGCATTCGAGGTCGATGGTGCCGTTGGCCATCAGCGGGATGCGGTTAGCCGAGGTGACGGGGCTCATCACCACTTTCAGTTCGCTCATGCCCAGGTGCTTTTGCAGAGCCGTGACAACTTTCATGCACAGGTCGATCGAATAGCCTTGGTATTGCTGCTTGTCATCGAGATAGGAGAAGGGAACGGAGCCGTCGCGCACACCAAGGGTGACGGAACCGGCTTTCTTGATCTTGGCCAAGGTGCCGGTCAATTCCTGAGCCTGGACTGGCGACATGCTGCTGATGACACCGACGCTGAGCAACGTGGCGATGATTTTGGTCAATTTCATAAATTCTCCTGGGCGGACAAACCGGATGTACTCCGAACGAAACAACTGTGGCGCAGACGCCACCAATGGAATTAATTTTATTTCATTTTCAGCGCTGAGCTAGCCGTTTTCTGCGATTGCCCTCAAATAGGGACTATACGCGCGCCTGAATCAGCGCGGCTGTAGCATTTTTCCTACTGATTTTCCCTTCCCGATTTATTTTGCCGGCGCCAAGCCCGCCAGCGCATCGTCCTCTTCCGCCTCATCGTCCCTATTTGCCTGCTGGCGTTGCCACATTTGCGCGTACAAGCCATCGGCCGCCAGCAATTGCGGATGCGTGCCCCGCTCGACGATGCGGCCATGGTCGAGCACCAGAATTTGCTGGGCATCGGCCACCGTCGACAGGCGGTGCGCAATGACCAAGGTGGTGCGGTTTTTGGCGATCTCCTTCAATTGCGCCTGGATCGCCTGCTCGGCCTTGGAGTCGAGCGCCGACGTGGCTTCGTCGAAGATCAGGATGGCCGGGTCTTTCAGCAAGGTGCGGGCGATGGCCACGCGCTGCTTTTCGCCGCCCGACAGCTTCAAGCCCCGCTCGCCCACCATGGAGTTGTAACCATCTGGCAAGCTTTCAATAAAATCATGGATCGACGCCGCTTTTGCCGCCGCCACGATGGCCTCCTTGCTGGCGCCCGGCTTGCCGTAAGCGATGTTGTATTCGATGGTGTCGTTGAACAAGACCGTATCCTGCGGCACGATGCCGATGGCCGCACGCAGAGAGTCCTGCGTGATACTGCGCAAGTCCTGGCCATCGATGGTGATGCTGCCGCCATCGACTTCATAGAAGCGGAACAGCAAACGCGACAGGGTCGACTTACCCGAGCCGCTGTGGCCCACCACGGCCGTCGTGGTGCCGGCCGGTATCTGGAAATCCACGTCGAACAGGATTTTCCGCTTGGCTTCATAGCTGAAATCCACGTGGTCGAAACGCACGGCTGCGCCGCGCGTGACGAGCGGTTTTGCGTCCGGCGTATCGGCGATTTCGCGGTTTTCGTTCAGCAAGGAAAACAGACGCTCCATATCGGCCAGGCTTTGCTTGATTTCGCGGTAAATGACGCCGAGGAAATTGAGAGGGATGTACAGTTGGATCATGAAGGCGTTCACCAGCACCAGGTCGCCCAGCGTCATGCTGCCGTTGATCACGCCCACCGTGGCGCGCCACAGGATCAAGGTGACGGCCGTGGCGATGATCAGCGACTGGCCCGTATTGAGCAGGGACAAGGATGTTTGCGATTTGACGGCGGCCGATTCATAGCGCTGCAAGCCTTCGTCGTAGCGCTTCGCCTCGTAATCCTCGTTGCCGAAATATTTGACGGTTTCATAGTTGATCAACGAATCGATGGCCTTGGTATTCGCCTTCGAGTCCAGGTCGTTCATGGTGCGGCGGAAATGCGTACGCCAGTTCGTCACCAGCACGGTAAACGCGATGTACGACACCAGCGCCACCGCCGTGATCACGGTGAACCAGATGTCGTAATGCAAGAACAAATAGCCGAGCACGAGGGTGATTTCCACCAGGGTCGGCAAGATATTGAACAAGGTATAGGAAATGAGCGAACCGACGCTACGCGTGCCCCGTTCGATATCGCGCGTCATGCCGCCCGTCTGCCGGTTCAGGTGGAAGCGCAGCGACAAGGCATGCAGGTGGCGGAACACTTGCAGGGCGATGGTGCGCACGGCCCGCTGCGTGACCCTGGCGAACAGGAATTCGCGCAATTCCGTAAACAAGGTGGTCGACAGGCGCAGCAAGCCGTAGGCCACCAGCAAGCCCAAGGGCAACACCAGCAACGCTTGCGGGCTCGCCGCCGTGATCGTCATGGCGTCGACGAGTTTTTTCAGGATCAGGGGCACGCCCACGTTGGCCAGCTTGGCGCCCACCAGGCATAGCAGCGCCAGCAGGACCCGCCATTTGTAGACCCACAAATATGGCAACAAGGTCTTGATGGTGGCGAAATCGCTGTGGCTGGCGGAGGCTGGCGAGCGGGGCGGGGGAGAAGTCTGGGAACGGCGCATGGCGAAGGTCGGCTTTTTATGGTTCAATCGGGGCAATTGTAGCCTTTCATGAGAATAAAAGATGAGCACCTCCCCCGACCGCCCCGACAACTGCCTCGCATCCGGCCTGCCCGCCGGAAAAATGCCGGAATTGCGCATGATGCCCGCGCCGTCCGACGCCAACGTGTACGGCGACGTCTTCGGCGGCTGGATCATGTCGCAAGTCGATATTGCCGGCTCGCTGCCGGCCACGCGGCGCGCCAACGGCCGCGTTGCCACCATCGCCGTCAATTCCTTTGTCTTTAAAAATCCCGTGTTCGTCGGCGATCTGCTCTCCTTCTACGCCGAAATAGTCAAGGTTGGCAATACCTCGATCACCGTCAATGTGGAGGTGTATGCCGAGCGCAACCGCCTGCAGGCGTGCATCGTGAAAGTCACGGAAGCCACGCTGATCTACGTGGCGACCGACTCCGACCGCAAACCGCGCAAGGTGCCGCCCATCGAGACCTTATTGTCGTCTTGATTGTCGCAATAATCCCACATTGCATGGCCAGCCGGCATGGATAGCCAGCGCCGCATCTTCCTGCTCAGTGCCGCGCGCATCAGTGCGCTGGCCGCTGCCGGCGGCGTGCTGTCCGGTTCCGGCGCGCGCGCCGCCACGCGCCTGAATGGCACAGGCTATCCTTTTGCGCTCGGTGTCGCGTCCGGTTCGCCCTTGCCGGACGCTGTCGTACTGTGGACGCGCATCTGCTACGACCCGCTGCAGGTGGCCGCCACACCCGCCATCGCCCTGAACGTGCGCTGGGAAGTGGCCGACGACGAAGGGTTTCGTCGCATTATCGCCAAAGGGCAAGCCACGGCCACGCCCGCCCTCGCGCACAGCGTGCACGTGGACGTGGGCGGCCTGGCGCCCGGCCGCTGGTACTGGTTCCGTTTTATGTTTGGCGACGCCGTCAGCCCCGTGGGCCGCACACGCACGGCACCCGCCGCCGATGCCCTGCCTGCGTCGCTGAAGCTGGCCGTTGCCTCGTGCCAGCACTGGGAATTCGGCGCGTATGCGGCGCACCGGCACATTGCCGCAGCCGCGCCCGACCTGGTGGCCTTCCTCGGCGACTACATCTATGAATGGGGGCCGTACCAGCTGCAGCACCCACGCCGCGCCGTGCGCACGCACGAAAGTTTCAGCCTGGACGAGTACCGCGCCCGCTACGCGCAATACAAAAGCGACCAGGATTTGCAGGGAGCACACCTGGCCGCGCCATGGATCGTCACCTGGGATGACCATGAAGTGGCCAACGATTATGGCAATGACCGCGACGAATTGCTCACGCCCACCTTTTTGCAGCGCCGCGCGGCCGCCTACCAGGCGTTTTATGAACACATGCCGCTGCGCCTGCTGCCGCTGGGGCGGCGGGGCTTTGTCGACATGCGCATCTACCAGCGCTACGACTGGGGCCGGCTGGCGCGCTTCCACGTACTGGACGACCGGCAATACCGTGCCTATCACGCATGCGCCAGGCCGGGCCGCGGCGGCTCCAATTCCGTCACCACGCGCAACTGCCCCGACTTGCTGAAACCGGAACGCACCATGCTGGGCGAGGAGCAGCAGCGCTGGCTGCAAGCGGGACTAGCCACCTCTCCGGCGCGCTGGAATATCCTGGCCCAGCAAACGCTGATGGCGCAATCGAGCCAGGTGCCCATTCTGCGTCCCGGCGACGAGCGCATATGGACCGATGGCTGGGATGGTTATCCGATGGCGCGCCAGCACCTGCTCGATGCCTTGCGCAGCAGCGGCGCGCGCAACCCGCTGGTGCTGTCAGGCGACGTACACACCTTTTATGCCACGGAACTGAGCCGCAACGCCACGCGGCCCACCAGCAAGGATAATCCCGTGCTGGCCACCGAGTTTTGCGGCACGTCCATCACCTCGAGTTCCCGCCCGCAGGCGCGCACCGAGCAGTACGTGGCGATGAACCCGCACATCCGTTACGGACGCAGCGACAAGCGCGGCTATATGTTGATGGAAATCACACCGGAGAAAACCACGACCCTGTTCCAGGGTTTGGAGAATGTGCGCGACAGCGCATCCGGCATCGCAACACTGGCCAGCTTTATCGTGCGCGACGGCAAGGCTGGCTTGCAGGAAAGCTAGCAAGTACTTTTCAAGGCATCGCGGTAGCGCCGGCTGACGGGCACTTCGCCACCCGTGGACAGCACGGCGCGCGCATCGCCCGATTCCAGCGGCACGATGCTTTGCACGAAATCAAGGCTGACGATATAGCTGCGGTGCACGCGCACAAAGCGCTTGCCGTCCAGGCGGCGTTCGATGGCTGGTGGCTGGGCAATGACAAGGAATTGGGGGCGGAACTGGCGCGCCTGCGCTGGCGCACGCTGTGGCTGGGCTTCGGCGCGTTTGCCGTGTACATGTTTTTCGACCAGATTTATTCAGAAAAACTGCTGACCTGGGCCTCGGCTGGCTCCTGGCCCATGCGCAGCCTGTACATGTGGCTGGCCATCTGCGCCATCCTGGGCTGGTCGCATACGCTATTGAACCGGCCCCTTTGCCTGGCTGCCATGGGCCAGCCAAGCCGTCTTTCCCTGCTACCTATTACTCCAGAGCGCGATCGTGCTGCTGGCCTACTGGCTGGTGCCCCTGAAGCTGGGCCTCGTGCTGGAGCCACTGCTGATATTGGCTGGCACGCTGGCAAGCTGCTGGCTCGGGACTTCGCTGCTGATCAGCAAGGTGAACTGGCTGCGCCCGTGCTTTGGCCTGCCCAGCCGCCCAGGCCGGAACCTAGTGGCGGACACGGCCTTGGCAGTGAACTAAGCCACTTTCTTTTCGTCGCGCAATTGACGGCGCAAGATCTTGCCGACATTGGTCTTCGGCAATTCATCGCGGAACTCGATGTATTTCGGTTTCTTGTAGGCCGTCAATTCATGCTTGCAATGCTCGCGGATCTGCTCCACCGTCAAGTTCGGATCCTTGCGCACGACAAATACTTTTACGGCTTCGCCCGCGTTGGCATCCGGCACGCCGATGCAGGCGCATTCCAGCACGCCCGGGCACGAAGAGACCACGTCCTCCACCTCGTTCGGATACACATTGAAGCCGGAAACGATGATCATGTCTTTCTTGCGGTCCACGATCTTCACATAGCCGCGCTCATCCATGACACCCACGTCGCCCGTCTTGAAGTAGCCGTCGGCCGTCATCGACTTGGCCGTCTCGTCCGGACGCTGCCAATAGCCCGCCATCACTTGCGGGCCGCGCACGGCGATCTCGCCCGGCTCGCCCAGCGGCACTTCCACGCCGTCATCGTTCAAGATCGCCACTTCCGTCGAGGGGAATGGCAAGCCGATGGTACCCGTGAATTCCGTGATATCGACGCGGTTGCCCGTCACCACGGGCGATGTTTCCGACATGCCATAGCCTTCGATCAGCGGGCAGCCAGTCAGTTTCAGCCAGCGTTCGGCCACGTTGCGCTGCAAGGCCATGCCGCCGCCATTGCACACTTTGTAACTGGAAAAATCGAGCTTGGCAAAGTCGGCATTGTTCAGCAGCGCGTTGTACAGGGTATTGACGGCCGGAAAGACGACGATTTTGTGCTTGGACAATTCTTTGACGAAACCGGGGATGTCGCGCGGATTGGGAATCAGCACGCTCATGCCGCCCAGGCGCATGCCCATCAGGGCGCTGACCGTCAACGAATAGATGTGATACAGGGGCAAGGCGCACATGAATCCCATCGAGGTGGCGCGCATCTCAGGCGTCATCACGGGCGACATCCACGCCTCGTTTTGCAGCACGTTGGCGATCACGTTGCGGTGCAGCAACATCGCGCCCTTCGACACGCCCGTCGTGCCACCCGTGTATTGCAGGAAGACGATATCGTCATGCCCCTGCTGCACGGGCTTGAGCGTCAGGTGCGCGCCTTCGGCCAGCATCTTGTTGAAACTGATGGCGCCAGGCAAGGAAAACGCAGGCACCATTTTCTTGATCTTGCGCACGACGAAGTTGACGATGGTGCCCTTCAAGCCGCCCAGCATGTCACCCATGGTGGCGACGATCACATGCTTGACCTGGGTATGCGGCAACACTTGCTCCACCGTGGTGGCGAAGTTTTCCAGCACGATGATCGCTACACTGCCCGAGTCAATCAACTGATGCTGCAATTCACGCGGCGTGTACAACGGATTGACATTCACCACGGTATAGCCGGCGCGCAAAATTGCCGCCATCGCCACCGGATATTGCAGCACGTTCGGCAGCATGATCGCTACGCGCGCGCCCGGTTGCAGCCCCTTGCTTTGCAGCCAGGCCCCCATCTGCAGCGACAGCTGGTCGAGCTCCCGGTAGGTAAGGAATTTATCCATGCACACGAAAGCGTTACGGTCCGCATATTTCTGGAACGACTCTTCCAACAAATGCGTCACGGAACGGTATTGCGTGCAATCAATCTCTGCGGGAACGCTGTCCGGGTACGACTTCAACCAAATCTTGTCCATCTTGCCTCATCTTTATCTGTAAAAGGGATGCGCCTCCTGGTGCATCCCACACTGTTTATGCTGCGGTCTTCGTTTCGTCACGCAGGGCGCGACGCAAAATCTTGCCGACGTTAGTCTTCGGCAGTTCATCGCGGAACTCGATGTATTTCGGCCGCTTGTAACCGGTGAATTGTTCCTTGCAATACGCGGCCAGCACTGCCTGGGTCAGGTTCGGATCCTTGCGTACCACAAACACTTTCACGGCTTCGCCCGAATGCTCATCGGGTACGCCCACGCAGGCGCACTCGAGCACGCCGGGATGGGCAGCGATGACGGCTTCGACTTCGTTCGGATACACATTGAAGCCGGAGACGAGAATCATGTCTTTCTTGCGGTCCACAATCTTCACGTAGCCGCGTTCATCCATGATGCCCACGTCGCCCGATTTGAAATAGCCATCTTGTGTCATGACCTTGGCCGTTTCATCGGGACGGTTCCAGTAGCCCGTCATCACTTGCGGGCCACGGATGGCGATCTCGCCCGTCTGGCCCAGCGGTACTTCCTTGCCGTCATCGTCGAGAATCGCGATCTCGGTCGACGGAATCGGCAAGCCGATGGTGCCGGAAAACGCAGTGCTGTCGGCGCGGTTGCACGTGGCGACAGGCGACGTTTCCGACAGGCCATAACCCTCGATGATGGACACGCCCGTCGCTTGCAGCCATTTGTCATTGACGGCTTGCTGCACCGCCATACCGCCGCCATTGGCAATCTTCAAGCCCGAGAAGTCGAGCTTGGCAAAGTCGGGGTGGTTGACCAGCGCGTTATACAGCGTATTAACCGCGGGCAGCAGGTTGAATTTATACTTGCCCAACTCCTTGATCAGGCCCGGGATATCGCGCGGATTCGGGATCAGGATATTCAGGGCGCCCACGCGCGTGCCCCACATCGCGCACGCCGTCAGGGCAAAGATATGGTACAGAGGCAAGGCACAGACCACGATCATCTGTTCCTTGCTGTTCTGGTCGAGCGCCGCGCCCGACCACGCTTCGCTTTGCAGCACATTGGCGATCACGTTGCGGTGGCTCAAGGTCGCGCCCTTCGACACGCCCGTGGTGCCACCCGTGTATTGCAGGAAGGCGGCGTCGTTGATGCTCAGCTCGACGGGCGTGAGTTTCATGCGGCTGCCGAGCGCCAGCGCCTGCTTGAAACGCATGGCGTTCGGCAAGGAATACGCAGGCACCATCTTCTTGACGTTGCGCACGACAAAATTGACGAGCATGCCTTTCAAGCCGCCCAGCATTTCACCCATGCTGGCGACGATGATGTGCTTGACGGCCGTCTTGCCCAACACTTGTTCGAGTGTATGGGCAAAGTTTTCCAGCACGATGATGGCTTCGCTGCCCGAATCATTGAGCTGGTGCTCGAGTTCGCGTGGCGTGTACAGCGGGTTGACGTTGACCACCGTGTAGCCGGCGCGCAAGACGGCGGCAATCGCCACCGGATACTGCAGCACGTTCGGCATCATCAGGGCGACTCTGGCACCTTTTTTCAAACCACGGCTTTGCAGCCAGGCACCCAGCTGGCGCGAATAGGTGTCGAGTTCGGCATAGGTGAGAAATTTGTCCATGCAGACATAGGCATTGCGGTCTGCATATTTTTGAAACGCTTCTTCCAGCAAATGCACCAGCGAACGATATTGATCAGGATCGATGTCGGCGGGAACGCCGGGAGGATACGACTTCAGCCAAATTTTTTCCATCCTGTGCCTCTTGTCTCGAATAATCGTGGGGGAGCCGGCGCACCCTGCCGGCGCGGATCATTGCTGCGGATTCTGTCGTCCGGCAGTCAGTTTGAGCATTCTGACGAGCAATTGCTCTATGCTACTAACGCGATGCTATCGGGCGCCGCGCTTCCATGCAAGCGCTTTCAACAGTATTCGAGCGGCAGCTCTAGGGGCTTTTTGTGTTGCAGTGCAGCATGATAAATACACTGTTGCAGGATCGTTTGCCCTGACGTGCGAGACAATCTTTAGGGGTCACGGGCTGGACAATTGTTCCAGCACACGCCTGCGCTCAGGCTTCTTGATCTGGGTCATTGTGTGCACTGCAGCATAAAAAGCACGAAAGTTCTTTTTTTCTTCCAGCAATTTTTTGAAGGCAGGCAAAAATTCATTGTAGGTAGACACGGAAGCCAGGTGCGCATTGCTCAATGGCTGCTCGAACCAGCGGTCGTAACCGGCAAAGCCACCCCACTCTTGCTTCAGCACCTGATATGCGTCTTGCAGTGCAGCAAACACCTGCGCCTTGCGCGTGCGCTTGTCCGCCTCGCTGGCGTCGCTGGCATACACGGCCTCCAGCTCCTCACGATATTTCAGCAGCAAGGCCAGAAAATCCTGGCGCCGCGCCGCATACTGGGCATACGACGCGCGCATGGCGTCATTGCCCTCGCGTGCCAGCCAGCGCTGCACGCCCGCCTCTTCCACCGCACTGGCAAACGACTCGTTGAAGGCCGAATCGCCGGGCACATACACCACCTGGTGCGCCAGTTCATGAAAAATCAGGCGCGCCAGTTCCGCATCGTTGTAGTTGATAAAAGTCGATAGCAGGGGATCGTCGAACCAGCCCAGGGTGGAATACGCGGGCACGCCGCCCACCTGCACGTCGTAATGCTGGGCACGCAACTGCTCGGCATACGCGAGCGCCTCTTCCTTGCTGTAATAGCCTCGATAACTGATGCAACCGGCGATGGGAAAACACCATTGCAGCGGCTGCAGCGACAATTCCGGCGTGGCCACCACGTTCCACAGCACGAACGGGCGCCGCAGGGCCGCGTAGTTCTTGTAGCTGCCATTGTCTGGCAAGTCCAGCTCGCTGACGGCAAAGCGGCGGATTTGCTGCGCCTTGGCCAGGCGCACTTTCAGACGCGGCTCAGTGGCCGGGTCATCGAGCCAGGCATCAATGGGGCGCGCGCCGGACCACAGCGCATATTGCCCCTGCGCCGCTTGCGTGTAGTAGCGCAGCTGCGTGCAGCCACCCAGCAGCATGCACAAGGTGCCAGCAAGCAGGCGGGCCGGCCAGCGCAGCAGGGCCATGGTCAGCCAGCCTTTTCCACTTCGACCAGCGTATCGTAGAAGGTGGGTGCGCGGCCCATGTCAGTCAAGCGCTGGCTGGTCACTTCATTGGCGTTCTTGCCATCGCTGGCCAGCTTCTTCCACCACACGGACAAGCCTACCACCAGGCCGCGCCGCGCCTTGTCCGTCAACCTGGCCTTGGCAACAAAACTGCCACGGTCGTTGAAGATGCGCACCATGTCGCCGGCCACGATGCCGCGCGCGGCGCCATCATCGGGATGAATATCGAGGTGTGGCTCGCCTTCGGCCGCGCGCAGGCTTTTCACGTTGACGAACGTGGAATTGAGGAAATTGCGCGCCGGCGGAGAAATCATGGCCAGCGGATAGCGTGCTGCCAGCGCCGGATTGCTGGCCAGCGATTCGTGCGGTGCAATGTACGTCGGCAAGGGATCGAGTCCCGCCTGCGCCATGGCGCTGGAATAAAACTCGCATTTGCCTGACGGCGTGGGGAAACCGCCTGCGGCAAACGGTGCCTCGGGCATGGCCAGCTTTTGCCAACCCGTGCGTTTCAGAGATTCCCAGTCGAAATGCACGGCACGCGCATCCGTCGCATCGAAGGCCTTGGCCGCCAGCGCATCGTCGCTTTCCTGGAAGCACGGGTCATCAAAGCCCATGTGCTGCGCCAGCAGGCGAAAGATTTCCGTATTCGCCTTCGCTTCACCCAGCGGCGCCACGGCCGCATTGTTCGCCATCATGTACAGGTGGCCGTAGGTGGAATGCGCATCGACATGCTCGAGCTGCGTGGTGGCGGGCAACACGATGTCGGCGTAATCGACGGTATCGGTCTGGAAGTGCTCGAGCACGACCGTAAACAAATCTTCGCGGGCAAAGCCCTGCGCCACTTTCGAGGAATCGGGCGCCACCGCCAGGGGATTCGAGTTGTAGACAATCACGGCCTCGACTTGCGGGCCGAACTCGGGTGAAGTTGTTTTCAGCAGATCGTCGCCGATGGTGCTCATGTTGATGGTGCGCGGCGTACCTTTGAGCAAATCGGGGCGCTGCAAGGCCTTGCGGTCGACGGGAAAGGAACCCGAGCTCGACAGCTGCATGCCACCCGCTGGGTGGCGCCACGCGCCCGTCAGGGCCGGCAGGCAGGCGATGTTGCGCACCGCCATGCCACCGCCATGCACGCGCTGCACGCCATAGTTGGCACGGATGGCGGCGCCCTCGCCAGAACGGCATGCCTGGCCGTACAGGCGCGCCAAGTCCACCACTTCCGTGATGGTGATGCCACACACCTCGGCCACGCGCTCGGGCGGCCATTCCAGGGCCCGCTGTTTCAGTTCAGCATAGCCGATGGTGTACTGCGCAATATAGTCGTGGTCGACCAGGTCTTCGGTGATCAGCACATGCATCAAGCCCAGCGCCAAGGCCGCATCGGTACCCGGCAGCAAGGCGACATGCTGGTGGCATTTTTCGGCCGTCAGCGAACGATACGGGTCGATGGCGATCAGGGTCGCGCCGTTGCGCTTGGCCTCTTGCGCCCGCATCCAGAAGTGCAGGTTCGAGGCGATCGGATTGCCGCCCCAGATAATGATCAATTTCGCATTCTGGAATTGCTCCAGGTCCGTGCCGATGCTGGCGCCCACCGTATAGCGGTAGCCAGTGGCGCCGGCCGAGGCGCAAATGGTGCGGTCCAGCAAGGAAGCACCGAGCTGGTTGAAAAAACGCGACGACATCGATTCGCCCTGCACCAGGCCCATGGTGCCGCAGTAGCTGTACGGCAAGATCGCCTGCGGATCGCGCGCGGCGATCGGTTTCAAGCGGGCGGCGATGGTCTGCAATGCGTCTTCCCAGCTGATGCGCTCGAACTTTCCCTCCCCCTTCTTGCCCACGCGGCGCAGCGGATGCAGCAGCCGGTCGGCATGGTAGGTGCGTTCCGTGAAGCGCGACACCTTCGTGCACAGCACGCCAGCCGTGGTCGGATGGTCGGGATCGCCCTTGACGGCTGTTGCCACGCCATCGGTCACCGTGACCAGGAGGGCGCAGGTATCGGGGCAATCGAGCGGGCAGGCGGCGCGCACTTGGGTGGTGGTCATGGGCAATCCAAAAACGTTGGGGGAAGGCGCTACTGTAAACCATTCCGCGCGCTTGCTGTTGGCGGTTGAGCAAGCTGGGCCGTGCGCTGGATTTACCCGGCAAACAAGGGCTACAATGCATTATTAGCCGCGCCTGCTTTTGATCAAACAGCCGCGGTCCGGCGCGCCCTACATGGCTGCGCGCCAGCATCCACAGGAGAGTCCGATGAAATTAGTTGATCCGATCTTGGCGTTTCAATCCGAGCTGCAAGGTATCCGCCGCGACCTGCATGCGCATCCCGAGCTGTGTTACGAAGAACAGCGCACCTCGGACGTGATCGCCGCCAAACTGACGGAATGGGGCATTCCCGTGGTACGCGGCCTGGGTCGCACCGGCGTGGTCGGCATCATCCAGAATGGCACCTCAACGCGTGCCATCGGTCTGCGCGCCGACATGGATGCCTTGCCAATGCAGGAAATGAATACCTTCGAGCATGCTTCACGCCACCCGGGCAAGATGCACGCCTGCGGCCACGACGGCCACACGGCCATGCTGCTCGGCGCCGCCCATTACCTGGCGCAGCACCGCCATTTCGATGGCACTATATATCTGGTCTTCCAGCCGGCCGAAGAAGGCGGCGCCGGCGCGCGTGAAATGATCGAAGACGGCTTGTTTACACGCTTTCCCATGGATGCCATCTACGGCATGCACAACTGGCCGGGCGCAGAAACGGGCACCCTGAGCGTGGTGGAGGGGCCGATGATGGCCTCCAGCAATGAATTCCACGTCACCGTCAAGGGCAAGGGCGCCCACGCGGCCCAGCCCCACAAGGGCATCGATCCCGTGATGGTGGCCGTGCAAATCGCGCAAAGTTGGCAAACCATCATCACACGCAACAAGAGTCCGCTCGACACGGCCGTGCTGTCGATCACGCAAATCCACGCAGGCAGCGCCACCAATGTGATCCCCGATGATGCCAGCCTGGTCGGTACCGTGCGCACCTTCACCACACCCGTGCTGGACTTGATCGAAGAGCGCATGCGCGAGATCGCCGTGCACACGGCCGCCGCCTTTGGCGCGGAAGTCGATTTCCACTTCAAGCGCAACTATCCGCCGCTGGTCAACCACGCGAAAGAAACGGCGTTTGCCGTCGACGTGATGAAAAGTGTGGTGGGCACCGACAAAGTCAACGCGAATGTCGAACCGACCATGGGCGCGGAAGATTTCGCCTTCTTCCTGCAGGAAAAGGCCGGCTGCTACATTTTCATCGGCAATGGCGATGGCGAACACCGCGATGGCGGCCATGGCCTGGGTCCGTGCGTCTTGCACAATGGCAGCTACGATTTCAACGACCATCTGCTGCCCATCGGCGCCACTTTCTGGGTCAAGCTGGCCGAAGCGAGCCTGCCCATCGCTTGAATCAGCTCAGTTTATCCGGGCCAGTACCCAGGCGCTGCCCCGGATTCAACGCCTCCAGGGCCAGCAAGGCCGCCGCATGGTCTGCCGTCGGGTACGTTTCGGCAATGGTTTCATAGCGCTGCGTCACCAGTTGCGTCACTGGCAAGGTGACGTGCGCGGCCTGGGCCGCCGCGAGGATGTTGTGCATGTCCTTGATCTGGCTCTTCACCTGCCCACCGGCCACAAAGTTACGTTCCAGCATGCGCTGGCCATGCAGCTCCAAAATCTTGCTCTCGGCAAAGCCGCCACGAATGGCTGCCCGCACGGCAGCCGCATCGGCGCCGGCTGCCTGTGCCAGCAGCAATGCCTCAGCCACGATGGTCAAGGTGGCGCCGACGATCAGCTGATTGCACAGCTTGGCCACCTGTCCGCTGCCTGATGGGCCCACCAGGGTCGGACGGCCCATGGTCGCCAGAATCGCCTCAACCCGTGCGTAATCGTCGGTGCTGGCGCCGGCCATGATGGCCAAGGTGCCCGCCTGCGCCCCGCCGACGCCACCCGACACGGGCGCATCGATGAAAGCATGACCTGCCGCGTGCAAGCTGGCATGAAATTGTTGGGCCTCTGATTGCTTGGTGGAACTCATATCGATCCATATCGCAGCCGCTGGCAAGGCCGGCAGCGCCTCTTGCAGCACCTGCGCCACAATGGGACCGGCTTCCAGCATCGAGATGACCACGTCCGCGCCATTGACCGCCTCAACCACGGAAACGGCCGGCTGTGCCCCTGCCGCACGCAGCACTTGGGCCTTGCTGTGCGTGCGATTCCAAATTGTGACAGAATATCCAGCGCGCAGCAGGCACCGGACCATCGGATCCCCCATCAGACCGATACCGAGAAATGCAATTTTTGTAGAGAATGTCAATTGAACCCCTGAGATCAACAAGTGGCGAGAGCGGCATGCAAAGCAAGGTGCCTGTACAACAATAGCCTATCGGCCAATTTTACGATGAAAGCCTCTATGTTCTTCAAGAAGAATCTCCTCCAATCCATCGCCGCAGCTGCCGCGCTGATGGCGGCCAATGCCGGCTTTGCCGCCGACGACAAACTGATCGACTCCGTCTACGGCGAATATGCCAAGGGCGTGAAGGTACAAATGGTACGCGCTGGCGTAACCTCGAATTGGGATAAGGCCTGGTTTGTATCGAATGGCACACAGTTGAGCGGTTACTGGGATGCCAGCATCGGCGGCTGGGATGCCAAGAGCTATCAGAATGTCCCAGGCCAGCATCAAAAACTGTGGGACCTGGGCTTTACCCCCGTGTTCCGTTTTGAAAATATGAACAAGCTGGGTTTTTATGCGGAAGCCGGCATCGGCGTGCACATGCTGTCAAAACTGTACAACAACGACGATGACCGCCTGTCGACCCACTTCCAGTTCGGCGACCATATCGGCGTCGGCTATATCTTCAATAACAAATGGGAAGTCGCTGCGAAAATCCAGCATTTCTCGAATGGCGGCTACAAAAAGCCAAACAGTGGCGTCAATTACATGAATATCAAAGTCGCTTATCACTTTTAATGCGTTTGACAAATGACAAAGGCAGCGCGTAGCGCTGCTTTTTTTACGCCTGTATGCTGTAAAACCTGCCAAAGCATCAGACGAAAAAAAACCCGACCATTTCTGATCGGGTTTTTCTCTACTACGAATAACAAGCCTGACGATAACCTACTTTCACACTGGTTGCAGCACTATCATCGGCGCAAAGTTGTTTCACGGTCCTGTTCGGGATGGGAAGGGGTGGGACCAACTTGCTATGGTCATCAGGCATAACTTGTACTGACGGTTGCTCCCAATTGGGCAGCAGCGTCATGAATCTGGAAGAAGTGTCGATTATTTACTGAGATATTACTTGGGTAATGATTGCGATCAACAACACGCAACATGTACTTTCTCATCCTCTGTACCTGCTAAGGTTATAGGGACAAGCCGTACGGGCAATTAGTACTGGTTAGCTTAATGCATTACTGCACTTCCACACCCAGCC
>NZ_JAFCWA010000011.1:0-233869 GCF_049897325.1 Janthinobacterium sp. DSP2-3-3 | reverse complement strand
GGCTGGGTGTGGAAGTGCAGTAATGCATTAAGCTAACCAGTACTAATTGCCCGTACGGCTTGTCCCTATAACCTTAGCAGGTACAGAGGATGAGAAAGTACATGTTGCGTGTTGTTGATAACGCAGTCATTACCCAAGTAACATCTCAGTAAATAATCGACACTTCTTCCAGATTCATGGCCTTGTTGCTCCACCGAGAACAAGCGTCAGTACAAGTTATGCCTGATGACCATAGCAAGTTGGTCCCACCCCTTCCCATCCCGAACAGGACCGTGAAACAACTTTGCGCCGATGATAGTGCTGCAACCAGTGTGAAAGTAGGTTATCGTCAGGCTTGTTATTCGCAGTAGAGAAAAGCCCCGCCAGCAATGGTGGGGTTTTTTTTCGTCTGGTGGTTTCTTTCCACTCCGCTCCCATTTTCAGGTACTCACCTGGCACGTTGCGCATGAAATGCAACAAAATCGAATATTTATATAAGTGCTTATATAAATCCTGCTACTATCACTACATGAAACAAGGACTCGGAACACAACTACGCCACCTGATCGAACTGCTCGACGGCGCCGTCCAGCAGGCTTATGCGGATGCGGGCCTCGATTACCGGCCCCGCTATACGCCGGTGATGCGGGTACTGGCACAACAGCAGAGCGCGACCATCGGTCAATTGGCCGAACTGGCAGGTATCACGCAGCCGGCCGTCACACAAACGGTAGCGTTGATGAAAAAGGAAGGCTTGCTGCTGGTAGCCGCCGATGGCGAGGATGGACGTCAGCGCGTAGTACGCCTGAGCAGCCAGGGCGAGGCGCTGCTGCCCCATCTGCAGACTTGCTGGCAGGCGACCAAGTGCGCCGCCGACAGCCTCGATGCGGAACTGGCATTTCCTTTATCAACATGCCTGGCGCAAGCCATCACAATTCTGGAACAGCGTTCATTCGGCGAGCGCATCCGCGATGCCAGCAAGCAGGTAAAAGCCACTCCCTGACAACCCACGAGGAAAGCGATGATGGACAACACCCTGAGCATGGCAAGCAAAAAATCCCCCCTGGCTCGCCTGATGGCCTATCCCCTGGTGCAGATTGTGCTGGGCATGGTGCTGACGTTTGCCCCGGTGCCGCTGACCATGATCATCGCCTCTCAGCTCGTGGACAAGTCCTACCGCATCTTGTGGCCGCAGTTGCTGGCGGCAGTACTGGTATGGTGCGGCTACCGTTTCTATGTGCGCCACATCGAAAAGCGTCAACCGGTGGAACTGGCGATGCCGGGCATGGCGCGTGAACTGGGACGTGGATTGCTGCTCGGCGCCGGACTGGTCGCCCTCACCTTTGTTGTGCTCGCTGCGCTGGGCGTATATCAGTTTAGCGGCGTCAACGCCCTGAGCGTCTTGTTGCTGCTCCCGCTGGCCGAACTGGTGTTGGTGGGGATGGCCGAGGAGATGATGTTTCGTGGGGTGCTCTTTGGCGTGACCGCACGTGCGCTGGGCAACAAGGCTGCCATCGTGATTTCATCCCTGGTGTTCGCCCTGGCGCATTTGCCCAATGCCGGCTTTTCGCTGCTGGCAATCCTAGCGATTACCGCCTATGGCGTGCTGCAGGCGGCCCTGTACATGCAGACGCGCCGGCTGTGGGTTTGCATCGGCACGCATATTGGCTGGAATTACTGTGTCAGCCAGGTGTTCTCATCGACGGTGTCCGGCCATGTGGTCACGGACGGCTTGCTGCGCGGTGAACTGTCCGGCAACGCCATGCTGACTGGCGGTGCCTTCGGCGTGGAAGCTTCGCTGGTGACCGTCTTGCTGATCAGCGCCGTTGCCGCCTACATGCTGCGCCTGGCTTTTGCCAGCGCAGCACGCACGCCGCGAAACTAGACCGCTGTGCCGGCTTATTGTCCGGTCGCTACCGGCGTGGCGCCGCTTCTGGCGACCCACTCGATCAGCGCATCGACAGCCGCGCGGCCATTGCCGTTGCCCACCAGGTCGCTATTGATCATGGCGACCACCACGCACAGTTGATTGTTGGCGTCGGGCACGTAGCCGGCGATGGCCACCACATTTTTTAATGTGCCCGTCTTGATGCGCGCGCGCGCGGCGGCCGGACTGTTCAGCATGCGTTTGCGCATGGTGCCGTCCAGCGCCACGATGGGCAGGCTGGACTGGAACTCGGGCGCCCATGGGCTTTGTTGCATCGCTTGCAGCACGCCGGCCAGTTGCGCCGGCGCAATGCGTCCCGTGCGCGACAAGCCGGAACCGTTGTCGATCAGCATGCCTTGGGTATCGATATTGTGTCGCTGGAACCATTCCTGGATGACTAGCCGCGCCCGATTGGCCGTATCTTCGGGCGCCGCCATGGCGACGGGGCGGCTACCCAGCCAGCCATCGCTTTGCAAGCTGCCCAGGCTCAGGAATAAGGTGCGGGCCAGAGTGTTGTCGGACGTCTTGTTTATATCGCGCAGGACCTCTGGCAAGGCGCGTGCCACATGGTCGGCCAGCATGCGCGTGCCGACCGGTTCGGCCGTCGGCGGCAAGCCTGTTGCCGGCGCTTCGCGCACCGTGCCCGTGATCGTGCCACCCAGGCGTTTCCAGGTGGCGCGGAACAAACGGTCCGCATAATCGTTGCGATCAAGCACATTGATGCTGGTGGCCTTGTTGCAATTTTGCGGGAAGGTGCCGTGCAGTATCACCTGCAACTTGCCGCTCGCATCGCGCCGGTATTCGGGCGGGCGCCAGCCGTCTTCCCACCGGGCACAACTGCCCTTGATGAGTTTCATGTCGCTGGTGATGCTGACATTCTCGAGCGGCGGCTGCATGAGGACGCTCAATTGCCGGTCCGTCGAGCTCATATTGATATCAAGCAGATTGGTATTCAGCAATAAGGCATCGGGGATGACGTTGTAGCGGAACTCGGCCGACTCGTCGAAGGGCAGCGCACCGATATCGGGTCTGGCCGGCTGGAACAGTTGGCGGTCGAGGATCAGGTCGCCCTTGATTTTCACGATGCCCTGGTTGCGCAGGGTTTGCAGCATGTGCGCCAGCACGTCCGCATTGAAATCCGTGTCGGCGCCGCCGCGCAGGATCAAGTCGCCCTTCAGTACGCCATTGATGACGTCGGCGCTGGTGCGCAACTCCGTGCGCCCGCGAAAGATGGGACCCAATTGCTCCAGGCCCACGGCCGTCGTTACCAGCTTCATGGTGGACGCGGGCTGCATGCTGCGCTCGGCGCCATGCGACAGCACGGTGGCGTTGCCGCGCAAGACGATGGCACCCATGGCGTCTTCGGGAATATTCGCGCTGCGCAGCAGCAGGCTGACGGATTCGGGCAATTGTGCGTGGGCAGTCGACAGGCCAAGACCAGCCAACAGCGCAGCCATCAGAACAGGACGGAACATGGTGCTCCTTAGTGGAAAAAGACGTAGGCGACAAAGACGGCGGTGATCACGCCGGCCAGATCGGCGATCAGGCCGGCCGTGATCGCATAGCGCGTCTTGCGGATGCCGACGGAACCGAAATACAGGGCTACGATATAGAAGGTGGTGTCGGCGGAGCCTTGGAAGACGCAGGCCAGGCGGCCGACAAAGGAATCGACGCCGTAGGTATTCATGGCGTCGATCATCATGGCTTTCGAGCCGGAGCCGCTGAGCGGCTTCATCATGGCCGTCGGCAAGGCAGGCACGAAATCCGTATTGATGCCCAGGTTGGCAAAGAACCAGTTCATGCCGCTCATCAGGAAATTGAACACGCCCGCGTTGCGGATCACGCTGATGGCCACCAGCATGCCGACCAAGTAGGGAATCACAGTGATCGAGGTCTGGATGCCGCCTTTCGCTCCCTCGATGAAGGCGTCATACACGTTCACCTTCTTGCGCAGGGCGCCGATGATGAAGATGGCGATGACACTGATCAACACCAGGTTGCTGACCACTTTTGAGACCAGTTCGATTTCCTGTTTCGTCAGGTATTGCGTGAAGTACCAGATCATGGCGACGATGGCGCTCGTCATGCCGCCCATCCAGCCCAGCACGACGCGGTTGAGCAAGTTGATGCGTTGCTTGATGGACACGGTGATGATGCCGACCACGGTGGCGACATAGGTGGCGATCATGCAGGGGATAAAGATGTCGGATGGGTCGGCCGCGCCGAGGATGGAGCGCTGCGCCATGATGGCCAGCGGAATCAGGGTCAGGCCCGAGGTGTGCAGCACCAGGAACATGATTTGCGCATTCGTCGCCTCTTCCTTGTTCGGGTTCAAGGTTTGCAGGCTTTCCATGGCCTTCAAGCCGAACGGCGTGGCAGCATTGTCCAGGCCCAGCAGATTGGCCGAGAAATTCATCACCATGTGGCCCGTAGCCGGATGGTCTTTCGGGATTTCCGGGAAGATGCGCGAAAAGAAGGGCGCGATCACTTTCGCCAGCCAGCCGACGATGCCCGCCTTTTCACCGATGTTCATGATGCCGAGCCACAAGGTCATCACGCCCGCCAGCGGCAGGGCGATATCCATTACACCCATGCGCGCCGTTTCGAACGTGCCATCGATGATGCGCTTGAAGATATCGTTATCGCCGAGAAACAGCCACTGCAGCACTGCGGCCAGGAAGCCAACGAGGAAAAAGCCGGACCAGATGTAATTAAGTGCCATATGCGATCAGTTCTGTGTGTCGGGAGTGAAAAATGTCTGCAAACAAAGTATAGGGGCAGCCCGATACGAGTTGATGAAAGAATGCAGCAATCGCATGCCAAAAAGTTATAAGCTGGCAGCCTGTTTTCATTGGCGCCCCGTAGCTTGCCCGCGTAGTGTGGGGGATGCCTGTCGCTTATCGCTGTTCGTTACCTTGTCTGCACTGGATCACTGATGATGTTTTTACGCAAAACCGCCTGCGCCGCCGGCCTGGCCATGTTGACGCTTTTCACTGTACCGGCCCACGCCGCCACCGATGCCGCGGCGGGCCGGGCGGGCAAGACATTGCACTTGTTCCTTAGCACCAGCGAGACGGGCCTGGACCCGGCCGTGGCGTCGGACCTGGCCAGTTTGAACTTGATGGAAAACATCTTCGATCCCTTGCTGCGCTACGATTACCTGGCGCGCCCGGTGCAACTGCAGGGCAATACGGCGCGCGGCTTGCCGACCGTGGAAGACGGTGGACGCACGTATATCTTTCACCTGCAGCCCGGTATTTTCTTCACCCCCGATCCCGCCTTCAAGGGCCGGCCGCGCGAAGTGACGGCGCAGGATTATGTCTACAGCCTGACGCGGTTGTATGACCCCAGCCTGAAGTCGCCGTGGTTGTTCTTGCTGGAAGATAAGCTGGTGGGCGATGCGGCCCTGAAAGCCAAATTCAGCTACGACACGCCGATCGCCGGTTTGCAGGCGCTGGACAAATACACCCTGCGCATCCGCCTGAACGGCGTTGACCCGAACTTCCTGTTTTACCTGGCCATGCCGGCCACCGGCGTGGTGGCGCGCGAAGTGGCCGAAGCGTATGCGGCGCCGGGGCAGATCGGCAACCATCCTGTGGGCACGGGGCCGTTCCTGGTGAAAGAATGGAAACGCAGCGACAAGATCGTGCTGCAGGCCAATCCGACTTTCCGCCCCACCGTATTCCGTACGGAAGCCAAGGCGCTGGATGCCTTGCCGCTGGACGCACGCGCCATTGCCACCGCGCTGGAAGGCCAGCGCCTGCCGCTGGTCGAGCGCATCGAGGTGCGCATCGTCGAGGAATATCAATCGCGCATGCTGGGCTTTTTGAAAGGCGAATTCGATTACCTGGAGCAAGTGCCCGAATCGATGACAGACATGGTGCTGGAAAACGGTGCCCTGAAACCGGCGCTGGCCGCCAAGGGTCTGCAACTGACGCGCTTTCCCGTGCTGCAGACGTATTACATGTGGATGAATATGGACGATCCCGTGCTGGGCGGCACGACCAAGGACAAGCTGGCCCTGCGGCGCGCCATCGCCCTCAGCTACAACAGCCGCGAAGACATCGCGCTGCTGAAGAAAGGCCTGGCCTTGCCGGCGCAGTCGCCGCTGCCGCCCAATGTGCTCGGTTACGACAAGCACTACCGCAGCCCCGTCGGCTACGATCCGGTGCTGGCGCGCGCCTTGCTGGAGCGCTTTGGCTACAAGGCGGGCGCCGATGGTTTCCGCACCCAGCCGGACGGCACGCCCTTGCTGCTGACCATGCATACGGAGCCGAGCACCGTGGGGCGCCTGCGCGATGAGCTTTGGCGCCGTAACCTGACCGCCATCGGCCTGCGCGTGGCATTTAAAAGCGACAAGAAGACGGAAATCATCAAGGCGTCGCGTCTGGGCAAGGTGCAAATGTTCGAGACCAACTGGATCGCCGACTTCCCCGATGGCGATAACTTTATGCAATTGTTGTATGGCGGCAACGTTGGCCGCGCTAACTACGCCCGCTTCAACTTGCCCGATTACAATAAACGCTATGAGGAGGCGCGCCTGCTATCCGATACGCCGCGCCGACGCAGTCTGTACTTCGACCTGTTTCAGCTGATCCACGCCTACACGCCGTGGGTGTTGCTGACGCATCCCATCTCTGCCGACCTGCAGCAACCGTGGCTAAAAAACTACAGGCGCCACCCTGTGGAATTCACGTCCTGGCGCTATCTGGACGTGGATAAAACCAGGGCTAGCCCCGCAGGCAAGTGACCACGTCGCTGAAAAGGGCATTCATTCCAAAAAGTTATGGTTAGGAAAGCATTTTTCATTGGCTGGCCGCGGATGCATCGCGCTACTCTGAAAATGAAAACAAATAAAGTCATGCGCAAATGTCATAAAAAAATGTACTGCGAGACAGACGTTGCGACATATCTAACAGCCTGACTTGATAACTCAAGTTTCGATTGCCCAACAAGGAGAAGACCTGTGAAATTGAAGAAGCTAGCGCAGTTGGTGGCATTGATGGGGGTAGTGGGGCCGGTAATGGCACAGGAAGCGGCGGCGCCAGCGATGCAACGGGTCGAAGTCACGGGTAGCAGCATCAAGCGCGTGGCCAAGGAAGGCGCGCTGCCGGTACAAGTCATCACCTTTGACCAGATCGAAAAGCAGGGCATCACGACGACCGAGCAACTGGTGCGCACCCTGTCGGCGAATGGCACGGGCGCCGATAACATGACTTCGGGCAATAACGTGTTTGGCGCGGATGCCGACAGGGTCAGCGGCGGCGCTTCGTTCGCCTCGCTGCGCGGGCTGGGACCGTCGAGCACCCTGGTGCTGTTGAACGGCCGCCGCATCGCCACGCACGGCGCCAGCGGCAAGTCGGTCGACCTGAACTCCATTCCGCTGGGCGCGATTTCGCGCGTGGAAATTCTCAAGGATGGCGCCTCGGCCATCTACGGCACGGACGCCATCGGCGGCGTGATCAATTTCATTCTGAAAACCAATTACAGCGGCGTGGAAGCGTCCGTCTCCACCAACGACACGCAGGCAGGCGGCGGCGCCACGCGCCGCGCTTCGCTGCTGGCCGGCACGGGCTCGCTGGAAAGCGATCGCTATAACATCATGGCCAGCCTGACCGTCGACAAGGCGCAGCGCCTGAACGGCAGCGACCGCTCCTTCGTCAACGGCTTCCAGCCGGGCCGTGGCCTGTCGCCCGATACCACGGGCACGCCGTTTGCCAACCAGATGTCGGGGCCGGGCACGGCACTGCAAATCCCCAATCCTGATCCGAAAAAACCAGGGACGTTTATTGGCGGTTACACCTTGCCTGGCGACCCGACGGTGTATCTGCAAGCCAATCCCCTGAGCTTCCAGGGCAAGTGCGACAGCATCGCCGGCATGTCGCAGTACCAGACGCCACTGTGGAAAGACGTGACCTCACCACGCAGCACCACGCATTCGTGTGCGTATGACTACGGCGCCGACTATGTGCTGCAATTCCCTGTCGAACGGGCCAATCTGTTGTCGCGCGGCACCTTCCAGTTGGCGCCCGACCACCGCATGTTTGTTGAAGTGCTCGGTTCGCGCACCAAGGCCACGGCCATTTTGACGCCGATGCAGGTGCAGGCGACCGTTGCCAACAAGAATTTGTACCCGGTCGGCGGCGCGTATTACCAGGACCTGTCGGCCTACATCCCCACGTTTGACAATACCAAGCCGATTGCCTACAAATGGCGCGCGAATGACGTGGGCAACCGCACGCAGGAAAACACGACCGACAATGCCCGCGTGCTGGTGGGCTTCGAAGGCAACTTCGGCAAGTGGGATTACAAGGCGGGCATTTCGCGCGCCGAAAGCAGCACCAAGACCAAGCTGACGGATGGCTATTCCTATACGGACAAGCTGTACGCGGCGCTGGCCAGCGGCATCATCAATCCCTGGGTGGGCGCCGGCCAGAGCCAGACGGACGCGGCCAAGCAATTGATCGAGTCGACCAAGTTCCGTGGCGACTTCCAGCACGGCAAGACAACCCTGACGCAGATCGACGGTTCCGTTTCGGGCGAACTGTTCCAGCTGCCGGCCGGTGCGCTGGCGATGGCGGCCGGTTTTGACTTGCGCCGCGAAGGCTACAGCTTTGGACAGGACGTCGATGCCATGCAGATCCTGCTGGCGCCGGGCAATGCCGCATTGAAAGATGCCAGCCGTACCGTCAAGGCCGTGTATGCGGAATTGCTGGTGCCGGTCACGAAGGACCTGGAAATGCAGTTGGCCATCCGCCGCGACGATTACAGCCTGGTGGGCGCGACGACGAATCCGAAAGTGGCCTTCCGCTACCAGCCGACGGACTTCCTGCTGTTCCGCGGTTCGGCCAGCAAGGGTTTCCTCGCGCCAAGCTTCCAGCAACTGTATTCCGGTTCGCTGAGCCAGGAATTGCCGAACGGCGTGATCGACCAGGAAGGCTGCGCCAAGCATCCGGGCGTGCCCGAGTACTGCGCCATCGACCGCCTCGACTACAAGACGGGTGGCAATACCAACCTGAAACCGGAAACGTCGAAGCAGGGCAGCGTCGGTTTTGTCATTGAGCCATTCAAGGGCTATTCCGCTTCGTTCGACTACTGGGCCATCAACACCAAGGACCGCATCCTGAACCGCACGCCGCAAATTGTGCTGACCAATTACCAGGCGCTGAACCAGTACATCCACCGCAATCCGGACGGCACCATCGAGTACGTGCAGGCGGGCTGGATCAATGCGGCAGGCAGCCGCGTGCGCGGCCTGGACGTGGGCTTGCGCGGCGAAGGCAAGATCCGGGACGCGAAATGGACGGCGACCCTGGACGGCACGTATATGGACAGCTTCAAGTTTGCGGAATATCAAGGCCAGGAATACCAGGAGCTGGTCGGCAAGTTTTATACGCGCGACCTGTACCTGCGCTGGAAACACAATGCCAGCTTCGGCGTATCGCGCGGCGACTGGAGCGGCTTGCTGATCCAGAGTTTTTCGTCGGGCTACAAGGATCAGGTGCCGAATGGCGGCAAGGGCACGCCACCACCGGGCTTCAAGCCGGATGTATCCAGCTACACCACGTATAACTTGTCGGGCACGTACACGGGCTTCAAAAATACCACCATCACCGTGGGTATCCAGAACCTGTTCGACCGCGATCCGCCGTTCACCGCGCACAACGTGGATGAAGTGGTGGGCGCCGGCTGGGACCCTCGCGTGGCCGACCCGCGTGGCCGTTCGCTGTCGTTCCAGCTGAAGTACAAGTTCATGTAAGGCAGCCATGCCGGCGGCAAGATTGCCGGCATGCTACTCTCGTGCGGCGGCGCCTGGCGTCGCCGTTTTTTGTTTCAGGAAAGGGCCGCATGTCCAGTCAGACCAATCTCAGCCGGCGCCACTTCGGCGGCTTGCTGGCCGCCACCCTCGGGGCGGCAGGCACACCGGCGTGGGCGGCGGCCGTGCAAGGGAAGGGCAAACGCATGCAACAGCAACACGCATTGATCAAACCGGCGCGCCTGCGCGACGGCGACCTGGTGGCCATCATCGCACCGGGCGGCTTTACGGATGAGGACGCCATCGCCAAGGCCCAGCGCAATATCGAATCGCTGGGACTGCGCGCCAGCCTGGGCGCCAACATTCGCGCCGTGCACGGCAACTATGCGGGTACGGTGCAGCAGCGCCTGGACGACCTGCACGCCGCGTTCCGCGACCCCGAGGTCAAGGCGATCTGGGCCATCCGTGGCGGCTCCGGCTGCATTTCGCTGCTGGCGCTGCTCGACTATGCCTTGATCCAGCGCAACCCGAAAGTGCTGATCGGCTATTCCGACATCACGGCCCTGCACCTGGCCATCGTCCGCCAGACGGGCCTGGTGACGTTTCACGGCCCCGTGGCCTCGTCTACGTTTTCCGACTACACGGTGACGCAGCTGCAAAACGTGCTGATGACGCCGCAAGACAGCTACACGATCCCGATGGCGCTGGACAACCACCGCCGCGCGCAGACGCAGCCGAACTTCGCCATCCGCACCGTGCACGGCGGCCAGGCGACGGGACGCTTGACGGGCGGCAACCTGTGCATGGTCAGCGCGCTGGCCGGTACGCCGTATGCGGCCGATTTCCGCGAGCACATTCTTTTCCTCGAAGAAATCAATGAAGTGCCCTACCGCATCGACAGGATGTTGTGCCAACTGGACCTGTCGATCGGTTTCAAGCATGCGGCGGCCTTGATGCTGGGTATCTTCGAGCATTGCGAGGCGGCCGAAGGCGACACGGCGCTGACTCTCGCTGCTACCCTGGAGCAGCATCTGCAGCTATTGAGTGTGCCGGCCGTCAGCGGTTATTCGTTCGGCCACATCCGCCACCAGTTCACGCTACCGATGGGTATATTGGCGACCTTGGATGCAGACCGGCAAACCTTGACCTTGCTGGAGCCTGGTGTCTGCTAGCGTACGGTGGAGCGGGGCGATTGTCAGTATGCTAGTGTGATTGCAAGCGTGGCACGAGGCCGCGCCGCCTTCTTCACCGCTCCCGACATGATCAATCGCCACGCCAGTACCTACATCCTCAGACACCCGCTGGCTTTCGTGCTGCAGGTGCTGAAGGGTTTTCGCGCCAACCAGGGCTTGCTGCTGGCGGGCGCCGTCGCGTATTACTCGCTGCTCTCCATCGTGCCCCTGCTGATGCTGGTGGTGGTGGCCCTGTCGCACGTGATCGCAGAAGACGAGCTGTTGCGGACCATCGGACATTACCTGGAATGGCTGGTGCCGGGGCAATCGAAAGCCATCGTGGCTGAAGTGGCGCATTTTCTCAACAACCGGGGCGTGATCGGCTGGCTGCTGCTGCTGACCATGCTGTTTTTCAGCTCGCTGGCGTTTACCGTTCTGGAAAACGCCATGAGCGTGATCTTCATGCACCGCGTAGCCATCCGCCGCCGCCATTTCCTCATTTCCGCCGTGCTGCCGTACTGCTACATCCTGTGCCTGGGCGCGGGCATCCTGCTGATCACCCTGGTGGCGGGCGGCCTGCAGGTGATGGGCGAGGAAAGCGTGCGCTTTTTGCGCCACGACTGGGGCCTGGAAGGCGTGTCCGGCGTGCTGCTATATTTACTGGGGCTGGCGGGTGAAATCCTGGTGCTCAGCTCGATCTACCTGGTCATGCCCGTCGGGCGCCTGTCGATCACGCATGCGCTGATCGGCGGCGTGACGGCGGCCCTGTTGTGGGAAATCGCCCGCCATGTGCTGGTCTGGTATTTCTCCACCTTGTCGCAGGTCAACGTCGTGTATGGCTCGATGACGACGGCCATCGTCGTCATGTTCAGCCTGGAAATCGGCGCCACCCTACTGCTGCTGGGCGCGCAAGTGATTTCCGAATACGAAAGAGTGGCCCGTGGCGGCGAAGAGGAGAAGCCGTTGGCACTAAGGACTTGATTTAAAGTATGGATTCAATTCATTATTGCATCGCACAAAAAGCTGTGCTATACTCCGTTCAGTGATTGAGATTTGGCAGCAAATCATCTCACCATCCAGTTTCAGCGCGGCGACCGACAGGTGTAATGTCGATGGCGTGACAGAGCGAAGAGTGGATTTTGTAATTCCGGATACGATGGTCGCTACACATTGGAGTCACCATGCAGATAGCATGGGAGTCCGAAAATCAGGAGGCACTTTGCAGATAGCACTGGCGTCCATGACACGATTAAAGCATTGGTAATACATTGGAACGAAGCCCGCGCTAGCGGGCTTTTTTTTCGTCTATGGCTGGCGCGTTGAGCAACCTACTGCGCAGCCCGCTCCCGACTCGGCCTTACTCGCCGTACTTCAGTACGGCTGCGTTACTCAAGCCGATATCGCGCTTGCTCGCTACGGTTGCTCAAGGTGCCGAGGCTTTTACTGTCTCACGCGCCTTTCTTTCCTTGCCTATAAAGCCCTGGCGATCAGGATTTTCTGGATATCGCTGGTGCCCTCGTAAATCTGGCACACGCGCACGTCGCGGTAGATGCGCTCGACGGGAAAGTCGGATACATAACCATAGCCGCCGTGCACCTGGATGGCGTCCGAACACACTTTTTCCGCCATTTCCGATGCAAACAGCTTGGCCATGGCCGCTTCCTTCAGGCAGGGCAGACCCGCATCCTTCATCGATGCCGCATGGCGTATCAGCTGGCGTGCCGCTTCGATCTGCGTGGCCATGTCGGCCAGGCGGAATTGCACGGCCTGGTGTTCATAGATGGGTTTACCGAAACTTTCGCGTTCGCGCGCATAGCTCAAGGCCGCCTCGTACGCAGCGCGCGCCATGCCCACGGCTTGCGAAGCGATGCCGATGCGTCCGCCTTCCAGGCCGGACAGGGCGATCTTGTAGCCTTGTCCTTCTTCGCCAATCAGGTTTTCTGTCGGGATGCGGCAATTCTCGAACAGGATTTGCGCCGTGTCCGACGAATGCTGGCCCATCTTCTGTTCCAGTCCCGCCACGATGTAGCCGGGCGTATTCGTCGGCACCCAGAAGGCACTGATGCCGCGCTTGCCGGCCGCCTTGTCGGTGACGGCCATGACGATGGCCACGTCCGCATACTTGCCGCTGGTAATGAATTGTTTCGTGCCGTTGATGACGTATTCATTGCCGTCCAGGGCGGCTGTGGTGCGCAGGGCCGAGGCGTCGCTGCCCGTGTGCGGTTCTGTCAGGCAAAACGCGCCCAGCATGGCGCCTTGCGCCAAGGGACGCAGCCATTGTTCCTTTTGCGCATCGTTGGCGTACATCATGGCGATGCTGCACACGGGGCAGTTGTTGACCGAGATGATGGTTGACGTGCCGCCATCACCGGCGGCGATTTCTTCCAGCACCAGGGCCAGCGACACGTAGTCGAGGCCGGCGCCGCCCAGCGCTTCCGGCACAGCCACGCCAAAGGCGCCCAGTGCGGCCAGTTCCTGCAATTCTTCCTTGGGGAAATGATGTTCCTTGTCCCAGCGGGCCGCATTGGGCGCCAGGCGCTCGCGCGAAAAACTGCGCAGCGCTTCCTGGATCATCGATTGTTCTTCATTGAGTATCATGGGACGTCGTCTCGTATATTTTTATAGTGGATTCAGGGAGTTACCAGCCGATGGGCTTGCCATCGTAGTTGCGGAACACGGCCTTGTCCGTGGCCGGCAGGCTGGCCAGGGTGGTGCGGATGCCGGCAGCGCTTTGCTCGGGTGAAATATCGGCGCCGGCGCCGCCCATGTCCGTGCGTACCCAGCCCGGGTGGAAAGCCACGCAGCTGACGCCTTGCGGGCCATGCACGAGGGCTGTGTCGATCAGCACGGAATTCAAGGCGGCCTTGCTGGCGCGATACAGCGAACCGCTGGGGTTGCCGCGCTCGCTCAAGGAGCCCATGTGCGAGGACAGCACGGCGAGTTTCCCTTTTGCATACACCACCAGCGGCGCCAGGATCGGCAGCAGCCGCATGGCCGCCAGCACGTTCGTGTGCATGACGGCATCGAAATCTTCTTGCGTGGGGGAACCATCGTGACGGGGGCCATACACGCCCGCGTTGAGGATGGCCACGTCGAGTTTTTCATCGTCGAGCTTCCAGCCCAGGGCGGCACAGCCTTCCACGTCCGTCACGTCGAGCTGATGCGCTTCCGCGCCCAGTTGCCTGAGGGCATCGCAAGCATCGGGTGTGCGCGCCGTGGCGATCACTTTCCAGCCATCGTGGCGGTATTGGCGGACGATTTCGTGGCCGATGCCGCGCGAGGCGCCGATGATCAATGCGGTAGGCATGTGTTTTCTCCCTGGAATGAATGAAAGGGCGCGCCCCTGGCCATGATAGCCGTGCGCGCCCGTGCTTCAGTGCAGCTTATACCAGTTCGATTGCCATCGCCGTCGCTTCGCCGCCGCCGATGCACAGGGCTGCCACGCCCCGTTTGCCGCCGGTTTTTTTCAAGGCGCCCAGCAGGGTGACGATGATGCGCGCGCCCGAGGCGCCGATCGGATGGCCCAGCGCGCACGCGCCGCCGTGGATGTTGATCTTGCTGTGCGGAATGTCGAGGTCGTGCATGGCGGCCATCGGCACGGCGGCGAACGCTTCATTGATCTCGAACAAGTCTACCTTGCTGCTGCTCCAGCCCGTTTTGGCGTACAGCTTCTTGATGGCGCCGATGGGGGCCGTGGTGAACTCGTTCGGTGCCTGCGCGTGCGTGGCGTGGCCGTGGATTGTTGCGATGACGGTGCAGCCCAGTTTTTTCGCCGTCGACTCGCGCATCAGCACCAGGGCCGCCGCGCCATCGTTGATCGACGAAGACGAGGCGGCCGTGATGGTGCCGTCCTTCTTGAACGCCGCTTTCAAGGTCGGGATTTTTTCCAGGCGGGCCTTTTGCGGGCCTTCATCGATGCTGACGATGGTATCGCCGCCGCGGCCGGAGACGGTAACGGGCACGATTTCCCATGCGAAACTGCCATCCTTGGTGGCTGCTTGCGCACGTTTCACCGATTCGATGGCAAACGCATCCTGCGCTTCGCGTGTGAAGCTGTACTGGCTGGCGCACTCTTCGGCAAACGTGCCCATCGAGCGGGCATTGCCCTTTTCATCGCGGCTGTAGGCGTCTTCCAGGCCATCCATCATCATGTGGTCATAGATCATGCCGTGGCCGATGCGGTAGCCGCCGCGCGCCTTCGGCACCAGGTAGGGGGCGTTAGTCATCGATTCCATGCCGCCCGCCACCACCACCTCGGCGCTGCCGGCGAGCAAGGTGTCATGCGCGAACATGGTCGTCTGCATGGCCGAGCCGCACATTTTCGACAGCGTCACGGCGCCGGTGGAGTCCGGCAAGCCGGCCTTGCGCAAGGCTTGGCGCGCGGGCGCCTGGCCCTGGCCGGCCATCAGGCAATTACCGAAATACACGTGTTCGACGGCGTCCGGCGCCACGCCGGCCCGTTCGACGGCGGCGCGGATGGCCACGGCGCCCAGGTCGCTGGCGGTGACGTTGGCAAAGTCGCCCTGGAAGGCGCCCATGGGGGTGCGCGCGGCACCGACGATTACGACTGGATCATGCATGTTGGATCTCCGGTTGGGGGTGGGAAGGTGCTTGCTTACAAAAACGCAGGTGCTGCGGATACGGGAATACGTCCTCGATATGGCCGTCTTCAATGCGCTGCTTGCGCGCCTGCCAATATTGCGCCGTCAGCAGGTCGGCATGGTGCTGCATGAAATACTTGCGGATGCGCGGATTGCCCAGCAGGAAGGTGCCGAATTGTTCGGGAAACACATCATGTTTTCCGATCGGATACCACGGTTCGGCCGACATTTCTTCCTCTTCCGTGCGCGCCTGGGGAATGACGCGGAACTGGCAATCGGTGATGTACTCGATTTCATCGTAATCGTAAAAAACGACACGTTGATGACGGGTCACGCCAAAGTTTTTATACAGCATGTCGCCGGGGAAAATATTCGCCGCGACCAGCTCCTTGATGGCGTTGCCGTACTCGACGATGGCGTGTTCGACCAGGTCATCGCGGCCTTCCTTTTCGGCATTGCTCAGCCACATGTTCAGCGGCACCATGCGCCGCTCGATGTACAGGTGGCGGATGATGATCTGCTCCTGGTCTTCTTCGATCAGCGAGGGGGCGAACTGTTTCAGTTCGGCCAGCAGTTCCGCAGCAAAACGGGCGCGGGGAAAGGCCACGTTGGAGTATTCGAGCGTGTCTGCCATGCGGCCCACGCGGTCGTGGTGTTTCACCAGCAAATACTTTTGCTGGACTTGCGCGCGCGTGGTTTCCTTGGGCGGCGGAAAAAAATCCTTGATCACCTTGAAGACATAGGGAAACGACGGCAGGGCAAACACCAGCATCACCAGGCCACGGATGCCGGGCGCGCTTTCAAAGTGGTCCGACGAGTGTTTCAGATGCTGCAGGTAGTCGCGGTAAAACAGCGTCTTGCCCTGTTTTTGCAGGCCCAGTATCGTATAGATTTCGCTGCGCGGTTTGCGCGGCAGCAAGCTGCGCAGGAATTGCACATAGGCCGACGGCACCTCCATATCGACCAGGAAATACGCGCGCGTAAATGAAAACAGCACGGCAATCTGCTGCTGCTCGAACAGCACCGTGTCGAGCACCAGCTTGCCGTGGCGGTTGTGCAGGATCGGCACGACAAACGGATATTCGCGGTTGCCGTTGATGCCCTTGCCGACCAGGTAAGCGCCCTTGTTGCGGTAGAACAAACTGGTCAAGACCTGGATCTGGTGGTTCGGCTCCAGTCTGTCGGCGCCGAATAGCTGCTGCAGGCGCGCTTCCACCTGGGCCACGTCACGCTCCAGATTGGCAAATGCGCAGTCCAGTTGGAAGTGCGTCAGCATGCGTGTCAGAGTGTGGCGCAAGCCATCCTTGCCGGGGTAATACACGCGGTAGGTGGGCACCGGGTCTTGCGTGTCGATGTATTCCGTGGAAACGACGGGACGCACGAAAATATAGTCGTTATTGAAGTAGGTACGGTGCAGGATGTTGCAGCAGACGGAATTGAAGAAGGTTTCCGCCAGTTCCGGTTGCTTGTGCTCGGTCAGCATGCCGATGTAGTGCAGCTTGAGTTCGCGCCACACTTCGTCGCTCAACTCCGACTCTTCGTACTCATCTTCGAGCATCTGCACGCATTCTTGCACGCGCTTGTCATAAAAGTCGATGCGCTCGCGGGCCGCCGTCTGTGCCGCGGCCCAGGCGCCTTGCTCGAAATACTGCTTGGCTTGCTGGCTGGTGGCGCGGAACAGGCGGTAATGCTTGTCAAAGCCGTCGCGGATGGTGCGCGCGATATCGAATGCAATCTGGGAGGAAAGCAATTTTGGGAAGGCAATTTGCGTCATATCTGTGCTCGCATGAATAGCTCATCACCCAGTCGATCGCCGCACACCCGTGCTTACTTGGTTTCCGCAAACAGTTCGCGGCCTATCAGCATGCGGCGGATTTCGCTGGTCCCGGCGCCGATCTCGTACAGCTTGGCATCGCGCCACAGGCGGCCGGCCGGATACTCGTTGATGTAGCCATTGCCGCCCAAAGCCTGGATCGCTTCACCCGCCATCCAGGTCGCCTTCTCCGCACTATACAGAATGGCGCCGGCCGCATCCTTGCGCAACTGGCGCACGGCTTCCGGCGTGGTGGCGCGGTCGCAGGCCTGGCCCACGGCATACACATAGGCCTTGCACGCCATCATGGTCGAATACATATCGGCCAGTTTGCCTTGCATCAATTGGAATTCGCCGATGGCCTGGCCGAATTGCTTGCGGTCATGCACGTAGGGCACGACCAGGTCCATGCAAGCCTGCATGATGCCCAGCGGGCCGCCGGACAGCACGGTGCGCTCGAAATCGAGGCCCGACATCAGCACATTGACGCCCTTGCCCAGGCCGCCCAGCACGTTTTCGGCCGGCACTTCGCAATCCTGGAACACCAGTTCACCCGTGTGCGAGCCGCGCATGCCCAGCTTGTCGAGCTTTTGCGCGATGGAAAAGCCCTTGAAATTCTTTTCGACCAGGAAAGCCGTCATGCCACGCGAGCCCGCTTCCAGGTCGTTTTTCGCGTACACCACCAGCACGTCCGCATCGGGACCATTGGTGATCCACATCTTGGTGCCGTTCAAGACCCAGCGGTCGCCCTTGAAGTCGGCGCGCAGCTTCATGCTGACGACGTCCGAGCCCGCGTTCGGTTCCGACATGGCCAGGGCGCCGATGTGTTCGCCCGTGATCAGTTTCGGCAGGTACTTCGCCTTTTGCTCGGCCGTGCCGTTGCGCTTGATCTGGTTGACGCACAGGTTCGAATGGGCGCCGTAGGACAGGCCGACGGAGGCCGAGGCGCGCGAGACTTCTTCCATGGCGATGATGTGCGCCAGGTAACCCATGCCGGCGCCGCCGTATTCTTCGCTGACGGTGATGCCGAGCAAGCCCATGTCGCCCATCTTGCGCCACAGGTCCATGGGGAACTGGTCGGTGCGGTCGATTTCGGCCGCGCGCGGCGCGATTTCGGCGGCGGCAAATTGTTGGATTGCTACTCTTAGGGAGGCGATGTCGTCGCCGTGGTCAAAGGTCAAGCCTGGGAGATGGAGCATGTCGTCCTCGTCGTTATAGTGTGGCGGTCATGGATGCGGGGTCAATGAAGCTATGATACTCAGTTGTGACGTTTACGTAAACGTAAAGCGAGGCGCATAAAGTGGGGCACGTAAAGTGAGGCGTGTAAAGCGATGCGTATAAAGCGATGTGGGGGCGGCCAGTGTCTGCCGCGTGGCCACTCAGCTTGTTGACACCTTGTCCATGTTCAAGTCTGCCAACATGCGCGCACACGCGTCTTCATGCGCGCTGATTTCCGCCAGCGCCATTTCGATATCGATGCGCTGCTGCTCCAGCGTCTGCCGGTGCTGCGCCAGCACGCCCAGGAAACAGTCCATTTGCGCGCGCGTGTCCTTCGGCGACTCGTACATGTCGACCAGGCTCTTGATCTCCGACAGCGCCAGGCCCAGGCGCTTGCCGCGCAGGGTCAGTTTCAGGCGGGTGCGGTCGCGCGGCGTGTAGACGCGGCTGCGCCCGCCGGCGCCTTCGCGCTTCGGGCTGAGCAAGCCCTGGTCTTCATAGAAACGGATGGCGCGCGCCGTGATGTCGAATTCCCGCGCCAGTTCGGTAATGGTATAGGTCGTCATTGCTGCGGGCGGTGTCGGTTGCATGGGTGATCGGTCGATAGATGGGTACTGCGAGGCAGGCGGGTGGCAACGTCAATGTCAATACTATTGTAGCGTGCCCTGTCCGTGCTGCAACAAAGAAAAAAGAGGGTGCGCACAAGCAATTTGGCGAATAAGACAACAGTTACTGAAAATAAATTGATTCTTCTTGTGCAAACACGCTTAAGATCGAGAGTTGGTGGCCAAGATGACACCAAAAAGAGCTTTCCTGGCATAACGGCGACATTCTTTTCGCTGCGATGGCAGTAAAATTTTTGAGCGCAGATTCTTTCCAGTAGGACGATCAAAAAACAACGTTTGACGATGAGCACCTTGTTTAGATTATTTCTATATTGGAAATAGAATGGCCCTTCTGAAAACTTTGTCTACAAGAAATTGTATGACATGGCCATTGCGCGTATCGGTAGAGGTGGGCATTATCCGATACCGTACGTTGTAATGCCAAACCGAGGCTTTGAATCGTGCTGCAGTGCGAAAATCAAGGCTAACCGCGAATTTGAACCGGAGCCACACAGAATCACAAGAGAAAATTCGGCCATATTTTTACCCGAAAAGGCCGGCCGGAGTGTTAATTGTTAATTGATACTTTTTTCAAATGTAACAATCTGTATGGTCATTCAAGAAACTGACTTTCATGTTACAACATGAAATAGTACACCTATGAATTCTTCTAACGAACGCGAAAGCTTCAGCCAACGACTTCAGTTGGCTCTCAAAAACGCCCATTACTCTCCAGACAGCCCGACCAGACTGGCCCGCGAATTCAACATCCGTTTCGACGGACGCCCGATTACCGTGCATGCAGCTAGGAAATGGTTGGTAGGCGAAGCAATTCCCACGCAAGAGAAATTGCGCATGATTGCCCAATGGTTGGGCGTTCCGGCGGAATGGTTGCGTTTTGGCGGCCCGGAAAGCGCTACCCCGAATGGCGAAGCGGGCAGCGCTTTATCGCGTTTTGAGTCCGCCGATGTGAAATTAATTGCCGATTTGCAAAGATTAGATGAACATCATCGTCAAATCGCGCGAGAATTTATTCGCATGCTGGTCAGAGTCAACTACCAAAAGTAAGCATTCAGGCCCTCCCCGGCCGGCGCCGTCCGCCTTTCGCTGACGGTGCTCTTCCTGTCCTTTTATTTGCGCAGCGTCATACTGGAGACATGATTTTGCCGCACAATAAGATCTCGCATGTTGCGCTGCAGCGGAATTATTTGACAATAATCCCGTACGCAGCGGCGCAGCGGCCAATACCAGCGCATAATCACATCAGAAGTAGCCAGTTCATCCACTACGGAGCCGAGCATTTGAGCCGTCTTATGAAAAGTAACTACAGCAATACCGCGCAGCTGAAGGACTTGATGACCGTGCCCCCTATGACTGCCGCGCAACATGCGGAAGTGATGCGCAAACGGATCGCCCACCGCAGGATGGTTGAAGAAGCCAGGGATTTGAAACAGGCCAGTGCCCACCAATTCGACAAACGATGATGGATGCCTGAGCTAAGCTACTGCGCGTCGCGCTTTGCGGCCGGCGATGCTCACCGTGCTAGAGCACGGTTGCGCTTCTCGGCCACAAATCACTGCCGCTCGCTACGCTTTTGTCAGACATCGTGACGCCAACTAGAGGATAGGGGTGTCGCCAAAGGACTTAAGACCATTCCACCGCGGCGCCAGGCCGTGCTCGATGCCGAGCAGGTCGATGACGCGTGCCACCGTATGGTCGACCATCTCGGCGATGCTGTGCGGGTGGTGATAAAAGCTGGGGAGTGGCGGAAAGATGATGCCGCCCATTTCGGTCACGGCTGTCATATTGCGCAGATGTGCCAGGTTGAATGGCGTTTCGCGTACCATCAAAATCAGGCGCCGGCGCTCCTTGAGCACCACATCGGCGGCCCGCGTAATCAAATTGTCCGACAAGCCATGCGCCACGGCCGCCAGGGTCTTCATCGAGCACGGCGCGACGACCATGCCATCCGATTGAAACGAGCCGCTGGCGATACTCGCGCCGATATCGCGCAGCTTGTGCACCACGTGCGCCTGCGCTTCGATTTCCTTGCGCCCTACGCCCGTTTCCTGGTGCAGGGTCAGTACGGCCGCATCCGACAAGACCAGATGCGTCTCGACGCCGGGGACGGCGACGAGCAATTGCAGCAGCCGCAAGCCATACACGGCGCCTGTGGCGCCCGTGATGGCCACCACAATACGGCGCGGCCGCGCAAGCTGGCTATCAGGCATCGATCAGGGACTTCAGTTCGCCCGATTCAAACATTTCATTCATGATGTCGGAACCACCGATGAACTCGCCTTTGACATACAGCTGCGGAATGGTGGGCCAGTTCGAGTAATCCTTGATGCCCTGGCGCACTTCCGGGTCGTCCAGCACGTTGACGGTGGCGATGTTTTCCACGCCGCACGCTTTCAGGATCTGGATGGCGCGGCCGGAAAAGCCGCACTGCGGGAACTGGGCCGTGCCCTTCATGAACAGCACGACTGGCGTGCTTGTCACGGTTTCTTTGATCCAGGTTTGTACGTCGCTCATAGCTGCCTCTGATGGGTAAATAAATAGATGCCGTCATTTTATAAGAAAACGACGGCACGGGTATGCGCTCAAGTCATAAATCGGGCAAGTCAGCCACGTTGATGCTCGTTGCTACTGATAATTGCTTGCCCAGGCAGATCGATTGCGCCGCGCCCACGTATTTGCCCCAGGCAATGACGGGTGCATAGCCGTGTTTGGCATAAAACGTCACAGCGCGGCTATTTGCCACGCGGGTGGACAAGTGCACGGCCTGGTAGCCATGCCGGCACGCCTGCGCCTCCACATGGGCCAGCAGGGCCGCGCCCACGCCAGCGGCGCCGGGACGCGCATACATGCGCTTGAGTTCTGCCGTGGGACTGTCCGGCTCGCCCAGCGGCCGCAGGGCGGCGCAACCCAGCAGGTTTCCAGCAACGTCGCTGGCCAGGTAAAAGCCGCCGCGCGGCGTTGCCGCCTCGACATTGAAGGAGGAACGGCCGCTGTCACCATTCAGGCGCAGCAGTACGTCCGACAATTCGTCGAGCAGCAACTGCGCCCCGGCACTGGCGGCGTCCACCGCCAGGATGACGATAGCTGCCACGCTGCGCCTGGCGGTTGCTTAACCGCGCAGCTTGGCGAACGCGGCGGCCATGCTGCCGGCCGGCTCTGGCGCATTGCGCGACTGCGACTGGTGCTGCGCCATGCTACGGCGGTCGTTGCGGTCGCCCTTTTGCTCGGGCTTGCTGCCCGCTTGTGGCGCGCTGTCCGTCAGGCGCATGGTCAGCGCGATGCGCTTGCGCTTTTCATCGACTTCCAGCACCTTCACGCGCACGACTTGCCCAGCCTTCACCACCGTGTGCGGGTCTTTCACAAACGTGTTCGACAGGGCCGAGATGTGCACAAGGCCATCCTGGTGCACGCCGATATCGACGAAGGCGCCAAAAGCGGCCACGTTGGTGACGACGCCCTCGAGGATCATGTCCGGGCGCAAGTCGCGGATTTCTTCCACGCCTTCCTTGAAGGTGGCGGTGGTGAACTCCGGACGCGGATCGCGGCCCGGCTTTTCCAGTTCCTTCAAAATGTCGGAAATGGTCGGCACGCCGAAGGTTTCATCCGCATACTTGGCCGGGCTGAGGGTTTTCAGCAAGGCGGTCTCGCCGATGACGGCCTTGATGTCCTTCTTGATGTCGGCCAAAATCTTTTCCACCAGCGGGTACGATTCCGGGTGGACGGCCGAGGCGTCCAGCGGATTCTCGCCGCCCATCACGCGCAAGAAGCCGGCCGCCTGTTCGAACGTTTTATCGCCCAGGCGCGGCACGGCTTTTAGCGCCGCGCGCGAAGTGAATGCGCCCTTCAAGTCGCGGTAGCTGACGATGCTTTGCGCCACGCTGGCCGATAGGCCGGAGACGCGTGCCAGCAGCGGCGCCGAGGCCGTGTTGACGTCCACGCCGACGGCGTTCACGCAATCTTCCACCACCGCATCGAGCGAGCGGGCCAGCTGGCTTTGGCTCACGTCATGCTGGTACTGGCCCACGCCGATCGATTTCGGGTCAATCTTGACCAGTTCGGCCAGCGGGTCTTGCAGGCGGCGCGCGATCGACACGGCGCCGCGCAGCGACACATCCATGTCCGGCAACTCTTTCGAGGCGAATTCGGACGCCGAATACACCGACGCGCCCGCTTCCGAGACGACGATCTTCGTCATTTTCGCTTCCGGGTGCTGCTTGATCAGGTCCTGTGCCAGCTTGTCGGTCTCGCGCGAAGCGGTGCCGTTGCCAATCGAAATCAAGGACACATTGTGCTTGGCGGCCAGGCGGCCCAGCGTATGCAGGGAGCCATCCCAGTCATTCTTCGGTTGGTGCGGGTAAATCACGGCCGTGTCGACGACTTTGCCGGTGGCATCGACCACTGCCACCTTCACGCCCGTGCGCAAGCCAGGATCGAGACCCATGGTGGCGCGCTGGCCGGCCGGCGCGGCCAGCAGCAACGCTTTCAAATTGGTGGCGAAGACGTTGATCGCGTCGAGTTCCGAGCGTTCGCGCAGCGCGCCCATCAGTTCCGTTTCCAGGTGCATAAAGCTTTTCACGCGCCAGGTCCAGCGCGCCGTATCAAGCAACCACTTGTCGGCCGGACGGCCGAGGCTCTTGATGCCGAAGCGGGCGGCGATGCGGCCTTCGCACGGGTTGTGCGGCGCATCCCATTTCGGTTTTTCCGCTTCCGTGTCCAGGCGCAGGGTGACGTCGAGCATGCCTTCGCGGCGGCCGCGCAGCAGGGCCAGCGCGCGGTGCGAGGGGACTGTGGAAATGGTTTCCGAGTATGCGAAATAATCGGCGAATTTTTCGCCTTCGTCCTGTTTGCCTTCCACCACTTTCGATTCGACGATGCCGTGCTCCTGCACATACTCGCGCAAGGTGTGCAGCAGGGTCGCGTCTTCGGCAAAGCGCTCCATCAAAATCTGGCGCGCACCGTCGAGGGCCGCCTTGGTGTCATGCACGCCCGGGTTGTTGCCGTCGGCACTCGTAAACGCGTCGCGCAGGAACTTGCCCGCTTCCATTTCCGGCGTCAGTTCCGGATTGTTGAGTAAACCGTCGGCCAGCGGCATCAAGCCCGCTTCGATGGCGATCTGCGCTTTCGTGCGGCGCTTTTGCTTGTACGGCAGATACAAATCTTCCAGGCGCGTCTTGTCTTCCGCATGCATGACGGCATCGAGCAGCTCGGGCGTCATCTTGTTCTGCTCCGTGATCGAGGCCACGATGGCCGCGCGCCGCTCTTCCAGTTCGCGCAGGTAGCGCAAGCGCTCTTCGAGCAGGCGCAGCTGGATATCGTCGAGGCCGCCGGTCGCTTCCTTGCGGTAACGGGCGATAAAGGGCACGGTGGCGCCTTCGTCGAGCAGTTCGATGGCGGCGGCAACCTGCACCGGTTTGGCGGCAAGTTCAAGGGCAAGACGTTGTTCGATAGTGGGCAGCATGGTTGTTTCCAGAGCGATCAAGCCTGGAATGATACGCAATCGGCGCGATTGCGCAATCTTGACAGCGCAAATGGACTGTGCGTTGACAACAGCTAACGGGGTGGCAGCAGCGGGGGCGGCAGCAGCGGGCTGGCGGGCGGCGGCGGTGCCGGCCTCTGCGGCGTGACGGATTTGCCAAAGGCATTGCCCATGCGGTGTTCGAGGGCGGCGCGGTTGTACAGGCCCAGCTGGTTCGACGGACGCTGCACGGTCGCTTCCGCGCCGGACAGGGTGGGCGGCGGCCGGTTCACGGTATTGCTGCTAGGTAATAATTTTTCGTTCAAGCAAGATATGGATTGGGATTGCGCGCGCTTGCCCTGTACTTCCACCTCCACGCAGCCCTTTTCCGGCGCGGCGGCCTTGACGACGACGGTGTGCTCGTCCGCCTGCACGGGCAGGGTGGCACAGGCCAACAGCAACAGCGATAACAGGCGCGCCATGGCGGCTCCCGGAGCGGTGGATGAAGCGCTCAGCATAGCAAGGCCATGTGTCGTAGCGATGACACAGGCCAGACGCCATGTCATGCAGTTGTCATTTTATGAAGCTACCATCTTGCCATTCTGCAGACAAGCTTGCAGTCAAGACACTTCATGAGCAGGATCTCGTTGCTTCCCCTGGAAAATGACACAAAGCCACCGCCGCGCCGCAAGGGGCAATGCCCTGTCCGCCTGCTTGCTGATGACATTCATGACCTTGATGACATTCGTGCGGCCGGCTGCCAGTGCGGACGGTGCTGATGCGGCCGCGCGCACGACCCTGCGCTTCGACTTGCCCGCCCAGCCGCTCGACGCGGCGCTGGTGGCGTTTGGCGAAGTGACCGGGTATTCCGTGCTGGTCAGCACTCAACTGGCGGCGGGGCGCGTGGCCTCGCCCGTGCGCGGCGACTACACGCCGGCCGAGGCGTTGCAGCGTTTGCTGGTCGGTACGCAATTGGGCGCGCGCTTTAGCGGCAGCAATGCATTCACTTTGCTGGCGCTGGCCGATGCCCCCGTGGCGCCGGCGCCTGTACCGGCCGAGGCTGCCCCTGCCGTACCGCCCTTGCTAGCCTATGCGGCTATCCTGCAGCGCTCGCTCACGCGCGCCCTGTGCCGTTTGCATCCTGACGCCTTCGGCCGCTACCGCCTGGCCTTCCAGCTGTGGCTCGATGAACGGGGCAAGGTACGTGCCGTGCACGTACTCGAACCGAGCGGCGTGGCGCAGCGCGACCGCGCCGTGCTGCAGCGCCTGGGCAGCCTGCTGATGGATGGCGCGCCACCGGCGGGCTTGCCGCAGCCGCTGACGATTTTACTGACGCCGCGGCCCGATCCGGATGCCGATTGCGCACCGTATCTGCACCTGGCCGGGGCGCCCTGAGCATGTCGGAATTACTCAAAACCACCTTGCGCAAGTTGTTCCTGGAACGCTATGGACAGTTTCGCCGCCACCTGCAGCGCCGCCTGGGCTCGGAAGACCTGGCCAATGACGCGCTGCATGAAACGTATTTGCGGGTGGAGCGGATGAACGCGCCCGAGGCGATCAGCTATCCGTCCGCCTACCTGATGCGCATCGCCATTAACATTGCGGAAGATCAACGCCGCGACAATGCGCGGCTGCTCAGCCTGCTGGATATCGATGACCTGTACGAGATGGCCGATGAATTGGCCGACCCGGCCCGCACCTTCAGCGCGCGCGCCGAACTGGAAGAATTGGAGCGGGCCTTGCAGGAGTTGCCGAAACGCCGGCGCGCCATCGTCATCGCCGCCCGCGTCGATCAATTGCCGCACCGCGACATCGCCGAGCGCTTCGGCATTTCCGCCCGCACGGTGGAGAAGGAATTGCGCGCCGGCCTGGAACATTGCTGCGAACGCATGGGACGTGATTTCATCCAGCGCTTCGGTCCCGGCGCGGGAAAAACGTCTAAACATCATGACTGAACAAGCGGAAGACGACATGGGTGTCATCCAGAAGGAAGCGCAGGCGTGGGTCGTGCGGCTGGCCTCGGGCCAGGTCAGCGAGCGCGATGCGCAAGTGTTTCGCCACTGGTGTGCGCGCAGCCGCAAGCATGCCAACGCGTTTGCCGAGGCGCGTGCCGTGTGGGGCGCGATGGCGCCGGCGGCGCGCGCCGTCGAGCGGGCGCAGCGCCCGGTGAGCACGGCGCGGCGCGCCTGGCTGGGCGGTGCCGTGGCGGCCTCGCTGGGGCTGCTGGTGCTGCGCCCGCCGACGGACCTGTGGCCGGCCGTGGCGGGCCTGGGCGCCGACTACGCCACGGGCACGGGCGAGCAGCGCGCAGTGGCGCTCGATGGCGGCGTGCTGGTGCAGATGAATACGCAGACGCGCCTCGACGCGGCGCCTCTGCAGGATGGTGCCGCGTCGCTGGTGCTGCTAGCCGGCGAGGCGGAATTCCAGGCCGGCTTGCGCGGTGCGGCGCGCGTGCGCGTGCAAGCGGGCGACGGCACGGTGTCGGCCGCCAGCGCGCGCTTCAATATCCGCCTGTTTGGCCAGGAAGTGTGCGTGACGTGCCTGGCTGGCCGCTTGCGCGTGGCGCAGGCTGGCAACGATGCGGAACTGGCCGCCGGCCAGCAGCTGCGCTACCGGCCCGAGCATTTCGGCATCGCGCATGCGGTGGCAAGGGGCGACGTCAGCGCGTGGCGCCAGCGGCTGCTGGTGTTCAAGCAAAGCACGCTGGCCGAGGTGGTGGACGAAGTGAACCGCTATCGTCCCGGCAAGCTGATCCTCAATGGCGACGCCTTGAAACTCACGCGCGTGCAAGCCAGCTTTTCGCTCGACCGTCTCGACGACGTCATCGCCCTGATTCAGGATGCGTATGGCGCGCGCGTGACGCGTTTGCCGGGCGGCATCGTGCTGTTCGGCTGAGCCCCGCCTTGGCGCGCCAAGGCGGGGCGCCAATTATGACATTTTGATGACCTTTTGCAGTCCCGGACCTTGTTCCCTGTCAATGCTGCTGTAAGCCGCGAATCAGTGCCTGCCGCCCGCCCCGTGCGTGCCGCGCGCCGCCTCGCGATATCGGTCAGCAACGGAACATGAAAAGGGAATGTCGCCATGCAGCGAAGCAAGTCGGTCACGAAACACGCATCCTCCTCCGCCATGGCGGGCAACCGGACTGGGCGCCCAGTGCGATTGAAACCGCTGGCGCTGGCCATCGCCCTGCTGTTGCAGGCGGGTGGCGCGCAGGCGCAGCAGCCGTTCAGCGGCGCCTGGTTTGCCGGCAAGGGTGCGCAGCAGGGCACGGCAGCGGCCACGGGACGCTTGCCGAATGGCCAGGCCATCATCGGGACGGACAATAAGCAGGCGCAGCAGCAAAAAGCCAATGCACAGCTGCAAAGTTCGCTGAACAACCTGCAACTGGCGGCGCGCGCCATCGCCGTGCAGCAGGCGGCCCAGCAGGCGGCGCGCCAGGCGGCCATCGCCGCCGGCTCGAAGGTGCCGGAAGGCCTGGCCGAAGGCGGCTTGAAAGTCGACAGCAACAGCCTGACGGCCGGCTGGTTCAATGCGAATGGCCCCACGCAGGCGCAGGCCGACGGCAAGACCGTGGTGAGCGTCAAGCAGACGGCCGACAAGGCGATCCTGAACTGGGAAACATTCAACATCGGCCTGAACACCACGCTGCAATTCGACCAGTTGGCGAACTGGTCCGTACTCAACCGCGTCAATGATCCGCTGGCTCGTCCCAGCCAGGTGCGCGGCCAGATCAAGGCCGACGGCACGGTGATGCTGGTCAACCGCAACGGCATCGTGTTTACGGGCAGCAGCCAGGTCGACACGCGCAGCCTGGTGGCCGCCGCCGTGGGCATGAGCGACAGTCAATTCAAGAAGGGCATCTACAGCGAAACCCTGGGCTCGGGCTTTAAGCCCACGCTGGCCAACGACCTGCTGCTCAACGGCAGCGTGGCCACGCACGCCAACGCCACGGCTGACGTGGTGGTGCAGGCGGGCGCACAGATCAGCACCCGCAAGCCGCAGACGGTGACGGAAGGCGGTGGCTACGTGCTGCTGGCCGGGCGCGAAGTGCATAACGGCGGCAGCCTGGCGGCGCCGAACGGTCAAGTGACGCTGGCCGCCGGCGACAGCTTTGTCATCCGCAAGGGGCTGGGCACGGACGCCAACCAGACCTCCAGCACCCGTGGCAACGAGGTCGACGTCAAGTTCAACACACAAAGCGGCGCAGGCAAGGTGACGAATGCCGGCCTGGTGCAAGCGCTCACCGGCGACGTCACCCTGACGGGCCGCGACGTGAAGCAGTCCGGCGTGCTGCTCGGCAGCACCAGCGTGACGACACGCGGCACCGTGCACCTGAAGGCCGACGGCAGCGAAGGCTTGGTGACCCTGGCCCCGGACAGCCTCACTACGGTCTTGCTCGACGACAGCGGCGCCACCGCGCTGGACGTGCAGCGCGACGCGCTCATCAAGGATTCGGCGCTGCTGAGCGACGGCGCCTACAACCGCCGCGACCTGTCGCTGATCCAGATTGCCTCCGGCGGCGATATCGCCTTCGACAGCGGCTCGCTGACCCTGGCCACCGGTGGCCAGGTGAATGCGCTGGCCACGCGCCGCACGCAAGTCGCGCGCGGCGCCAGCATCGACGTCTCCGGCGCCGTCGGCGTCAACGTGGCGATGGCTTCGAACAATGTGCTGATCAATGCGCAGGGCAACGAACAGCGCGACGCGCCCGGCAACCGCGACAGCAAGGTGCTCAACAGCACCGACCTGTGGGTCGACCGGCGCGACCTGGTGCGGGTGGCGGCCGGCACGAATGGCTATCCGACCGACCGCTGGTACACGGGCGGCGGCTTGCTCGAAGTGAGCGGCTATCTCAACACCAGTGGCCATGGCATCGGGGAATGGGCGGCGCAGGGCGGTACGGTGGCCTTCCAGGGTGGCGAACTGGTGACCCAGGCTGGCTCTCTGCTCAACGTGTCCGGCGGCACTTTTAATGTCCAGACCGGCATGATTCGCCAGAGCTGGCTCAGCGGCAAGGATGGCCAGCTCTACAGGTTGTCGACGGCGCCCGGCGACATGCTGTATACCGGCGTCTACCAAGGCTACGCCGCGCACCACCAGCGCTGGGGCGCAGAAGTGACGGAAAATTTCGCCAATCCCTTGATCGGCGCCCAGCAACGGCTGGAAAACGGCTATACCGTGGGTCGTGACGCGGGCCGCGTGGTGGTGGGAACCACATCTGCCGTGCTCGAAGGCGCGATCGAATCGACCGTGTTTCAGGGTGAGCGCCAGCAGGACGCGCGCGACGCCACCCTCGACAGTTACCGCCAGTCGCAACTGGCCGCCGCCCGCAATGGCCAGCTGGTGCTGGGCCAGTTGGCGCCGGTGTACGACGCCGCCAGCACGCAGCTGCGCGACAATCCTGCGGCGCTGCTGCAAGCCATCCATATCGGCACCGGCGGCGCCAGCGCCGGCGATCTCCGGCGCGAAGACGCGCTGCCCAAGAACCTGGTCGGCAAGACCTACCTCGACGCCGGCTGGCTCAATGCACAACACCTGGGCGGCATCAAGGCCTACGCCGGCAGCGCCATCGAGGTCGATGCCGCGGTGCAGGTCACGCCTGGCGGCGAAATCGCGCTGCATGCGCCCCAGGTCAAGGTCAACGCCGGGCTGACGGCGCGCGGCGGCCGCATTGTGCTGGGCGACATCGTCAGCAAGCTGTCCAACGGCACGAGCGGCTGGCTCGATACAACGGTCGCTACGCCAGCGGCAGGAGCAAAGGTGGGCATCGATGTGACGGCCGGTGTGACGCTCGACACGCGCGGCCTGTGGAGCCAGCTCAAGCTTGACCCGAGCAACACGTCCGGCCTGCCCTATGTCAACGGCGGCGCGGTGTCGCTGGTCAGCAGCGGTACCGTCAACCTGGCGGCCGGCAGTGCGATCGACACGTCCTCGGGCGCCGCCTTGCTGGCCGACGGCAAGCTGAAGGGCGGGCGCGGCGGCGACATCACGCTGCGCTCGAATCAGAACGATCTCAACAGTGTCAAGTCGGAGACACTGGTGCTCGATGGCGAACTGCGTGGCTACGGCGTCAACGGTGGCGGTACGCTGACCATCGACAGCGGTACCGGCGTGGCGCTGGGCAGCGGCGTGCTGGCCGGCAATGGCGTGTTGCCTGCAGGCCAGTCCGTACCCGTGCACCTGACGCTGGCAGAAGCCTTCACCATCAAGGCCGGCACCGTGCTCGATGCCGACTTCAGCTATGTGAGCAGTCTGATCCATCCCGGCCAGCCGCTACTGGACTTGCCGGACTTTAGCGCGGCGCGCCCCTATACCCTGCCAGCCGCCTGGGTGGTGCCGCCCGCCTCGATCAGCTATGAATTCATCTACGTCATCGGCAGCAATGGCATTGAATACGGCAGCGGCATGACCGTGCCGGCCGGCATCACGCTCACGGGCGTGCGCGGCAAGCTCGGTTCCGGCTACCTGGTGCCGGCCGACGCCTTCCCTAACGGCATGCCGGTGCCCGCTTTCAACGCCAGGGTGGCGGCCGGTACCGGGTTCGCGGCCGACGTGACCTTGCAGGCGGGCGAGCGCCTGCTGGCCGGCAACCGTGCGCCGAAGGACCTGGTGGTCAAGCCGCTGTTGGTGCTGGACAATGCACTGTTCCAGCGTGGCTTTGCGCACTACAACATCAACGGCCAGCAGGGTGTGCAGGTGGCACAGGATGCCACCATCGACGTCAGCATGCCCTTGCTGCGCGCCGACCTGGCGCTGGCTGGCCAATTGCCCACTGGCACTGATCCAGCCGCCGCCCTGCAACCGTGGCTGGCGCCGCAGTGGCAGGAAAATGCGGCGAAAGGCGTGCTCAAGCAACGCGCCGGCGCCGATATCGCGCTGTCGGCAGGCACCCGCAACGCCAAGGCGCCGCTGGTGGTGGGGCAGGGCGCCACGCTGCGCGTGGACGACGGCAAGAGCATCAGCCTGACCGGCAACGGCCAGATCACCGTGGAAGGCACGCTGAGCGCGGCCGGCGGCCGCATTTCCGTGTTGCCGGGCATGCTCGTCACCGGTGGCGAGATCAACCGTCCGGACGGCAGCGCCAATGCCCAGTCGATCTGGATCGGCGAGCGCGCGGTACTCGACGTGGCCGGACGCGCGGCCACCGCCACCGACGCCCAGGGCGGCGTGTATGGCCATGTGGGCGCTGGCGGCACCATCGAGATCGGCGCCAGGCATAATCTCGACGCCACCCAGGTCGAGGCGGCCGACGCCTTTGTCATCGTGCGCCCCGGCGCACGCCTGGAAGCGTCCGGCGCCGCCGCCCAGCTCGACCTGCCCGGCCAGGGCAGCGTGCTGGTGGCCGGCGACGGCGGCAGCATCGCACTCAGTTCCTTCCGTGGCCTGTTCCTCGACGGCAGCCTGCATGCGGCAGCCGGTGGCGCCGGCGCGGCCGGCGGCACGCTGGCGCTGAACCTCGAAGCCCCGAACTACGGCATCGTCGGCAAGCTCGACTTGAAGGGCCTGGGCGTGGAAGACGCGGTGCGCGTGCCGCGCGAGCTGGTGCTGTCGCGCCTCCAGGGCGACAGTGGCCTGGCCGCCGACCTCCAGGTGGGTGATAACGATCCGGCGCTGCGCTACGGCGTGGCCCGGTTGGGTGCGGACCGTGTGGCCGCCGGCGGCTTCGACCACCTGGCCTTGCTGTCGAACGGCTTGATCAGTTTTGATGGCAACCTCGACCTGTCGCTGGGGCAGAGCCTGCGCCTGACCGCCAGCGCATTGGCCCTGGCCGACCATGCCCATGCCGCTACCACCGCGCAAGTCAAACTTGCGGCGCCCTACATCCGTCTGGCCGGCACCAGCCGCAGCCAGAGCGACGACCACCTGATGCCCAACCCGGTGCGCGGCTCCGGCAATGGCGGCGTCGGCGCCGGCAAGCTGGGCGTACCCAACGTGGACGACCATGCCAGCCTGACGCTGCATGCCGCGCTGATCGATCTTGCCAACGCCGTCAATGTCGGCAGCAACGGCGTGATCGCGCAAAACGTCGCCGACGACCTGGAGGTCAAGCGCGATGCCTTTGGCGAACTGGCGCTGCGCTCGAGCGGCGACATCCGCATGCGCACGGCGGCCGCGCTGTACACGCCCGGAAATCTGACCCTGGCGGGCGCACAAATCTATCCGGTGAGCGGCGCCACCGGCAAGGTGGAGGTGGGCAAACGCAACGTGCTCAACGAATTCGGGCAAAGGGCGACCGAGTTCGATCCGGGCCGCAGGCTGACCATCGAGCGCAGCGGCGACCCTGGCGCGCCATTGCCCGCCCTGCCCTACTCGGTGTTCGGCTCGCTTGAACTGAGTGCCGCCACGGTGAATCAAGGTGGCGTGGTGCGCGCGCCGCTGGGCAAAATCACGCTGGGCCAGAATACGAATGGCGCAGTGACCGGCCAGACCAATCTGCTGCCCGGCAGTGTGACATCGGTCAGCGCCAACGGCCTGGTGATGCCGTACGGCGGCTCGCTCGATGGCCTGAGCTATATGATGGACGGCGTCGACGTCGCATACAAGGGGGTGGGCAAGGACCCGGCCGTCGTGCTCACCGGCGAACACGTCGATGTGCGCGCTGGCGCCGTGCTCGACCTGTCCGGCGGCGGCACCCTGACCGGCGCGGCCTTCCTTGCCGGACGCGGCGGTTCGACCGACGCCCGCCTCAACCCGTTGGTGCAGACGTCCAGCAAAGGCGGCTTCGTGCTGCCGGGCCTGACCACCAATCCCGTCTACGCCATCGTTCCGGGTGCGCAGGCGGGCTATGCGCCCATCGTGGCCGAGAATGGCGCCGGCGATCCGGCGCTGGGGCGCCAGATCACCATCGGCGCCGGCGTGCCCGGCCTGGCTGCCGGCACTTATACCCTGCTGCCGTCGAGTTTTGCGCTACTGCCCGGCGCGTTCCGGGTGGAACTGAACGGTCTGGCCGCCGGCGGCTTGCCCGTCGGGTCGGCCACGGCCATGCGCAACGGCTCGATTACCGCCGCTGTCCAGTTGGGCACCAGCAATACCGACCGGCGCACGGCGCTGCCATCACAGGCGGTGCTGACGCCGGCTGACGTGCTGCGCAGCTATTCGCAATACAATGAAACGAGCTACGGCGCATTCGCGCTGGCGCAGGCGGTGCGCGACGGCGTGCCGCGGCCACTGCTCGAACGCGACGCCAAGGCGCTGCACATCGAACTGGTGCAGTCCAAGGCCAGCACCGACGATGCGCTGCGCTTTGCCGGCACGGCCAACTACACGCCAGGCAAGGATGGCTTTGGGGGCAGCGCGCTGCTGATGGGTGGCTTCGGCAAGAACTACGAAATCATCGGCAGCACCGCCGCGCCTAGCGTCGGCTTCGAAGGTATCGCCGTGCGGGTCGACGCCCTGAACGCCATCGGCGCTCCGCGTCTGGGCATCGGCGGCTTGCCTACCGTCAACTACAGCAGTACCAACGGCAACCAGCAAGCGAATATCGCCCAGTTCCAGGGCGGCGTCGATAACATCGTGGTGCGCGACGGTGCCGTGCTCAAGGCTGGCGAAGTGTTTTTGGTGACCAATAAAAAGGCTGGCGGCATCGTCATCGAGCAGGGTGGCGGTATCAACACCCTGGGCCGTGGCGCCGCCGCTTGGGATGCGAGCAACGGCTATGTGTATGCGCCTGGTACGTCCAGCGTGCTGGCCGTATCGAATGGCCGGCTGGACATGCTGGCGCCCGGCGTGAGCACCGATCCGCGATCCGGGCCGGGCCGCATCGATATCGGCGCCTGCGCGGCGGGCGCCGTGTGCAGCGGCAGCACGCCGCTGTATTCGGAAGGCAGCATCGTCGCCGCCACGGACCAGAGCTTCAACCTGCGCGACGCCACCACCTACGGCACCCGCAACCTGGTGCTGGCCGTGGGCGGCATCAATGTGGGCAGCGCAGCATCGCTGGCCGCCATGGCCGCGCGCGACGCGCTGCCGGCCGGACTGACCCTGAACCAGGGCATCCTCGACCGCCTGCTGCGCGGCGACGCCAGCGCGGGTGCGCCGGCGCTGGAAAGCCTGGTGCTGACGGCGCGCGACGCCATCAATTTCTACGACAACGTGGAACTGTCGACCATCGATGCGGCCAGCGGCAAGTCGTCGCTGGAGCGGCTGGTGATCGGCACCCCGGCGATCTACGGCGCCGGCGGCCGCGACGCCGTGGCGCGCATCAAGACCGATGTGCTGGTGTGGAACGGCGCCACGACCGCGCCGGGCCTGGTCGCCAGCGGCGGCGCCGGCAGCGGCAGCGGGCGCTTGCATGTCGACGCCCGCCAGGTCGAGTTCGGCTATGGCCCCAACAGCCGGCCAGACACCATCCATAGCATGGACCGCTTGATCCTCGGCTTTGCCGATGTCGCCATCAACGCCAGCGAGCGCATCACTGCCAACCACACTGGCTCGCTTTCGGTGTATCAGTCGCAAAGCGGCTGGGATACGGCCAGCAAGGGCTATCTGCGCAGCGGCGGCAACCTGGCGCTAAACACGGCGCTGCTCACCGGCACCGCCGGCTCCGTCAACAAGATCAAGGCGGGCGGCGACATTCATGTCGCCAAGCCATTCGGGGTGGCCGCAACCGCCCCGGGTGCGGCCTCGCTGGCCGGCGCACTGGGCGCCGAAGTGGCGCTGGACGGTCGCAGCGTGACGCTTGACACGGCAGTGCTGCTGCCAAGCGGCAAGCTCAGCGTGTCCGCCGAGCAAGACGTGGTACTGGGCGACGGTGCCCGGCTCGACCTGGCCGGCCGCAAGATCGATTTCAACGGCGTGGCCAAGTACAGCTGGGGCGGCGACGTGGTGCTGGACAGCCGCCACGGCGACGTGCGCCAGGCGGCCGCTTCCAGCATCGATTTCTCGGCCGTTTCCAACCGCGCCGGCAAGCTCACCGCCACCGCGCTGGACGCGCAGGCGGGCAGCGTGGCGCTGCTGGGCAGCATCGCCGGCGGCAGTAGCGGCCACTACGACGCGGGCGGCACCGACGTGCCGTTCGCGGCGGGCGGCCTCGACGTGCGCGGTCAGCATATCGCCGATTTCAAAGGCTTGAATCAGCGCCTGACCAAGGGCGGCGTGTTCGGCAGCCGCAGCTTCCAGCTCAAGCAGGGTGACCTGGTACTGGAGAATGAATTGAAAGCGCGCGAAATCACGGTATCGGTAGACGGCGGCCGTCTGGCCGTCAACGGCACTGTCGACGCCAGCGGCGAGCAGGTGGGCAGCATCCGCCTGGCAGCGCGTGACGGCGTCAGCGTGGCCGGCAGCGCGCTGCTCGACGCCCACGGCAGCGTGCTGCGGGTCGATAGCTATGGCCAGGTGATCGAGGCGCCCAACCGCGCCGTGATCGATATCGATGCCGGCAGCGGCCGGCTGGTGCTCGATACCGGCGCGCGCATGGACTTGCGTGCCGGCACCGCCGGCAAGGCCGACCGCATCGCCTCGCTGGGCACGCTGGAATTGAGCGCCCGGCGCCTGGGCGGCGCCACCGGCAACGATATCGCCATCGATGCGGCCGGTCCGCTGGCCATCGACGGCGCCCGCGCCATCACGGTCAATGGTTTCTGGTCGTACACGGACGCCCGCCCGGGTACGGAAACGACGGCCGACGGCCGCCCTTACCAGGTCATCGACCAGGCCTATCTGGACCGCAAGCACGACGATAGCGTGGCTTTCATGACGGGCGCCCTGGCCAACGACGGGCTGATGAATGGCCGCCTGTCCGGCCTGCGCAAGGACAAGGACGCCTTCCACCTGCGTCCGGGCGTGGCCATCCTCAGCGCCACGCCGGACGGCGACCTGCATGTCGATGGCGACATCGACTTGTCGGGCCACCGCTACGCCAGCGTCAATCCGCACACGCAGAAGACCGGCGTGGCCGGCTCCGGCGAAGCGGGCGCGCTGGTGCTGCGCGCGGGCGGCAACCTGAACGTCTTCGGCAGCATCAATGACGGCTTCGATGGCAAGGCCTTGCCGGTCACGCCGGACGACAAGGGCTGGATGCTGGCCAAGGGCCGGGTGCCGTTCGGCGCCGACGTCATCGTGCCGACTGGCCAACTGGTCACGCTGGCCGACGACACCTTCTTCCAGTCCGGCCGCACCTTGAACTACGACCTGCCGATGAAAGCCATGAGCTTGCGGGCCGGCACGGCGCTGCCGTCGCAAGCCACCCTGACGGCCGAGGTGGAATTGCCGGCCGGTACGGTGTTGGGCGGCGCCGTGCGCAATGCCGCTGGCGATGTCGTGTATCTGGCGGGCACCGTGCTGGCGAAGGCCGTCACACTGGGCAGCGGCACGCGGCTTGACGCCGGCACCCGCCTGCCCGTGGGGATGTCCGTGGCGGCCATGACCTGGCCCGGCGGCGTGCCGCTGCCGTACCCGGTGGGCGCGATCAAGGACATGCCGAGCCCCGACTACGATGGCGACGGCGTACCCGATATACCCGTCAATGGCGTAGTGCTGGCCGGCGAACTGACGCTGCGCAAGGGCGCGCTGGTGCCGAGCGAAACCTGGGTGCGGCTGCCTGGCGGCGCCGACTCGGTGGCCCTGCGTCCGGGTGATGCCGACGGCAACCAGGGCCGTAACTGGGCGCTGGCGCCGATGCTGGCCAGCGGTTCGCAGTCGTGGTCGATGCGCCTGGTGGCGGGTGCCGATATGCAGGCGGCCGATACCCGCGCGCTGCGCCCCATGGGCGCCAACCGCAGTCTGCTGCTGACCGACCACCACTACGGCGCGGTTCTGGCACCTAGATTGCCGACGGTGGCGGCGCCGCCGATCGAGGGTGTGGCGGGCAATTTCTATTGGATGGGCGACTCGGAACTGTATTCCGGCTATCCCGCCGGCATGCTGATCAATCTCGCCGACTTTGCCAGCGTGGAGGAGCTGCTGGCGTACAACCAGTGGGGCGTGGGTGACCTGGTGACCTGGCTGCCCGAAGGCGCCAGCTTCCCGATGGTGCCCTTGCCTGCGCGGCAACAGCTGTTCAGCGTGCTGCGTACGGGTACCGGTGACCTGGACCTTCTGGCCAGCGGCAATTTTAACCAGAGTTCGCCGTATGGCGTATATACGGCCGGTACCCAGGCGGCCAATGTGGCGGCGGCTTACCGGCTGCCGCGCGCGGCCGATCGCAAGGGTTCCATTCTCGGCCCCGATGGCGACGCCTTCAAGCCTTATGTGGACGGTGGCGCGCAAAGCCTGTACCAGGCCTGGTATCCCGAGCATGGCGGCAACGTGCTGGTGCGCGCGCAGGGCGACGTCACCGGCGATCTGGTGGGTGCCGGTTACGGCACCGAGCGTCGCCCCGACGACCTGGGCTACCTGCGTCCGCAGCAGGATAGCAGCGCCGTCGGCACCTGGCTGTGGCGCCAGGGCACCGGCAGCGCGGTCGCCCAGGGCGATGGCGTGCCCACCGCCTGGTGGATCAACTTTGGCAGTTACGTCGCCGGCGGCATCGGCATTAACTACCTGTACCAGACCCTGCCCGTGATGACCGGCTTCACCGGCATCGGTACCCTGGGCGGCGGCAACCTCGTGCTCGAGGCGGGCGGTGCCGCCGGCATGCTGTCGCCGCGTACCGACCAAGGCGCCAAATTCGTCATGCGCAGCCAGGGGTTGAACCTGGCGGTGGCCAGCACCGGCCGGGTATCGGCCGACGGTTCCGCGCTGACGCTGACCGGCGGTGGCGACCTCGACGTGCGCATTGGCGGCGGCCTCAATCCGGTGGCCGAAGTGCGCTCGTTTGCCGCCACGACCGGTGAGATCATGCCGGATACCCGTTTTGCCGGCAACCGTGGCGACCTCAATAGCACCTTCGTCAATCTGCGCGGCGCCTTGCGCATGGAGGCGGGATCGGTGGGTGGCATCGAGCTGCGCTTCGACAAGGGTGACAGCCAGGAGTCGCGCGCCTATCAGGTCTACACCGCCACCTCGTCCATCGCGGGCGGCGGGCCGGTGGTGGTGCCGGGCGACTCCGGCGTGCGCATCGATGCGCGCGGCGACCTGGTGCTGGGCGGCGTGGGCGACGCGGGCCGCGTCACCCAGATCAACAACGGCACGCCGTTCACCGCGAAGGGCGTGGCGCAAGACGGCGAGGGCTACAGCTGGTTTTCGCTGTGGACGCCGTCGACCGCTATCGACCTGTTCAGCGCGGGCGGCAACCTGACGCCGTCCACGGCCTGGAGCGACGACCGCGCCAGCGGCAACCAGGCTTCCAGCGGCGGGCGTTTCGTGATGCCGTCGCAATTGCGCGCGGTGGCCGCCAGCGGCAACTTGTATGTGGGCAACTCCGCCCAGGGTGCGGAGGATATTGGCACGAATGCGCTGGCGCGGCCGGCCACCGGCCTGCTGCTGGCGCCATCGCCGGTCAATGCGCATTTCACCCGCCGCACGCCGGGGCAGCTGGAACTGCTGGCAGCCGATTCGATCTACGCCGGTGCTTATTCGGTGACGGCGTCGGGCGCCGATTCGACTGCGCTGCCCAGCCCTTTCAATCCGGGCTTCGCGGGCGTCTCCGGCACCACCGCCTATGGCGACATGTATACGCATAACGTCAGCCAGGAAGCACAGGCGCCCAGCGTGCTGTTCGCGTCGCGCGAAGCCGGCGCTTTACCGCAGCGCTATCCGCTGTTCACGCTGACGCCGCCCACCGCCTCGGGCTATGCGGTGCAGGACCAGCTGCCAGCACGCTATTACGCGCTGGCGGGCGATATCGTCGGGCTGCGCACCGGTTCCATCATTACGCGCGGCGGCGGCAACGCGGCCAGCCACAGTACCTGGTACGAGGGCGCCGGTCCGGTCGATATCCGTGCAGGACGCGACATCGTCAACTCCGGCACGGCGCTGGGGCTGGTCGAAGCCACGCCACAGGGACTGCTGGGCTGGACTTCGGAGATAGCGTACGCCAATCCTTCGCTGCCGCTGCGGCCGACGGAAAACTTTGTTGGTTCGGCGCGCGGCAATCTGATACTGCACAACAATCCGGACGCGGTGTCGGTCGTGCATGCCGGCCGCGACATCCGTTACGGCACCTTCTACGTGGGCGGTCCAGGCACGCTGGAAGTGACGGCCGGGCGCGACATTGACATGGCCGACAAGGCCGAGCTGAAGAGTATCGGGGCGGTGGCCAATGTCACGTCTGGTGATCGCAGCAGCGGCGCCAGCATCGCGGTGGCGGCCGGGGTTGGGGCACATGGTCCCAACTACGACGCCTTTGCGGCGCGCTATCTCGACGCTGCCAACCTGATCGACCGAGGCAAATCGCTGGCCGACCAGCCCGGCAAGGCGGTGGCCGTGTATGGCGGCCGCCTGGGCCTGGCCGACTGGTTGCGCACGGAATTCGGCTACAGCGGCGATGAAGCGGGCGCGCCCGCCTTCCTGGCCACGCGTCAGAGCGAGCTCGACAAGACTCGCCAGGCCAGCAGCGGCGGCGCCAAGCGCGACCTGCAGCGCGAGTATGGTCTTTCCAGCCAACTGCACCTGGTCAACTGGCTGGAAACCCGCTACGGCGCCGGCCAGCCCAATGGTCTCGGAAAGCGCTTTGATGCAGCCAGCATGGACGCACGCAAGTTTTTCGCGGCCTTGCCGGCCGAGCAGCAGCGGGTCTTCCTGCGCAACGTCTATTTCGCTGAACTCAAGGCTGGCGGGCGCGAGTACACGGCGGCGGGCGGCGTGCGCGAAGGCAGCTACCTGCGCGGCCGCGAAGCGATCGCCACGTTGTTCCCGACCAAGGATGCGCAGGGCAAACCCGTGACCTACGCGGGTGACCTGACCATGTTCAGTGGTGCCACCTACTATGTGGACGGCGCCGAGGGAGTCAGTACCAAGCGGCCGCGCAAGGGCGTCAATTATCTGACGCGCGAACAATATGCGCGTTTGGGCGACACCCACGCCCCGGTGTTCGACCTGGCCGATGCCGGCATCCACACCGACTTCGGCGGCAACATCGACATCCTGACGCCGGGCGGGCGCACGCTGGTCGGGGTGGACGGCGGCTTCGTGCCGGGCGAAGGCTCGGGCGTGCTGACGCAGGGCGCCGGCGAAATCCAGATCTATGCCAGGGACAGCATCCTGCTGGGCCAGAGCCGCATCTTCACCACCTTCGGCGGCAATATCCTGGCCTGGTCGTCGCAGGGCGACATCAATGCCGGCCGCGGCTCCAAGTCCACCGTGGTGTTTACACCACAGCGCCGCGTCTACGACAACATCGGCGTGGTCAGCCTGTCGCCGACCACGCCGAACACGGGCGCCGGCATCGCCACCCTGAACCCGATCCCGGAGGTGCCGCCCGGCGACATCGACCTGATCGCCCCGCTGGGCACCATCGACGCGGGCGAGGCGGGCATCCGCGTCTCGGGCAACGTCAACCTGGCCGCGCTGCAGGTGGTGAATGCGGCAAACATCCAGGTGCAGGGCAAGTCGACAGGCATGCCGGTCATCGCCGCAGTGAACGTGGGTGCGCTCAGCAATGCCAGTGCGGCCGCCACGCAAGCCGTCTCTGCGGCGCAGGACGTGCTGCAGCGTGAACGGGCTGCCACGCGCCAGGCGCTGCCATCGCTGTTCACGGTGAAAGTACTAGGCTTTGGCAACGAGCAGGCGGACGAAGGCGGTGTCGGCAAGCACAAGGGTGGTGAGCCACAGGCGTCGAACTACCAGCCGGCCGGCGTGGTGCAGGTGCTGGGCGCAGGGCCTTTGACGGCGCCGCAGTTGCAGGCACTCACGCCGAACGAGCGGCGCGGCCTGCAACCATGAGTTTTATGAACATTTGATGACATTCGACAGTTGCCGCGCGCGGCGGCAGTCTAGGCATCAGTAGACAAGCTTCGGTGGACCACATCCGCAGTATAAAACGCCGGCCCAGCGCCGCAATACAGGGCAACCGTTTGATTTTAAGGTGAATGGAAGATGCGTGAGATGAAAAAACAGGGCAAGGGGGCAGCACCAGCGGCACCCGCGACCGCCTTGACGATGCTGTGCCTGGCCATGCTGGCGTTGCCCGGCATGAGCTGCGCTCAGGAAACAGTTGTCGCCGCGCCGGCCGTGCCGGAACGGCAAGTGACGATCGAGGAATACCTGGTGCGCGGCAATACCGTGCTCGATGCGCGTGCCATCGAAGAGGCGGTCACGCCCTTCCTGGGGCCGGGCCGCAGCCTGAAGGACGTGGAGGGGGCGCGTGACGCCCTCGTTGCCGCCTACCAGGCGCGTGGCTACCAGTCCGTCTACGTGGACTTGCCGGAGCAGCAGGTGGAGCAGGGCGTGGTGGTGCTGCAGGTGAGCGAAACCAAGGTGGGACGCTTGCGCGTCGTCGGTGCGCAATACAACTCGCCGCTCGACGTGCGCCAGCAAGTGCCGGCACTGACGGAGGGCAAGGTGCCCGACTTTACGCAGGCGCAAGTGGAACTGACGGCCCTGAACCGCGGCCCCAAGCGCCAGGTGATGCCGCTGGTCAAGCAGGGCAGCCTGCCCGGCACCATGGACGTGGACTTGAAAGTGGAAGACAGCAGCCCGTGGCGCGCCAGCGTGGGCTTGAACAACGATTACAGCGCCGATACGAAAAAGCTGCGCACCAGCATGTCGGTCGGCCACGACAACCTGTGGCAGCTCGGGCATAGCGCCACCCTCAGCTTTTTCGGCACGCCGGGCGACCTGAACCAGACCAAGGTGTGGTCCGCCTCGTACGTGGCACCCATCGGCACGCAGGGCTGGAGCGTGGAGGCGACCGGCTACCAGTCGAACAGCAACGTGGCCAGCACCGGCGGCACCAGCGTGCTGGGCAAGGGCCATGCGCTGGGCATGAAGCTCAACTACACGGTGCCCAATAGCGGCATCTGGTGGCACAGCTTTAGCGGCGGCATCGATTTCAAGGATAACCAGGAAGCGCTGCAACTGAATGGCGCCGGTTCCAGCATACCCCTGAAGTACGTGCCGCTCAGCGTGGCCTACAACGGTTTTGCGCAGACGGAGACGGCGACCTACGGCCTGGGCCTGTCGCTGGTGGCCGGCACGCGCGCCGCGTTCGGCTATGGCAGCGACAGCGCCGCCTACGACAACAAGCGCTACAAGGCCTCGCCCAGCTTCCTCGTGCTCAAGGGCGATGCCAACGTGACCACCACCCTGGGCAGCGGCGCGCAGCTGTACGGCAAGCTGGCGGGCCAACTGGCCGATGCGGCGCTGGTGTCGGGTGAACAGATGGCCGCCGGCGGCGCCAATTCCGTGCGCGGCTATCTGTCGGCCGAAGCGACGGGCGACTACGGCGTCTCGGGCAGCGTCGAATGGCGCACGCCCCAGCTGACGTATTTCAACCGCCTGGAAAACTGGCGTTTGTTTGCCTTTGCCGATGGCGCGCGCCTGCGCTTGCGTGACCCGCTGCCGGAACAGAAAGACCTGTTCGGCCTGGCGTCCGTGGGCGTGGGCAGCAGCTTCCAGTTCCTGCGCTACCTGAATGGCCGCATCGATTTTGCTTACCCGCTGCGCGATGGCCCGCGCACGCACAAACACGTGCGCCGCATCAATTTCAACCTGTCGGCCAGCTACTGACGGGCCAGCTCACCAGCACTGTACTTTTTTAGACTTTTCTTCGGAGAATCACTGTCATGCAACGTTTTCTTTTTTTGCTCACGATCCTGGGCACGCTCGTTCCCGGCCTGGCGCATGCCTGGTGGCAGCCCGACTGGGCTTACCGCAAACCCGTCACCGTCGATGCCGGCCCGAAAGCCGGTGCCGTGGGCGGCGATCCCGGCCGCATTCCCGTGCTGCTGCGCTTGCATTCGGGTAACTTCAACTTTGAAGGCGTCAGCGACAACGGCGCCGACCTGCGCTTCGTGGCGGGCGACGACAAGACGGTGCTGAACCACCAGATCGAGCAATTCAACCCGCTGCTGGGCATCGCCCTGATCTGGGTTGATGTACCGGCCCTGAGCGCGGGCACGCCGCAAAAATTGTGGATGTATTACGGCAATCCGAAGGCGCCCGCGTCCGGCAATGGCCAGCGGACTTTTGACCCCGACTACAGCCTGGTGTACCACTTCAGCGAACCGGGCGTGCCCTCGCGCGACAGCACCGCCTACGGCAACCATGCCCAGACGGCCGTGCCGGCGCTCGACGGTTCCGTCATCGGCGCCGGCGCCCGCCTGGGCACCACGCCATTGATGCTGCCCGCCTCGCCTTCGCTGGCGCTGGCCGCCGCTGCGCCATTTACCTTCTCGGCCTGGGTCCGTCCGGACAGCCTGGGTGCGCGACAAGTGCTGTATGCACGCCGCGATGGCACCAGTGAATTGCTGATCGGTATCGACCAGGGCGTGCCGTTCGTGCAGGTAAATGGCCAGCGCAGCAAGCCTGGCCAACCGATCCAGGCTGCGCAATGGTCGCACCTGGCTGTCAAAGCCGATAAAAACAATGTGGCCCTGTATGTGGGCGGCCGTCCGGCCGTCTCGCTGGCCACCGCCCTGCCGGCGTTCAGCACGGCGGCCTCGGTGGGCGCCGATGCGCCTCCGGCCGCCTCCGGTGCCGAAACCCTGGCCAACTTCACGGGCGCCATCGACGAGCTGCGCCTGTCGCGCACGGCCCGTCCCGATGCGCTGCTGCTGGCCGATGCCGTCTCGCAAGGTTCCGAATCGCGCCTGGCGGTGTTTGGCGCCGATGAACAGCAGGCCGGTAAAAGCCATTTCGGCTTCATCATCGCCGCCATGCCGCTCGACGCCTGGATCGTCGTGGGCTTGCTGGGCTTGATGATGGTCTTGTCGTGGATCATCATGATCGGCAAGGGCCGCAGCTATGGCGCCATTGCGCGTGCGAATGCGCAATTCATGCAGTCGTTCCACGAAGCGGCCGGCGCGCCGCTCGATCACCTGGCGCGTAACGGCAAGCTGAGCACTTCCGTGAAGACGGATTCCTCGCTGTGGCGCCTGTATGACGTAGCCATCGACGAGATGCGCCGCCGGCATGACCGCGGCTACGACTTGAACGCCGTTTCGAACGCCACCATCGGCGCCATCCGCGCGGCCATGGATGGCGTGATGGTGCGCGAAAGCGAACGCATGTCGAAACGCATGATCTGGCTCTCGACCACCATCGAAGGCGCGCCATACGTGGGCCTGTTCGGCACCGTGATCGGCATCATGCTGGTGTTCGTCGTGGCGGCCATGGCCGGCGCCGTGGACATCAACTCGGTGGCGCCGGGGATGGCTGCTGCGCTGTTGTGTACGGCTGCGGGCCTGGGCGTGGCGATTCCCGCCCTGTTTGGCTACAACTGGCTGTCCTCGCGTTCGGACGCCATCGTCGCCGATATGGCTGTCTTCGTCGATGAATTTGCCACACGTCTGGCTGAAGAGCAGGGCGACGGACGGCAGATGCGTCCCGTGCTGCAACAGGCGTGAGGGGCGCATAACCATGGCCACCTCCGCCAAGTTTACCCCCCGCAAGCGTAGCGGCGGCATCAACATCACGCCCTTCGTCGACGTGCTGCTGGTGGTGCTGGTGATCTTCATTTTGACCAGCAACGCCAGCATTCCCGGCATCAAGGTCGACCTGCCCAAGGCCAGCTCGGCCATGGCGCTGGAAAAACCGAAGACCAAGGCCATCACCATCGACAACGCGGGCCAGGTCTTCCTCGATGCCTATCCCGTCACCTTGCCCGAGCTGGAAGAGCGCTTGCGCACGGAAAAGGCCTTGACGCCCGACTTTCCCGTGATCGTGCGCGGCGATGCCGCCGTGCAGTACGCGAAAGTGGTCGAAGTGCTCGACTTGCTGCGCCGCATCGACCTGAACCAGGTGGGCCTGGTGACCGGCAAGCCGGCATGAGGAGCGCAAGGTGAAGCGTGACGACATGATGAAGACGGCTGCCTCGGAACCGTCGGGCGCGGCGCAGTGGTGGCGCCGCTGGGGCGGCGTGGCCGGTGGCGCGCTGCTGGCTGCTGCACTGGCCGCGCTGGTCTGGTATTTGCTGTCCGACACGGCCGCCACCAAGCGCGAAGTGGCGGCCCCGCCGATGCTGATGCTGCCACCGCCGCCACCGCCGCCGCCGGAACCGGAAAAACTGCCGGAACCGACGCCCGACAAGGTGGTGCCGGAAGTGTCGGAGCCGGAACCGACGCCGGCCGACAAGCCCATGGATGACGCGCCGGAAAGTCCGTCGCCGGACAAGGGCGACCCCGTCACCATCGATGGCGCGGCGCAGGCTGGCAGCGACGCCTTCGGTATCCAGGCCGGGCGCGGCGGCGGCATGACAGGCGGCGGCGGTGGTGGCGGCCTCGGCGCGGGATCGTATGGCCGCTATGTGGCGAATGCCTTGCAGATGGCGTTCGCCCGCGACCCGCGCACGCGCCAGCTGGCGTTTGCCGACATCCGCGTCGACCTGTGGCTCGATACGGAAGGCAGGACGACGAAAGTGCAGCTGGTGCAAGGCACGGGCAATGCGCAGACGGATGAGCAGGTGTTGGCCATGGTGCGCGACTTCCGCGCCGATGAGCGGCCGCCGGCGTCCTTGCGTTTCCCGGCCCGCGTTTCAATCAAAGGCCGCCGGCCGTAGTGCACACATTCATTTTAATTTTTACCGAAAGAAACAATGAATTCCATATTTTTCCCCTCACAGCGTATGCGCCGCCTTCCGCTGGCGCTGGCTGCCTTCGCCCTGAGTGTGGCGGCAGGCGCGGCGCAAGCCCAGACTGCACCGGCCGACAGCACCATGGTCAAACTGATCCGCGGCTTGATCCAGAGCGGCGCCCTGAACAAGGATGCCGGCGAAGCGCTGCTGGCGCAGGCGCAGAGCGAAGCGCTGGCCGCAGCGCAAGCCCGTCCGGCCGCTGCGCCAACGGCCCTGGCGCAGGTGCAGGCGGGCGATGTGCGCGTGCCGTATATTTCGCAAACAGTGCGCGAGCAGATCCGCGACGAGATCAAGGGACAAGTGCTGGCCGAAGCGAAGGCGGGCGGCTGGGCGGCACCGAATGAAACGCCGGCCTGGACCAAGCGCATCCGCCTGGAAGGCGACGTGCGCGCGCGCTACGAATCGCGCTATTACGACATGGCCAACAGCAATATCGAGATCGACTGGCGCTCGCTCAACAGCGGCAGCGGCTACGACGTCAATTCGAATACCAACCTGGCCCTGCCGGCGCTGCTGAACACGCGCGAAGACCGCAAGCACTTGCTGCGCGCGCGCGCCCGCCTGGGCATCCTGGCCGACATTTCCGACAGCACGCAAGCGGGCATACGCTTGGCCAGCGGCAACGATGACAGCCCGGTGTCCACCACGCAAACCCTGGGCGGTGGCCTGGGCAAGAAAAACATCTGGCTGGACCAGGCCTGGCTGTCCTACCAGCCCGCTTCGTGGCTGAAACTGACGGCGGGCCGCTTCGACAACCCGTTTGTGTCCGGCGACGAACTGTTTTCCAGCGAACTCAATTTTGACGGCATCGCCGCCAAGGTGCAGCAACCGGTGGGCGCAAATAAGGACGTCACCGTGTTCGGCACGCTGGGCCTGATCCCGCTCGAGTATTCGTCCGACAATGCGCCTAGCCGCAGCCAGGCAAAAATGTCCAGCGAAAACAAATGGCTGCTGGGCGCGCAGGTGGGCGCCTCGTGGAAGATCAATAGCGACCATCAATTGCGCGGTGCGCTGGCCTACTACAACTTCCGCAACATCAGCGGCGAGTACTCGCAGCCGTGCGCGTTGTACGCGGGCGCCGATGGCTGCAACACGGACTGGTCGCGTCCATCGAGCATGCAAAAGGGCAATAGCTTGATGCTGCTGCGCAATATCGCGTTGAACCCGCTCGACCCGGCAAATACGCCGCAGCCGCAATTCGTCGGCCTGGCGTCGAAGTTCCGCCTGGCCAATCTGAATGCGCGCTGGGATAGCAAGGTGGCCGGCGGCACGGACTTGCGCATCGAAGGCGATTATGTGCGCAACATGGCTTACGACAAGAATGCCATGTGGGCGCGTGCCAAGGGCGGCATCATGAACAACTTTGGTGGCACGGGCGGCGTCTCGCAAGCCGATTTCAGGAGCGGCGGCAATGCCTACATGCTGCAGGCGACCCTGGGCAAGGCCAGCCCGGCGGCGCGCGGCGACTGGAACGTGCTGCTCGGCTACAAGCGCATCGAACCGGATGCCTTGCCTGACGCCTACAACGATTCCACTTTCCACCTGGGCGGCACGAATGCACGCGGCTACTACCTGGGCGGCGCGTATGCGCTCGACAAGAATACCTGGTTGAACGGTCGCTGGACGTCGAGCCGCGAAGTGTTCGGTTCTGCGCTGTCGATCGACACCCTGCAAATCGAACTGAACGCGCGTTTTTAAGGAGCCATAATGTTGATACTCAACAAAACGCGCTTGCCGCTCCTGCTGCTGATGCTGCTGGCCGGTGGCGCCGCCCAGGCGCAGGGACAGAAGGGGCAAAGCATGGAAGAGCGCTTGCGTGCCGAGTTGCGCAATGTCACGGCGCAATTGCAGCAGACGCGCGGCGAGCTGGACTTGCTCAAAGCCAAGGGCGCGCCTGCTGCCAAGGTGGCGCCCGTGGCCGCTGCACCGGCCAGCGATGGCTTGAAAAAGGAACTGGCACGCAGCCACTCGCAGCTGGCGCAGGAGCGCGCGCAGCGGGAAAAACTGGGCGAGCAGCAACAGCGCAGCGCCACCGCCGCGCAAGAGGCAAGCGCCAGCCTGGCGCAGTACCGCCAGGCTGGCGAGCAACTGGCCGCCAAGGGCAAGCAGATCGAAGCGGAGCGTGCGCGTCTCGACGGTGAATTGACGTCGCAGCGCGGTGCCCTGGCGCGCTGCGAAAGCAAGAATGCCCAGCTGTATGCGACCGGGCAGGAAATCCTGCAAGCGTATGAAGGCCTCGACGTGCTGGACGTCATGAAAGCGCGCCAGCCGTTCGCCGCGCAAAGCCGCGTCAAGCTCGAGCAAATCGCCCAGCATTACGGCGACCAGTTGTACCAGGGCCGCTTTGATGCGCGTCAAACAGAAACGCCGGCCGCGCCCGCGGCCGCACCCCAATAATTTTTTTGAAATGAATGGAATGACGATGGAAAACACCAACAACTTGCTGACCACCCTGAATGCGGAACAAATGGCTGACGCCATCAAGGCGGCCGGCTGCGCCGTGACGAGCATTGAACACGACGGCGTGGTGCGCCTGCACAGCGCCAGCCATGGCATCGGCTTTCAAGTGCTGTGGGGCAATGAAGCGGCGCCTGGCCAGTACGCGGACCTGACCCTGAGCTGCCCGCTGCGCGTGCAGGGCGGCGACTTGCCGGCCGGCTTGCTGGCCGAATGGCACCGCAGCAAGCGTTTTGCCCGCGTGGCCCAGCATGGTGATTTCGTCGTGCTGGAAATGGATGTACTGGTCGCCGGCGGCGTCAGCAAGGAGTACCTGAATATCAATCTGCAACTGTGGACGCAGATGATGGGTCAGTTCTTCTTGTTTTTGCGTAACTTTACGCCTGCTGACACGGCCACTGCACCGGTCATGGAGGCCGCCAGCGTGGCAGAAGAAGAAACTGTGTCGGCCTGACAAGTGCCGTCCACGGGCGGCAAAAATGGCCGGTGACGGGCCTTTTTTGCCGCTTGCGGGTCCCAAGTGTCGTATTAAATACTTATTTTTTAGGCATCGCGCATTAAAACTGTTCAAAGAGCGTGTGTGAATCAAGCCAGCAACGCCTGTATGGCGGATAATATTGCCTGTTGCCGATTTGGATACGACCTTTACACAAAAATGCGCCCCATGGATTTTACCCGCGACGAAACCAGTGAAACCCCAGTTGCCCCGGCCAGCGCGCCGGGAGCGCCTTTGCCGTATGCCGTCGCCACCTGGCTGCAGCGGGTGGAGGCTGCCGCCCATCCGAAAGCGGTGCTGAGCATTGCCGAACCGGACCCTAAACTCAACCAGCATCGTTTGATCTACGTGCTGGCGCCCACCAGCGGTGGCCGCCACGTGGCCCTGTGCCTGTACAAGGCGCGGCTGCGGCCGAATGGCGACGTGGCGGCAGCGAGTCCCATCAGTGAAATTTTTTCCCTGTTGTCGGCGCCGCCCACCTTTTTGACGCCGGCCGACGAAGATCTCGTGCGTTTCTTCGTGGCCATGCGCAGCGGGCAGAATTCGCAGACGGGCAGCGCCACGGAGCCGAAGGGCAAGGTGGGCGCGGCCCTGCTGAAAATGCTGGCCGAGCAGGATAAACTGTTGTGGGCCAATTCCTGGGCCGATGTGGGTAATGGCCTCGTGTATCCCTTGAAGGAAGGTCCCGTGCGTCCCGCGCGCCTGTTCTGGCGCGACGAAGGCAAGACCATGCGCCTGGGCTGGCAAGTGGACCCGCCGGAAGGCGCGAAGCACCATGGCGCCGACCAGATCGATTACATGCTGCCCACCGATCCGCCGTGGTACATCGACAACCTGTCGTGCGGCGTGCTGGAATTGAACCAGGGCGGCTCCGACATTTCCCTGGCCGACTTGCAGGCGCTGGTGGCGCAGGCGCCGCCGTTGAATGCGAACGACAAGGTACGCGTGTCGCAACTGCTGCTGGCACAAGGCTTGCAGCATTTGATGCCGCTGCCGCAACCGTTGCCGCAGCGCTTGCGCAAGGATGTGCCAGCGCAACCGGTCCTGCTGCTCGACAGCGCCATGCTGGCCGATGGCAGCGCGCAGCGCTGGAGCGATTTCGCCGTGCTGTCCTACGACTACGATGGCGAGCGCGTCGCGTTCGACCCATCGCAGCGCGTGGTGCGGCAAGTGGGCGAGGTAACGGAAATTATCCAGCGCAATACGCTCGATGAAGCGCGCGCCCTGACCACCCTGGCCGAGCTGCAATTCAAGAAGCCGGGCGCCGCCCCCTTGAGCGGCTTGAAGGGCGCCTTGTTGCTGCCGTCCCAGGCGGAATGGCTGCGTTTTGGCGAGTCCGGCATCGATGCCTTGCTGGAGCAGGGCTGGATCGTGGAAAAGACGGCCAAGTACCGCTACGATGTGAGCGAGGCCGGTGACTGGTATGCGGAGATCGACGACCAGGACCCGGAGAGCGGCAACGCCTGGTTCGAGCTGGAACTGGGCATCGTCGTCAATCAGGAAAGAGTGCCGCTGCTGCCCGTGCTGGTGCAGCTGATCCGCAACGCGCCCAACGATTTCAACCCGAAAGTCATCGAGGCGCATGCCGACGATGACCAGATGCTGGCAACCTTGCCGGACGGCACGCGCGTGGCGCTGCCGTGGGGCCGCGTGCGCCCCATCCTCAACACCTTGGGGGAACTGTATTTCAGCGACAAGATCAAACATGCGGTGCGCATGTCGACTCTGGACGCGGCGCGCCTGGAAGAACTGGCGCGGGGCCTGGAACTGCGCTGGACGGGCGGCGAGCAATTGCGCGCCATGGGCCGCAAGCTGAGCCAATTCGGTTCCGTGCAAAAAGTGGCGGCGCCAGCCGGTTTGCAAGCGACCCTGCGCGATTACCAGGCCGATGGCCTGGCGTGGATGCAATTCCTGCGCGACCATGACTTGGCCGGTATTTTGGCCGATGACATGGGGCTCGGTAAAACCGTGCAGACGCTGGCGCATATCCTGGTGGAAAAGGAAGCGGGACGCCTCACGCATCCCGCCCTCGTTATCGCGCCGACCAGCCTGATGGGCAACTGGCAGGACGAGGCGGCAAAATTTGCGCCTAGCCTGAAAGTATTGCTGCTGCAAGGCAAGGACCGCGCCCAGCAATTCGACCAGATCGACCAATGCGACCTGGTGCTGACCACCTACGCCCTGTTGCCGCGCGACGAGGAAACCCTGCGCGAGCACGATTTCCACCTGGTCATCCTGGACGAATCGCATTACATCAAGAATACGCGCAGCAAGGCGGCGCAAAGCGCGGGCCTGTTGCGCGCGCGCCACCGCCTGTGCCTGTCCGGCACGCCGCTGGAAAATCATCTGGGCGAGCTGTGGTCGCAATTCCACTTCCTGCTGCCGGGCTTGTTGGGCGACGAGAAAACCTTCAATAGCCAGTTCCGTCATCCGATCGAGCGCCAGGACGACCCGCTGCGCCGCATGCTCCTGAATCGTCGCATCAAACCCTTCCTGCTGCGACGCACGAAGGACAATGTGGCCAAAGAGCTCCCGCCGAAGACGGAAATGGTGCGCAAGGTGGAATTGACGGGACCGCAGCGCGACCTGTATGAAACCGTGCGTCTTGCGATGGATCAAAAAGTACGCGAAGAAATCGACAAGAAGGGCGTGGCGCGCAGCCAGATCGTCATCCTCGAAGCGCTGCTGAAACTGCGCCAGGTCTGTTGCGACCCGCGCCTGGTGAAATCCCTGCCGGCGAAGAAGCAGTCGGCCGGCTCGGCCAAGCTGCTCGACCTGATGCAGATGGTGGAAGACTTGCTCGACGAAGGGCGCAAGATTCTCGTCTTTTCGCAATTTACCAGCATGCTGGAATTGATTGAGGAAGAGCTGGAATCGCGCGACATTCCCTACGCCTTGCTGACGGGTGAAACGAAGGACCGGGGCGCGCAAGTGGCGGCCTTCCAGCAGGGCGCCGTGCCGATCTTCCTGATCAGCCTGAAGGCGGGCGGCGTGGGCTTGAACCTGACGGCGGCCGACACGGTGATCCACTACGATCCGTGGTGGAATCCGGCAGCGGAAAACCAGGCCACCGACCGCGCCTGGCGCATCGGCCAGGACAAGCCCGTGTTCGTGTATAAACTGATCGCAAAGGGCACGCTGGAAGAAAAAATCCAGCTGCTGCAGCAAAAGAAATCGGAGCTGGCGCAATCGATCCTGGCCGAAGGCGAGTCGCAAAAGATGGCCCTCACGCAGGAAGACTTGCAGCAGATTTTTGCCCCACTGGAAGATTAAGGGCGCCGCACGCTTATACTTGGCGCATTCCATTCTCGCCAGGCAAAACGCATGCTGCCCTTTCTGCCCTTTCTTCTACTGCTGCTTGCCGGCGTCATCCTTATGGCGCTGCGTTTCGTCCAGTTGCGCCGCGCCCTGCTGCGCGCGCGAGCGGGCGAAGCGCAGTTCCGCCTGCTGGCCGAACACAGCCGTGACGCGACTTTCCTGCTCGACGCCACTACCCTCGAATTGCTCTACATCAGCCCCGCCGCGCAGCGCCTGACGGGCCATGACTTGCCCGCCTTGCGCGAGCACGCGGCGCGTCTGACGGCAGACGTGCCGGCCCGGCTGCAGCGCTGGCGCGATGGCGATGCCAGCCGTTTGACCCTGTTGCGCGAAGTGGCGCTGCCGCATGCCGAAGGGCATCCGTTGGCGCTGGAAATCAGCTCGACTATCGTGCCCGCGGCGGCGGGGCGCAGCATCACGCTGGTGGGCACGGTGCGCGACGTCAGTGCTGCCCAGGCGCAGGAAGCGGAACGCGAAAAGGAGCAAAAGCGCTTCGCCTCGATGCTGTCGCATGAATTCCGCACGCCGCTGGCCACCATCGACGGCGCCATCCAGCGCCTCGTCTCGACATCGAAAGATGCCGACGAGGCCACGCGCAAGCGCTATGTGAAAATCCAGACGGCCGTCGACCGTTTGCTGGGCATGATCGATGATTACCTGTCACCTGAACGCATGGCGGCCATCGGCCGCGAGCGGGCTGCCGACGGCGTCGCGCCGCTGGCCTTGCTGCAGCAGGCGGCCGCTACCGTACCGGACAACTACTGCGTGCAGCTGGACCTCGATGAGGACTTGCCGGCCAGGCTGCGCTGCGATGTGCCCGGCATGGCCTTATGCCTGCAAATCTTGTTAGACAACGCCGTCAAGTTCAGCCCGCCGGGCAGTGTCATCATCCTGTCGGGCAAGCTGGTGCCCGAGGGCGGCGTGGCGCTGTGCGTGCGCGATGCGGGGCCCGGCCTGCTGCAAGAAGAACTGGCGCAGCTGTTCGTGAAAGGAAGCCGTGGACGCTATGCGACGCATCCGGGTGCGGGCCTGGGCCTGTACATGGCGCGCGCCGTCGTCGAGGTGCACGGGGGGAGTTTGCAGGGGCATAATCTGCCCGAAGGCGGGGCCATTTTCCGCATTTGGCTGCCGCTTACTGTCTAGGCAAGGAAAAGCCTTGCTTCCGCTAAAGGCAACCGTGATAATTCCTTGACGTAAACCTATTGTGCCGTCCATCATGGTGCAGAAGTGAATGGCATGGTTTGCCCACGGTAGCTCACTAACGGAAGAATGGCGTAGCAATGACGAAAATATTGATCGTCGAAGACAATCTGGACTACGCGGAAGACATGGCGGAGTTTCTCGTTGAGCTCGAACACGAAGTCCATATCACCAGCTCCGCTGGCGGGATGTGGACGGCGTTGAGTCATGGCAATGTCGGCGTGGTCGTGCTGGACCTGGGCTTGCCCGATGAGGACGGCTTCAACGTCATCCCCCGCATGCGCCAGCTGTATCCGCAAATCGGCGTACTGGTGCTGACGGGGCGTGTCGCTTTCGACAGCCGTATCCTGGGCTTGCGCCTGGGCGCCGACCATTACCTGACCAAGCCGATAAAATTTCCCGAACTGGCCGCCCACATCGAGGCGCTCGACCGTCGCGTCGGGCCGCAAGATCCCGTACTGGAACCTGGTAAGTGGACCTTGAAAGTAAGCGCTCGCCAACTTGAACTGATGGGCGCCGTCATTGCCCTGACGGAAAAAGAATTCAACTTCCTGCACCTCTTGACCATCAATACCCGCCCCGTGCCGCGCGACGTCATCGTGGCTGGCATGGGTGGCGAAGATCCCGATGCGGGCCGCCGCGTCGATATGCTCGTGTACCGGCTGCGCAAGAAAGCCAAGACGGGCCTGGGCCAGGACTTGCCGCTGCGCAGCGCGTATGGCGAGGGCTACAGTCTGTCGGCCAGCTTTAATCTGTCCTGATCTCGATGCCAGCCACCCGCAAGTCTGGGGGCTGCATAAAAGGGACAGAGTCAATCGTTTTTGCCAGTATGTTCAATAAAACAGGGTCAGAGTCGCGTCTTGTACGTGCAAGTGTGTAAAATCAAGGCCTTAGCCTTCATTTTTCGATTCTGCCATGGCCCGTTTGCCCCGCCTCATCATTCCTACATTGCCCCATTACGTGATCCAGCGCGGCAGCAACCGCCAGCCCGTGTTCCTGGAGGCGGCTGACTACGCGCAATTTTTGTCCTGGCTGAAAACGGGCGCGAAAATGTTCAAGGTGGCCATCCATGCCTATGTTTTGTTGCCAGATCAATTACATTTACTGGCCACCCCAAGCGATGCAACGGGCCTGGGGCAGTTGATGCAGTGGCTGGGGCGCTATTACGTGCCGTATTTCAATCGACAATACGGCCGAGAAGGGGCTTTGTGGCAGGGACGCTACAAAACTTCCGTCATCGATCCCGACAATTTTTTTCTTACTTGCTGTCGCTACCTGGAGTGCGTCCCCGTGCAAACGGGTTTGGTGGGCCAGGCATTGGACCACGCATGGTCCAGTTATGCCCACCACGCGGGTGTGCGCCCCGATCCCGTCATCACCGACCATGCGCTGTACTGGGCGCTCGGTAATACGCCGTTCGACCGCGAGGCGGCGTACCTGCGCCTGTTCGAGCAAGGCCTGGGCAGCAGCCAGGTGAAAACCGTGGAACAGGCTGTACTCAAGGGCTGGCCGCTGGGTTCCGAGCCGTTCAAGCAGGCGTTGGAACAGAAAATGCAGCGGCAAGTGCTGCCTGCCAAGCGGGGCCGTCCCCGCAAAATCGTGTCCGAAGCGGACGCCAGTTGAAACACATTCGCATTTAAAACAAAAAATGGTTCCTTTCTAACGTTTTATTGAAATCGTTTTGACTATGTCCCTATTAAATTTTTAGAGCGACGAAATAGAATTTAATTCGACTCCGACCCTAATTTTTGTAGTTGAGTTTTTTGTTGCGTTGCACTACTCTAGTTTTTCGATAGTCATATGCAGCGGAGAAGCCCATGAAAGCGCAAGGCCTGTACGACCCAGCCAATGAACACGATGCCTGCGGCGTCGGTTTCGTCGCCCATATCAAGGGCAACAAGACCCATTCGATCGTCGAACAGGGTTTGCTGATTCTGAAAAACCTCGATCACCGGGGCGCCGTGGGCGCCGATGCGCTGATGGGCGATGGCGCCGGCATCCTGATCCAGATTCCCGACCAGTACTACCGCGAAGAAATGGCCAAGCAGGGCGTGGAATTGCCGCCGCCTGGTGAATACGGCGTGGGCATGGTCTTCCTGCCCAAGGAACACGCGTCGCGCATCGCCTGCGAACAGGAAATTGAGCGCGCCGTGCGCATCGAAGGCCAGGTCGTGCTGGGCTGGCGCAACGTGCCCATCGATACGGACATGCCGATGTCGCCCACCGTGCGCGCCAAGGAACCGGTCATCCGCCAGATTTTCATCGGCCGCGGCCCGGACATCATGGTCACCGACGCGCTCGAGCGCAAACTGTATGTGATCCGCAAATCGTCGGGCCACGCCATCCAGGCCTTGAAACTGCTGCACGGCAAGGAATTCTTCGTGCCGTCGATGTCCGCGCGTACCATCGTCTATAAAGGCTTGCTGCTGGCCGACCAGGTGGGCGTGTACTACAAAGACTTGCAGGACGCGCGCTGCATCTCGGCCCTGGCCCTGGTGCACCAGCGTTTCTCGACGAATACCTTCCCCGAATGGCCGCTGGCCCACCCGTACCGCCTGATCGCCCATAACGGCGAGATCAATACCGTTAAAGGCAACTTCAACTGGATGCGCGCGCGCGAAGGCGTGATGAAGTCGGCCGTGCTGGGCGACGATCTGCAAAAACTCTTCCCGCTGATCTATGAAGGCCAGTCTGACACGGCGTGCTTCGACAATGCGCTGGAACTGCTGCTGATGGCCGGCTATCCGATCGCCCAGGCGATGATGATGATGATTCCGGAAGCGTGGGAAAACCACACGACCATGGATGACAACCGCCGCGCTTTCTATGAATACCACGCGGCCATGATGGAACCGTGGGATGGCCCCGCCGCCATGGCGTTCACCGATGGCCGCCACATCGGTGGCACCTTGGACCGCAATGGCTTGCGTCCGGCGCGCTATATCGTCACCGACGACGACCTGGTGGTGATGGCGTCGGAATCGGGCGTGCTGCCGATTCCCGAATCGAAGATCATCCAGAAATGGCGCTTGCAGCCTGGCAAGATGTTCCTGATCGATCTGGAAGCGGGCCGCATCATCGATGACCAGGAACTTAAAAACACTTACGCCAACGCCAAGCCGTATAAAGCATGGATCAACTCGGTGCGCATCAAGCTCGACGAGATCAAGCTGGCCGAAGGACAAGCGAAACAGGACCGCGCGCAGGGCGAAAAAGCCCAGCCATCGCTGCTGGACCGCCAGCAGGCGTTCGGTTACACGCAGGAAGACTTGAAATTCCTCATGGCGCCAATGGCCGTGGCCGGCGAAGAGGCAACGGGTTCGATGGGCAATGACTCGCCGCTGGCCGTCATGTCGAACAAATTGAAGCCTTTGTACAACTACTTCAAGCAGCTGTTCGCGCAAGTGACCAACCCGCCGATCGACCCGATCCGCGAAGCGATGGTGATGTCGCTGGTGTCGTTCATCGGCCCGAAACCGAACTTGCTCGATACCAACAACGTCAACCCGCCGATGCGCCTGGAAGTGGCGCAGCCCGTGCTGGGCTTTGACGACATGGCGCGTTTGCGCAACATCAGTGCCCACACGGGCGGCAAGTTCAAGTCGTATGAACTGGATATCTGCTACCCGCTGGCCTGGGGCAAGGAAGGCGTGGAAGCGTGCCTGGCCTCGCTGTGCGCGGAAGCCGTCGATGCCGTCAAGTCGGGCCACAACATCCTGATCGTTTCGGACCGCGCCATCTGCGCCGACCAGGTGGCGATCCCTGCGCTGCTGGCCACCTCGACTGTGCACCAGCACCTGGTGAGCAAGGGCTTGCGCGCTTCCACCGGCCTCGTCGTGGAGACGGGCTCGGCCCGCGAAACGCACCACTTCGCCTTGCTTGCGGGCTATGGCGCGGAAGCCGTCCATCCCTACCTGGCCATGGAAACCCTGGCCGAGATGGCGCACGGCTTGCCCGGAGATTTGTCGGCCGACAAAGCCATTTATAACTACACCAAGGCGGTCGGCAAAGGCTTGATGAAAGTCATGTCGAAGATGGGCATTTCGACGTATATGTCGTACTGCGGCGCGCAAATCTTCGAAGCCATCGGCTTGAACAAGTCGCTGGTCGACAAATACTTCAAGGGAACGGCGTCGAACGTGGAAGGCATCGGCGTGTTTGAAGTGGCGGAAGAAGCGCTGCGCTTGCACGCGCTGGCCTTCGGCAACGATCCCGTACTGGCCGACAAGCTCGACGCGGGTGGCGAATATGCGTTCCGCGTGCGCGGCGAAGACCACATGTGGACGCCGGACGCGATAGCGAAACTGCAGCACTCCACGCGCAGCAACAATTTCTCCAGCTATAAAGAGTACGCGCAAATCATCAACGACCAGAGCCGTCGCCACCTGACCCTGCGCGGCCTGTTCGAATTCAAGCTTGACCCGACCAAGGCAATACCGCTCGACGAAGTGGAACCTGCCAAGGAAATCGTCAAGCGTTTCGCCACGGGCGCGATGTCGCTGGGCTCAATCAGCACGGAAGCGCACGCCACCTTGGCGGTCGCCATGAACCGCATCGGTGGCAAGTCGAACACGGGCGAGGGCGGCGAAGATCCGAACCGTTACACGCAGGAATTGAAGGGCATCCCGATCCGCCAGGGCGACACCATGGCTTCCATCGTGGGCGCCGAGCAGATCGTCGTCGATATTCCGCTGCAGGAAGGCGATTCCATGCGCTCGCGCATCAAGCAGGTGGCGTCGGGACGTTTCGGCGTCACGGCGGCCTACCTCAATTCGGCCGACCAGATCCAGATCAAGATGGCGCAGGGCGCGAAACCGGGCGAAGGCGGCCAGTTGCCGGGCCATAAAGTGTCCGAATACATCGCCAGCCTGCGCTTTTCCGTGCCGGGGGTGGGCCTGATTTCGCCGCCGCCGCACCACGACATCTATTCGATCGAAGATCTGGCGCAGCTGATCCATGACTTGAAGAACGCCAATCCGCGCGCCTCGATTTCCGTGAAACTGGTGTCGGAAGTGGGCATCGGCACGGTGGCCGCCGGCGTTACCAAGGCGAAAGCCGACCACGTGGTCGTCGCCGGCCATGATGGCGGCACGGGCGCCTCCCCATTGTCGTCCGTGAAACATGCGGGTACGCCGTGGGAGCTGGGTCTGGCCGAAACGCAACAAACGCTGGTCTTGAATGGCTTGCGCAGCCGCATCCGCGTGCAAGCCGATGGCCAGATGAAGACGGGCCGCGACGTGGTTATCGCCGCCCTGCTGGGTGCCGATGAGATCGGTTTCGCCACGGCGCCGCTGGTGGTCGAAGGCTGCATCATGATGCGCAAATGCCATCTGAACACCTGCCCCGTGGGCGTGGCCACGCAAGATCCGGTGCTGCGCGCCAAGTTCTCCGGCAAGCCCGAGTATGTCGTCAATTACTTCTTCTTCGTTGCCGAGGAAGCCCGTCAATTGATGGCGCAGCTGGGCATCCGCACCTACGATGAACTGATCGGCCGCGTCGACTTGCTGGACAAATCGAAGGCGATTTCGCACTGGAAGGCGCAGGGCCTGGACTTCTCGGCCATCTTCTACAAGCCGGAAACGCCGGATGGACTAGCCTGCCGCCATGTGGAATTCCAGGATCATGCGCTGGAAAAAGCACTGGACCACAAGCTGATCGCGCAAGCGCGTGCGGCGCTGGAAAAGGGCGAGCGCGTCTCCTTCATTTCGCCCGTGCGTAACTTGAACCGCACGGTGGGCACCATGTTGTCCGGCGAAGTGGCAAAAAAGTATGGCCACGCCGGCTTGCCGGACGACACCATCCACATTCAATTGCAAGGCACGGCCGGCCAGTCGGCCTGCGCCTTCCTGGCGCACGGCATCACGATCGACCTGGTGGGCGAGGGCAACGATTACGTGGGCAAGGGCTTGTCGGGCGGACGCATCATCGTGCGGCCGAATACGGAATTTCGCGGCTGGGCCGTGGACAACATCATCATCGGCAACACGGTGCTGTACGGCGCGATTGCCGGCGAAGCCTTCTTCAATGGCGTGGCCGGTGAACGCTTTGCCGTACGCAACTCGGGCGCTACCACGGTGGTCGAGGGCCTGGGCGACCATGGCTGCGAATACATGACGGGTGGCACGGTGGTGGTGTTGGGCAATACGGGACGTAACTTCGCAGCCGGCATGTCGGGCGGGATCGCCTATGTGTATGACCCGGCCGGCGATTTTGCCAGCAAGTGCAACACGGCCATGGTCAGCCTGGACAAGGTCGTGTCCGCAGCGGAACAGCATCTCGACCGCGATGCTTGGCATTCCCAGCACCGCGACGGTGTGCCGGAAGCCGACGAAGTCATCCTCAAGCGCCTGATCGAGCGTCACTTCAAGCACACGGGCAGCACGCGCGCCCGCGTCTTGCTGGACGACTGGGCCGCGGCGCGCGGCAAGTTCGTGAAAGTTTTCCCGAACGAATACAAGCGCGCGCTGATTGAGATGGCTGCCGATGCCGCCATGGAAGTACAAGCCGTCGCCGCCTGAGCCAGCTAAGCTCATTGCCAATGAATGACCAGGGAGCGGCCCAGCCGCTCCCCGCCAGCAAATATAAAAGGAAACATCGTGGGTAAAATTACCGGCTTCATGGAATTCAAGCGCCAGGACGAACACTATCTGGAGCCTGCCGCGCGCCTGAAGAACTACAAGGAATTCGTGCTGCACCTGTCCGACGCGCAAGCCACCGTGCAGGGCGCGCGCTGCATGGATTGCGGCATTCCCTTCTGCACCACGGGTTGTCCCGTGAATAACATCATTCCCGACTGGAATGATCTGGTGTACCGCGGCGCCTACCGCGAAGCGCTCGACATCTTGCATTCAACGAATAACTTTCCGGAATTTACGGGCCGCATCTGCCCGGCGCCGTGCGAATCGGCCTGTACCCTGGGCATCCACGAAGATCCGGTCGGCATCAAGTCGATCGAACATAAAATCATCGACATGGGCTGGGAACACGGCTGGGTTACGCCGCAGCCGGCCCCTTTCAGCACGGGCAAGAAAGTGGCCATCGTCGGTTCCGGCCCTGCCGGCCTGGCGGCGGCGCAGCAACTGGCGCGCGCCGGCCATGCCGTCACCGTGTTTGAAAAGAGCGACCGGGTCGGTGGTTTGTTGCGTTATGGCATCCCTGACTTCAAGATGGAAAAGTCGCACATCGATTTGCGCGTGAAACAGATGGAAGCCGAAGGCGTGGTCTTCCGCACCAGCGTACTGGTCGGCAAGGATTTCCCTGCCCACGTCAACAACTGGGCCAAGGAAACCATTTTCCCGGAAGACCTGGAAAAAGAATTTGACGCCGTCATCATGGCCGGCGGCGCCGAGCAGCCGCGCGACTTGCCCGTGCCGGGCCGCGAGTTGAAAGGCGTGCACTTCGCCATGGATTTCCTGCCGCTGCAAAACAAGGTCAACGCGGGCGACAAGCTCAAGGACCAGATCAAGGCGACGGGCAAGCACGTGGTGGTGATCGGCGGCGGCGACACGGGGTCCGACTGCGTCGGCACCTCGAACCGTCATGGCGCCGCTTCGGTGGCCCAGTTCGAACTGATGCCGCAGCCGCCGGAACAGGAAAACAAGCCGCTGGTCTGGCCATACTGGCCGACCAAGTTGCGCACCTCGTCCTCGCACGAGGAAGGCTGCGAGCGCGACTGGGCCGTGGCGACCAAGCGTTTCGAAGGCAAGGGCGGCAAGGTGGAAAAGCTGATCGCTTGCCGCGTAGAATGGAAAGACGGCAAGATGAGCGAAGTGCCGAACTCGGAATTCGAGATGAAAGCCGACCTGGTCTTCCTGGCCATGGGTTTTGTTTCACCTGTACAACAAGTGCTGGAAGCGTTTGGTGTCGATACGGATGCACGCGGCAATGTCAAGGCGACAACGGAGGGCGCAGGCTGCTACCAGACTTCGGTGGCGAAGGTGTTTGCCGCCGGCGATATGCGCCGTGGCCAGTCGCTGGTGGTCTGGGCCATCCGCGAAGGGCGCCAGTGCGCGCGCGCCGTCGACGAGTTCCTGATGGGAACCTCCCTGCTGCCACGCTAATTAACGAGCAATTGTTCGTTTTTTGACAGGGCCACGGCGCGGATTGCGACGTGGCCTTTGTTATTTTACTTATCAAGTAGACAGCCGTGAACGCCATCGGATGGGGACGCGATGCGCAGGTCAAATTTCCACTACAATATCTGACTTTCGATTCATTAGTGTTGTATTCTTCCCTTTACGGGGCTGTCCCAAGGGGTGTCTCAGCAGAGGTTGGCGTTTCTGCACTACAATACGCCATTAAAATAGTGAGTTTCGTCGTGCCAAATCTTGTTGAGATCCGTGATTTACACTTTGCCTATGGAGAACGTTCGATTTTATCGGGCCTTCAAATGGATTTCCCACGTGGAAAAGTTGTGGCCGTCATGGGTGGCTCCGGCAGTGGCAAGACGACCGTATTGCGCCTGATCGGCGGGCAGTTGCGCCCCAGTTCCGGCTCCGTGAATATCGACGGCCAGATCGTGCATACGCTCAAGACCGACGAGTTGTATCAATTGCGTCGCAAGATGGGCATGCTGTTCCAGCACGGCGCCCTGTTTACCGACTTGACGGCGTTCGAAAACGTGGCGTTTCCCCTGCGCGAACACACGGACCTGAATGAAGAGCTGATCCGCACCCTGGTGCTGATGAAGCTGAACGCCGTGGGGCTGCGCAATGCGGCGCAATTGAAGCCAGCCGAGATCTCGGGCGGCATGGGCCGCCGCGTCGCGCTGGCGCGTGCCATCGCGCTCGACCCTGAACTGATCATGTACGACGAGCCGTTCGCCGGCCTGGACCCGATTTCCATGGGCGTGACGGCCAATTTGATCCGCAATTTGAACGATGCGCTGGGTTCCACGTCTATCTTGGTATCGCACGACGTGAAGGAGTGTTTCGCCATCGCCGATTATGTCTATTTTCTGTCATCGGGCAAGATCGTGGCGCACGGCACGCCGGCCGAGATGGCCGTGTCGACGCATCCGTATGTCAAGCAGTTCGTCAATGCCGAGGCCGATGGCCCCGTGCCGTTCCACTATCCGGGCAAGTCGCTGGCCGACGACCTGGGCCTGCACGCGGGAGCGAGCCGATGATCGCGCGTTTCCTGGCGGCGATCGGTGCATGGTTGCGGCTGTCAGTACAAGAGCTCGGCTTTGCCGTACGTTCGTTCTTTATCATCATCGCCTCGTCGGGCGGCCTGTGGCGCCGTCCGGGCCTGGTAATCGAGCAACTGTTTTATCTCGGCAGCCGTTCGGTGGTGATCATCGCCGTGTCCGGCCTGTTCGTCGGCATGGTGTTGGGTTTGCAAGGCTATTACACACTGAGCACCTTTGGCGCGACGCAGTCGCTGGGGCAGTTGGTGGCGCTGTCTTTGATGCGTGAACTGGGTCCGGTCGTCACGGCGCTGCTGTTCGCCGGCCGCGCCGGTACCTCGCTGACGGCGGAAATCGGCCTGATGAAGGCGGGCGAGCAGTTGTCGGCCATGGAAATGATGGCCGTCAATCCGATCCAGCGCGTGCTGGCGCCCCGTTTCTGGGCCGGCGTGATCGCCATGCCGATCCTGGGTGGCATCTTCACGGCGGTCGGCGTTATCGGCAGCTATCTGGTGGGCGTGGTGCTGATCGGCGTCGATGAAGGCTCGTTCTGGTCGCAGATGCAGGGCGGTGTGAATGTCTGGAAAGATATCGCCAACGGTACCTACGTTAAAAGTATGGTCTTCGGCATTGCGGTGACGTTCATCGCGTTGTTCCAGGGTTACCAGGCACAGCCGACGCCGGAAGACGTCTCCGGCGCCACTACGCGCACGGTGGTGATTTCATCGTTGATGGTGTGGTGGCTCGATTTCATGATGACGGCGTTGATGTTTAGCAAGTAATTGACGATCAGCGACAAACAGCGGGCCTGGGCAAGATGTTGCGCAGGCGGCAGCAAGTAAAAATTATTTAGGATTGTTTATGCAACGTAAATCTTTGGATGTCTGGGTCGGCTTGTTCGTCTTGCTGGGTGTGGCGGCATTGATGTTTTTGGCGCTCAAGGCCGGCAATATGAGCTCGCTGTCTTTCAGCAAGACGTATACCATAAGTGCCAAGTTCGACAATATTGGCGGCCTCAAGCCGCAGGCGCCCGTCAAGGGTGCTGGCGTGGTGGTGGGGCGCGTGGCGGAGATCCGGTTTGACGACAAGACTTACCAGGCGCTGGTGAAACTCGACATCGAAGATGGTTACAAATTTCCGAAAGACAGCTCGGCCAAGATTTTGACGGCCGGTTTGCTGGGTGAGCAATATATCGGCCTGGAAGCAGGCGGCGATCTGGCTAACCTGGCAGAGGGCGACAAGATCGCCCGTACTCAATCGGCCACAGTGCTGGAAGACCTGATCAATCAGTTCATCTACAGCAAGGCAGCGGAAGGAAAGGATAGCAAATGAGCGAGTCGACCAAGAAATCCCAAGGCAGTCTGGTACGTATCAGCCTGGCCCTGGCCATCGCCGCCAGCGTGAGCGCTTGCGCCACCGGCACCAATCCGCGCGACCCGCTGGAAGGGTACAACCGCGCCATGTTCAAGTTCAACGATACCGTTGACCAGGTGGCCCTGAAACCGGTCGCCACCGCCTACAAGAAGGTCACGCCGTCATTCATGCAAACGGGCGTCGGCAACTTCTTCGGCAACTTGTCCGATGTGTGGAGCGCCGTGAACAACTTGCTGCAAGGCAAGGGTGAAGCTGGCTTGCAAGACGTCGTGCGCGTCAGCATGAACTCGACCTTCGGCCTCCTCGGGCTGATCGACATCGCCTCGCAGGCGGGCATTCCCAAGCACAGTGAAGACTTTGGCCAGACTCTGGGCTGGTATGGCGTCCAACCTGGTCCGTACGTGATGCTGCCGCTGCTGGGCCCATCGACCGTGCGCGACACGGTGGCCCTGCCGCTCGATATCACGGGCGACCCATGGCGCTACAAGGATCCTGCCTCGGTGCGCAATATCGGCACGGTGACGCGCGTGGTCGACAAGCGCGCCGCGCTGCTCGACGCGACCAACCTGATGGAAGCGGCTGCGCTGGACCGTTATGAATTCATCCGCGACGGCTTCCTGCAGGCGCGCGAAAGCAAGGTTTTCGATGGCGATACGGACCGCCGCGACCGCAAAGTGCCAAAAAACGACACCAGCGATTATGAGCCGGAGTACGAGGCAAAACCGCCACCGGCCAGCGACGCGCCTGCGGCCGCGGTCGCCGCCGTGCTGGCGCCCGAGGACCTCGTAACATCTGGTAGCAATACCGTTGCCTCCGAGGCCAGGCCGCAGGAGTAAACTCTGGTACAGAAACACCACGGCTGCGATCAACGCCAGCCGGTGCATAGCAACATCATGAAAGGTAGAACCATGAAATTGATGAAACAACTGCTGGCGATGGCGACCATCGCCTTTGCCACCGCCGCCCAGGCCGCCCCCGCTATGGAAGCGCCGGACGTATTGGTCAAACGCATCAGCCAGGACGTGATCGACACGGCCAAGAACGACAAGGCCATCCAGGCCGGCGATATCAAGCGCGTCACCGAGTTGGTGGAAAGCAAGGTCTTGCCGTACGTGGATTTCCAGCGCATGACTGCCCTGGCCGCCGGCCGCTTCTGGCGCGACGCCACGCCGGACCAGCAAAAGCAGCTGTCCGCGGAATTTCGCACCTTGCTGATCTACACGTATTCGGGCGCCCTGTCGCAGATCAAGAACGAAACTGTGGAATTCAAGCCGATGCGCGCCGATCCTGGCGATACGGAAGTGGAAGTGCGCTCGCAGGTCAACGTGGCGCGCGGCGAACCCGTGCCCCTGAACTACCGCGTGGCGAAAACCCCGTCCGGCTGGAAGATCTATGACATCAACGTGCTCGGCGCGTGGCTGGTGGAAACGTATAAAAGCAGCTTCGCCAGCGAGATCAGCAAGGGCGGCATCGATGGCCTGATCAAGACCTTGCAGGCAAAAAACAAGGCCCTGGCCAGCCGTCCCGCTGTCAAAGCCAAATAATCGGCTATCATATAGCTCCTGAATCAGCTCCAGACCAGCGCAGCCCGACGCCATGCCCGACTCTCTCGACACTTTGCAGTCCCTGACTTCCCTGACCGTGCACAATGCCACTGTGGCATTGGAGCAGGGTCTGGACGCCATTCGCTCGGGTCAGACCAAGTTCGACTTGCGCAACGTCAAGGCCGTCGATTCGGCCGCCGTTTCCGTCATGCTGACGTGGCAGCGCGCCGCGCAGGATGCCGGCGCCGTGCTGGAGCTGAAAAACCTGCCGAACAACCTGAAAAACCTCACCAAGCTATATGGCGTCTGCTCGCTCGTCTCGAGCACTTTGAGCGCCGACGACTGCGGCAGCGCCGGCGGCCACGCCGAACGCAGCCCGTCCGACCTGCATCATCATTGATCCTGTCCCACTCCCCGCATCAGCAGTAGCTTTCAAGCCGGCAGGCCAGCAGCGCCGCCGGATTGATCTCCAAGTGTTCCACGAATTTTCCAACTATAATTGACTGTTGCGCCATCCTCGTCTGAAGGCGGCACCCTGCACCGGCCTGCCGGCCTGGATGTCCCCGGCAACTGGCGCACCACACCAGACGCATTACACTTGAAACAAGCACATGACCGCAATTCAAATCACGAATGTAGAAAAGAGCTATAAATCGCTCAAGGCGTTGGGCGGCGTGTCGCTGGCCATCGAGGAAGGCGAGTTTTTCGGCCTGCTCGGCCCCAATGGCGCCGGCAAGACGACCCTCATTTCCATCATCGCCGGCCTGATACGTCCCGACGCGGGCACTGTCAAGATCCACGGTCACGATGTGGTCAAGGACTTCCGCAACGCGCGCCGCAACCTGGGCGTGGTGCCGCAGGAGCTGGTGTTTGACCCGTTTTTCACCGTGCGCGAAACCCTGCGTCTGCAGTCCGGCTATTTCGGCCTGCCGAACAACGATAAGTGGATCGACGAGGTCATGGAAAACCTCGACCTGACCGGCAAGGCCGACACGAATATGCGCGCCCTGTCCGGCGGCATGAAACGCCGCGTGCTCGTCGCCCAGGCGCTGGTGCACAAGCCGCCCGTCATCGTGCTCGATGAGCCGACCGCCGGCGTTGACGTGGAACTGCGCCAGACCCTGTGGAAGTTCATTTCGCGCCTGAACCGCGAAGGTGGTCACACGGTCGTGCTGACCACCCACTACCTGGAAGAGGCGCAAGCCATGTGCCAGCGCGTGGCCATGCTCAAGACGGGCAAGGTGGTGGCGCTCGATACCATGTCGGCCCTGATCCGCCGCATCGCCGGTTCGCAGCTGCAAGTGCACCTCAAATACGGCAGCCTGCCGGCCGACCTGCAGCACCTGGTGCTGCACCCGGAAGAACAGCAGGCGCCCAACAAGTTCAGCCTGCGCGTCAACGAATACAGCGAAGTCGAGAAAATCCTTGCCCGCCTGCGTGTAGCGGGCGTCGAGATCGACGAAATGCAATTGCAACAAGCCGACCTGGAAGATATCTTCTTGCAGATCATGGATAAAGGTACCGTATGATTTCGACAGGATTTCGCACCCTCGTCTACAAAGAGACGCTGCGCTTCTGGAAGGTGGCGACGCAAACCGTGGCCGCGCCCGTGCTCACGTCGATGCTGTACCTGCTGGTGTTCGGCCATGTGCTCGACGGCCGCGTGGAGCCGAGCCCCGGCGTCAGCTACACGGCCTTTTTGATTCCCGGCCTGGTGATGATGAGCGTGCTGCAAAACGCGTTTGCCAATTCCTCGTCCTCGCTGATCCAGTCCAAGATCACGGGCAACCTGGTGTTCGTGCTGTTGACGCCCCTGTCACACTGGGAAATCTTCTCGGCGTATGTACTCGCTTCCGTCGCGCGCGGCCTGGCCGTGGGCTTTGGCGTGTTTGCCATTACCTGCTGGTTCGCCGACCTGTCGTTCGTCGCGCCCCTGTGGATCGTCATCTTTGCCTTCCTCGGCGCCGCTATGCTGGGCACCATGGGTCTGATCGCCGGCATCTGGGCCGAAAAATTCGACCAGCTGGCGGCCTTCCAGAACTTCCTGATCATGCCGGCCACCTTTTTGTCGGGCGTGTTCTATTCGATCCACTCGCTGCCGCCGTTCTGGCAGACGGTGTCGCACCTGAACCCCTTCTTTTACATGATCGACGGCTTCCGTTACGGCTTCTTCGGCGTGTCCGATGTCAGCCCCTGGCTCAGTCTTTCCATCGTCGCTGGCTTCCTCGTGATCCTGGCGCTGGCATCGATCCGCCTGCTGCAAAGCGGCTATCGTTTGCGTCACTAGTTACGACACTAATTGCGGCACATCACATCACTACATTATTCAATATCAAGGACTTATCGTGACCACCACTCCAGAACTGATCCACGGCTACCTGTCGGCCGGCCTCGAATGCACGCACCTCGAAGTGGAGGGCGATGGTCAGCACTTCCAGGCCGTGATCGTTTCGCCCGCGTTTGCCGGCAAGCGTTTGATCGCCCGCCACCAGATCGTCTACGCGGCGCTGGGCGACCGCATGCGCGAGGAAATCCACGCGCTGTCGATGAAAACCCTGACACCTGAAGAATTCCAAGGATAAGCACATGGACAAGCTCCTCATCAACGGCGGCAACCGCCTGAACGGCGACATCGCCATCTCCGGCGCGAAAAACGCTGCCTTGCCCATCCTGTGCGCCGGCCTGTTGACCGCGGGCGACCTGGACCTGACCAACGTGCCGCACCTGCACGACGTGGCCACCATGTTGAAACTGCTGGGCCAGACGGGCCTGAAAGTGCAGCAGGACGGCGACCGCGTGGTCTTGAACGGCAGCGCCATCGATACCCTGGAAGCGCCGTATGAACTGGTGAAAACCATGCGCGCCTCGATCCTGGTGCTGGGCCCGATGCTGGCGCGCTTCGGCGAAGCCAAGGTCTCGCTGCCGGGTGGCTGCGCCATCGGTTCGCGTCCCGTCGACCAGCACATCAAGGGCCTGGAAGCGCTGGGCGCCGAGATCCGCATTGAAGCGGGCTACATCTACGCCAAGTGCGCCAAGCTGAAAGGCGCGCGCATCGTCACCGACATGATCACCGTCACCGGCACCGAGAACCTGCTGATGGCAGCGACCCTGGCCGAAGGCGAGACCATCCTGGAAAACGCCGCCTGCGAACCGGAAGTAACCGACCTGGCGCACCTGCTGGTAGCCATGGGCGCGAAGATCGATGGCATCGGCACCAGCCGCCTGGTGATTCAGGGCGTCGACGCCTTGCATGGCGCCTCGCACGCGGTGATCGCCGACCGCATCGAAACGGGCACCTTCCTGTGCGCCGTGGCAGCCACCGGCGGCGACATCACCCTGCGCAATGTGCGCACCGACATTCTCGACGCGGCGCTCGACAAGCTGCGCGCCATGGGCCTGACGATGACTTTTGGTGCCGACTGGATCCGCGCCGAGATGTCGGCCCGTCCGAACCCCGTCAGCTTCCGCACCACGGAATACCCGGGCTTCCCGACCGACATGCAGGCGCAGTTCATGGCCGTCAATACCATCGCCAATGGCGCCAGCCGCGTCACTGAGACGATCTTCGAGAACCGTTTCATGCACGTGCAGGAAATGAACCGCCTGGGCGCCGACATCACCATCGAGGGCAATACGGCCATCATCGCCGGCGTCAAGCAGCTGCGTGGCGCGCCCGTAATGGCGACCGACCTGCGCGCCTCGGCCTCGCTGGTGATCGCCGCCCTGGCGGCCGACGGCGAAACCTTGATCGACCGCATCTATCACCTCGACCGTGGCTACGACCGCATGGAAGTCAAATTGTCGGCAGTCGGCGCGAATATCGTGCGCATCAAGTAAAAACAAGAAAAGGAATCAGCATGAACGGATCGAATAACGGTGACAGCTCCCAGCTGATCCTGGCGCTCTCAAAAGGCCGCATTTTTGAGGACACCATGCCGCTGCTGGAAGCGGCCGGCATCAAGGTGCTGGAAAACCCGGAGACCTCGCGCAAGCTGATTTTGGCCACCAACGATCCGAACGTGCGCGTCATCATCGTGCGCGCCAGCGATGTGCCGACCTACGTGCAGTACGGCGCGGCCGATTTCGGCGTGGCGGGCAAGGATGTTTTGCTCGAACACGGCGGCGAAGGCCTGTACCAGCCGATCGACCTGAATATCGCCGCCTGCCGCATGTCGGTGGCGGTGCAGGCCGGTTTTGACTACGAAAGGGCCGTGCAGCAGGGTGCGCGCCTGCGCGTGGCCACCAAATTCGTGCACACGGCGCGCGAGCATTTCGCCGCCAAGGGCGTGCACGTCGACCTGATCAAGCTGTATGGCTCGATGGAGCTGGCGCCTCTGGTCGGCCTGTCCGACGCCATCGTCGACCTGGTCAGCACGGGCAGCACTTTGCGCGCGAACAACCTCGTCGAGGTCGAGCACATCATGGAAATCTCGTCGCGCCTGGTGGTCAACCAGGCTGCGCTCAAGCTCAAGCGCGAGCGCTTGCAGCCGATTATCGAGGCCTTTGAACGTGCCTCGCAAACTGCTTCGCAAGCCTAGACACTCTCAGTAGCAGAAAGCCGATTATGCCGATACAGATACGCAAGCTCGATTCAAGCCAGGATGGTTTCCAACAATCGCTCGATACGCTGCTGGCGTTCGAGGCGGACACCGATGCGGCGATTGAAACGTCGGTGGCGAAAATCCTGGCCGACGTGAAAACGCGCGGCGACGCCGCCGTACTCGAATACACCAACCGTTTCGACCGCATCCCGCATGGCGGCGCGGCGGAAATGGCGGCCTTCGATATTTCGCAAGCCGAATTGCAGGCGGCCCTGAACGGCTTGCCATCGGCCCAGCGCGAGGCGCTGCAGATCGCCGCGCAGCGCATCCGCGCCTTCCACGAACGCCAGCGCGAAGAATTGCGCGGTTTTAGCTACACCGAACCCGATGGCACGGTACTGGGGCAGAAGATCACGCCGCTGGACCGGGTCGGCATCTACGTCCCGGGTGGCAAGGCAGCCTATCCGTCTTCCGTGCTGATGAACGCCCTTCCCGCACACGTGGCGGGCGTGGGCGAAATCATCATGGTGGTGCCGACGCCCGATGGCGTGAAAAACCAGATGGTGCTGGCCGCCGCCGCGATTGCCGGCGTGACGCGCGTGATCACCATCGGCGGTGCGCAAGCGGTCGGCGCGCTGGCTTACGGCACGCAGACGATTGCCGCCGTCGACAAAATCGTCGGCCCCGGCAACGCCTATGTGGCTGCCGCCAAGCGCCGCGTGTTCGGCATCGTCGGCATCGACATGATCGCGGGACCATCCGAAATCCTGGTCCTGTGCGACGGCACGACGGACCCGGACTGGGTGGCGATGGACCTGTTTTCGCAGGCCGAGCACGACGAACTGGCGCAGGCGATCCTGCTGTGCCCCGACGCCGGCTACATCGCGCAAGTCGAAGCGAGCATCGCCAAGCTGCTGCCGACGATGCCGCGCCAGGCCACCATCAGCACGTCGCTGCAGGACAGGGGCGCGCTGATCAAGGTGCGCAGCATGCAAGAAGCGTGTGAAATCGCCAATGCCATCGCGGCCGAACACCTGGAAATCTCGGCGGAAAACCCGCAGCACTGGGCCGAACAGATACGCCACGCGGGCGCCATGTTCCTGGGCCGCTTTTCGTCCGAATCGCTGGGCGACTATTGCTGTGGTCCCAATCACGTGCTGCCGACCTCGCGCACGGCGCGCTTTTCGTCGCCGCTGGGCGTATACGACTTCCAGAAGCGCTCGTCCATCATTCACGTCAGCGAAGCGGGCGCGCAAACCTTGGGCCGCGTCGCCGCCACCCTGGCGTATGGCGAAGGCTTGCAAGCCCACGCGCGCAGCGCCGAACTGCGTTTGAAGCCGCAGCCATGACAAATATGGCGGAGCGGCCGGACTGGGTCAACCGGGTCTATTGCGAGGATGCGCTGGCGGGGCTGGCGCGCATTCCCGATGGCTCCGTGGACCTGATTCTGACCGATCCGCCGTACAACCTGGGCAAGGATTACGGCAATGCCTCGGACCAGCAGTCCGTGGCCGACTACCTGCGCTGGACGGAAGCGTGGATCGATGCGGCGCTGCCCAAGCTGAAAGCCAACGGCAGCCTGTATATTTTTCTCACCTGGCGCTATTCGCCGGAGATCTTCGTCATGCTGAAGCAGCGCATGGCGATGATGAATGAAATCATCTGGGACCGCCGCGTGCCGTCCATGGGCGGCAGCGTGCGCAGCTTTTCATCGGTGCACGACACCATCGGCTTCTTCGTCAAGCGCAAGGATTACTACTTCGACCTTGATGCGGTGCGCATCGCCTACGACGCGGCCACCAAGAAAGCCCGTTCGCGCTCGATCTTCATCGGCGCGAAATGGCTGGAAGTGGGCTACAACCCGAAAGACTTGTGGAGCGTGTCGCGCCTGCACAAGGAACACCCGGAACGGGCCGACCACCCGACGCAAAAGCCATTAGAAATCATCGAGCGCATGCTCAAGGCTTCGTGTCCGCCCGGCGGCGTGGTGCTCGACCTGTTCATGGGCAGCGGCACCACGGCGCTGGCGGCCAAGCGCTGCGGACGCGATTTCGTCGGTTTCGAACTGAACCCCGATTATTGCGCCATCATCGAACAGCGCCTGGCGGCACTGGCGCAGGAACTGGCCGCACCGGCCGCTCCCGCGGCGAAGGCCGCCAAGGTGGCCGTGAAGAAACCGGCGGCAGCCAAGAAGCCGGCAACCGCGAAAAAGCCGCCCGCCGTGAAAAAAGCGCCGGCCCGCAAGGCGCGCAGCGTCGCCGTGCCGGAAGACGTCGTCATTTAGTCTCCATTTAATTCCATCAGGAGTGTTTGCAGCATGTCTTTCCTCGATCAGTTAATCAGCAACACCGTGCGGTCCGATGTGCGGGCCGTCAAAAGCTACCAGGTAGCCGATGCCAGCGGTTACATCAAACTCGATGCGATGGAAAACCCGTATCCGCTGCCGCAGCATTTGCGCGAGGAACTGGGCGCGCGCCTGGCCGGCGTGGCGCTGAACCGCTATCCGCCGTCCTACGCCAGCTTGCAGGCGGCCATCTGCGCCAAGCTGGGCGTGCCAGACGGTTACGCCGTCATGCTGGGCAACGGTTCCGATGAACTGATCTCCATCCTGGCCATGGCTTGCGCCCACCAGGAGCAGGGACAGCGCGCCGTGCTGCTGGCCCCCGTGCCGGCCTTCGTCATGTATGCCCGTTCGGCGCAGTTTGCCGGTATGGATTTCGTCGGCGTGCCCCTGCAGGCCGACTTCAGCCTGGACCTGCCGGCCATGCTGGCGGCGATAGAACAGCACCGCCCGGCGCTGGTATTGCTCGCCTACCCGAACAACCCGACGGGCAACCTGTTTGCCAGCGCCGATATCGAGCGCATCCTGGCTGCACTCGGCGACACGGGCATCGCCGTCGTCGACGAAGCGTATGAGCCGTTCGCGCAGCGCAGCTTCATGGGCCGCCTGCCCGAATTCGAGAATCTGGTGGTGATGCGCACCGTGTCAAAACTGGGTCTGGCCGGCATTCGCCTCGGCTACATGTCGGCCGCGCCGGCCTTGCTGGCGCAGTTTGAAAAAGTGCGCCCGCCGTACAACGTCAATGTGCTGACGCAGGCGGCGGCCGAATTCGCGCTCGAGCACCTCGACGTGCTCAATGCCCAGGCGGACCTGCTCAACAGTGCGCGCGACGATCTGGCACTGCGCCTGGCGGCGCTGCCCGGCGTGACGGTGTTTCCCTCGAAGGCAAATTTTCTTCTGATTCGTGTGGCTGATGCCGACGATGTTTGCGCAAAACTGCTTGCCCGCAGGGTTTTAATTAAAAATATGAGTAAAATGCATGCTGCGCTGGTCAATTGCCTGCGCATCAGCGTCAGCACCCCGGAAGAGAATTCCCTTTTTTACGATGCCTTCAAGGCATCCCTCGTTTAGCCTATCGCCAGAGCCTCCCATGAACCGCACCGCAGAAATCACGCGCAACACCAATGAGACGCAAGTTCGCGTCGCCCTCAACCTGGACGGCACCGGCCAGCAAAAACTCAATACCGGCGTGCCCTTCCTCGACCATATGCTGGACCAGATCGCCCGCCACGGCTTGATCGACCTGGATATCGAAGCGACGGGCGACGTGCATATCGATAACCACCATACGGTGGAAGACGTGGGCATCACCTTGGGCATGGCCGTGGCCAAGGCCATCGGCGACAAGAAGGGCATCCGCCGCTACGGCCACGCGTATGTGCCGCTGGACGAGGCGCTGTCGCGCGTGGTGCTCGATTTTTCGGGCCGCCCGGGCATCGAATACCACATCCCGTTTACGCGCGCCATGATCGCCGGCTTCGACGTCGACCTGACCCTGGAATTTTTCCGCGGCTTCGTCAACCATGCGGGCGTGACCTTGCATATCGATAACTTGCGCGGCACGAATGCCCACCATCAGTGCGAAACCGTGTTCAAGGCCTTTGGCCGCGCGCTGCGCATGGCTGCCGAGCTCGACGAGCGCGCGGCCGGCATCATTCCATCGACCAAGGGCAGCCTGTAAGCGCCCGCGAACCACTGTAGATTCCGAGATCAAACATGAATAAAATTGTGGTGGTGGATTACGGCATGGGCAACCTGCGCTCGGTGGCGCAGGCCCTGCGTGCCGTGGCGCCCGACGCCGATGTGCGCATTTCCGGCGTAGCTGCCGACATCGACAGCGCCGACCGCATCGTCTTGCCGGGCCAGGGCGCCATGCCCGACTGCATGCGCAGTCTGCGCGAATCGGGCGTGCTCGAAGCGCTGCTGCGCGCGGCCGACAGCAAGCCCGTGCTGGGCGTGTGCATCGGCGAGCAAATGCTGTTTGATGGCAGCGAAGAGGGCGATGCGGCCGGCTTGGGCTTGCTGCCAGGCAAAGTCGTGCGTTTCCAGCTCGATGGCCAGGTGCAGGAAGACGGCTCGCGCTTCAAGGTGCCGCAAATGGGCTGGAACCAAGTACGGCAAACGGCGTCCCATGCGATGTGGGATGGCATAGACGACAACGCGTATTTTTACTTTGTGCACAGCTATTTTGCTCAACCTCAAGAGGCGGCGCACACGGTGGGCGAGACTGTCTATGGCGCGCCGTTCGCGTGCGCCGTCGCGCGTGATAATATTTTCGCGACACAGTTTCATCCTGAAAAAAGTGCTGCCGCTGGCTTGCAGCTGTACCAGAACTTCGTTCACTGGCAACCCTGACGTACCTTTTGATGTACCTTCGTGGCCTTTCCGGCTTCGCTTCTCACTCACTCTGATACCACACTGACCATGCTGCTTATTCCCGCCATCGACCTGAAAGACGGTCACTGCGTACGCCTGAAACAAGGCGATATGGAACTTGCCACCGTATTTTCCGAAGACCCGGCCGAGATGGCCCGCCATTGGCTGATGCAAGGCGCGCGCCGGCTGCACCTGGTCGACCTGAACGGTGCCTTTGCCGGCAAGCCGAAGAACGAAGGCGCCGTGAAAGCCATCCTCAAGGCCGTGCAGGATTTCGCTGTGGAAAACGACATCGAGGAAATCCCCGTGCAGCTGGGCGGCGGCATCCGCGACCTCGATACCATCGAGCGCTACCTCGACGCCGGCATCACCTACGTCATCATCGGCACGGCGGCCGTGAAAAGCCCCGGCTTCCTGCACGACGCCTGCGGCGCCTTCCCGGGTCACATCATCGTCGGCCTCGATGCCAAGGATGGCAAAGTGGCAACGGATGGATGGAGCAAGATGTCGGGCCACGAAGTGATCGACTTGGCGAAAAAATTCGAAGCCTATGGCGTCGAATCGATTATCTATACGGATATCGGCCGCGACGGCATGATGGGCGGCATCAATATCGAAGCCACCGTCAAGCTGGCGCAAGCGGTCAAAATCCCCGTCATCGCTTCGGGTGGCCTGCACAATATCGGCGACGTGGAAGCATTGTGCGCGGTCCAGGCCGAAGGCATCGAAGGCGTGATCTGCGGCCGTTCCATCTATGAAGGCACGATCGACCTGGCGCAAGCGCAGGAACGCGCCGATGAACTGACCGACGCCGCCGTTTAAGCCAGCCCGGCCGGGGCGTGCGCGTGCATGCCTGGCCTGGCGACAATCTGGATACCATCATGCTTGCAAAACGTATCATCCCCTGCCTCGACGTGACCAATGGCCGCGTCGTCAAAGGTGTCAACTTCACGCAATTGCGCGACGCCGGCGACCCGGTGGAAATTGCCCGTCGTTATGACGAGCAGGGTGCCGATGAAATCACTTTCCTCGACATTACCGCGTCCAGCGACAACCGCGGCCTGATCTTCGACATCATCGAAGCCGTGGCGTCGCAAGTGTTCATTCCGCTGACCGTGGGCGGCGGCGTGCGCGTGGTGGAAGACGTGCGCCGCCTGCTCAACGCGGGCGCCGACAAGGTCAGCATCAACACCTCGGCCGTGACGAACCCGCAACTGGTGTACGAGGCATCCCAAAAGCACGGCTCGCAATGCATCGTCGTGGCCATCGATGCCAAGCAGGTGTCGCCCGGCAAGTGGGAAGTGTTTACCCATGGCGGACGCACTGCCACCGGCCTGGACGCGTTCGCATGGGCGCGTAAAATGGAAAGCCTGGGCGCCGGAGAAATCTTGCTCACCAGCATGGACCGCGATGGCACCAAGGTGGGGTTCGACCTGGGCTTGACGCGTGGCGTATCCGATGCCGTCAGCATTCCCGTGATCGCCTCGGGCGGCGTGGGCGGCTTGCAAGACTTGGTCGACGGCATCAAGGTGGGGCGCGCGGATGCCGTGCTGGCCGCCAGCATCTTCCATTATGGCCAGCACACGGTACAGGAAGCCAAGCGCTTCATGGCGCAGCAGGGCATCCCCATGCGCCTGGCGTAAACAAAATAGTACCCAGGATACAGAACATGCAAAACGCAACGATCGTAGCAAGCAATGCCAAGTGGCTGAAAAAGGTCAAATGGGACGAGCACGGCCTGGTGCCCGTGATCGCGCAGGAAGCGGGCAGTAATGACGTGCTGATGTTTGCCTGGATGAACCGTGACGCGCTGGCGCGCACGGTGGAGTTGGGTGAAGCCGTGTACTGGAGCCGTTCGCGCAAGAAACTCTGGCACAAGGGGGAAGAGTCCGGCCATACGCAAAAGGTGCTGGAAATCCGCCTCGATTGCGATGAAGACGTGGTCTTGTTGAAAATCGAGCAAGCCGGCGGCATCGCCTGCCATACGGGCCGCCACTCGTGTTTCTTCCAGAAATTCGACGGCGATGAAAAAACGGGAGAATGGCAGATCACCGACCCCGTCCTGAAAGACCCTGACACGATTTACGCGGAAAGCAAGACCAAATGAGTGAAACCTTGAAGCGCCTGGCCGCCGTGATCGAATCGCGCAAGCCGGCCAACGGCGGCGACCCCGCCACGTCCTATGTCGCGCGCCTGTTTGCCAAGGGCGATGACGCCATCCTGAAAAAAATCGGCGAAGAAGCCACGGAAACGGTGATGGCCGCCAAGGATGCGCGGCGCGACAACGACCCGTCGAAGGTCCTGTACGAGTGCGCCGACCTGTGGTTTCACTCGCTGGTGATGCTGGCGCAGTTCGACCTGACGCCGCAGCAGGTGCTCGACGAGCTGGCGCGCCGTGAAGGTTTGTCGGGCCTCGAAGAAAAGGCGGCACGCAAGGATGAACTGCGCGACGCCGGCGAAACAGACAAACATTGACCTACTGGAGCGTGCATGGATAACTGTATTTTTTGCAAGATTGCTGCAAAACAAATTCCTTCTTCCATCGTGTATGAAGACGACGACTTGTTGGCCTTCAAGGACATCAACCCGGCCGCCCCCGTGCATTTGCTGCTGATTCCGAAGCGCCACGTGGCCAGCCTGTCCGACTGCGACGATAGCCATGCGGAAATGCTGGGCAAGTTGCTGCGCCTGGCGCCGAAGCTTGCAGCCGAGTTCGACTGCGCCGTCAGCTATGAGGCCGATGGCACGCCTGCCGGCGGCTTCAAGACCATGATCAACAGTGGCCCGGACGGCGGGCAAGAGGTGTATCACCTGCACATGCATGTGTACGGCGGTCCCCGTCCCTGGCGCGGCCAGCACTGATTTCGCCGCGCGCCGGGTTCGCGTGTATACTACCGGCATTAGTTGACGCTATTCGGGCACCGTCCCGCAAGGAGAATGTGATGGGTTCATTGAGTATTTGGCACTGGGTGATCGTTCTGGTCATTGTCATGCTGGTCTTCGGCACCAAGAAACTGGGCAATATCGGCGGTGATATCGGCAAGGCCGTCAAAGGCTTCAAGGATGGCGTCAAGGGCGAAGATGACGCCCCGGCAGCCAATACCCCTCCTGCTGCGCCATCGCAAGTGGCCGACAAAAGCACCATCGACGTCGAGACGAAAGAGAAAAGCAAGTTCTGATAGCGTGGCGGGGCGCTTGCCTCGTCCGGTAACAGCCCTTGTCAGCTTATGATCGATCTCGGTCTCTCTAAAATCGCCATCATCGGCGTGGTTGCGTTGATAGTCATTGGCCCTGAAAAGTTGCCGAGAGTAGCACGCATGGCCGGCACCCTGTATGGCCGTGCGCAACGCTACCTGAATCAGGTGAAATCCGAAGTCTCGCGCGAAATTGAGCTGGAAGAGCTGAAAAACCTGCAGAAAGACGTGCAGGATGCAGCTCATTCAGTCAAGCAAAGCGTGGAGAAGTCCATGCATGGCGTGGAAAACTCCATCTCCGGCAACCTGGCCGAGGTGGAAAACGCCTGGCGTGGCGATTCCAGCTCGTATGATGGGCACCACGATGCCCATGAAGCAATGCTGCGCGCCACCAACGAAGACCTGGCCCGCAAGGCGCGCGAATTTCGCCGCAAGAAGCTGGTGCGCAATGCCGCCATCCCTGGCTGGTACAAGCAGCGTCATGGCGGCAAGCAGCACGTGCAGTCGGCGGCCGCTCGCGTGGCGCGTTTCCGTCCGCGCGCCACTTCCTCCTCCTTTTACTCATGAGTAGCAAATCCCCGGTGGAAGAAACCTTTATCTCGCATCTGGTCGAGCTGCGCAACCGCCTAGTCAAGGCCTCGATCGGCATCGCCGTCGTCTGCGCCGTGCTGTTCTATTGGCCCGGCCCCTCGCAGATCTATGATTTTATTGCCGCACCGATGATCGCCTCGCTGCCGACCGGCTCGAAAATGATCGCCACCGGCGTCATTTCACCGTTTCTGGTGCCGATGAAAGTGACGCTGATGATCGCCTTCATCGTCGCCTTGCCCTGGGTCCTGTACCAGATGTGGGCCTTTATCGCGCCCGGCCTGTACACGCATGAAAAGCGCCTGATCGCGCCGCTGGTCATCTCGTCTTCCCTGCTGTTCATCGCCGGCGTGGCCTTCTGCTATTTCTTTGTGTTTGGCCGCGTGTTCCACTTCATCAGCGACTTTTCGCCATCGTCGATCGCCGTCATGCCCGATATCGAAAACTACCTCGATTTCGTCATGTCGATGTGCCTTGCCTTTGGCGCCACGTTCGAGGTGCCCGTGGTGGTGGTGATCCTCGTGCGCATGGGCTTGGTTACTATCGCGAAACTCAAGGAAGTGCGTCCCTACATCATCGTCGGCGCCTTCGTGATTGCCGCCATCGTTACGCCGCCGGACGTGGTCAGCCAGTTCTCGCTGGCCATTCCCATGTGCCTGCTGTTCGAGCTGGGCCTGCTGGTGGCGCCCATCTTCGTCAGGGCCACTCAGGCGCCGGAAGAAGCGTCCTAGACGCGTTCCAGACGCTGCCACGCAAAAGCCGCTGTCCTCCGCCAGGAGCAGCGGCTTTTTTCATGTGAAAACGTCAGTGGGTGCTTACTGCAGCATCAGCTTGCTCAAAATGCCCAGGTTCAGCAGGATCAGGGTGCTCATCATCCAGTAGACATGCTTCATGTCCGCGCCATGGCGTAAGTCCATGCGTTCCAGGCGGGCATCGATTTTTTGCTCAACGAGCTTGATTTCCCCGAGCACGTTATGCTCTAGCACCGCCAACTCTCCATGGACGACCACGGCCGTGCCCAGCACGTCGCCCAGGGCCGAGGCATGCGCTTCGGCTTGCGTGGTGGGAACGCCCGCTGACGCGAGACGTTTGGCGTAGTCAAGGGTATCGAAGTGGATGGGCATATGCATGGACGCTCCTGATTACCAGCCTAGCAGAAAAATCGGCAATTGCCAGTGAGGAGAGCTGCACCTGCCTTCACGTCAGCGTAGAACGTATCAGGCAGGGTCGTTTGCGGTGGCGCAAACGGATGCAAAAAGGGCGCCGCAGCGCCCTTTGCAAGCGGATGGCGAGCGCCGCTTAATTCATCAACTCCTTGATGACTTTCACGGGCGCGCTGCCGTAGCTGAGGAATTGCTCATGGAAATCCTTCAGCACGAATTTGTTGCCCAACGCTTGCTTGCGCTGTTCGCGCAAGTCCATGATTTCGCTGTAACCGCTGAAATAGCTGGTCAGTTGCACCGAGCTCAACTGCACGCGGCGCCATTTTTCCGTCGCTTCACGCTTGGTCTGGAAGGCCTGGCGCGTCAGCAGGTCGAGCGCCTGCTCTTGCGTCATGCCCAGCACGTGCACACTGTAGTCGAGGATGGTGTTGGTGACGCTGCGCAAATTCCACTTCGAATACATCAGCCACATTTCCGGCGCGTTATTGCCATAGCCCGATTCCAGCATCATGCGCTCGCCATACACGGCCCAGCCTTCGATCATGGCGCCGTTGCCAAAGATGGACTTGACCAGCGAGGGCGACTTGTTGGCGTACACCAGCTGCGTGTAATGGCCGGGGATGGCTTCGTGGATGTTCAGGATCTGCAAGATCCAGTGGTTGTATTCGCGCAAGCTGCTTTCCGCCTGTTCCGGCGTTTCGCCATCGAGCGGCGTCACGTTGTAATAGGTACGGTCCTGCGGACGGTAGGGGCCGGGCGCTTCGATGCTGGCGCCGGCCACGCCGCGCTGGTAAGCGGGCGTTTCACGCACGACCAGCGGCTTTTTCGGGTCCATCGTCAGCAGGTTGTGGCTGGTCACCCAGTCCTGCAATTCCGGGATCTGGCGGCGGATTTCCGGCACGAAATCGGCGGCGGCCACATGCTTGCTGGATAGCTTGTCGATTACCATGCCGATCTTCGCCGTGCGATCCGCCGGCTTGGCCGTGGCGCCCATGGTTTTCACCCACAGTTCGTCGGACAGGCTATCCATGTGTTCGAGCAACTTTTCGCGCGCGGCCAGGGCTTTCTGGTACATCTGCTCGGCGCTCACGCTGGCCTGGATATCGTAGGCAAATTTCTGCTCGTACAAGTCCTTGCCGATGCGGAAAGAGCGCGCATTGCCGTTCTGCGCCAGCGTGGCATCCTGTTCCGTCAGCCAGGCAGCATAGCCTTGCACGGCCGTGCGGGCCGCGGCGATGCGCGCGTTGTACAGCTGCTTTTCCGCCGGCGTCAGGATGGAACCCTGTGCCGTCTTGTTCAGGTCGTCAAGTACGCTGAGCACGCCAGCGCTCTGGGCGATGGCCAGCTGCGTGTGTTCGCGTGTGGGGTTGACGATGCTGGCACGCGCTGCCGCATAGTATTGCGGCACGGTGGCGATGCGCTTGAGCAAGGTGCGCAGGCGCTGCGGCTGCGCCGCGTACTCCGTGTTCAGGATGAAGTCGATGGACCCGGCCACGTTGTACTGGGCAGGGTTCCATTCGAATTCGCGGAAAGTGGTCAGATACCAGCGGTCCGATTGCAGTTTATTCGTCAGCAAGGCCAGGTCGGTGCGTTGCTTGTCCGACATTTTGCTGGCATTCAGCTTGCCGAACTTGCCCAGCCATTCTTCGATGAAGGCCAGTTGCTTCTGGCGGCTGGCCGCGTCGGGGATGCTCAGGTTGGCGGCGCCATCGTACTTGCCGACCGAAATCGCGCTTTCCGGATCCAGGCGCCACAGGGCCGTGAGGAATTGGCCGCTCAGATTATTCATGGAACGGTCGCTGCTGTTCTCGCTGGCGACCGCGGCGACCGTGGCTGCGGTGGCGGCACTGACGAAAGCCACTTTGTTGGCGACGGTTTTTTTCTTGCTGCTGGTACTGGCCTTGCCGTTCTTCTGCGCCTTCTTGGCGGCGCTGGCCGGTGTCAGGGTAAAGGCCAGCATCAATGCGGCGAGCGCAATTTTGTTTTTTATTAGCATAGTTTATCTCTTGAATATTTTGTTGTTTGTTCTAATCTAAAAATAATAAACTGATAATATAAGTAACAAACAACTATTGAAAGGTTGGCTTTGCTTGCCAGAGCGGCCAAAGATTAGCATTAATTGCCGCGCTTGCGCAGTTTTTTGCCCGTCTGCCAGTCCGCTAGACGACGATGGCGCTGCCTTGTAGCATCTCTTGATGGCGTGCATTCAAGGTCGCCACGGCATCCTTGCCGCGCGCCATGCCGGTGGCGTGGATTTCGATGTCTTGCGTGTAGCGCTGGCTGACGCGCACCGTGTAGGACTGGAACAACCAGCTCCAGAAATTGGTTTCATAGACGGCTTCATCCATGTCGCGCCATTTGACGCCCATGAGTTTCTTTTTCCACGGCAAGATGCCGGATGCCAGCCAGACGCCCGCTTCGTCGTAATACAGCTGATAGCTGCGTATCGTCAGCAGGCGGTAGGCGACGATCAGGGCTGAGCCGATCAGCACCACGAAGGCAGCGCGCGCGTTGTACTTGAAGGCCAGCGGCAGGGCGGCAAAAAATAGCAGCACGGCAATGATGAAAGTGCTGACGTAGGCGGTCCAGGATTTGCCGCACAAAAAGGTGGCGCGCTGGCCGGCGCTGGTGGCGATAAAGTCGGTCATGGGGCAAGAAAAAAGAACGGAAAAACGATCATCGCATGGAACGCCGTTTCCCCGTTCATTTTTTCAATCTCATTGCTTCAACCCTTCCTGCAGCATGCCCAGCATGTCATTGGCCGACATGCGCGCAGCCGCGTCGCTGCCTTCCAGCAAGCTGTCGGCCAGGTCGCGCTTATGCTGGTGCAATTCGACGATGCCCTCTTCGATCGTGTGTTTCGCCACCAGCCGGTAAATGGTGACGGGGCGCAATTGCCCCATGCGGTGGGCGCGGTCGGAGGCCTGGTCTTCCACGGCCGGATTCCACCACGGATCCATGTGGATCACGTAATCGGCTGCCGTCAAATTGATGCCCATGCCGCCCGCCTTCAGGCTGATCAGGAAAACATCGCCTTCTCCCGCCTGGAAGGCATCCACCCGGCGCTTGCGCTCCTGCATGGGCGTACTGCCGTCGAGATACTGGTAGCTGACGCCATGCTGCTCCAGATGCTGGCGGATCAGGGTCAAATGGTCGACGAACTGGCTGAAGACGAGCACCTTGTGGCGGTTTTCCAGCAAGCCCGACAGCAACTGCGCGAAGGCTGCCAGCTTGCTGCTGGCCAGGCCCAGCTCCGGTGCCACCAGCTGCGGATTGCAGCAGGCACGGCGCAGCTTCATGATTTCCGCCAGGATCTGGATGGCTTTTTTCGACGCCGGCCCTTCCACCATGGCCAGCTTTTCCAGCGCTTCGCGGCGCAAGGATTCGTACAGCGCCGTTTCCTGCGGCGACAGTTCCACTTCCAGCACGATTTCCGTGCGTGACGGCAATTCCGACAGCACTTGCGTCTTCGTGCGGCGCAAGATGAAGGGCGCGATCAAGCGACGCAGCCGCAAGCGCGCGCCGGCCGCCGCGCGCTTGTCCTGATCTTTCTCAATCGGCCCCGCGAAGCGCAGGTTGAACTGGTCGAGGGTGCCCAGCAAACCGGGGTTGATGAAGCGGAACAGATTCCACAATTCGCCCAGGTGGTTTTCCAGCGGGGTGCCGCTGGCCACCATGCGGAAATCGCCTTGCAAGGCCATCACGGCTTGCGAGCGCTTGGTGGCGCCATTCTTGATGGCTTGCGCTTCGTCGAGCACGATGGTATGCCAGCGCACGCCGGCAAACAGGGTCGCTTCCTGCTGCAGCAAACCGTAGCTGGCCACCACCACGTCGAACGGCTGCAATGTTTCCAGCATGTCGGCCCGGTCGCCGCTGCCGAACAGTTTCACGTTCAGGGTGGGCGCGAAGCGCTGCGCTTCGCTGATCCAGTTCATGCACACGGACGTCGGGGCGACGACCAGCGTGGGGCCGTTCGGCGCGCGCGCCAGGATCAGGGCCAGCGCCTGTAAAGTCTTGCCGAGTCCCATGTCGTCAGCCAGGCAGGCGCCCACGCCCCAGTGCGCCAAGCGCGCCAGCCACTGGTAGCCAGCCAGCTGGTAGTCGCGCAAGTCCGCCTGCAAGGTGCTGGGCAACTGCGGCGTAAAATCGTCGAGGGCGCGCAGGCGCAGCAAGTGTTCGCGCCACAATTTGTCGGCCTTCACGCCGCCCGCGTCGTTGGCCAGCTCTTCCAGCGCGAAGGCGGCCAGCGGGTGGATATGCACGCCATCGGCATGCACCTCGCCATACGCGGCCAGCTCTGACAGGCGCCGGTGCAATTCGTCGCTGAGGGCCAGGAATTGGTTGTCGCCCAGGGCCACGAAGCGGCTTTTATTGTTTTGCATCAAATCGAGCAAGGCGCGCAAATCCATCACCTTGTCTTCATCGATCTGCACTTCGCCACTGGCGGCAAACCAGTCTTTTTCGCTCTTGATATTCAAGCGCATCTGGCCGCTGTCGATGCGTTTTGACACGCGCATGGTTTCGCCTTCGGGCCAGGCCAGCACAATACCGGAGCCGATAGCGGCCGCGTCCAGCGCTTGCAACTCGACCAACAATTGCAAGCCCAGCGCAGGCTGGCCCAGCAGCCACTCGCCATGTTCCTCTTCCGCCTCTTCCAGCACCAGGCAACGACCGATGAGCTGGCGCTGTGCTTCGCGTTCCGCGTTCAGGTCGCGCCGCGCCTGCACGGCCCGGCCCGCCACGTCGGCAAATACGCTTTCGGCGCCGCTGCCGGGCGCGTAATAGGCGCCATTGTCGAGCAAGGGGCGCACTAAAATCTGCATTTTCAAGCCCTGCTGGTAAGGCAGCAGGTGCACATGCAGGCGGTGGTCGGCCGTGATCGCTTCCGCGTCGCCGGCGCCGCCGCCGATGTCCGATTGCACGGTGACCATCGAGGAGATGGCGCCGATCGCTTGCATCACCTGTTTTTCCGCATGCAGGGGCACGGACAGGCCCAGGCCCACGATGGCGCCGATGCGCCGGTGCTCGTCAAGGATGTGCACCACGCGCAAGCGCGTCGGCGTCTCGCGCTGCACCACCACATTGCTGCCGCTGTCGGGCAGGGGCGGCTGCATGCCCAGCCACAGCTGCCCCTCGTGCGATTTGATCAGGAGTTCGGGCGCGCCGGCGATCAGTTCCACGCGCGTCTCGGGATGGTCGAGCCAGAAGACGAGCGGGTGGCCCACCAGCAAAATGGCGGCCTTGTCGAGCTCGATTTCATAGCGGGGTGCCGATGAATAGTACTGTTTGAAGGGCGCGAGGCTGCCGGCTGCGCGCGCGTCTTGCGGCGTGAGGAAATCGATGTCGCCCGCCTCTTCGGCCAGGCGTTTCAAGCCCATGGCGCGGCCCTTGCTCCAGCCGCCGCGCGCATCGCGCTTCTGCTCGCGCACTTCCACGGCCGTCAAGCCGAAGCGCGGGTCGAATGCCACCAGCCATACCAGGCGCGAGACGCTGCCCGCCGCTTCGGCGGGCGCGCTCTGTTGCAGGTTGATGAGGGCGCTCAGCTGGCGCTGCCACGCTTCCTGGCGCTCGAACCACGGCGCCATGTCCGTCAAGCCGTGCTGCGCCCGCTTGGCCGTTGCATAGCGCTCCTGCTGCGGCTCGCCCATCAAGCCCAGCAAGCCGGCCGCTTGCGCGGCGATCAAATCGTAGCCGGCGGCGTCGGCTTGCTGCACCACCGATCGCAGTTGATCCTTGCGTTCGCTCAATTGCGGTAGCGCCAGCCAGTAGTACAGCAAGGCCTGGAATAGCTGCGCCTGCAGTCCCGTTTCCCAGCTGCGCGTGGGGATGCTTTCCGCCAGTTGCACGCCGGCGCGCACCAGGCGCAAGGTGTTGAGTTGCTGGTAGACGATGCTGTCGTGGTTCGGCTGCGCGTGCAGCGCGATATCGAGATAGGTCTCCGCGTTTTTCAGCAGCTTGGCATCATTGCCGCGCAGCAGGGCCAGCACGTACAGGTGGCCGCCGATGCCCGTAAAGCACAGCTTGCGCTTGCCCGCTTCCTTGCGCAAGCCTTTCAAGGCTGTTTCAAAGCCCGCCAATGCGTGCGCATGTTCGCCGCGCAAGAGGGCGATGCTGCTGTCGACAAACAGCGCCTGCGGCCCCTGCTGGCCCGCCAGGTAACGCGCGGCCGCGTCGAGTTCGCCGCACAGCAGGGCGTCTTCGGCCAATGCCAACGGCAGGGCGGCGCCGATATGGTCGCCAGCGGCCGCCTGGCGCGCATGGTGGGCGCGCGCGTAGGTGCGGATGGCGTGCGCCGTGGCCGGCTCGCGCGGGGCATTGCCCAGCAGCACGGCCAGAATGTCATCCTGCAGTTGCGGCATGACAAAAGACAGCATCTCCGGCTCGAACGGCCGGCCGAAAATCTCGATCAGCGGATGCAGCTGCTGCGCTTCATAGCACGCCATGCAAGCGGCCAGGATGGCAGCCACGTGGCGCACCTCGTCATTGCGCAAGAGGGCGATGCGCAGGCGCGCCACGCCTTGCCGGTAGCTGCGCAATTCCACATAACCATCCCAGTTGCGGCGCACGGGGTTGATCAGCTCGATGGCCTGGCACAGGTCACGAAACACCAGGTGCTCGATGGCGGCCCGCATGGCGGGCCAGCGCAGCTTGGCTTCGCAGGCAAAGCCCCGTCCCACTACTTCGGACGCCAGCGCGTGCCGCGTCAAATGTTGCAGCATGCCCGTGACGGTGAGCAGGGCAAACGGCGTGCCGTCCGGCTCGACGACATTGGCGCGCTGCAAGTGTTCATACACGGCATGCTTGCCGACCGGTTCGCCCGCGATGGCCAGCAAGGCCAGGATCATCTGTTCGTGCTGCTCCAGGGCGGCGAACTCGTCCAGCATGAGTTGGTCTGAATGCGGGTCTGAATGCGGGTCTGTCATGCGGGCAAATTGGCGATATGCACGGGAGGCTCGCCGGCCGCCACGGGCAGGCCGAACACGCGCTGGTAGAAATACAGTTCCGCCTCCAGCGTGCGCACGATGTTTTCCGCCTTGCGGAAGCCGTGGCCTTCGCCTTCCAGCGGTACGTACGCGACCGGCACACCGCGTGCCTGCAGGGCGTCGACCATCAGCTGCGACTGCTGCGGCGGCACGACTTTGTCATCGAGGCCCTGGAAGAAGATCATCGGGCGCGACAGTTTATCCGTGTGGTGGATGGGCGAGCGCGCGCGGTACAGCGCTTCGGCTTGCGGCTGCGAGGCGATCAGGTAGTCGTTGTAGTGCGATTCGAACTTGTGCGAATCGAGGTCCAGGCCTTTCAGGTCGGACACGCCGTAATAGCTGGCGCCGGCCTTGAAGACGTCGTGGAAGGTCAGGGCGCACAGGGTTGTCAGGCCACCGGCGCTGCCGCCGCGGATGATCAGGCGTTCCGGGTCGGCCAGGCCGTTGGTCGCCAGGTAGCGCGCGCCGGCGATGCAGTCTTCCACGTCGACGATACCCCATTGCCCGCGCAGCGCGTCGCGGTATTCGCGGCCGAAACCGCTGCTGCCGCCATAGTTGACGTCGAGCACACCGATGCCGCGGCTGGTCCAGTACTGCGTCGCCAGTTTCAAGGTATTGCTGGCCATGCTGGTGGGGCCGCCGTGGCTGATGACGATGACGGGCGGCAAGGTTCCTGCGGGCGCCTGCACGTCGCCATTGGTGGGCGCATAAAAGAAGGCGTAGGCCGTGCGGCCATTGCTACTAGGAAAGCTCAAGCTGCGCGGCACTGACAGGTAAGCAAGCGCGGGCAAGTGTGCTATCGACTGCGCCAGCACTTCCAGCTCATGGTTCGATAAATCGATGCGCGCCAGTTCCAGTGCGATGGTGGGGCTGCCGCCCAAGAGCGCGACGAAGCCGCGCCCCACGCGCAATTCGCGGATTTCCTGGTATGGGTGGGGAATCGGCTCCAGCTTGGCCGCCGCCACGTTCAATTGCGCCAGGTAGCTGATACCGGCCTGGATATACGTGCAGACGATCTCGTCGTCGGAAAGAAAACCGTACATGCTGCCGCCGAAAGTCCAGTGCGGCGTGGCAAATTCCGCTTCCATCGGGCACAGCGCCTCGATGTCGGCGCCATGCAGGCGGTACAGATTCCACCAGCCGCTGCTGTCGGAGACGAAGTGCAGCAAGCCGTTCGGTGACCATTCCGGCTGGCAAATCGACTCGCGCGCGCCGCCGGCGATCAGGCGCGGCGACCCCAGGCTGCCATCCGCGTGCACGTCGGCCAGCCACAGTTCCGTGCCTTGCCACGGCAGGCGCGGGTGGTCCCAGCTGATCCAGGCCAGCTGGCTGCCGTCCGGCGACAAACGCGGCGCGGCATAAAAATCGTGGCCGCGTGCCAGCACCGTTTCGCCCCCGTCGAAGCTGACGGCCGCCAGGCAGTTGTCCGGCTGCGCGTGGCCTTCTGCGGGATGCTGCTCGCGCACGGCGATCAGGCGGGACCGGGCCGTATCGACAACAAAATCCGCATGGCGCGTGCTGCCGCCCGTGGTGAACGCTTCGGGCGCACCGTCGCCGGCCACGCGGTACAGGCAATTGTCGGCGAAATGCGAGAAATACACGGTATCGCCATCGACGGCATACGCGCCGCCGCCGTATTCATGCACGCGGGTGCGCACATTGAACGGCGCCGGCGTCAGTTCATCGACACGCGCGCCGCGCTGGCGCAGCAGGGTATTGCGGCCCGCCTCGCTGGCGCGCCCGGCCAGCCAGAGCACATCGGTCCCATCCGCACCGCCCAGGGCCAGCTGCGTCAGCGGCGAGGCGCCGGCGGCGACGATGGCCGCGCTGATCGGCGATGGCCAAATGCCATAAGGGGTGCTGGATGCGGTCGAGGTCATGCGGGCTCCGTGTCGTGGTGGGAAGAGGGGCCTCCAGGCGGCGTCAGGCAGCGCGGCGGCGTGCATCATCATAATGGAAGGGCTGCCACAACGAAAGTCATCGCTGTGCGGGGCAAATGCGGCAAAGCAGCACTGGAATCAATGAAATGGCAACGATTGGATGCGATAATACCGCTTCTCCAAGCTCGATTGCCTTCCATGCCACAATTTGCTCCGCTCCAGAATGATACTTTCCTGCGCGCCTTGTTGCGCCAGCCGACCGAGCACACTCCCGTCTGGCTGATGCGCCAGGCGGGCCGCTACCTGCCCGAATACCGCGCCACGCGCGAGCGGGCCGGCTCCTTCCTGGGGCTGGCAAAGAATCCCGATTACGCCACGGAAGTGACCTTGCAGCCCCTGGAGCGCTTCCCGCTCGACGCCGCCATCCTGTTTTCCGACATCCTGACGGTGCCTGACGCCATGGGCCTGGGTCTGTATTTCGCCGGTGGCGAAGGGCCGAAGTTCGAGCGTCCGCTGCGCACGGAGCAAGATGTGATGGCCTTGCAAGTGCCGGACCTGGAATCGCTCGACTACGTTTTCAAGGCTGTCACGCAAATCCGCACGGAACTCAATGGCCGCGTGCCGCTGATCGGTTTTTCCGGCAGCCCGTGGACCCTGGCGTGCTACATGGTGGAAGGCGGCGGCTCGAAAGAGTTCCATACCATCAAGAAGATGCTGTACAACCGCCCTGACCTGATGCACCACATCCTGGCCATCAACGCCACTTCCGTGGCGCAGTATCTGAATGCGCAAATCGATGCCGGCGCGCAAGCCGTGATGATTTTCGATTCCTGGGGCGGTGCGCTGGCCGATGGCGCCTACCAGGAATTTTCGCTGGCCTACATGCAGCAAGTGGTGGCGCAGCTGAAACGCGACAAGGATGGCGTGAAAATCCCCGCCATCGTGTTTACCAAGGGCGGCGGCCAGTGGATCGAGCAAATCGCCGATATCGGCGCCGATGCCGTGGGCCTGGACTGGACCGTCAACCTGACGCGCGCGCGCCAGTTGGTGGGACATAAAGTGGGCTTGCAGGGCAATCTCGACCCCGCCATCCTGTTCGCCAGCCCCGAGCAGATCCGCGCCGAAGTGGCCAAGGTCTTGCATGCCTTCGGCGCGCCGTCGGCAGGCACGGGCCACGTATTCAATCTGGGCCATGGCATTTCCCAGTTCACGCCGCCAGAGTCGGTGGCGGCCATGGTGGAAGCCGTGCACAGCATGAGCCGCGCCATGCGCAGCGGCCAGTAAGCACGCACCGCTTTCCGTGGCTCAGGGGCGCACAAGGCAGGCTTTCCAACGGAAGCCTGCCTTTTTCTTTGCTGCGCCCTAGCAAGAAATACCGACTTATGCACAATTTTTTTTGCTGCGGAAATAATAGGCAGTCGAAAAGCCATGCCCGGGGAAGATCTGCAAGTGATTGATTATTAAGGAATAAAAAATGCATTGCCCGGCGGACTTTATTGCAATTGATAAGGTTATTGTTTCGTTTGCCAGCCTTATTCCTTCATTGTCCACAAAGTTATCAACAGATTCTGTGGATAAAATTGAAAAGTAATTTGTTAACCGATACTTAGCGCAGATGTTCAGGTTTCACCTGAGGTGTATGTTGCAGCGCATGATCATTGCACAATGTTTCGCCGCCCGGCAGGCAAAAACGAACGCTTGCCCGGCAATTGTCAACTTTGCCTCATGCGGCAGGCATTTTCCCGGATTGAGTGCATCAAAACGGTGCTTATTTCTGTACAAAAAAATGAGAAATGGTTCAGTTATGCACAGCGGCGGAAATGCCCGACGGATTTATCGCCTCCCGGGGATCAATTTTTAAGTCATTGATTTTAAATAGTTAATTTTTCTTGCGTGTCCCTCTTGACGGCGATCAAAATCTTCTATCTACATTTTTCTGAAAGTTAATTTTGCTTTGTCCACAAAGTTATCCACAGAATTTTCTTCAGGCAGCATGCCACGCGGTCGCGTCCGCCGTTAGGTGTTTGATGGACGAAACAAGTATCATGGCCCGCTGGCTTGATGCCTGACATCCCGCCGCGCCATCCACCTCAGGCGCGCTTTTTTATTGAGATAGGCCACCCCCATGTCGCAGTGCATTTTGACGTCGTGCATCCTGAAAATCGCGCTCGACACGCCCTTGAACGCCCTGTTCGACTACCGCTGGAACGCGGCGTTAGACGCCGGTGCGGACGCCGGTGCGGACGCCGGCGTGGAGGTTGCCGTGTCACTGCCGCAAGTGGGACAGCTGGCGCTGGTACCATTCGGCCGGCGTGAAGTGATGGGGCTGATCGTCGGCGTGTCCGACAGCACCGACGTGCCCGCCGCGAAATTGAAGGACGTGCTGGCCGTGCGCAACCAGCTGGCGCCATTATCGGAACAGTGGCTGGCGCTGGCCGCCTTTGCCGCCGATTACTACCAGCGTCCGCTGGGCGAAGTGGCCCTGCCGGGTTTGCCGAAGAATTTGCGCGTGCTCACCACCGTGGCGCTGGACCGCGCCATCAAGAAGCTGGCCAAGCTGGCCGACGCGCACGACGGCACGCCGCTGAACATGCCGGCACTCAATGCCGCCCAGCAAGAGGCGGCCGACGCCATCGGCGGCGCCCGGGGTTTCAAGCCGACCCTGCTGTACGGCGTGACGGGCAGCGGCAAGACGGAAGTGTATCTGCAAGCGTGCGCCCAGGTGCTGGCACGCGACGAGGCGGCGCAAATCCTGATCCTGGTGCCGGAAATCAACCTCACGCCCCAGCTGGAAGGCAATATCCGCGCGCGCTTTCCGGGCGTCATGCTGGCCACCTTGCACAGCAGCCTGTCCGAAGGCGAGCGCATGCTGCACTGGCTGGCCGCCCACCAGGGCCAGGCGCGCATTGTGCTCGGCACGCGACTGGCCATCCTGGCATCCTTGCCGCAGCTCAAGCTGATCGTCATCGACGAGGAACATGATCCTTCCTACAAGCAGCAGGAAGGCTTGCGCTATTCGGCGCGCGACCTGGCCGTATGGCGCGCCTGGCAATTGCAGATTCCCATTGTGCTGGGTTCGGCCACGCCTTCGCTGGAAAGCTGGCAGCATGCGCAGACGGGGCGCTATCGCAAGCTGGAATTGCGCGAACGGGCCGTCAAGAACGCGGTGTTGCCGCGCGTCAAGATTTTGGACATGGAGCGCGACAAGCCGAAAGATGGCCTGACTTCGCATCTGGTAGCCGCATTAAAACTGCGCATGGAGCGCGGCGAGCAGTCGCTGCTGTTCTTGAACCGGCGCGGCTATTCCCCCGTGATCTGCTGCGAATCGTGCGGCTGGATCAGCAATTGCACGCGCTGCACCTCGTTCATGGTGCTGCACAAGCCCGAACACCGCTTGCGCTGCCACCATTGCAGCCTGGAATTGCGCATTCCCCGCCATTGCCCCACCTGCGGCAACGTCGATCTGCAACCGCTGGGACGCGGCACGCAGCGCGTGGAAGAGGGCTTGCAGCAACTGTTTCCCGAGGCGCGCATTTTGCGCATCGATGCCGATTCCACGCGCAAGAAGGGCAGCGCGCAGGAAGCGTTTGACACCGTGCACCGGGGCGAGGTGGACATTTTGATCGGTACGCAAATGGTGGCCAAGGGCCACGATTTCAAAAAGCTGACCCTGGTGGGTATTTTAAACCCGGACACGGCCCTGTTTTCCCAGGATTACCGGGCCAGCGAACGGCTGTTCGCCCAGTTGATGCAGGTGGCGGGCCGGGCGGGGCGAGCCGCGCAGACGGAGGGCGGCAGCGTTTCCGAAGTGCTGATTCAGACGCGTTATGCGCGCCATCCGCTGTACGACGCCGTCGTCAACCACGATTACGACCATTTCGCCACGACCTTGCTGGAAGAGCGGGCCCAGGCGGCGCTGCCGCCGTATCTGTTCCAGGCCCTGCTGCGCGCCGAGGCGCCCGAGCTGGCCACGGCCATCGAATTCCTGCAAGCGGCGAAAGAGTGTATGGAACACCCGCAGGTGACCATCAATGACCCGATTCCCATGAGCATGACGCGCGTCTACAATGTGGACCGCGCCCAGCTGCTGCTGGAATCCCCCTCGCGGCCCGCCTTGCAGGCGTTCCTGAAGGAATGGCTGACTGAGTTGCGCGCCATGAAGACGCGCGTGAAATGGTCGCTGGAAGTGGACCCGCTGGATATCTGAATTAGTTCAGGTAGTCGCGCGCCGATTTGACGATCTGCTCGGACAGCAGCTTGGTAAACGGCGTGTCCAGGGTCCAGGCATGCCAGCTCAGCGGTACGTCCAGGGTGCTGCCCGGCATCAGATCCACGAGACGGTCTGTTGCCAGCGCTGGCGCGGCCAAGCGCTGCGGCATCAGGCCGTAGGCCAGGCCATCCTGGACGCAGGCGCGGCGCGCCGTTTCCACCGGTAAGGTGTGGTGTGGAAACGGTTCACGCATGCTCAATTGTTCCGCGAGGAAACGCGCCAGCAAGCCGTGCTGGCCCACCACGGCCGGCGCCAGTTGCACCGCCTCGGTAATAAAACCATCGCCGAACCAGTGGCCCGCAAACATGGGCGTGGCCACGCAGACATAGCGCAAGGTGCCCAGCGGCGTGACGCTAGTGGCCGCCGCCGCGTCCAGCGCTGTGCCGGATTCGGCCGCCACGCAGCCAAACACCGTGCCGTCGCGCACCATCTGCAAGGCGCTGTCGCTGTCGGCCAGGCGCACGTCGAGCTGGCAGCGCGGTGGCGCCAGCAGGGCGGCCAAGGTGTCGGGGAACCAGGTGGCCAGGCTGTCGGCATCGATGGCGATGGCGATTTCCGGCATGCTGACGCTGTTGCCCAGGTCGATGTCGAGCGAGGCTTCCATCAGCTTGACGTTGCGGTGATGCACGATCAGGCGCTGGCCCAGTCCCGTCGGCACGGCTGGCTGGCCACGGATAATCAGCAGGCGCCCGCTAGCGTCTTCCAGCGCCTTGATGCGCTGCGAGACGGCCGACTGGGTGATGCCCAGGGCCAGAGCGGCCTTGTCGAAACTGCCATGGCTGGCGACGGCGTCCAGCACAGCCAGTGCGCGATAATCGAGTGATCCCATTAGCTCAGCTTATATATTTTGAAAATGATTAGTTATACTAATGCATATATTGCTGCAATGTAAAACCTTATTTTCGCTAAACGGGTAGTATCGAACGCTGTGAGCAACCTCAGTGGATGGATAGCACGATGAAGACGATAAAGGTGGATGTGGCCGTGATTGGCAGCGGTACGGCCGGCATGACGGCGCACAAGGCGGCGCGCATGCAGGGCAAGCGCGTGCTGATGATCGAAAGCGGGCCGTACGGCACAACGTGCGCGCGCGTGGGCTGCATGCCCAGCAAACTCTTGATCGCGGCCGCCGAGGCGGCCCATGCCGTGGCTGCCGCGCCGGCTTTTGGCGTGCATCCGGGCCCCGTGCGCATCGACGGCCGACAAGTGATGACCAGGGTGCGCAGCGAGCGCGACCGATTTGTCGGCTTCGTGCTCGACGGCGTCAACGCCATCCCCGACGAAGAAAAACTGCGCGGCCATGCGCGCTTCATCGCGCCCGGCAAATTGCAGGTAGACGAACATACGCTTGTCGAGGCCACCAGCGTGGTGATCGCCACCGGTTCCACGCCCATCGTGCCGCCCGAGTGGCAGGCGGGCGGCGACAGGGTCATCACGAGCGACGCCGTGTTCGAGTGGACGGACTTGCCAAGCTCAGTGGCCGTGGTCGGCAGCGGCGTGATCGGCCTGGAGCTGGGCCAGGCGCTGGCTCGCCTGGGCGTGCGCGTGACCCTGTTTGCGCGCGGCAACAAAGTCGCGCAACTGACTGACCCGCTGGTGCTGCGGGAGGCGGCTGCCGTGCTGGCGCGCGAACTCGATATCCGCTTCCAGACCAGCGTGGCGCACGTGGCAACAACGCCAGACGGCAGCGGTATCGCGCTGACCAGCCGCAATGGCGCAGGCGAGGAAAAAACCGAGCAGTTTGAGTATGTGCTGGCCGCCATTGGCCGCCGTCCGAATGTGGATCACATCGGCCTGGAAACGGCGCAAATCGAACTCAACCGCCACGGCATCCCCCTGCATGACCCGCGCACCATGCAGTGCGGCAAGAGCGCCATCTTCATCGCGGGCGACGCCGACAACGCCTTGCCGCTGCTGCCCGAAGCAGCCGACGAGGGCCGCATCGCGGGCGACAACGCGGCGCGCTTTCCTGACGTCAAACCGGGCTTGCGCCGCACGCCGTTGACCATCGCCTTCACGGAACCGCAGATCGCCACCCTGGGCGCCACCTACCAGCAATTGTGCGTGAGCCACGCGGGCCGCTTTGCCGTCGGCGCCGTGTCATTCGGCAACCAGGGCCGCAGCCGCGTGATGTTGCAAAACCAGGGCTTGCTGCGCGTGTATGCGGAATTTGGCAGCAAGCGCTTTCTCGGCGCCGAGCTGATCGGCCCTCGGGCGGAACACTTGAGCCATTTGCTGGCCTGGGCATGCCAGGCCCAGTTGACGGTACCGGCCATGCTCGACATGCCGTTTTACCACCCCGTCATTGAGGAAGGTGTGCGCACGGCCTTGCGCGAGTTGGCGCTGCATCTGGAAAAAGACCCGGAACACGCGCCCGGCTGCGCCGATTGCTCGCCTGGCGTCTGATGCAACTTTATGCTTTATATAATTTTGTAGACAAGCGCACATGATTGCGCGATCATCGTTACCACATTGGAATATTGATTAAAAGCAAAAAACATTTCAAATGGTTCATGCCCACGACGCCCTGATGGTAAAAAGGGGAGCGGCTAGCGATGACGGAGACGATGTGAAAATTCGGCGCATTTACGCGGGAGAACTCGCCCTGGGCGTAGCCCTGCCCTGGGACGTGCACGGCGAGACGGGCGGCTTGCTGGCCAGGCTGGGCCATGTCATCAGCAGCGAGAACCAGATCGCATTGCTGCTGGCGCGCGGCGTCATCGCCGATACCAGTGCTGACGTGCCGCGCACGGCCACGGAAGCGCCATCGGCCCTGCGCATGCTGAACCTCGTCACGGCGGGCCTGGCGCTGGTCTTGCCGGCGATTGCCGCCAGGCAGGCGGGCAGCCACTTGTCGCTGGCGCCGCTGGCGCAACTGGTGGAAGAGGCCGTTGCACTGGACGCCGACGTGGCGCTGGCCTGCATCCTGCACAACCAGGGCGCGGGCGATTTTGCCGTGCGCCACAGCGTCGACACGGCCGTCATCACGGCCTTGCTGGCGCGCGCCCTGAAACTCGATGATGGTGTGATCCGCAGCGTGGTACTGGCCGCGTTGAGCATGAATGTGGGCATGCTGGAACGCCATGCGGATTTCCAGCACAAGGCGGGGCCGCTGGACGCGCAGGAGCGCGCCTATTTGCGCGCCCATCCGCAAGCGGGTGTCGACTTGCTGCGCGCGACGGGCGTGACGGACGCCGTCTGGCTGCAGGCCGTGCTGCAGCACCATGAAAATATCGATGGCAGCGGATATCCGCTGGGCACGCAAGGCGAGGCGATCGGCATCGGCGCGCGCCTGATCATGCTGGCCGACCGCTATTGCGCGCGCGTGTCGAAGCGCAGCTATCGCCAACCTTTGCTGCCGAACGTGGCCTTGCGCGAAATGTTGATGGCCGACAAGGCTACCCTGGATGCGCCGCTGGCGTCCCTGCTGGTGCGCGAGCTGGGCATCTACCCGGTCGGCACCTTCGTCAAACTGTTAAATGGTGAAATCGGCGTCGTTACGCGCAAGGGCTTGAATGCCAGCACGCCCCACGTGCAGTCGCTGATCGGCCCGCGTGGCGCGCGCCTGGACGTGCCGCTGCGCCGTGATACGCGTGTGGATTTGCACGCCATCCGTGAAGTGCTCAGCGCGGAGCAGGCGGGTTTGCAGTTTCGCCCCGACCAGCTGTGGGGCCGCAGCGCGCGAATTTAGCCCAAGCGTTTAGTTCAGCAAGCCCGCATCCAGCCGTCCCTCAAGCGCCAACTCGCGCATGATGCGCACGGTGTCGATGTCGGACTCCTTGTAGGCGGAGCGGCGGAAGTCGTCGTACAGGGCGTTGGCCGCATCGGTGGCCGCGTCGTGGCCGTCGTCGTACTGGAAGCGCACCCACAGGCTGGCCTCGTCGGGCATCTCAATGGTCATCACTAGCGAGGAGGCGCTGATATCCTGTTGCGCCGGCACTTCGTAGCGCACCTGCAGTTGCGGCACCAGCACCACCTTGTCGTTGATGACCAGCTCGCCATAGCGCAGGCTGCGCGCGAAACCGGCATCGCTGCGCTGGCTGATCTGGCATTCGTCCAGGTGCGGCACGAACAGCTTGGGCGACTCGGCGCGCAAGACCAGGCCGCGCCAGACTTGTTCCAGGCTCAGGGTGTCGATCAGCGGGTTCAAAGGATCGTTGATTTCAATCAGGTGTTCAAATTTCATGGGACTGTCATTCGGTAAGTGGGCGCGCACGGGCGATATAGGCGGAATGGTACTCCAGCGCTGACATCGCCGCACGCATTGCATGGGCCGAGATGGCGGCACAGGGCGGGATATCGATGTCATTGCCTGTTTTTCATGCAGATCTTGCCGTGCAAATGGCGGGCGCCACGCTGTTACAATGGGCTGCTGTTCCCTGCGAAAATACCCCTGATGTCCAAAGCACCACAGTTCGGTCTGAATGCGCCCCAAAGCGAAGCGGTTACCTACCTCGACGGCCCCTGCCTGGTGCTGGCGGGCGCCGGTTCGGGCAAGACGCGCGTGATCACGCAAAAGATCGCCCATCTGATCGAAGACCGGGGCTATGACCCGCGCACCATCGCCGCGCTGACCTTCACCAACAAGGCGGCGCTGGAAATGCAGGAACGCATCGCCAAGTTGCTCAAGCAACCACGCCAGGCCAAGCAGCTGACGGTGTCGACCTTCCACTCGCTGGGCGTGAAAATCCTGCGCCAGGAAGCCAATGGCGTGGGCTTGAAAGACCGCTTTTCCATCATGGACAGCGACGATTGTTTTTCGCTGGTGCAAGACCTTGCCATTACCACCGATAAACAGGTCATTCGTGGCATCCAGAATGCCATGTCCTTGTGGAAAAATGGCTTAATCGATCCGGACATGGCGCTGGCGCAAGCCAAGGATGAAGACGAAGCGAACGCGGCGCGCATCTACCGCAGCTATGTGGCGACGCTGTCCGCCTACCAGGCCGTCGATTTCGACGATCTGATCCGCTTGCCCGTGGAATTGTTCCGCAACAACGGCCCCGTGCGCGACAAGTGGCAGCGCCGCCTGCGCTATCTGCTGGTCGACGAATACCAGGATACGAACACGTGCCAGTACGAACTGGTGAAACTGATGGTGACGGGCATCGGCAAGAAGCCGATGTTTACAGCCGTGGGCGACGACGACCAGGCCATTTATGCCTGGCGCGGCGCCACGGTGGAAAATCTGAAGACGCTGGAAACGGATTTCCCCGATTTGCGCGTAATCAAGCTCGAGCAGAATTACCGCTCCACCATGCGTGTGCTCAATGCGGCCAACGCCGTCATCGGCAACAACCCGAAGCTGTTTGAAAAGTCGCTGTGGTCGGAACACGGCCTGGGCGAACCGATCAAGGTGCTGGGCATGCAGACGGACGAGCAGGAGGCGGAACAGGTGGCCATCATGATTTCGGCCGACCATTTCGAACGCAAGAACAAATTTTCCGATTACGCGATTTTGTACCGGGGCAACCACCAGGCGCGCATCATCGAGCAGTGCTTGCGCAAGGAACGCATCCCGTACACGATTTCGGGCGGCCAGAGCTTCTTTGACAAGGCCGAAATCAAGGACATCATCAGCTATCTGCGCCTGCTGGCCAACGAGGACGACGATCCTGCCTTCATCCGCGCCGTGACGACGCCGCGCCGCGGCGTGGGACAGTCGACCCTGGAAGTGCTGGGCGCGTTCTCGGGTCAGTGGCAGTGTTCGCTGTTCCAGGCTGTGTTCAAGGGCGGCATCGAGGCCAAGCTGACGGACCGCCAGTTGGGGCCGCTACGCGACTTCTGCAACTTCATCAACGACCTCGAATCGCGCGCCAGCCGTCCGGGTGCGGCCGGCAGCGGCGACAACGCGGCCGAAGTGCTGGATGACATGATGAAGGAAATCCACTACGAATCGTATCTGTACGATGCCTTCGAGGAACGGCAAGCGCAAAGCAAGTGGCAGAACGTGCTGGAATTCGTCAACTGGCTGAAGGAACGGGGCCGGGGCGGCAAGGACCGCGATGGCGAAGAAAAGAACGTGCTGGAACTGACGCAGATGGTGGCCCTGATGACCATGCTGGAAGGCAAGGACGAAGAACAGGACGCCGTGCGCATGTCCACCCTGCACGCCTCGAAAGGGCTGGAGTTCCCGCACGTGTTTCTGGTGGGCGTGGAAGAGGGGATTTTGCCGCACAAGGGTGACCCCGACGCGCCTGCCGAAACCATCGCCGCGCGCATCCAGGAAGAGCGCCGGCTGATGTATGTGGGCATCACGCGCGCCCAGCGCACCTTGCATATCACCTGGTGCAAGAAGCGCAAGCGCGCCGGCGAGCAAGTCCATTGCGACCCGTCACGCTTCATCAAGGAAATGGAACTCGACGTGGGCGATGCCGTGCCGACGGAAGCGGAAGTGATTTCGCCCAAGGAACGGCTGGCGCGCATGAAGGCGCTGCTGGCCGCGCCGAAAGTTTAGTTAAAGTACGTTCACGCTTCCACGGCGCCGTCCGGCGTGGTTTTCGGCACGATGGCCAGCTGCATTCCCAGCGCATCGAGCATTTTTAAAATGGTTTCGAAGCGCGGCTTGCTGCCTTCGCGCAAGGCCTTATACGCGCCTTCGCGCGTGATGTCGGCCCTGGCGGCCACCTTGCCCATGCCATAGGCGCGCACCACGTCGTTCATGGCGGATTGGAACAGTTCCGCGTTGCCGGTGGCGACGATTTCGCTCATGTAGGCGGCCACGGCGGCTTTGCTGGTCAGGTGTTGCGTCGGGTCAAACTTGCTCAGGCCTAATGCTTCCAGGTCGTCGAGGTCGAAGGTGTCATGGTCGGGGTGTTGGTTCATTTCTTTCGTGCTCCTGTCATGGGGCTGCAGCCGCTTTCCTGATGCCTGCCTGCCGGGCTTTCAAGTTCCTGAGGATTGCTTGCGCCTGCTTGATGTCGCGCCGCTGGCTGGACTTGTCGCCGCCCAGCAGCAGCAAGATCAGGGTACCCAGATTCGTTTCGTGAAAATACACGCGCCAGCCGGGCCCCGTCTGTAGAAAGCGCAGCTCGCAGACGCCCTCGCCTACCGGCCGCCAATCGCCCTTTTTTCCATGCTGCAAATGCTTGATGCGCGCATCGATGGCGGCGGCCGCCACGTCGTGCAGGCAATCTTCCCAGCGGCGATATTCAGCCGTCTTGCGCGTATCGATCAGGGATGGCTCAGGAGCCGCAGGTGTGTTCATTGTAATCGTTTGTTCTCATTCGTCAAGCGGCTTGAGCCCATGTGTGCAGAATAAACAGAAATCGGGCCCCGTCCGGCGGCGAATGGAGGGAGTTTGTCCTGGCTCACGCCGCTGCGGCGGTAGAATGCCGCTTTCAGTCAGGAATCACCGAGAGCACCATGGACAATGCAGAACAGATGGAAGTACGTTTCGTCGATATCGAAATTAAGCTGGCGCAGCAGGAAGACCTGGTCGAGTCGCTGAACCAGATGGTGTACCAGCAGGGCAAGCGCATCGACCAGTTGGAAGCGATGCTGCACAAGCTGGGCGAGCACGTGCGCGACGGGACGCAGCAGGCAAATGGCGGACTGGTCAACGAGCGTCCGCCGCATTACTAAATCGGCATCGTGGTGCGAAGGGCATGAAAACCATTCATTACCCGCCGACCCGCTACGGTCGGTTTTGCTGGTGACGCAAGTGTGTCAGGCTGTTATTATTTCAGGCTGGCCCGCGACACAATCGCGGCTCTCTTGCGTTTCTTGAAAGAAGACATGACCCGTCCAACAATGCTCGTCATCGCCGCCAGCCTGATGCTGGCGCCAGCCGCTTTTGCCGCTACCGCCACTACCGCGCCAACCACTGCCGCTACCGCGGCGGCAGCCTTGCCCGTTTCAAACCCGTTTGCTCAAGCGAGCAGTCTGCCATTCAACTATCCACCGTTCGACAAGGTGCAGGACGCCGACTACGCGCCCGCCTTTGCGGCCGGCATGGCCGCCAACCTGGCGGAAATCAATGCGATTGCGAATAACAAGAAGCCAGCTACGTTCGACAACACCATCGTCGCCATGGAGCGCTCGGGCCAGTTGCTGAGCCGCGTGCGCACCGTGTTTTCCGTGATGTCCGGCTCCAACACGAATGACACGATCCAGAGCCTGGAACGCGAGCTGGCGCCGAAGATGGCGGCCCACAGCGACGCGATCATGCTCAACGACAAATTGTTCAAGCGCATCGCTACCCTGTACGCCAAGCGCGACAAGCTGGGCCTCGATGCCGAATCGAAACGCTTGCTGGAACGCTATCACACGGACTTCGTGCGCGCGGGCGCCAAGTTGTCGGCGGCCGATAAAGAAAAGCTGCGCGCCTACAACGGCCAGTTGGCGGCCCTGTCGACCAAGTTCGCGCAGAACGTGCTGAAAGAATTGAACGCTTCGGCCGTCGTCGTCGATACGCGCGAAGAGCTCGACGGCCTGTCGCCGGCCGCCATCGAAGTGGCCGCCGGCCTGGCCAAGAAGCGTGGCCTGGATGGCAAGTATGTGATCGCCCTCGTCAACACGACGGGCCAGGCGCCGCTGTCGCTGCTGACCAACCGCGCCGTCCGCGAACGCATCATGGCCGCTTCGCAAGCGCGCGGCAGCCGTGGCGGCGAGTTCGACAATACCCAGGAAGTGCTGGAACTGGCAAAACTGCGTGCCGAACGTGCCGCGCTGATGGGCTACCCGAATTACGCGGCCTACTCGCTGGAAGACCAGACGGCGCACGACACCACCGCCGTGAACGCCCTGCTGGGCGAATTGGCGAAGCCGGCCGTCGTCAATGCGCGCCGTGAAGCGGACGATATCCAGAAGGTCATCGATGCAGGAAAAGGCGGCTTCAAGGTGGGCGCCGCCGACTGGGCTTTCTATAGCGACAAGGTGCGCGCCGAACGCTACAACTTCGACGAGACTCAATTAAAACCGTACTTTGAAATGCACAGCGTGCTGACCAAGGGCGTGTTCTTTGCCGCTGGCAAACTGTACGGTTTGAGCTTCAAGCAGCGCACCGACTTGCCCGTCTACACGTCCGACATGCTGGTGTACGACGTTTTCAACGAAGACGGCACGCAGCTGGCCATCTTTACCCTGGACCCTTATGCGCGCAGCAACAAGCGCGGTGGTGCCTGGGCGAACGCCTATGTGGGCCAGTCGAGCTTGCTGAACCGCAAGCCGGTGATTGCGAATAACCTCAACATTCCAAAGCCGGAAGCGGGCCAGCCGACCCTGATGACGTTTGACGAAGTCAACACCATGTTCCACGAATTCGGCCATGCGCTGCACGGCATGTTTTCGAACGTGAAATACCCGCGCTTCGCCGGCACCAGCGTGCCGCGCGACTTCGTCGAATACCCGTCGCAAGTCAATGAAATGTGGGCGCTGTGGCCGGAAGTGCTGCAAAACTATGCCAAGCACTATCAGACGGGCGCGGCCATCCCGGCTGAGTTGCTGGCGAAAGTGACGGCGGCCGACAATTTCAACCAGGGCTATAAAACCACGGAATACCTGGCATCGGCCCTGCTGGACCAGCGCTGGCACCAGTTGACCCCGGCACAGATCCCCACCGATGTGCTCGCGTTTGAGAAAGCCGCCTTGACGGACGCGGGCGTCGATTTCGCGCCGGCGCCGCCGCGCTACCGCACCACCTACTTCTCGCACGCGTTCGCGGGCGGTTATTCGGCCGGCTACTACGCGTATCTGTGGTCGGAAAAGCTTGATGCCGACACGGTCGAGTGGTTCAAGGAAAACGGCGGCCTGACGCGCAAGAACGGCGACTGGTTCAGAGCCAAGTTGCTGTCGCGCGGCGGTAGCGCCGATGCGCTCGACATCTACCGCAACTTCCGTGGCCGCGATGCGAAGATCGAGCCGCTGCTGGAACGTCGTGGCTTGAACGGCAAGTAAGTGGTGTGATTCCGGCGACAAAGCCGGGTGCATGAAAATGGCCGCCAAGCAATTGGTGGCCATTTTTATTTGGAGATTTTGATGACAAACCGTGGTAAACCGTGCATTTGGCGTGATGCACCACAGGATCGCCCATGTTGGATGACGCCTGTGTGACAGGCTGCTATGATCTGCCACTGGCCCGCGACGTGATCGCGGTTCTTCCCGCGCTTCCTGAAAGATGTCATGATCCGTCCACAACTGCTCGTCATCGCCGCCAGCGTCATGCTGGCCCACGCCGCTCCGTCCGCCATGGCTGCCGCCACGGCAAAATCCGCGCCTGCCGCCGCCGTCAGCGCCCAGAACCCCCTGCTCAAAGTGAGTCCGCTGCCGTTCCAGATGCCGCAGTTCGGCCTGATCAAGGATGCGCACTACGCGCCGGCGTTTGCCGAAGGCATGAAACGCCAGTTGGCCGAAGTCAATGCGATTGCCAGCAACCGCCAGGCGCCCACGTTTGAAAACACCATCGTGGCCCTCGAGCGCACGGGGCAGCTGTTGCACCGCGTGAATAGCATCTTCAGCAACATGACCTCGACCAACACGAATAGCGTGCTCGAAGCGGTGGAAGTGGACGTGTCGCCGAAACTGGCCGCGCATGGCGATGCGATCACCCTGAATCCGAAACTGTTTACCCGCATCGACACCCTGTACGCCAAGCGCGACAAGCTGGGCCTCGATGCCGAATCCTTGCGCTTGCTGGAACGCTATCACACAGATTTCGTGCGCGCCGGCGCCAAGCTGTCCGATGCGGACAAGGAAAAATTGAAAGCCTACAATGCCGAGCAGGCGGGCCTGGAAACGGCCTTCGCGCAAAACGTGCTGAAGGAAACGAATGCCAAGAGCATCGTCGTAGATACGCGCGCCGAGCTGGCCGGCATGACGGATAGCGATATCGACACGGCCGCCGCCGCCGCCAAGGAGCGCGGCTTGAATGGTAAGTTCCTCATCGCCCTGGTCAACACCAGTGGCCAGCCACCGCTGGCCGTATTGACGGATCGCAAGACACGCCAGCGTTTGATGGATGCGTCGCTGAATCGGGGCAGCCAGGGCGGCGAGTTCGACAACCGCGCCATCGTGCTGAAGCTGGCAAAACTGCGCGCTGAACGGGCCAGCCTGCTCGGCTACGCCAACTACGCCGCGTATTCGCTGGAAGACCAGACGGCCAAGACGACCACGGCCGTCAACACCTTGCTGTCGGAACTGGCGAAACCTGCCGTCGCCAATGCGCGCCGCGAAGCGGCCGACTTGCAGCAAGTGGTCGATGCGGAAAAGGGCGGTTTCCAGGTGGCGGCCGCCGACTGGGCCATTTACACGGACAAGCTGCGCAAGCAACGTTTCAATTTCGATGAAAACGAGTTGAAACCGTACCTGGAACTCAACAGCGTGTTGAACAACGGCGTCTTCTTTGCCGCCAATAAACTGTATGGCATCAGCTTCAAGCAGCGTACTGATCTACCGGTGTACAACCCGGACGTGCGCGTCTACGACGTGCTCGACGCCAACGGCAAGCCGCTGGCCCTGTTCATCGCCGACTTCTATGCGCGCGGCAACAAGCATGGTGGCGCGTGGATGAATGAATATGTGTCGCAATCGTCGTTGATGGGCACGCATCCCGTCGTCGCCAACCAATTGAATATTCCCAAGCCGCCCGCCGGTCAGCCGACCTTGCTGACGTTCGATGAAGTGACGACCATGTTCCACGAATTCGGTCATGCGCTGCACGGCATGTTTTCGAACGTGAAATACCCGCGCTTTGCCGGCACCAGCGTGCCGAGCGACTTCGTCGAGTATCCATCGCAAGTCAATGAAATGTGGGCCGTCTGGCCGGAAGTGCTGCAAAACTATGCCAAGCACTACCAGAGCGGCGCGGCCATGCCGCAGGAATTGCTCGATAAAGTCACGGCGGCGAAGAAATTCAACCAGGGTTTCATGACCACCGAATACCTGTCGGCGGCCCTGCTGGACCAGCGCTGGCACCAGCTGGCGCCGAGCCAGATCCCGACCGACGTGCTGGCCTTTGAAGCGGCATCGTTGAAGGATGCGGGCGTCGACTACGCACCCGTGCCGCCGCGCTACCGCACCAGCTACTTCTCGCACAGCTTCTCGGGTGGCTATTCGGCAGCCTACTACGCCTACCTGTGGTCGGAAAAGCTGGATGCGGAATCGGTCAACTGGTTCAAGGAAAACGGCGGCCTGACGCGCAAGAATGGCGATTGGTTCCGCAGCAAATTGCTGTCGCGTGGCGGCAGCGTCGATGCGCTGCAACTGTTCCGCGACTTCCGCGGCCGCGATGCCACCGTGGAACCGCTGCTGGAACGCCGCGGCTTGAATGCCAAGTAGGCCGTCCTCATCTGAAGCTTGCGCTGCGTTGACATGGCGCACGCAAGCTTTCCGTGCCGGCGGCGTAGAATTGAGTAAGATGTCAATGAAGATGTAAATAAGAAGGCAGTTGAAAGAGTATATGAGTCAGCAAGATTTGAATGGCATTACCCTGGAGGGTATCGTGACGCGCCTGCACGCCCATTACGGTTGGGACGGCTTGGCCAAGCACATCGATATCAATTGCTTTATCAGCGATCCCAGCATCAAGTCGAGCCTGAAGTTTTTGCGCAAGACCCCGTGGGCCAGGAGCAAGGTGGAACAGCTGTACCTGGACACGCAATTTACTGACTGACAGGAAAAGATATGGATAGCAAACTCAAGGAATCGCTGCAACAGCTGCATTCGACACTCGCAACCAGCGGCCCCGTCGATGAAGAACTGCATGGTTTGCTGAAAAAACTTGATGTCGACATCAAGTTGTTGATGGAAAAGCGCGCCGCGCAGGAACAGGACGAAGAGTCGACAACGTATGGATTGGCCGAGCGCAGCCAGGAATTGTCGGCCAAGTTCGCCGTCAAGCATCCGAAACTGGAGCCTGCGCTGCGAGAATTAGGTGAGATTTTAGCTAATATGGGTATTTGAGCAAGGCATGGGAAATGCCGGGCCCGTTCCTGCGGGAAAGGGCCACATTTCCCCAAGTGATTGAAAAATAAACGTTTTTTATACGAAAATCCAACAGTAAAAAGCCGGCCGTCAGGTTGGAAATGGCCAATTCCGGTACAATTCGTACCCTATGAGCTCCCCTACCAATTTATTTGCGACCGTTCCCAAGCGGTCTGCCCGCGCTGCCGTGGCGCCTTTCCTGCCGATGTCGCGTGCCGAGATGGATGCGCTGGGCTGGGACCAGTGCGACGTCATCCTCGTCACGGGCGACGCCTACATCGACCATCCGAGTTTCGGCATGGCCCTGGTGGGTCGCCTGCTCGAAGCGCAAGGCTACCGCGTCGGCATCATCAGCCAGCCGGACTGGCTGTCGGCCGACGCCTTCCGCATCCTCGGCAAGCCGCGCCTGTACTACGGCATTACCGCCGGCAACATGGATTCCATGGTCAACCAGTACACGGCCGATCGCAAGATCCGCTCCGACGACGCCTACACGGCGAATGCCGAGCCGAATAAACGCCCGGACCGCGCCGTGACTGTGTACGCCCAGCGCGCGCGCGAAGCGTATCCCGACGTGCCGGTGGTGATCGGCAGCATCGAGGCGTCCCTGCGCCGCATCGCCCATTATGATTACTGGTCGGACAAGGTCCGCCGTTCCGTCCTGCCCGATTCCAAGGCTGATTTGTTGATCTTTGGCAATGCCGAACGGGCGCTGGTCGACCTGACGCACCGCCTCGCCGCCGGCGAAGCGATCAAGGATATCCGCGACTTGCGCGGTACGGCCTTCATGGTGCCGTCCGGCTGGCTGCCCGGCGACGATTGGGGCGTGCACAATTCCACCCGCGTCGACGTGCCCGGCAAGGTCGACCCGCACTACAGCCCGTACGAGATGGTGCAGGAAGACAAGACCGCCTGCGCCACGGAAAATGCCTCGAAATCGGCCGAAGTCATCAAGCCGATCCGCATCATGAGCCGCGAAGAGCGCCTGGCCATGGCTAAGGAAAAGCACGACAAGACCGTCGTACGCCTGCCCGCCTACGACGTCGTCAAGGATGACCCGGTGATGTATGCGCACGCCTCGCGCGTGTTCCACCTGGAATCGAATCCCGGCAATGCGCGCGCCATGGTGCAGGCGCACGGCGAACGCGACGTGTGGCTCAATCCGCCGCCGCTGCCGCTGGCCATGGACGAGATGGATGGCGTGTACGACATGAATTATGCGCGCGCGCCGCACCCGAGCTATGGCAAGGCGCACATCCCGGCCTGGGAAATGATCCGCTTCTCCGTCAACATCATGCGCGGCTGCTTCGGCGGCTGCACCTTTTGCTCGATCACCGAGCATGAAGGGCGCATCATCCAGAGCCGTTCGGAACCGTCGATCTTGCGCGAGATTGAGCATATCCGCGATAAAACCAAAGGCTTTACGGGCACCATTTCGGATATGGGTGGCCCCACGGCGAATATGTACCGCCTGGCTTGCAAGGAAAAAGAAATCGAAGTGTCGTGCCGCCGCCTGTCGTGCGTGTACCCGTCCATCTGCGTGAATCTGGGCACGGACCACAGCAAGCTCATTTCCCTGTACCGCAAGGCGCGCGCCATTCCCGGCATCAAGAAAGTGCTGATCAGCTCGGGCTTGCGCTACGACCTGGCCGTGCGTTCGCCCGAGTACGTGAAGGAACTGGTGACGCATCACGTCGGCGGTTTGCTGAAGATCGCGCCCGAGCACACGGAAGAGGGCACTTTGTCGAAGATGATGAAGCCCGGCATCGGCGCGTATGACGAGTTCAAGGAAATGTTTGACCGTTTCTCGCTGGAAGCGGGCAAGAAGCAGTATTTGATCCCGTACTTCATCGCCGCCCATCCGGGCACGACGGACCTGGACATGCTGAACCTGGCCCTGTGGCTGAAGAAAAACAATTTCAAGCTTGACCAGGTGCAAACCTTCATGCCCACGCCGATGGCCATGGCCACGACGATGTATCACACGCGCAAGAATCCTTTGCGCAAGGTGACGGCAGATTCGGAAGTGGTGGAAACGGCGCGCAGCGGCAAGATCCGCCGCACGCACAAGGCTTTCCTGCGCTACCAGGATCCGGCCAACTGGCCCATCCTGCGCGAAGCGCTGGTCAACATGGGCCGTGGCGACTTGATCGGCAATGGCGACAAGCATTTGATACCCGCCTGGACCTCGTCGGAGTCGGGCGGCCTGGCCGCAGGCGAACGCAGCCGCCAGACGCATGGCGCCGGCACGCCGGACAAGTTCAAGGTCACGCCGGGCAAGAACCGCATCGCCCTGGGCGGTACGGCAGCGGCGCCGAAAGTCACGGCTGTCGAATCGACAGTGCGTCCATCGATCTTGTCGACCATCAAGACCCGTGCCAAGCCGGCCGCCGTGCCGATGGGCCGGGGCAGCAAGCCGCCCGCCAAGGGCGGCCATGCCACGCCGGCACGGGGCGGACGCAAGTAAGCTGCCTTCGGCCCTTGGGCATAGCCTGAAAACCCGGCAACGCGTACTGCGTTGCCGGGTTTTTTGCTCTCTGCGCACCAAGATGGGGCGCGGCACCTCCTTGGCGGCAGGATTTTTAGCAATATTTAAAAATTGAATAGAGCAAAAGGCAATTTTCCCTTGTGGCAACTTGGTGTTTGAAAATATACTCGTTGAATATTTAGCCGTACGGCAACAATGCTGCCATTCTGGCAAGCGATACAGGCGTACGGCGTCAGCGTTGATATGAAAAGAGATGCCAATTGAAATGCCTTTCCTGCCAGGCCGAGAATAAACCGGGCGCAAAATTCTGTTCTTCCTGCGGCACGACGTTTGCCGTTGCCACGACCGTTGCCACCACGGTGCCAGGCAAATCCTGTGGCCAGTGCGGCCACGATTGCAAGGCCGATGCCAAATTCTGCCCCAAGTGCGCGTTCAGCTTTGCCGTGGCGCCAGTGGCGTCGCCGGAGCCGATTCTTGAGCCGATTCCTGAACCAGTGCGTGTGTTCGTTCCTGAGCCCGCGCCAGTGGTAGAAGTGGTCGCGGAAGTTGTCCCGGAACCCATTCCTATTCACATTCTCGTCTCCATCCCGGAGCCGGTCGCGCCGCCACCACCGCCGGTGCTGGAAAAGCGCCATGTCGATCCCGTGCCTGCGCCGGAACCAGAAGCCACTCCCGCACCAGTGACAGACAGCGTTCCCGACCTGCCAGTTGACAGCCAAACGGGCGGCAATCGCATAAAACTGATCGCCGCCGCCGTCGCCGCCGTGGTGCTGCTGGGCGGTGCGGGCGCTTACTATTTCTTGTCAGGCAAGCCTGCTGCACCGGCATCCGAACCCGCTCCAGCCTTGCCCGCGTTGGAGGACCCTGCGCCTGCCGCCGAGCAGCCGCTGGCCATCAGCGACCCTGCGCTCGATGGCGCCACGACGGCCGATTTTACCGCGACACCTGCCGCGGCTGCAGACGAACCCGCGCCAGTGCCGGCGGCTGCACCTGCACCGGCACCTGCTCCGGCCCCCGAGCCGGCACCGGCACCCGTCGTGGAAAAACCAGCCAAGCCCGTCAAAGCCGTGCCGCCACCGGCGCCTGTCAAACAGACTACCGGCCTGGAAAGCGTGATCACGGAAAGCCTGTCGGAAGCGAGTCACTGCATGAGCCAGCGCAAATACGACTGTGCCATTGCCAACGCGAATGCCGTGTTGCGCATGGACACTGGCAACCGCTACGCGCTCGACATCAAGCGCAAGGCGAAAGAAGCGCAAGACAAGGCGCTGTCGCAAATCCAGATCGAGTAAGCCACGCTGCTTGCCCCCCTATTTTGTTCCTCCCGGAGAATAACGTGAAAAACTTGAAACAAATTGCCAAACCCATGGTGGCGTTGCTGGTCGTGTCCTCGATGCTGGCCGGTTGCGCCGCGCCGGGCGGCCCAGGCGCCACCGGCACCACCACCGCAGGCACGGAAGCGGCCAGCGGTGAATGCAATACGGCCATGCTGGCCGGCATCGGCGCCGTCGTCGGCGGCTTGCTGGGCGGTGGCAACAATACCGTGCGCGGCGCGGCCTTGGGCGCCAGCCTGGGTGCGCTCGCCTGCGTGGCCTTGAATTATCAAAGCCAGCAAGTCAAGACGGCGCAGCAGGTGCAGACCGACTACAAGGTGGCCAACAAGGGCAAGCTGCCCGAGCAGTCGACCCTGGTGAAATATGAGACAGGCTTTACGCCGTCCTCCGTGCGTCCGGGCCAGAAGGCGCAGACCAATTCGTATATTGAAGTGGCGGCCGGCACGCGCGATCCGTATCCGCTGGTGGAAGAAGAATTGAGCCTGTACAAGCCAAATGGCGAGCTGATCAAAACTGTGCGCAAAGTGGTCAGCAGCAACAACGGCAGCGGCGCCTACAAGGGCGGCTTCTCGATTCCCATGCCCGAAGGCGTGCCGCAGGGTATTTACCCCGTGCGTACCGCCTTGTACCTGAATAGCAAGCGTGTCGGTGGACAGGACGTCAAGCTGCAGATCGTCCAGCGCCAGGCGCCTGCGAGCGAGCTGCAACTGGCGCTTGCCTACTAACATAGATAGCAATACCACGGGGCGGCCAGGCAGGCCGTCCCATCCCGATTGACCCCTTCCAGGCTAGACATGACCATTTCCACAGAAGCACATAAACCGTTTCCCTTTTCCTCCGCCGTGGGATCGCTGATCGAAGCGACCGACGCCATCAAGAACTTCCGCGCGATTGCCCTGCTGGCCCTGACCTTCATCGGCGCCGTGCTCGTCGGTGGCGTGCTGACGATGCTCGCCGGCAGCATGAGCAGTGTCGTGCTGGCCTTCCTGGGCGGCCTGATGGCTTTCCTGGTGATGTTTTACGGCTCCAACGCCGTGGGCATCTTGCTGATGCGCGATGTGCAGGGCCAGCCTGGCCTGAGCCTGGTTGATGCCGTGCTCGTCTCGCTGTACACCAGCCACCGCCTGATCGCGGTCGTCTTCCTAGAATTTTTGATCGTGCTGGCGGCCATGATCGCCATCGCCATCATCTTGTTCGTCTGCAAGATCCCCGTGCTCGGCCCCGTGCTGTACGCGGTGGTCTTCCCGCTGTCGGCCATCGTGCTGGGCGTGCTGGTGTTTGCGCTGTTCTACGTGATGCTGCCGCTGGCCGGCCCTGCCGCCTGGTCGGGCGCCAGCGTGTTCCAGATCATTGCCCGCCTGAACCTGATCGTGCGCACCAAGCTGGTCTCGGTGATCTTGCTGGAAGTGCTGCTGTTCCTGATCACCTCGTTTGCCGCGCTGCTGATCTTTGGCGTGCTGGGCACGGGCGTGTCGCTGACCACGGGCATGTCGGCCGGCATCCTTGGCCTGGGCAACCAGATGAACATGTTTTCCCTGACTTCGGGTCTGAACGGCGGTTCCGGGTATATCATCGCTGCCGGCCTGGGCGGCGGCTTGCTGATGGCGGCCGCGGCCGTGGTGCCGGGCCTGATCTTTACCAAGGGCGTGTGCATCATTTACCTGAACGCCACGCGCAATGTCGATTTCAGCGCCTCCGAAGCGAGCCTGAACGACGGCCTGGCCGTGGTCAAGAAGAAAGCCGAGGAAGCGCGTGAACGTGCGCGTGCCCTGGCCGAGCAGGCGACGGCACCAGCCGCTCCAGCCGCCCCGGCAGCGCCAGCCGCTGCACCGGCTGACAGCCTGCAATGCCCGAGCTGCAAGGCACCTGTCGCATCCGACGATGCGTTCTGCGGCGAATGCGCGCATCAACTCAAGTAAGGCATACCATGGCTCACTTTTGCACCAAATGCGGCACCGCCTATGTCCCCGGCGCGCGCTTTTGCGATGAATGCGGCAAGGCCTTGAACGCCGTGCCGTCGCCCGGACCTGCGCCGGCACCCGCCGCGCCTGCCAAGCCGGCTGGTGTCCAGCGGCGCCACCTCATCCTGGCCGGCGGCGCGCTGGCGGTGGTCATCGTGGCCGGTGGCGCCCTGGCGTGGCTGCTGGCGCCAGAGGCGGCCTCGGCCAGCAGTTTCAGCCGCGCCATCAATGCCCACCTGGCGACCGACGAGACGGCGCGCGACAAGTTGCTGTGCCTCACCAATTTGCCGTACCAGAAGGAAGAAATTCGCGTGGCCTCGTACGACAGTTCGACTCGGCAATGGCTGGATATCCTCGTGCGTGGCGGGCTGTACGCCGCTCCCGTCGAACAAGGCAGTGGTGGCTGGCTTGCGCAATCGCAATTTGTCTACGCGCTGGCCGCACCGGGCAAGGCCGCCTTGCGCGGCGACAAGCTATGCGTGGCCAAGGGCGTGAAAGTGGCCAAGGTCAGCGGCTACGATCAGGTGCGCGACCTGGGCACACAGCAAGTGGCGATGGCCAAGGCCACGCTGGCGTTGACCGATGAGGCGGCGTGGTTCGCCAAGTCGGCGGACCGCGCGCTGATCCTGCAACGCTTGCCGGACGGCGACCTGGAAGTGCGGTTGCCGCTGGCGCTGGTCGACAAGCAGTGGCAAGTCATCGACGAAGCGCAGATGAGCCAGGCGGCCATGACCGGTGTGATAGGCAAAGCACCGGCCGTGCAGGGCGCGGGCATGCTGGACAAGCTGAAGAGCGTGTTCCGCTTTGGCGGCCACCCGGCGGTGGGGAAATGGCAGGCGGCGATGGGCAATGTCCTGGAATTTACACGCGACAGCGTGATCAATAACGGGACCTCGACCAAGGCCACCTTCACCACCAAAGGCAATACCGTGACGATCGCGCCGGAAGGTGCGGGTGATGCGGCCATGGACATTATCGTCAGCGACGATGGCAGCACGGCGCAGATCAGCATGGGCGGCATGCGGGTGACGACCCTGCGGCGCATGCGCGACTAAGCGGCGATCCAGGCGGCGCAGCTTGCCGCCTGGCACAGTCCCCGCAGCCCGGTCATGCCGGGCTTTTTTACGCCCGTCAGGCAGCGGCGCAGCGACTGGTTTATCTTGACATCAAGATAGTCTGCGATCACACTGGGCTTTTATCTTAACGTCGAGATAGTATATGTCCGCCTCCGCTGCCCGTCCCGCCTGGGGCGATATCGTGCTCACGGCGCTGGCGCCCCTGATCTGGGGTTCCACGTATATCGTCACGTCCGAATTGCTGCCGCCCGATCGCCCCTTCACGGCGGCCTTGATCCGCGTGCTGCCGGCAGGCTTGCTGTTGCTGCTCCTGATGCGGCGCCTGCCCGCGCGGTGCGACTGGGGCCGCGTGCTGATTCTTTCCGCACTGAATATCGGCGTGTTCCAGGCGCTGCTGTTCGTGGCCGCCTACCGCTTGCCGGGCGGCCTGGCGGCCGTGGTGGGGGCCATCCAGCCGCTGTTGGTGATGGGCCTGGCCTGGGGCGTGGAAGGGCGCCGTCCGGCCCGCCTTGCGCTGCTGGCCAGCGTGCTGGGCGTGGCCGGCATGGGCGTCCTGTTGTTGTCGCCGCGCACGGTGTGGGAACCCATCGGCATCGCCGCAGCACTGGGCGGCACGGCCTGCATGGCGGCTGGCACTTACCTGACGCGGCGCTGGAGGCCGGACTTGCCCGTGCTGGCGCTGACGGGCTGGCAATTGCTGCTCGGCGGCCTGATGCTGGCGCCCGTCGCCTTGCTGGCCGACGCACCCTTGCCAGCGCTATCCTTGCAGCAAGTCCTGGCCTATGCCTACCTGTGCCTGGCCGGCGCCTTGCTGGCGTATGCCTTATGGTTCCGTGGCATCGCCCGCCTGTCGCCCGTTGCCGTCTCGTCGCTGGGCTTGCTCAGTCCCCTGATGGCTGTCGTGCTGGGCTGGGCCTTGCTGGGCCAGGCCATGACGGGCTGGTCGATGCTGGGCTTGCTGCTGGTGCTGGCCAGCGTGCTGGCCGTGCAGTGGGCCAGCGCCCGTCCCGCAACAACCCCCTGATTTCCGTCCATTTCCCCCAGGCAGGCTGATCGCATCGGCCTGCCTGTTCTCCTCTGGGCATTCCTTTTTTGCTGCACCGCACATACAGTTTTGCTTGCACTGATATAGCGCATTGAGGCACTATTCGCATCGCGCAAACGTTTGCGCGCAATGAAATTTCATAAAAGCATGCTCTACACGTGCTTGACCAACAACTCTGGAGACGCTCATGACATCCCGTATTCGCCTGAAAATGATTGCCGCCGCTGTCCTGGTGTGTGCCTTGCCCGCCGTGCCAGCCATGGCGCAGACACCTGCCAAACCGAAGGTGGCGCTGGTGATGAAGTCGCTCGCCAATGAATTTTTCCTGACCATGGAAAACGGCGCCAAGGCGCATCAGAAGGCGAATGCCGCCAAGTACGACTTGCTGTCGAACGGCATCAAGGATGAAACGGATACGTCGAGCCAGATCAAATTGGTCGAGCAAATGATCGTCTCGCGCGTCAACGCGCTGGTGATCGCGCCGGCCGATTCGAAAGCGCTGGTGCCGGTGCTGAAGAAAGCCATCGACGCGGGCATCATCGTCGTCAATATCGACAACAAGCTCGACGAGGGCGCCCTGAAAGAGAAGGGCATCACCGTGCCGTTCGTCGGTCCGGACAACCGCAAGGGCGCCAAGGTGGTCGGCGACTACCTGGCCAAGCAAATCAAGAAGGGCGATCCGGTCGGCATCCTCGAAGGCGTCTCCACCACCTACAATGCGCAGCAGCGCACCCTGGGTTTCCAGGACGCCATGAATGCGGCCGGCGCCAAGGTCGTCAGCGTGCAGTCGGGCCAGTGGGAAATCGCCCCTGCCAACACGGTGGCGGCCGCCATGCTGAACGCCAACCCGAATATCAAGGCTTTGCTGTGCGGTAACGACAACATGGCCATCGGCGCCATTTCCGCCATCAAGGCGGCCGGCAAGACTGGCAAAGTGCTGGTCGTCGGCTACGACAACATCAACGCCATCAAGCCGATGCTGGCCGATGGCCGCGTGCTGGCTACCGCCGACCAGTTCGGTTCGCAGCAAGCCGTGTTCGGTATCGAGACCGTGCTCAAAGCCCTGGCGCAAAAGAAGAAACAGGCCGAGCTTGGTGGCGTCATCGAAACCAAGGTCGAACTGGTCGCCAAGGGCGCCCAGTCCTGATCGCCTGATCGTTTGATCCCGCCGGGGCCGGCGCCTGCGTACTCACGAGTAGGCGGTGCCGGCCCCGCCGCCACTACCGCGGAGTTTTATCATGCCTACCGACATTCCCCCGGCGCCACCGGCCGCCACCCCTCTATTGACCCTGGACAACATCGGCAAGTCCTATGTCGGCCCCGTGCTGGGCGGCGTGGGCTTGCGCTTCGCCCCTGGCCAAGTGCTGGCGCTGACGGGAGAGAACGGCGCGGGCAAGAGCACCCTGTCGAAGATCATCTGCGGCCTGGAGCAAGCCACCACGGGCACGATGCTGCTCGATGGCAAGCCCTATCAGCCTGCCTCGCGCGCTGCCGCCGAGGCGCTGGGCATCCGCATGGTGATGCAGGAACTCAATTTGATTCCCACCCTGTCGATCGCGGAAAACCTGTACCTCAAGAATTTGCCGCAGCGTTTCGGCTTCATCGACCGACCGCGCCTCGAACGCGATGCGCGCGAACAGATGGATAAAGTCGGCCTGGGCGGACTCGACCCGTGGACACTCGTGGGCGAACTGGGCATCGGCCACCAGCAAATGATCGAAATCGCGCGCAACCTGATCGGTTCCTGCCGCCTGCTGGTGCTTGACGAGCCGACGGCCATGCTGACGCACCGCGAAGTGGAATTGCTGTTCCTGCAAATCGAGCGCCTGAAGGCCGAAGGCGTGTGCATCATCTATATTTCGCACCGCCTGGAAGAACTCAAGCGCGTGGCTGACCGCATCGCCGTGCTGCGCGATGGGCAACTGGTGTGCGATGACGATATCGCGGGACACTCCGCCGCCGACCTGGTCAGCCTGATGGTGGGCCGCTCGGCCGACGATGCGGTGGACTTGAGCGGGCGCACCATCGGCGCGCCGCTGCTGCGCGTGCGCGGGTTGGCGCGCGGCAAGGTGGTCAAGCCCACCTCGTTCGACTTGCGCGCCGGCGAAATCCTCGGCATTGCCGGCTTGATCGGATCGGGCCGCACGGAATTGCTGCGCCTGATTTTCGGCGCCGACCGCGCCGATGCCGGCAAAGTTTTCCTCGGTGACAGCACAACGCCCGCCGCCTTGACCTCGCCGCAGGCGGCTGTCCAGGCCGGCATCGCCATGATCACGGAAGACCGCAAGGGACAAGGCTTGTTGCTGCGCCAGTCCATCGCCGTCAACACCACCCTGGCCTCGCTTGATACCGTCAGCCACGCTGGCCTTGGCTGGCTCAACGATGCGGCCGAAGCGACGGTGGCCGACGATTATATCCAGCGCCTGGGCATCCGCTCGCGCAACAGCGCGCAAACGGTGGCGGAACTCTCTGGCGGCAACCAGCAAAAAGTGGTGATCGCCCGCTGGCTGTACCGGGACTGCCCCGTGATGCTGTTCGACGAGCCCACGCGCGGCATCGATATCGGCGCCAAGTTTGATATTTATCAGGTGCTGGCCGAACAGGCGCGCCAGGGCAAGGGCTTGCTCATCGTGTCGAGCGACTTGCGCGAACTGATGCTGATCTGCGACCGCATCGCCGTCATGAGCGCGGGCAGCATCGTCGAGACCTTCGAGCGCGGTGCCTGGAGCCAGGACGCGCTGCTGTCGGCCGCCTTCTCCGGCTATTTGACCCCAACTTCCACTCCAGCTGCGGCCTGATCCGCCGGAAAGATTCCCATGACCACCCACTCATCTCCTTCGTATCTGCAGCGCAGCCTGGCCGACCTGAAAAACTATGCGGGCCTGATCGGCGCCCTGCTGGCCATGTGCGTGCTGTTCTCGTTTGCCAGCGAAAACTTCTTTACGCTCGCCACGCTCAGCACCCTGTCGAACAACATCCCGACTTTGGTGGTAATGGCTGTCGGCATGACCTTCGTGCTGATCATCGGCGGCATCGACCTGTCGGTCGGCTCCGTGATGGCGCTGGCCGCCTCCGTGCTATCGCTGGCTGTCGTGCACTGGGGCTGGCCCGTGTGGAGCGCGGCCCTGCTGGGCATGTTCGTCGCCGCGCTGTGCGGCGCCACCACGGGCCTGATTTCCGTCGGCTGGCGCATTCCCTCATTCATCGTTTCGCTGGGCGTGCTGGAAATGGCCCGGGGCCTCGCCTATCAAGTGACCAATTCGCGCACGGAATACATCGGCAGCGCCGTTGACGGCATCAGCTCGCCGATCGCCTTTGGCCTGTCGCCCGCCTTCATCGCCGCCATCGCCATTGTTGTGATCGGCCACCTGGTGCTCACGCGCACGGTGCTGGGACGCCACTGGATCGGTATCGGCACGAATGAAGAAGCCGTGCGTTTGTCCGGCATCAACACGAAACCGTCAAAAGTGCTGGTGTTTGCCTTGATGGGTTTCCTCGCCGGCGTGGGCGCCCTGTTCCAAGTGTCGCGCCTGGAAGCGGCCGACCCGAATGGCGGCGTGGGCATGGAATTGCAAGTGATCGCCGCCGTCGTGATCGGCGGCACCAGCCTGATGGGCGGACGCGGTTCCGTCATCAGCACCTTTATCGGCGTGCTGATCATTTCCGTGCTGGAAGCGGGCCTGGCGCAAGTGGGCGTGTCCGAACCCGTGAAACGCATCGTCACGGGCCTGGTGATCGTCGCCGCCGTGGTGCTCGACACTTACCGCCGCCGCGGCGAGCGTTCGTAAGGGAAGGAAACCGCGCGACCATGGCAACCATCAAACAAGTGGCGCAGGCGGCAGGGGTGTCGTTTACCACTGTCTCGCACGTCCTCAACAATACCCGCCCCGTCAGCGACGAGGCGCGCCGCGCCGTGCTGGCGGCGGCGGAGCAATTGCATTACGTGCCTAGCGCGCTGGCGCGTTCCTTGCGCAGCCGCAGCACGGGTACCATCGGCCTGATCATCCCAAATAATACGAACCCGTATTTTTCGGAAGTGGCGCGCGGCATCGAGGACAGCTGCTACGCTGCCGGCTACAGCGTGATCCTGTGCAATTCCGATGATGACCCCGTCAAGCAGCGCGACTACCTGAACGTGCTCTTGACCAAGCGCTGCGACGGCTTGATTTTATCCGCGCTGGCCGACAGCGATGGCGAATTGCTGCGCAAGATGAAGGTGCCGGCCGTGCTGCTCGACCGCGCGCCCAGCGACCTGTCCATCGATGCCGTGGCTGTCGACAACCGCGCCGGGGGATCTTTGGCCGCGCGCCATTTACTGGGGCTGGGACGCCGGCGCCTCGCTTGCATCGCCGGCCCCCGCGAAGTGAGCATTTCCAACGAGCGCGTCGACGGCGCGCGCGGCGCCATGGCGGACGCGGGCGTGGTCCTGGCCGACGCGCTGTGCCGCCATAGCGATTTTACGAGCGCGGGCGGCTATGCGGCGGCGCTGGACTTGCTGGCGCTGCCGCAAGGCCAGCGCCCCGACGCCTTGTTCTGCTGCAATGACTTGATGGCATTTGGCGCCCTGCGCGCCGCCGCCGAGCGCGGCATTGCCGTGCCTGGCGAGCTGGCCGTCGTCGGCTTCGACGATATCGACCTGGCCAGCTTCGTGCATCCGGCCTTGAGCAGCGTGGCGCAAAACACGCGCGAGCTGGGCCACATCACGGCCGCCTGCCTGCTGGCGCGCATCGCCGACCCGGCCTTGCCGCGCCAGCAGCGCAGCATCGCGCCCGAACTGCACGTGCGCGGCTCCAGCGTGCCTGCCACTGTAACTTCTTCCGCACCGACTTCTTCACCTGCAACTGAACTGATGGGAATGACATCATGATCGTGGTTATCGGCAGCATCAATATGGACCTGGTCTTGCGCGTGCCGCGCATGCCCCTCCCCGGCGAAACCCTGACGGGCGGCGCTTTTCGCACCATTCCTGGCGGCAAGGGCGCCAACCAGGCCGTCGCTTGCGCGCGCCTCAGCGGCAAAGTGGCCGCCGGTGGCCAGCAAGTGGCCATGGTCGCTTGCGTGGGCGATGATGCGTTCGGCACGACCCTGCGCGCGGCGCTGGTGGGCGACGGCATCATCGACAGTCACATCACCACCTTGCCCGGTGTCGCGTCCGGCATCGCCTCGATCCTGGTGGACGAGAATGGCCAGAACAGCATCGTGATTGCCGGCGGCGCCAACGATCTGCTCAGCCCTGCGCACATTGACGCTGCGCAAGGGTTAATTGAACAGGCCGATATTGTCGTGCTGCAGCTGGAAACGCCGATGGCCACCGTCGTGCACGCCATCAAATTGGCCCGTTCCCTGGGCAAGACCGTGGTGTTGAACCCGGCCCCGGCCGCCAGCTTGCCGGACGGCGTGCTGGAACTGGTCGACTACCTGATTCCGAATGAAATCGAAGCGGCCATGCTGGCCGGCGTCAGCCCGGAAGGCGTGGACGTCAAGGTGCTGGCGGCTGCGCTGCAAAAGCTGGGCAGCGATAACGTCATCATCACCCTCGGCTCCAAGGGCGTGCACGCGGCGCTGTATGGCGGCGATTATGATTTCCCGGCCGAAGTGGTGAAAGCCGTCGATACGACGGCCGCCGGCGACACCTTTATCGGCGGTTTTGTGGCGGGCCTGGCGTCCGGCATGGACGAGGCCGAAGCGATTCAACAAGGCCAGCGCGCGGCCGCCTGGAGCGTTACCAAGCCTGGCGCGCAAACCTCGATCCCCCACTTGCACGAGCTGTTCTGAACCTATGAAAAAATCACCGCTGCTCAATATTGCGCTGTCGCACATGATTGCTTCGCTGGGGCATGGCGATATGCTCGTCATCGGCGATGCGGGCTTGCCGTCGCAACCGGGCGTGCCCCTGATCGACCTGGCCTTGACGCGCGGCATTCCCGGCTTCATCGATACCGTGAACACCGTGCTGAGCGAAATGCAGGTGGAATACCATTTGTTCGCCAGCGAGTTACTGCAGCACAACCCGGCCATGGCGGCGCAGGTGGCGGCGCTGGATTTACCCGATGCGCGCCAGGTGACGCACGACGAGTTCAAGCAACTGTCGAAGGGCGCGCGCGCCATCGTGCGCACGGGTGAGTGCAGTCCGTATGCCAACGTCATTCTGGTGGCTGGCGTCGTGTTCTAGCGCAAATAATGGTGAAACTGTTTGCCAAAAACATCATCGTTATTGACTTCACAGAAATAATCATCCATCGGCAAAAGGGGCGGCTACAATAGCCTTACCCCTGCCAGCTCGGCAGTTTCCTGTGGTGTCCTGCCATGCCGATGAAAGCAGCCGACGCTTTCCGCTCCTTCTTGCCGCCTGCCGGCAGGCTTGTGTACGGTTGGCGCTGCCTTTTCTTCCTGCTGCTGTGCCTGGCAACGCCCGCCCGGGCGCTGGAATCCATCTCCCTGCAGCTCAATTTCACGCATCAATTCCAGTTTGCCGGCTATTACGCGGCCATCGAGCAAGGTTATTACCGCGAGGCGGGGCTGGAGGTCAAGCTGGTCGAAGGCAGCGGTGTGCCGCGTGCCGAGGCCGCCGTGCTGGCGGGTCAGGCCGAGTATGGCGTCGGCAACAGCAGCTTGTTGCTCAGCCGCATGGCTGGCAAGCCCCTGGTGGTGCTGGCCGTGGTGTTCCAGCATTCGCCCAGCGTGCTGCTGATGCGCCGGCATGGCGGCGCGCCCGATGTGCGCAAGCTGGCGGGGGCGGCCGTGATGATAGGTGCGTCCGACGTGGCGACCGCTTCCGATGAAGTGTCGCTGTTCCTGCAGAAAATGGGCGTCGCGCCGCAGCAGCTGCGTCACTTGCCGCCCAGCTACCGGGTCGAGGATTTGATCGACGGCAAGGTCGATGCGATTGCCGCGTACTCCACAAACGAACCGGACTACCTGGACCGGGCGGGTTTTTCCTACTATCAATTTACGCCGCGCACGGCCGGTATCGATTTCTACGGCGACAACTTGTTTACCAGCGAGCACGAGCTGCGTCGCCATCCCGAGCGCGTCAAAGCGTTCCGTGCGGCCAGCCTGCGCGGCTGGCAATACGCGATGGCGCACCGCGAGGAAATGGCGCGTCTGATCCACGTCAAATACAGCCAGCGCCACGACCGCGCGCATCTGCTGTACGAGGCGCAGCAGATGGAATTGCTGCTGCAGCCCGTGCTGGTGGAGCTCGGCTACATGAATCCCCAGCGCTGGCAGCATATCGCCGACACGTATGTCGCCATGGGCGTGTTGCCGCCCAATGCCACGGACAGCGGCGCCTACAAGGACTTTTTGTATCGCCCCGTGCCAGGCGCCGACCTGGGCTGGCTGTACCTGTCGCTGGGCGTGGCGGGCAGCCTGCTGGCCGTGTCGGCGGCCTTTCACTTCAGCAATCTGGCGCGCGAGCGCCACCGCACCGAGGAAACCATCCGCCAGGGGGAGTTGCGCTTTCGCACCATGTTCGAGGAAGCGCCCATGGGCATCGCCCTGATCGATACCGTGAGCGGACAGTTTCTCGACATCAATCCGCGCTACCTGGCCATCAGCGGGCGCAGCCTGGAACACATGAAGCGGTCGAGCTGGATGGAGATCAGCCATCCCGACGACGTGGCCGGCGAGCAAGAGCAGGTGGCGCAGCTGCTGGCGCGGCGCATGCAGGGCTTCCGCCACGCCAAGCGCATCGTGCGTCCCGATGGCGGCGTGGTCTGGGTCGATGCATCGGTGACGGCCATTGCCACGGCGCGCCACGGCGGGCCACACCACCTGTGCATGCTGGAAGACGTGACGGACAAGCGGCAAACGGAAGCGCTAATCTGGCAGCAAGCCAATTTCGATACCTTGACGCAATTGCCGAACCGGCGCATGTTCCATGAGCGCCTGCGCCAGGCGCTGGCCCAGGGCCGCCGCGATACGAGCCGCGTGGCCATCCTGTTCATCGACCTCGACCATTTCAAGGAAGTCAACGACACCCTGGGCCACCACCAGGGTGATATTTTGCTGATCGAAGCGGCGCGGCGCATCCGCGTCGGCGTGCGCGAGACGGACACGGTGGCGCGCCTGGGCGGCGATGAATTCACGGTGATTCTGTCCGACCTTGATGATCTGCAGCAAGTCGACCGCATCGCGCGGCAGATACTCGACGGCTTGCTGGCGCCGTTTTTGCTGGGACAGGAACAGGCATTCGTCTCGGCTTCGATCGGCATCACCCTGTATCCGGACGACGCGGGCACTATCGAGGACTTGCTCAAGCATGCGGACCAGGCCATGTATGTCTCGAAAGGGGCGGGGCGCAACCGCTACAGCTACTTTACGCCGGCGATGCAGGTGGCGGCCGTCAACCGCATGCGCATGGGGGCGGACTTGCGCACGGCCCTGCGCGAACAGCAGATGCAGCTGCATTATCAGCCCATTGTCGAACTGCGTAGTGGCAATATTGTTAAAGTGGAAGCCTTGCTGCGCTGGCATCATCCGCAGCGGGGCATCGTGTGCCCGCCCGATTTCCTGGCGCTGGCCGAAAGCAGCGGTTTGATCGTGGAGATCGGCGACTGGGTGCTGCGCACGGCAGCCGCGCAATTGCTGCATTGGCGCGCGCAGGGCCAGGCCATCGGCTTGCCGGGACTGCAGCTGTGTCTGAACCAGTCGCCGCTGGAATTGCAGCGCGAAGTGGAGTCGCCCGGCACCTGGCTGCGCCAACTGATGGCGTTCGATGTGCCGGCCTCGGCCATCGTGCTCGACATGCGCGAAGATGCGCTGCTGGGACACGGTGCCAGCGCCGGCAACGGCATGGCGCAGCGGCTGCAGCATTTGCGCGAGGCGGGCTTGCAGATCGCCCTGGACGACTTCGGTAGCGGCCAGGCCTCGCTGACGCAATTGCAGCAATGCGGCATCGATTACCTGAAACTCGACGGCGTGCTGGTGCGCAAGCTGGCGCCCGGCGCCAGCGAACTGGTGCTGTGCGAAGCCATCGTCACCATGGCCCACAAGTTGGGCTTGCGGGTCATCGCCGAAGGGGTGGAGACCGAAGAGCAGCGCGCGCGGTTGCTGGAGATCGGCTGCGATTTTGCACAAGGCGATTTGTTTGCGCCGCCGCTGGCCATCGAAGCGTTCGATGCGCTGCTGCACGCCCGGCGGCCCTTGCACCCTTGAAACAGGCATACTCTGCCACCAGATGTCCACTGGCCCTGCGGGACAGGGCTCCCGGCCTGAACAGGCTTATACTCGACGGGCTGGCGCCTGCGCCCGGCTCCAGCTGTCACCGGTTCGCGTTATGAACCGGGCGCGCAGGCAAATCTTCTTCCATTCACTCAACTTGAGGTGACCTCATGGGCATTTTCAGCAATATCTACAACAAAATCTTCCACCATGCTTCCGACGCCGCTCCGGCAGCCACGCCAGCCGCCGCTACGACAGCACCTGCAGCAGCATCGGCGGCAGCACCTGCACCTGCACCAGCGGTTGCCGTGCCGGTGGTGGACGTGGAAGTGGTGCTGGTCGACCTGGCCAGCAAGAACGCGGAAACACTCAATTGGCGCACATCCATCGTCGACCTGATGAAACTGCTTCAGCTTGACAGCAGCCTGGCCGCGCGCAAGGAACTGGCACAAGAGCTGCACTTCACGGGCGATACCAATGATTCGGCCAGCATGAATATCTGGCTGCATCGCCAGGTGATGATCAAGCTGGCGGAAAACGGCGGCAAGGTACCGGAAGAACTGAAGAACTAAGCACCCGGCGGCAGCACGAATCCCCACCGCTGCCGCTATTCAATCCTGCAAGAACTGCCTATGATGGTGTTCCCATAGCGTTGCGATAGCTAAAAACAATTGAAACTATTGTTACAATCAATTTTGCATATGGATTAAAACCCCTTACACTAGGGTCTTACTGATTCACCACACGAGAGGAAATGATTATGTCGCTCATCAATACCCAAGTTAAACCATTCAAGGCAACCGCGTTCCACAATGGCAAATTCGTCGACCTGACGGAAGCGTCGCTGAAAGGCAAGTGGTCGGTATTCGTGTTCTACCCAGCCGACTTCACCTTCGTTTGCCCAACCGAACTGGAAGACCTGGCCGATCACCACGCTGAATTCCAGAAGTTGGGCGTCGACGTCTACGGCATCTCGACCGACTCGCATTTCGCGCACAAAGCATGGCATGACACCTCGGACGCGATCAAGAAAGTGCAATACGCCCTGATCGGCGACCCAACCGGTACCCTGTCGCGCAATTTCGAAGTCATGATCGAAGAAGAAGGCATGGCACTGCGCGGTACCTTCGTCATCAATCCAGACGGCTTCATCAAAGTGCTGGAAGTGCATGACAACGGCATCGGCCGTGACGCATCGGAACTGTTGCGCAAAGTCAAGGCAGCCCAATACGTTGCCGCTCACCCAGGCGAAGTTTGCCCAGCCAAATGGACGGAAGGCGCAGCAACCCTGACCCCATCGCTGGACCTGGTTGGCAAGATTTAAGTCTTGAAACCTTGCAATATCTAGCAGCAAACAAGTAGTTACCGCGATGCCGGACCGGGTGTCCGGCCCGGCATTCGCCTAAATATTTGTCAAAGGAAAAAATCATGTTGGACGCAAATCTCAAAGCGCAGTTGAAAACCTATTTGGAAAAAGTAGTGCAGCCCATTGAGATCGTCGCCAGTCTCGATGACAGCGCCAAGGCCCGTGAAATGGAAGAATTGCTCCAGGAAATCGTCCTGTTGAGCGACAAGATCACTCTGGTCAAGCGCAATGATGGCGCCGAGCGCAAGCCATCGTTCAGTATCAACCGCCCAGGCACCGATATCGGCGTGCGTTTCGCCGGCATCCCGCTGGGCCATGAATTTACTTCGCTGGTGCTGGCGCTGCTGCAAGTGGGCGGCCACACCATCAAGTTCGACGACGCCGTGATCGAACAGATCCGCAACCTCGACGGCGACTACGAGTTTGAAACGTTTATTTCGCTCTCCTGCCATAACTGCCCGGAAGTGGTGCAGGCATTGAATGCCATGGCCGTGATCAACCCGCGCATCAAGGTCACCACCATCGATGGCGGCGTGTTCCCGAAAGAAGTGGAAGCGCGCCAGATCATGGCCGTGCCGATGATGTTCCTGAATGGCCAGCATTTTGGCCAGGGACGCACGAATGTCGAGGAAATCCTCGCCAAGCTCGACACCAACGCCGGCGCACGTCAGGCGGAAGCGCTGAACAAGAAAGACGTCTTTGATGTACTGATCGTCGGCGGCGGCCCTGCCGGTGCGGCAGCGGCCATCTACGCGGCCCGCAAAGGCATCAAGACGGGCGTGCTGGCCGAGCGTTTTGGCGGCCAGGTACTCGATACCCTTGCCATCGAGAATTTCATTTCCATCAAAGAAACGGATGGTCCGAAGTTTGCCATGGCGCTGGAACAGCACGTCAAGGAATACGAAGTCGACATCATGAACACCCAGCGCGCCACGAAGTTGACGCCGGGCAAGCTGGTCGAGATTGAAACGGCGAATGGCGCCATCTTGAAAGCCAAGACCGTCATCCTGGCCACCGGTGCCCGCTGGCGCGAAATCAATGTGCCGGGCGAGAAGGAATACCGCAACCACGGCGTGGCGTACTGCCCGCACTGCGATGGTCCTTTGTTCAAGGGCAAGCGCGTGGCCGTGATCGGCGGCGGCAACTCGGGTGTGGAAGCGGCGATCGACCTGGCCGGCCTGGTGAAACACGTGACCCTGATCGAGTTCGGCGCGGAACTGCGCGCCGATGCAGTGCTGCAACGCAAGCTGCACAGCCTGCCTAACGTGACCGTGATCACCTCGGCGCAAACCACCGAGATCCACGGCGATGGCAAGATCGTCAATGGCCTGCGCTACACGGACCGCATTAGCGGCGAGTCGAACAAGGTCGAGCTGGAAGGCGTCTTCGTGCAAATCGGCCTAGTGCCGAACACGGAGTGGCTGAAAGGCACGGTAGCGTTGTCGCGCCACGGTGAAATCGAAGTCGATGCCCGCGGCCAGACTTCGATCCCCGGCGTGTTTGCAGCCGGCGACGTCACCACGGTGCCGTACAAGCAGATCATCATCGCCACCGGCGAAGGTGCCAAGGCAGCCCTGTCCGCCTTTGACCACCTGATCCGCTCGGATGACGAGGAAGTGGTCGAAGAGTCCGCTGTCAAGGAAGCACTGACGGCTTGATCATTGCGCTGTATCAAAAAAAACCGGAACGGCCGCGAGGCTGTTCCGGTTTTTTTATGCGTAGAGGAAACTCAGCTGCCCGCGTACTGGGGATTGGCGGCCACATACACGGCGACGCCATCGACGGGCATGTCCTTGGGCGCGATCTCGGCCAGGGCGAAGACGGTCTTGTTGTTGAAGGTTTGCACGTGCCACGTAAAACGCTGGCCGGCGCGCGCGATGGTGACGGCTTCGCCGCGCGTGACGTTGATGTGCCGCGTCTCGGGCTGCAGGTCGATGCTGCGCTGGGCGGCGGCATGGGGGGCGCTGCTGCCATAGTCGGCGGGCGTGCCCGTGGGGCCGGCGGCGATGGCCGAGGTGGCACAGGTGGCGAAGGCGGCGCACAGGATGGCAAGGGCGTTGCGGTGGGTGTTCAACATAATTTCTCCAAGAATAAGCCAGGCGCGGTGCATAACCGCGCCATTTTGTTGTTGTGGCTGCACCGGGATCGCCGGTTTTTGCAACACGGCATCGTAAGCGTTTCTTGGTTGAACTGCAAATCTGTATTTTCTGTCTATATTTCCACCGTCGCCGCCAGCGGTACGTCCGGCGCCAGGTGGCTGGTCAGCACGATGCATTGGCGCGCCAGGCGAAGCGGGTCGGCCAGGCGCGCGCGCAGATGCGCCATGGCGGCCGCGTCGAGGCCATTGAATGGTTCATCGATCAGCAGCAGGCGCACGGGCAAGGCCAGGGCCAGCGCCAGTTGCAGTTTTTTGTGCTGGCCCAGCGAGAGGGCGGTGATGCTTTGCTGCAAGGTGGACGTCATGGCAAACGCCTTCAGCTCGTCGTTCAGCAGGGATTGGTCGCTGCCCGGGTACAGTGCCAGGTGCAAGTCGAGCCATTCATGCACCTGCAGCCAGGGCAGGGCGGGCGCGTCGCCGCCGCAATAGAAGGCCAGTGCGCGGTACGCCAGCGGCATGCAGCCGCTGTCGACGTCATCCAGACGGATGGCGCCGCGCGCGGGCAGCAGGGCGCCACCCGCCAACTTCAGCAAGGTCGTCTTGCCGGCCCCGTTCGCGCCGCGCAGCCAGGTGATGCCGGGGCCGAATTGCAGATTGCAGCCCCGGAAGACGCTGTGCGTGGCAAAGTGAAAATCGAGGTGCTGGATCTGCAGGACAGGAGAGGGGATATTCAATTCCATAATTCGCTTCCGATAGCGCTCAAGGCAAGGATGGACAAGACGACGAGGACGACGCGCCCGCGCGCCTTGAGGCGGGGCAAGCCGACGATGGCCAGCAAGGCCGCGCTGGCGGTGAGGGCATACACGCTGGTGACGCGCTGCTGCAAGGAGGCGGGGTGGATGTTGTACAGTAAGACAGCGCCTGCCAGCAGCACGGCAAACGGTGGCAGCAGGCTCGCGGCGCAGGCCAGGCGTGTCAAGGCAGTGCTGGCCAGGGGCCAGGCGTTCAGCGAAGGGCGCAGCACGGCGATCTGCTCGCGCACGGCCTTGTCGCCGCGGTCCGTCACAATGATCAGGCTGGCGCTGGCCAGTAAACCGAGCAGCGGTGCGGGCACCAGGGGCGCACGCAGCAGCCAGGCCAGCATACTGGCGCCAGCAGTGGCCAGCAGCACGCTTTGCTGGATGCCAATCACATTGTCGTTACGCCAGAACGGCAGCCAGAACAGCTGGCGCCACAGGAACACGGTGCGCCAGCGCGGCCGTTGCGGCACATAGGCGCTCATCGTTGGCGAGCGCGCCCTTTGTGCGGGGCGTGGCGCGCGCAGGCGCTGCGTCACGATGAGCGTCGTCAGCAGCCAGGCCAGCAGCCAGGCGGCGATGGTGGCGGCGATGCCAGGCGCGACAATCGGGCGCAGCCAGGGCGGCGACTGCACCAGCCAGATGGCGGCCGAGACGGCATAAGCGAGGCCCAGCGGCAGCATCAGCAAGCCGGCCACGGCTACATCGGCTTGCCAGCGCAAGCGCGTCGGCAAGGGCAGCTGGCGTAGCCAGGCGGCGATGGGGGCCGGCAGCAGCCGCTTGCGCAGCAGCCAGGCGGGCAGGCAGGTCAGCAGGGCTTGCGCGCTCAGCACGCCCAGGGCGGCGGGCCAGGGCAGGCTCACGGCGAGAAAGCCGGGCAGGGCGATGACGCTGAGTAGACCCAGCAGGACGGGGCCGGCCAGGAACACGAGAATTTCCATGGAGCTGGCCAGGCTGGCGGCAAATTGCAGCAAAGCATGATGGGCCAGGCGCAGGCGCAGGGCGAGGTAAGGGGAAAGACTGTGGGGCAGGCGCATCAGGCAGGAGCTGCAGAGTCAGGATGAGCGCTGATTCTAGTGCATTTTTCGGGCCTGAAATGGGAAAAGCCCTTCGGTTCTGGGAACCAAAGGGCTTTTCTTTTATTGGCGGAGCGGACGGGACTCGAACCCGCGACCCCCGACGTGACAGGCCGGTATTCTAACCAACTGAACTACCACTCCAAGCTCGTATGATCTGTGTTGCTGATCCATGAAGCACTGGATAATTTTCTGTATTGGTGGTGGGTGCTGAGAGGCTCGAACTCCCGACCTACGCCTTGTAAGGGCGCCGCTCTACCAACTGAGCTAAGCACCCGCATACCCAGAAAACTATCCCGACGTTTGTCACCACGTCTGGAAGAGGCACTATTATAGGGGGCGCTTTCCCGCTTGTGCAACTATTCTTGAGGGCTAAAAGCAGTTTTTTTGCTGAAAAGCGCAAAAATGTTCAAGGGGAGGAGTACTGAGGTGTTTTTTGCTTCTGAAATGGGAAAAGCCCTTCGGTTCTGAGAACCAAAGGGCTTTTCTTTTATTGGCGGAGCGGACGGGACTCGAACCCGCGACCCCCGACGTGACAGGCCGGTATTCTAACCAACTGAACTACCACTCCAAGCTCGTATGATCTGTATTGCTGATCCATGAAGCACTGGACAGTTTTCTGATTTGGTGGGTGCTGAGAGGCTCGAACTCCCGACCTACGCCTTGTAAGGGCGCCGCTCTACCAACTGAGCTAAGCACCCGTTGCTTGTCTCAGAAAACCATCCCGACGTTTGTCACCACGTCTGGAAGAGGCGCTATTATAGGACGATGGAAATCCTTGTGCAAGCGCTTTTTCACATTATTCCGTGATATTCCATTGGGACAGCATCCACGCCATATTAAACGCGTTCTCGGCGATGGCGTTGTAGCGGCCCGAAGCGCCGCCATGGCCGGCGCCCATATTCGTTTTCAGCAGCAGCGGATTGCTGTCCGTTTTATACGCGCGCAGCTTGGCCACATACTTGGCCGGTTCCCAGTACATGACCTGGCTGTCGTTGAGGCCCGTCGTCACCAGCATGGCGGGATAGTTCTTGCGCGCAATGTTGTCGTAGGGCGAATAGCTGAGCATGTAGTCGTAGGCCGCTTTCTGGTTAGGATCGCCCCATTCCAGGTATTCGCCCGTCGTCAGGGGCAGGCTGGCGTCCATCATGGTATTCATCACGTCGACAAACGGCACGGCCGCGTGCACGGCGTGGAACAGGTCGGGGCGCATGTTGACGACGGCGCCCATCAAGAGGCCGCCCGCGCTGCCGCCCTGGATGATCAGGCGGTTCGGGCTGGTCCATTTTTCGCGCACCAGGTAGTCGGCGCTGTCGATGAAGTCATGGAAGGTGTTTTTCTTCTTCATCAGCATGCCGTCTTCATGCCAGGCTTCGCCCATGTCCGTCCCGCCGCGGATATGCGCTTGCGCATAGATGACGCCCCGCTCCAGCAGGCTGATGCGGCTGATGGAAAAAGTGGCTTCCGTGGAAATGCCATACGAGCCATACGAGTACAGCAGCAGCGGTGCGGAACCGTCGAGCTTGACGCCTTTCTTGTAGACGACCCACAGCGGCACTTGCACGCCATCGCGCGCCTTCACCCACAAGCGCTGCGTGGTGTAGCGGCTGCCGTCAAAGCCGCCGACGATTTCCTGCTGTTTCAGCACCGTGCGCTTGCCATCCTCCATGCTGACGTCAATCACCGTGGGCGGCGTGACAGGCGACTGGTATGACATGCGAAATTGTGTGGCGGAAAACTCCGGCGTGCCGACCGACGTGGCCAGGTAGACGGGGTCGTCGAATTGCACCGTCTTCCAGTTTTTATGCGCGAAATCGTAGATGCGCGCGCGGTTCAGGGCGCGTGCCTTTTCCATCACCACCAGGTAGCCCTGGAAGACGTCGATGGACTGGATCACGGCGTCCTTGTTGTGCGGCACGACGGGCTTCCAGTGTTTCAGCTGCGGCGCAGACAGCGGCGCGCTGACGACGCGGAAATTCTTCGCCTCCTTGTTGGTGAGAATATACAGCTGGCCGTCGCGGTGTTCGACGACGTAGCGGTGGCCTTTTTCGCGTTTCAGCACGCTCTGGAAACTGCCTTGCGGCTTGTTCGTTGGCAACAGCAGCACTTCGGTGGTATCCGTGCTGCCCGAGGTCAGCACGAAGAACTGCTTGTCATGCGTGCGGTCCACATGGATGGCGAACTGTTCCACCGGCTCGTGGTAGACCTGTTGCGGCGCGCCGCCCAGGGCCAGGCGGAACAAGCGGTCCGAGCGCTTGGTGGTGGCATCTTCCTGGGCCAGCATCAGGGTGGCATTGTCCGCCGCCCAGGCCAGCGAAGTCACGCGTGGCATGCTGTCGCCCAGCAACTTGCCCGTCTTCAAATCCTTGACATGCAGCTCGTACTGGCGGAAACCCGTCGTGTCGGTGGTGTAGGCCAGCAATTGTTCATTCGGGCTGATGGAAAACGCGCGCACGGCAAAGAATTTGTTGCCTTCGGCCAATTGATTCTGGTCCAGCAGAATTTCCTCGACCGCCTGCGCATCGTAGGCACCGCTGGCGCCGACAGGACGGCGGCAATGAAGCGGGTATTGCTTGCCCGCTTCCGTGCGCGTGTAATAGTAAAAGTTACCTTGGCGCGCAGGCACGGACAAGTCCACTTCCTGCATGCGGCCCTTGACTTCCGCATAGATCTTGTCTGCCAGCGGCTGGATCGGGGCCGTGACGGCGGCCGTGTAGGCGTTTTCCGTATTCAGGTAATCGATCACGGCAGGGTCGGTTTTCTTTTGCAGCCAGCGGTAGTCGTCCGTGACGACCGTGCCGTGGCGCGTTTCCTGCCAGGCTGTCTTGCCGGCAACCGGCGCGGTGGACGTGGCGACGGTGGCGGCAACGGTGGTGGTAGTGTCGGCCAGCGCAGATGGCGCCAGCGTGGACAGTAGCAGGGCCGGCAGGATGGATGACCAGACGGACCGGCGGCGCGAAGCGTGATGGGTGATAGACAAGACGACTCCTTTTAATAGTTGTGCCAAGATTGTAATCTTGCCATTGAGAAAAGCAACCGCTGATCGCCGCCGTCGCGCCGCGTTCGTTTCATCTTGCATCCGTGGCCATTTCGGGTAATACTGTATGCATGCACAGTATCTTGCCGCAATAAAGGCAAGCCAATCCGCCGCGAGGTGCCCCTTTGACCCTATCTGCCCCAATATTGCCTGAAGCGCGCCGCTGGATTGCCCACCTGGACATGGACGCCTTCTTCGCCTCCGTGGAACTGTTGAAATATCCGCAATTGCGCGGCGAAGCCGTCGTCATTGGCGGCGGCCGGCTGCAGCAGCCCGTGCTGCAGGAAGATGGCACGCGGCAATTTGCGCGCATGCGCGACTACGTGGGGCGCGGCGTCGTCACCACGTCGACCTATGCGGCGCGTAAGTTTGGCGTGTTTTCCGCCATGGGCATCATGAAGGCGGCCAAGCTGGCGCCGGACAGCATCCTGCTGCCGGCCGATTTCGAGGCTTACCGCGAGTATTCGGCCCGCTTCAAGCAAGCCGTGGCCCAGTTGTGCCCCATCATCCAGAACGTGGGCATCGATGAAATCTATGTCGACCTGACCGAATACGGCGAGCAGGCGCCGGCCATGGCGGCGCGCCTGAAGGCGGCCGTGTTCGAAGCGACGGGCCTGTCGTGCTCGATCGGCTTGGCGCCCAACAAATTGCTGGCGAAAATCTGTTCTGATCTGGAAAAACCCGACGGATTGACCATTTTGTCGCCCGAGGATATTGAAACGCGCGTGTGGCCCTTGCCGGCAAAAAAGATCAACGGCATCGGCCCGAAAGCCACGGCCAAGCTGGAAGCGCTGGGCATCGTCAGCATTGGTGAACTGGCGCAAGCCGACCTGGCCATGCTGCGCACGCAGTTCGGCGACCTGTACACGGGCTGGCTGCGCCAGGCGGCGCTGGGCATCGATGAGCGGGCTGTGCAGACGAGCAGGGAAACCAAGTCCGTCAGCCGCGAAACGACGTTCGAGCGCGACTTGCAGGTGGTGCGTGACCGCGCCACCCTGTCGGAAAAGCTGGAAAGCCTGTGCACGCGCGTGGCGGGCGACCTGGATAAACAGTCGCTGGCGGGGCGCACGGTGGGCATCAAGCTGCGCTTCGAGGATTTCAGCACCGTCACGCGCGACATCACCTTGCCCAGCGCCACGGCGGACGCCGCCGCCATCCTGCGCGCCAGCCGCGATTGCCTGCGGCGCGTGCCGTTTGAAAAGAAAATCCGCCTGCTGGGCGTGCGCATCTCGACCTTGTCCGATCCGGCCGGCGTGACGCGGCAGGCGCCAGCCCAGGCGGAGCTGTTCCCCGCCCTGTAGCGGCATTCCCCATGCATAACAAGCATCGCGCCAGTCCGCGCTTTTGACGGCATTCCCGTGTCGAAAGTGTAGAATGGCGTTCCCCTGGCACTACTGAAACAAACGGAAGACAAAAATTATGTGGTTCAAGAATCTTCAGATTTACCGCCTGCCCGCACCATGGGCTTATACGCCAGAACAACTGGAAGAGGCCTTGTCCTCGAACAAATTTACGCCGGCGACCAGCATGGATCTGATGCGCCAGGGCTGGGATACGCCACGCCCGAATGGCGGTCTGGTCCACGTGGTCAACAAGCAAATGCTGATCTTGCTGGGCACGGAAAAGAAACTGTTGCCAGCGACCGTCATCAACCAGGTGGCCAAGGCCCGCGCTGCCGAGATGGAAGAAGCGCAAGGCTTTGCGCCTGGCAAGAAAGCCATGAAAGAATTGAAAGAGCGCGTGGCCGACGAGCTGCTGCCGCGCGCCTTCAGCATCCGCAGCAACGTCTGGACGTGGATCGACCCCGTCAATGGCTGGCTGGTGGTCGATGCCGCCAGCCCGGCAAAAGCCGATGAAGTCATCAAGCTGCTGTTGAAGGCCGTCGATAAACTGCCGCTGGAAAGTCTGCGCGTGCAGCGCTCGCCGGTGGCGGTGATGACGGAATGGCTGCAAGCGGACGATGCGCCTGCCGGCTTCACGGTCGACATGGATACGGAATTGCGCGCCACGGGCGAAAGCAAGGCCACCGTGCGCTACGTGCGCCATACCCTGGAAGCGGACGATGTGCGCCGCCACATCGCGGCCGGCAAGCAGTGCACGCGCCTGGCCATGACGTGGAATGACAAGATATCGTTCGTGCTGACGGAGTCCCTGGCCATCAAGAGCGTCAAGCCGCTGGACGTGATCAAGGAAACGGAATCGAGCACGAAGAACGACGACGAGCGTTTCGACGGCGACGTGATGCTGATGACGGGCGAGCTGAGCAAGCTGATGGCCGATGTGGTCGAAGCCTTGGGCGGCGAGGCGACGGCATAAAAGCAGTCGTACAGGTACGGAAAAGGAGCTGCGGCTCCTTTTTTTCGCCTGTGCAATCTGCGGACGCATAAAAAAAGCGCCTTGCACGGTGAAGTGCAAGGCGCTTTCCAGACAAGTCAATTCACAACGTCAAATTAGAACTTGTAGTTGCCGGTGATGTAGAACGAACGCATCATTGGATCGGCGTAGCGTGGGTCGAAGCCGACTTGGTGGCCCGACGAAGCGCGCAGCGACAGCGGCGGTGCACGGTCGAACAGGTTTTTGATGCCTGCGCGGATCGTGGTTTGCTTGTCAAAGGCGAAACGTGCTTGCCAGTCGAACGTCGTGTACGACGGTACTTGCAGGCGGAAACCCTTCACTTCTTTTTTGGCTGCTAAGTCATACACGGTCGCGGGGGCATCGGTGTAGCCGTTACGGTAGTTGACCGTTACCGTGTTGCTCAGGCGGCCCGTATCCAGGGTCGTCGTCAGCTTCATCAGGTTGCGGAACGTGACTTCGTTGGTGTCGCCGAAGAAGTTCATGTTGCTGGTGAACACATTGTCGCTGCCGGCTTTGGTGTAGTTGGCGTGCAACATGTGCGTACCGCTCAATTGGGCGGTCAGCTTGCCGAAGTCAAACTTGTGGTTGGCCGACAGATCCCAGTCGATACCACGGTATTCCTTCTTGCCGATGTTGACCGACAGTTTCTTGAACGCGTAGTAGGTATTGCCGGTCGATGGTTCCTTGTAGGTCGAGAAGCTCGTTGCGTACTTGACCGGATCGGCAAATGCCTGCTCTTCGGTGATTTCCGATACGGCATTGCGCAGTTTCACGTCCCACAGGTCGGCGCCGAACGAGAAGGCTGCGCTAGGCTCGACACGGAAGCCCAGGGTGAATTGCTTCGATTTTTCCGATTGCAGTTCTGGATTGCCTTGCGACACGGCGTTGTATTGCGTTGTTTCACCGCGGCAAAGTGGCGAACCTGGGGTTGGGCAGTCAAATTTCTTGGCGGTAAAGCCGGCGTTGACCAGTGGCTGAGCGATGTCCAGCATACTTGGCGCCTTGAAGCCCGTGCCGTAGGAACCGCGGATCAGCACGGTTTGTACCGGCTGCCAGCGTGCCGATACCTTGTAGGTATTGGCGCTGTCCTTTTTGCCGATGGTTTTGTTGTTCAGCTTATCATCGATTGCCTTGACCGCATCGTAACGGCCGCCGACGGTCATTTCGAACGACTTGGCCAGTGGAGCCAGCAACTCGACGAACGCGCCGTAGGTGTCGCGGCTCATGTCGTAGGCAGCCTTCGTGTTGAAGCTGTAGATGTCGTCGCCGGTGGCGCCTGGCGACTGCTCATAGCGGTAGGTGCGGTAGTCGCCGCCGATACCCAGGCTGGCTTTGCCGCCTGGCAAGGAGAACAATTCACGCGAGCCATGCGTGTCGACGCCGCGCATGGTGGTCGATGCGGTGCGTACCGAACCGACGAATTGCGCGCCGGCGACCTGCGCTTGCACGGATGGCTTTTGGCCCAACGCGAACGCATCGAAATCCGGGTTGGCCAGTATGTCCTTGAAGGCCTGGTTTTTCTGGTAACCGCTCGTGTAGCGCTCGTCGATCGAGTTTTGCGACCAGGTCAGGCCGCTCTCGAAGTTCCACGCGCCCAGTTCGCCTTCCACGCCAACCACCATGTGTTTGGTTTGGGTAACGGTCTGGCTTGCACGCAAACCAAAGTCGGTGCTGCGGTAGTTGGCCGTGATCGATTTGATGTCCGCCTGTTGCGCTGGCGACAGGTAGGGTTGTACATAATTCGCGTAGGCGGAAGGATTTTTGAACACCAGCTTTTCAACGCCGGTGACAGGGTCTTTTTCCGTTTGCGCGATCGAGATGGGGATCGGGTTGGCGGCGATACGCGCCGTCAGGTCGTAGCGCGAGTAGGCCAGTTCGGCGAACGCGTTCAGGCTGTCATTGAGCTTGTAGGTTGCTTTGGAGAACAGGCTGTCGCGTTTCGATTGCGGCACGATTTCTACGGTGGAACCGGTGTCGAAGCCGCAAGCGTTGCGATTGCTGGTCGTGACGTAGGAATTATCAGGGCAATTTCCATTGTTTTGCTTCAGATACGGCGTGAAGGCCGTCGAAGTGGTGCTGTTGTTGTAGGCAACAGTCGCGCCTGCCGGCGAGGCCGAGGTGCTGGTGCGGTCCCAGATGTAGTTCTTGCCGCCGCGGGCGAATTTCAGGAACGAGGTATCGGCGAATTTGCGGTCGGTCGCGATCAGTTTCGACTGTTCGTCGTGGCGGTACGATACCAGCACGTTGAAGCGGTCTTCGTCCAGGTCGCCGAAACCGTAGGTGACACTGGTATTCCAGGCGTTGCCGCCCTTGTCTTCCGGACCGCCATAGGTGGCTTCCAGGGTCGCGCCTTGGACGTTTTTCTTCAGGATGAAGTTCAGTACGCCGGCGATGGCGTCCGAGCCGTACAGGGCCGAAGCGCCATCGGTCAGGATTTCGACGCGCTCAACGGCGCTCATCGGGATGGCGTTCAGGTTGACCGTGGTGCCGGAACCTTGTGGCGCGATGCGGCGGCCGTTCAACAGTACCAGAGTGTAGGTCTCGCCAATGCCGTGCAGCGATGCACTGGTATTGCCACCCGAATCGGAACCGGCAGCAACTGCGCCGATGGTGAAGCCTTGCATGGCCGGCAGGGCTTGGATCAGGTCGGCTACCGAGGTGGCGCCCGATTTGGCGATCGCTTCTTGCGTCAGGCGCTGTACAGGCAAGGCGCCTTCGACGGCGATACGCTTGATACTCGAACCGGTAATTTCAACTTTTTGAATTGCCTCGTCCGCCATGGATTGGCCAGAGAACAACACGCTACCTGCCAGGACGGTCAGGGCCAGGCGTACGCTGCGCACGCCAATTTTTTCTTTAAATGCCATTGTAACAATTACTCCGTAGTAGTTTTAATAACGACAAGCGGTACACGAGCACGTATCAAGCCATCGGATAGATGACCAGGATGCTCGTGTACGGTAGGCGAAACCACGTCAATAGGAAGTGGAAGACTACTTAGCGCAATATTGTTATAAATGCACTTATGACTTGTCGAGGCAAACATTATGTCGTCTCAGCAAGAAAAAATGCATATCAACCGTGTCGGATTTGGCAATAAATTATGGATACAGAAGAATATTTAACTAAATTGTTAAATTGAAGTTTTATATTTAATAATATTGATGTTTTTAAAAATGATAGATGGCGTTTTTTTACAACATAAAATTATTATATTGGCAATTTAATGTTTTACCTATAATAATTCGATGAAAACTGTTGTATTGCTGAATTTATGAACGGTGAAAAATGTAAAAAAAGCCCGTTGGAAACGGGCTTGTCGAATTGTGACAGAGTGTCAGTCAGAGCGTTTGCCAGTCTGCTTTTTACATCTTGCCTGCCATCGGCTTATAAGGGCTGGAACACGCCGGCGGCGCGGTTCTTTTGCACATTGTCCCAGGCGAAGATCTGGCCATTCATGGCCACATACACGCCGGCTGGCAAGGTTTGCGCCACGCCGCAGGCAAAGCCCAGGTTGAACAGGGCATCGGAATTGTTGATTTCGTAGGGAATCATGGCGCCTGTCAGGATGACCGTTTGCTGCAGGTTCGCCGCGCCCAGCACTTGCGCCGTTTCGCGCATGGTGTCGGTGCCGTGGATGATGACGATGGCTTTTTCCTGTGCCGCGCGGCACGAGGCCAGCACGCGCTGGCGGTCCGCATCCTGCATGTCGAGCGAGTCCAGCAGTGGCAGTTGCTCCAGGGCCACGGGTGCCGTCATGCGCGCGCGGGCTATCGCTGCCGGCAAATGACTGTCGGAAAAGCCCAGAGTACCGTTCAATTCGTTGTAGTGTTTGTCGAAAGTGCCGCCAGTGGCGAGTATGCGCAAAGTCATGATGTGGTCACGATGTCAGTGGAGAATGACGCGCATGATAGCGTGGATTGGCAGCGTTGCGTGAATGGGCGCTGCAGATGGGGCAGCGTGCTTGCCGCCTGCGTTTGCGCCGCATCTGGAAAATTTGCCCATCTGTGAGTACACTGGTTTCTTTGTTTGCCTACCGCCCCCACTCCGTATGAAAGCGCTCGCTCCCGGCACTGTCATTTTTCACCGCCACCGCGGCTATGGCGTGATCACGTCCGTGAATCTGCTGACGGGCTGGATCGCCGCCCGTTTCGGCAGCGAAGCGCGGACCCTGGACCTGAACCTGTCGACCGACGATGTGCAGTTTGCCGATGGCGAAGCGATCCTGTTTCGCCGCGCGCCGCCCGACCGCATGCCGCACGCGCGCCTGATGTCCATGGTGCGTGAGCTGCACCAGGCCGGTTATCAAAAACTGTATCTGTATTCCTGGCCGAAACCGTCGGGCCTGCACTGGCGTTGGCATTTGTTTACGGGGCCGCGCGACTGGATGCAGCGGCCCTGGCGCGAAGGCTGGTACGGCTCGGGCGCCGATTACAACGTCAACCCCGTGATGGGCTGGGGCGATAAGCCCGGCGCCGCTACCGGCGAACTGATCGATGCTCTGGCCCGTTTCGACCCGCAGGGCCTGGCGCAGGCGCTGGGGCGCGACGACGACCATAGCGATTGGTTTGGCCGCGTATGCGACGCTTTATTACCTAATTACATGTACAGCCTGGACATGCCGCGCACCCCAGGCGAGCCCTTGGCTGACATGCCGCCCGTGCCGGTGGTCGCCGTGCGCGCCGGCGTGGCGCCGTACGAGGGGCCGGACATCGCCTGGCCGCCTGGCTGGGCCGGCCTGTGGCGCGGCCGGCACGTGCTGCCAGCGCCCGCCATACGCATCACGGGTGAGCCGGACCTCATCAAGGGCTTTCAGCGCTCCTGAGGCATTTGCCGCGCATGCGTCAGCACTGCGGGATTGAGCAGGCGCGTGCATTGATTCTGCGCAAAATCGACGATGTTTTGCAAGGCGTAGCGGAAATACAGTTCATAGCTGTCACGCTCGACGTAGCCCAGGTGTGGCGTGGCCAGCACGTTCGGCAGCAGCAGCAATGGCGTGCCTGGAGGCAGCGGCTCGTCCGTAAACACGTCCAGCGCGGCGGCACCCGGGCATCCCAGCGGCAGCGCCGCTTCCAGCGCGCCATCGGCCACCAGTTCGGCGCGGCTGGTGTTGACGAACAGGCTGGTCGGTTTCATGCTCGCCAGGTCTTCGTTTGTTACCAGGCCGCGCGTGGCGTCGGATAGGCGCAGGTGCAAGGTCAATACGTCGGCCTGTTCAAAGAAGGCTGCACGCGATGCCGCCGCCGTATCGCCGGCCGCCACGGCCGCGGCGCGGCTCGCTTCGCTGCCCCACACGAGAATGGTCATGCCGAAGGCGCGGCCATAGCTGGCGACCAGCTGGCCGATCTTGCCGTAGCCCCAGATCGCCAGGGTGCGTCCCTTGAGCACCGTGCCCAGCGTATTGCGCGCCGCTTCCAGCGACGACGTCTGCCATAGCCCTTCCTGCAAATGTTGCGCGTACGGCACGATCTTGCGCTGCGCCGCCATGATCAGCGCCCACGTCAGTTCGGCCGGCGCCGTGGGCGAGCCGATGCCTTCCGCTATGGCGATACCCAACTCGGTTGCGGCCGGCACGTCGATGTGTCCGCTGACCTTGCCCGTTTGCGAAATCAGTTTCAGATTCGGCAGTTTCGACAGCAAGGCGCGGTTGAAACTGCTGCGTTCGCGGATCAGCACCAGCGCGTCGAACGGCGCCAGGCGAATCGCCAGCTGGCCCAGGCCCCGCGCCGTATTGCTGAACACCTTGACCTCGTGGCCATCGAGCAATGGGAAACAATCGAGGCCGCGCACGGCATCCTGATAGTCATCGAGTATGGCAATTTTCATGGTGGATGGCCGATTTGAGTAAGGATTTGGTAGGGAAATAACAGGATACGGACAATGCTGAATAGCCTACTACATTAGTCAAGCTATTCTCCTACATTTTTGCGAGAATAGCCGTTACTCGGGTGTACAATCGCCGGCACTTTTGAAGCTTCCTGATTATAGCTATAGCGCAAACTGTTCCCGCTACCTGGGTGCATGATCCAGGTAAACGACACCAGAGCCCTGCCCGCGTGAGCACGCCGCCCGCAGTGAGCCGCAGCCACCTCTCAACGATGCTGCCTGTCTTGCCGGAACGACCAGAATTTCTTTTATTGGTATTGGAGGTAATATGAATCAGCCCGTCATGGGTGGCGTCGCCGCACTCAACGTCCCAGCTTATATTAAACAACAGAAACTGATCAACTGGGTGGCCGACATTGCCGCGCTGACCAAGCCGGACCGCATCTACTGGTGCGATGGCTCGCAAGAAGAGTACGAGCGCCTGTGTGCCGCGATGGTTGCCAGCGGCACCATGAAAAAGCTGAACGCGGAAAAGCGCCCGAATTCCTACCTGGCCTGCTCCGACCCGAGCGACGTGGCCCGCGTCGAAGACCGTACGTATATCTGCTCGGCAACGAAAGAAGCGGCTGGCCCGACGAATAACTGGACCGAGCCCGGCGAGATGCGCCACACCCTGAACGGCCTGTTCGATGGCTGCATGCGCGGCCGCACCATGTACGTCGTGCCATTCTCGATGGGTCCGCTGGGTTCGCCCATCGCGCACATCGGCGTGGAACTGTCTGATTCGCCGTATGTCGCCGTTAACATGAAGATCATGACCCGCATGGGCCGTGCCGTGTATGACGTGCTGGGCACCGATGGCGCCTTCGTGCCGTGCGTGCACAGCGTCGGCGCACCGCTGGCGACGGGTCAGCAAGACGTGAAATGGCCGTGCAACAGCACCAAGTACATCGTGCATTTCCCGGAAACGCGCGAAATCTGGTCTTTCGGTTCGGGCTACGGCGGCAACGCCTTGCTGGGCAAGAAATGTTTCGCCCTGCGCATCGCTTCGAACATGGGCTACCAGGAAGCGCAAGCATCCGACAACAACCCGGGCTGGCTGGCCGAACACATGCTGATCCTCGGTGTGGAATCGCCGGAAGGCAAGAAGCATTACGTGGCGGCAGCGTTCCCATCGGCTTGCGGTAAGACCAACTTCGCCATGCTGATCCCGCCGGCAAGTTTCAACGGCTGGAAAGTGACCACCATCGGCGACGATATCGCCTGGATCAAGCCGGGTGCCGATGGCCGTTTGTATGCCATCAACCCGGAAGCGGGTTATTTTGGCGTGGCGCCGGGCACCAACGAAAAAACCAACTACAACTGCATGGCGTCCATGCGCGACAACACGATCTTCACCAACGTGGCGCTGACGGACGATGGCGATGTCTGGTGGGAAGGTTTGACGAAAGAAGCACCAAGCCACCTGATCGACTGGCAGGGCAAGGACTGGACGCCGGCGTCCGGCACCAAGGCGGCGCACCCGAATGCGCGCTTCACTGTTGCTGCTACGCAAAACCCGGTGATCGACGCCGCCTGGGACGATCCGGCAGGCGTACCGATTTCGGCCTTCATCTTCGGTGGCCGCCGTTCGACCACCGTGCCGCTGGTAACGGAAGCGCGCAACTGGGTCGAAGGCGTCTACATGGCCGCCACCATGGGCTCGGAAACGACGGCTGCGGCCGTGGGCCAGATGGGCGTCGTGCGCCGCGATCCATTTGCCATGTTGCCGTTTATCGGCTATAACATGAGCGATTACTTCCAGCATTGGCTGTACATGGGCGTCAAGGTGGGCAAAGTCAACCCGGCTGCTCTGCCAAAGATCTATTGCGTCAACTGGTTCCGCACGGACGAGGCTGGCAAGTTCGTCTGGCCTGGCTTTGGCGACAATATGCGCGTGCTCAAATGGATGCTGGAGCGTATCGAAGGCAAGGCGGGCGGCGTGGAAAACCTGTTTGGCACGACGCCGGAGTATGGTGACCTGAACTGGGATGGCTTGCCATTCACGCAAGAACAGTTCAATACCATCACCTCGATCGACAAGGCCGCGTGGCTGGAAGAATTGAAATTGCATACGGAGTTGTTTGAAAAACTCGCGTATCATCTGCCGCAAGAATTGGCAGATAACAAGGCTGCGCTGGAAAAGCGGCTGAGTGCGTAAAGTTTAGTAGTGGGGGAGAAACACGTCGGCGAAGACTGGCGTGCGATAAATGACACGCCGGCAATGACTGGGGTGCTAGCAAAAAGAGAAACGGCGCGGATTGCATGAGCAATCCGCGCCGTTTTTTATTGCGCTACCGTCGTTATTGCTTCAGCAGCGGCCCCAGGTATTTACCTGTCACGCTGGCCGGATTCAGGGCCACGTCTTCTGGCGTGCCTGTGGCGATGATCTGGCCGCCGCCGGCGCCCCCTTCGGGGCCCAGGTCGACGATCCAGTCGGCGGTCTTGATGACGTCCAGGTTGTGCTCGATGATGACGAGGGTGTTGCCCTGGTCGCGCAGGCGGTGGATCACTTTCATCAGCAAATCGATGTCGTGGAAGTGCAAGCCTGTCGTCGGTTCGTCGAGGATGTACAGGGTGCGGCCCGTGTCGCGCTTGGACAGTTCCAGCGACAATTTGACGCGCTGCGCCTCGCCGCCGGACAGGGTGGTGGCGCTCTGGCCCAGCTTGATGTAGCCCAGGCCCACGTCGAGCAGGGTTTGCAGCTTGCGCGCGATCAAGGGCACGGGCTTGAAGAATTCATGCGCCTCTTCTACCGTCATGCCCAGCACTTCCGTGATGTTCTTGCCCTTGTAGTGCACTTCCAGGGTTTCGCGGTTGTAACGCTTGCCGTGGCACACATCACATGGCACGTAGACGTCGGGCAAGAAATGCATTTCGACCTTGATCACGCCATCGCCCTGGCACGCTTCGCAGCGCCCACCCTTCACGTTGAACGAGAAGCGCCCGGCGCTGTAGCCCCGTTCCTTGGCTGTTGGCACGGTGGAGAACAAATCGCGGATCGGCGTAAACAAGCCCGTATAGGTGGCCGGATTGGAACGTGGCGTGCGGCCGATGGGGGCTTGGTCGACGGAAATGACCTTGTCGAAATGTTCCAGCCCGCTGATCGATTCGTGCGGCGCCGGTTCCGTCTGCGAACCGTACAAATGGCGCGACAGGGCAGGATATAAGGTATCGTTGACCAGCGACGATTTGCCCGAGCCGGACACGCCCGTGACGCACGTCATCAAGCCCACCGGCAAGCTCAGCGAGACTTTTTTCAGGTTGTTGCCCGTCGCGCCAGTAATGACCAGCTGTTTTTCCGGATTACTGGCGTGACGCTTGGCTGGCACGGCGATTTTCAGCTTGCCGTTCAGATACTGCGCCGTCAGCGATTTCTTGTTCTTGAGAATGTCTTGCAGGGTGCCTTCGGCGATGATTTCGCCGCCGTGCACGCCCGCGCCGATGCCCATGTCGACGATGTAGTCGGCCGTGCGGATGGCGTCTTCGTCATGCTCGACTACCAGCACGCTGTTGCCGATGTCGCGCAAGTGTTTCAACGTTTCGATCAAACGGTCATTGTCGCGCTGATGCAAGCCGATCGACGGTTCATCGAGCACATACATGACGCCCGTCAAACCGGAGCCGATTTGCGATGCCAGGCGGATGCGTTGAGCTTCGCCGCCGGAGAGCGTGTCGGCGCTGCGGTCCAGCGACAGGTAATCGAGGCCCACGTTGTTGAGGAATTTCAGGCGCGAAATAATTTCTTTGACGACGCGGTCGGCGATCTCTTTCTTGGCGCCCGTCAGTTTCAGCTTTTCAAAGAATTCCAGGGTCTCGCGCAGCGGTTTTCCTGCTACTTCATAGATGGCGCGCTGCTGCTTGCCGGTGCCGACCTTGACGAAGCGCGCTTCCACGCGCAGGCGTGCGCCATTGCATGACGGGCAGCATTTTTCATTGATGAACTTGGCCAGTTCTTCCTTGACGGCCATCGAATCCGTTTCGCGGTAGCGGCGCTGCAGATTGTTGACCACGCCTTCGAACGTGTGTTCCTTGATGACGGTACGGCCCCGTTCGTTCACATAGCTAAACGGAATCACTTGTTTGCCGGAACCGTACAGCACGGCCTGCTGCGAATTCAAGTCCAGCTGCTCGAACGGCATGTCCAGGTCGAACTCATAGTAGGCGGCCAGGTTCGACAGCATCTGGAAGTAAAACTGGTTGCGGCGGTCCCAGCCCTTGACGGCGCCCGACGCGAGCGACAGATTCGGGAACGCGACGATGCGTTTCGGGTCAAAGAATTCGATGTGTCCCAGGCCGTCGCATTCCGGACAGGCGCCCATGGGGTTGTTGAACGAGAACAAACGCGGTTCCAGTTCCTGCAGGGAGTAGCCACACACATTGCAGGCGAATTTATTCGAATACACGTGTTCCTGGGCGGTATCCATTTCGTAGGCAATGGCGCGGCCGTCGGCCAGGCGCAGGGCTGTCTCGAAACTTTCCGCCAGGCGCTGCTTGATTTCCTGGTTCACCTTGACGCGGTCGATGACGACGTCGATTGTGTGTTTTTCCGTCTTTTTTAATTTCGGCAGGTCATCGACTTCATAGATTTTGGCCGCATGCGTGCCGCTCTGTACGCGAAAACGCACGAAGCCCTGTGCTTGCATTTGCTCGAACAGGTCGACATGTTCGCCCTTGCGGTTCGCGACGACGGGCGCGAGTATCATCAGCTTGGTGTCTTCCGGCATGGCCAGCACGGCGTCAACCATTTGCGAGACGGACTGGGCGGCCAGCGCATTTTCCGGGTGGTCGGGGCAGTAGGGCGTGCCCACGCGCGCGTACAGCAGGCGCAAATAATCGTGGATTTCCGTCACGGTACCCACTGTCGAACGTGGGTTGTGCGACGTTGCCTTCTGTTCGATGGAGATGGCGGGGGATAGGCCCTCGATCAGGTCGACGTCCGGCTTTTCCATCAATTGCAGGAACTGGCGCGCATAGGCCGACAGCGACTCGACATAGCGGCGCTGGCCTTCCGCGTACAAGGTGTCGAAGGCCAGCGAAGACTTGCCGGAGCCGGACAAGCCGGTAATCACGATCAGCTTATTGCGCGGCAAATCGAGATTGATATTCTTGAGGTTATGCGTGCGAGCACCGCGAATGCGGATCTGTTCCATGTGATTGCCTTGCTTTCAGTGAGTGGTGCGGCTGGCGCATTGTGCCTGGGGGCAGATGAGGAGCCACAACGGGTCAACCTGTTACTATAGCCGGGTTTTGCTCTGCATGCCTGAGGCGTCCATGGGCGGATTGCGCCGCCAGGCGAACGTGCCCCGACAAAGTTTGATACAGATGCGTGCAGAAGTTTAAACACTGTATATAATACCAGTATTCAAGTTTCTTGTTTTCCCTTGCCGTGAAAAAAACGTGCTGCCGCACGGCTGCTGGCGTCCGTTAGAAAGCGGGTGCTTTGCGCCGCGTGGTCGCTTATAATCCTCGTTTAGTACACTAAACTAACGCGCGGGACACCGACTCCCGCTGCAGTTCATCAGGAGTTATTCATGGCATCAGTCAACAAAGTCATCATCGTCGGCAATCTGGGCCGTGACCCGGAAATCCGCTACATGCCTAGCGGCGACGCGATCGCCAACATCGCCGTGGCCACTTCGTACAAATCGAAGGACCGCAACACGGGCGAACAAAAAGAATTGACAGAGTGGCACCGTATCTCGTTCTTCGGCCGTCTGGCGGAAATCGTCGGCCAATACCTGAAAAAAGGCTCATCCGTCTACGTCGAAGGCCGTTTGCAAACCCGTAAATACACGGACAAGGACGGCGTCGAGAAGTACGCAACCGACATCATCGCGGAACAGATGCAAATGCTGGGCGGTCGCTCCGGCATGGGCGGCGACGTCGGCGGTGGCGATGACAGCTACAGTGGCGGCGGCGGTGGTGGTGGCTACGACACCCCGGCCCCGCGCCAAGCGCCAGCCCCGCGTCCAGCCCCGGCACCGGCGCCACGCCCGGCACCGAAGCCAGCACCGAACTTCTCGGATATGGACGACGATATTCCATTTTAATCTGCCATTCTGACGCCTGCCGTCAGGCACTGTGGATAAAAAGCCTGTTTCATTCGTGAAGCAGGCTTTTTTTGTAGGCACGGGCTGTCGACGGCAATCCAGGGCGCAGAGTCTCATTCCACAGCAAGGAACGGATGGCGGTGCTGTCTGGATGCTGGTCTGATGGTGGTTTTGACGACGCTGGAGAACAGCATGGATTTTCGCATTACGGGGCTGTCGCCCGAGCCTTTTCTGCCCCTTTTTTCCTTATCCGATGCCGCGTTAACGGCGCTCGGCATGCGACGCTGTGTGGTCGACCAGCATCCCGGATTTCCTGACCGTATAGCGTTGGTGGATGCCGAATTGGGCGAGACCGTGCTGTTGTTGAACCATGTCTGCCAGCCCGCCATGACGCCCTACCGGGCGTCCCACGCCATTTTTGTCCGCGAGGGCGCTACGCAAGCGTACGATGCCATCAATCAAGTGCCGGAATCGATGCGGCGGCGTTTATTGTCGCTGCGCGCCTATGCTGTTGATGGCATGATGCTCGATGCGGAAGTGGTGGACGGCACCGCCGTGGAAGCCGTCATTGCACAACTATTCGGCCATGCAGACGTCAGTTATATTCACGTCCACAATGCCAAGCGGGGCTGTTATGCGGCCCGCATCGACCGCGTTGGCCGCTCCCTTGCCTAATCGCGCAAGCCGATATCCAGTGTGTACATCGCCACCGCATTCCTGCGCGCCGCATTGCGCATCAAATACACCTGCACCGTGTACTCGCCATCGGCTGGCAGTTTTGCCTGGAAACTGTTGCCGCTGGTCGAGCCGATGAACAGGGCTTCCTCTTGGCCTTGCTGGCGGATGTTGAAGTAATTCGACGGTTGATTCGTCTTGAGCTTGACGCTGAAGGTCTGGCCGGCTTTGCCTGTCAACGTGTATTCGGCCGTGGCGTACCCCTTGATCTTGCCTTTGACATTGTGGGCGGATTTGCCTGCCGTCAATTCGACGTTTTCCTTGTGGACAGGATCGGCGCTCCAGGCCGGCGTGGCAAAGACGAGTGCCGCCAGCAGCAGGCTGGCGCGGAGGGACAGGTGACGACGCAGCATAGGGCACTCCTTTGAACGCGGATGAATAAGCAGGCGATGGTGATGCCGCCCATCTTACGCCAGCGGCTGCGCACGTTTCAAGCTGCGGCCAAATGCCAATTTCAGGTAGGCTGAAGCGTCTCTACGTTGCGGAACCGGCCGCGGGCGCTGCTGCGCCGGACCGGTTTTTTGCTGCTCTTTTTCCCTGTACTGAAAGGAACGCAGATGGGTATTTCCGGAAAAGTCGCGCTGGTCACGGGTGCCGCGCAAGGCATAGGCAAGGCCATCGCCTTGCGCCTGGCCAAAGATGGCGCCGATATCGCACTGGTGGATTTGAACCAGGACAAGCTGGACCTTGCCGCCGCCGAAGTGCGCGCGCTGGGGCGCCGCGCCGTCACCGTCATTGCCGACGTGTCGCAGCTCGATCAGGTGGCCGCTAATCGATGGTGGTCTCGTGTACCGTTGATGGATTGATTGCGCGTAACAAACGCATCGAAAAAACAGGCCGCGCACTCATCGAATGCGCGGCCTGTTTGCGTAGCAGCAAGCGCCTTGAAGCAAGCCTTATTTAAAACTGACTTCCTTGCGGTTATCGCGCGAGACGCGGTCGATCATCTTGTTGTAGGGATCGACGCCTACTTCAAACGGTTTGTCTTTCACCGTAATCGTCACCACCGGGTCGCTGCCCGACAACACGCGCTTGTCCGTGAACAGGACTTTTTCATCCTCTTCCCTGGCGCCCGGGGCGCGCGCGAAGATGGCGATTTCCACCGGCTCGTCATAGACGCGAGCACTCTCCTTGCCCTTGCCGTCGGACTCCAGCTTGGCCAGGTGCAGTTGCATGGTGACATCCCACTGGCCGTCCGGGCGTTTCACGGCCGTCGCTTGCGTCACGCGGTTGTCGTAGAAGACGATTTTCTCGAACAGGTCTGTGACCAGCGTCTGCTTGTCCTGTGGCGCTTCGGCACGGATGTACGCCAGCAGTTCGCCCGAGGTGGTGAATGGCGCCTGCTGGTAACCTTTGTCCTGCAGATAGCGTTTCAGGGCACGGTTCAGGGCTTCCTCGCCGAGCTCGTCACGCAGGCGGTAGAACACCAGGCTGCCTTTGTTGTAGTGGATGTATTGCTGTCCCTCTACGCGCGCCAGCGGCAGTTCTTCGATGGCTTCGCCGCCGCGTCCGCTCAGGTAGCGGTCCAGTTCATAGCGCAGGAAGCGGCGCATTTTAGTGCGGCCGTATTCCTTTTCCATCACCATCAGCGCCGAATATTGCGCCAAGGACTCCATCAGCATGCTGGCGCCCTGCACATTGGCGCCGATCACCTGGTGGCCCCACCACTGGTGCGCCATTTCATGCGCCGTGACGTAGAACACGTAGTCGATATCCTCCTTGTCGCGCAGGTCGGCGATGAAGCCGATGCCTTCCGAGTAGGGAATCGTGTTGGCAAACGACTGGGCAAAGCTCTGGTAGCCGGGGAATTCCAGGATGCGCACCTGCTTGTGCTGGTAGGGCGTGAACTGGGTGCTGTAGTAGTCGAGCGACTTTTGCACGGAGGTGATCATGCGCTGCGTGTTGTAACCGTGCTTTTTATCGAAATAAATTTCGATCGGCAGGCCGTTCCACTCGCCTTTCTTGACTTCCCAGCGCGCCGACAGGTAGGCAAAGAATGGCAGCATCGGCTGGTCCATCTTGTAGCGGTAATAGCGGCGGCCATCCTTTTCCCAGCTTGCCTGCAGGTAACCAGGCGCCAGCGCGATCTGCGCGCCGCTGGTCGAGACGGTGGTGTCGAAATGAATCCAGTCCGCCTCGCCGCCCAGTACCGTGTTGCCATACGCGGACTGATCTTCCAGCTTGGCCATGCGCTGGGGTTCGCCCAGGCCCCGCTTGCGGCGCTCATTGCGGTCCAGCAACTCCATCTCCTTCGCATAGCCGAAGTGGGGGAAGAAGGCTTGGTTGTTGAAGAAGCTGCCGTTCAGGTTGACCTGGTCCGGCGTGCCATCGTTGGTAAAGCCCTGGTGCGTGACCGTCACCGTGAAGTCCAGCGGCAGGGTGGCGCCCGGCGCCAGGGGCTGGGCCAGCTTGAGGATGCTGAAACCGAGTTCCTTGTCGTCCAGCATCACCTTGTGCTCAGGCAAGTTCAGCCAGGTCGTCTTGCGCTGCGGATCGAGCTGGATGCGCAGTGTGTCGAGCGGCTGTGCGGTCTTGTTCTGTAACACGTAGTGGCCCTTGATCAACACTTTACGTTGCTTAGGATAAATATCCACATCGGCCTGGACATCCGTGATCTTCGGTTGCGGCAAGTCTTTGTATTGTTTGTACAATTTTTCGTAGCGCGCCTGCTTGTCCATGCCGATGTTCGACGGTTCGTACTGATTCAGCACATTCGTGTTGTAGAAGATCCAGCCACCCGTACCCGCCCAGCACAGCAGGACTGCGGCCAGCGCGGCGCCGGCACGGCCGTTCAGGCGCTGCCCCGCCAGTCGCACGCGGGCGCGCCAGCCGGTGGACAGGCCGCGCACCCAGAACGCCTGCGCCAGCATGACCAGTGCCACGGTAAACAGGCTCCAGTACAGCGCAAACCAGGCCCAGCCCGTCAAGAAGTGGCCATAGCCATTCATGTCCGAGTACTTGATGGCCGGCGTGCCGCCGAAGGCGTACAGATTGTGCTCCAGGTGCAGCATGCCCAGCACGGCTTGCGCCACCATCAGCAGGATCACCAGCAGGTAGCCGATGAACTTGTTATTCGACAATACTTGCAGGGTGAGCGCGCACAAGCCCATCAGCACGAAGAAGAGGGCGCCCAACAGGGTGCCTTTCAGGTACAGGCCCAGCTCCACGGGCGCGCCGCCCTTGACGAGCTGGAAGCCGATCGCGGCGATGACGCCCACCAGCAGATAGCCGCCGATGACGCCGATCAGGGCCGTGCATTTGGCCAGCAGGGGCACCCAGTCAGGCACGGGCATGGCATCGCTGACATCGGCGATCCTGGCTTGCCGTTCCTTGAAGATCAATTCGCCCGCGTAAAACGTGACGATGATAATTAACAGGAAGCTGAAGCTGTTGTTGATACTTTGCAGCATCAGATGCGTCATCGGATACACGGCCGTGCCGTACATGTCCTTGGCCACGCTGGAGCCGGCGATCAGGTTGATGACGCCGAACAGCAGCATGACGAGGAAGGGCAGGCTCTTGAAGACGCCAGCCGCGTCGAAGCACAGGATGTGCCACCACTGGCGCCAGGCCGTCGCCGGGGTAAAAGTGGGAATGCTGCGCGGCAGCTGCAGCGGCGGCGTGACGGCGGGGGCGGCGGCCACGGCCTTGTGCTTGCCGAACAGCCGTTTGCCCGTGCCCGTGCGCTGCGGCTTGAACAGGACCACGGTGGCGGCGAACAGTACGGCCGTGATACCCAGCCACAGCAAGCGATTGGCCAGCAGGAAGCCGGACAGGGGCGGCAGGCCCGCGTTCGCTTCGGCGGACGTGAAGTAGCGCGTCATGCGGCCCAGGGCGCGCATGCCGAACGGGTCGAGCAGGACGGCGATCCATTCGTTGTTGATGTCGCGCGTAAAGGCGCCGGCCGTGCCCCACAGCACGAAAAAGCCCAGCACGCCCACGTAGACGAGCAACATCGAGCGCGTGGTGGCCGCCAGCAGCATCAGCAGGGCGCCGATGAAGAGCAAGTTCGGGATCACCATCACGGCGAAGCTCCACGCATACGCATGCAGGGAGAACGCCCCCACGCGCTGCGCATCGACCCAGGGCATGAGGGGGCCGAGCATGAGGGCCAGGGCAATGGCGGCAAAGATCACCAGACAGGCGACAAAGCCGGCGGCGAAGCGGCCGAACAGGTAATCCCACTTGCGCATGGGCGTGGCGAACAGCATGTCGGCCATGCCGATTTCGCTGTCGCGCAGCACGGCGCCGGCGATGAAGATGGTGATGAGCAACATCGAGAGCAGGCTGAACATCGTCAGCAGCTGCGCCACTACGGTGGGCGCATTGCGGTTAATGTTGCCGATGGCACCGCCGATCTGGATCGAATCACTGCTGCTGGCGCCAAAGGCCAGCAAAGCCAGGATGACGGCAAATATCCACAGCAGCGGCTGTTTCAGCTGATAGCCGAGGTCAAACTTGAAAAATTCCTTCCACATGGCGGCCCCTTATGCTGCGACTGCTACCGGTGCGGCGGGAGCCGCGGCGCCATGGCGGGCAGCGTTGCGCACGTGCAGGAAGTACACGTCTTCCAGGTCCGCGGCGATCTGCACGAAGCCGCTGTCGGGCTGGCTGTCGGCAAACACATTGATTTGCGGCTTGCCGCCCACCAGGCGCGTCGACAGCACGTTCAAGGTTTGCTGGTACTGCGCCAGTTCTTCCGTCGTGACGCTGCGGCGCCAGACCTTGCCGTGCAGAGTGTCGATGGCCGCTTGCGGCTCGCCCTGCACCAGCACTTGGCCCTTGACGATCATGGCCATGCGCGGGCACAGGTCCGTCACGTCGTCGACGATGTGCGTCGACAGGATCACCACCACCTGCTCGCCGATCTTCGCCAGCAGGTTGAGGAAGCGGTTGCGCTCGTCCGGATCCAGGCCGGCCGTCGGTTCATCGACGATCACCAGGCGCGGCGCCCCCAGCAGTGCCTGGGCGATGCCGAAGCGCTGGCGCATGCCGCCCGAATATGTGCCCAGGTTGCGCTTGCGTGCTTCCCATAGATTGGTTTGCTGCAACAAGGCTTCCACGGCTTCCTTGCGCGGCCCTTTCTCCGTCAAGCCTTTGAGCACGGCAAAGTGATTGAGCAGGGTTTCCGCACTCACTTTCGGGTACACGCCGAAATCTTGCGGCAGATAACCGAGCTGGCGGCGCAAGCCTGCCTTATCCTGCAGTACGTCGAGGCCATCGAAGTGGATGCTGCCGCTATCGGGGTCTTGCAAGGTGGCAATGGTACGCATCAGCGAGGACTTGCCTGCGCCATTCGGTCCCAGCAAGCCGAACATTCCGTTGGGAATTTCCAGGCTGACATGGTTGATGGCCTTGACGCCATTGGCATATGTTTTGTTCAGCTGTTTGATCGATAGCATGTGCAGCATTCTCCAGAGCTTGGGTCTAAAAGCCGGCAGATGCCTGTCTGCCGGTCTGTAAAAGGGGATCACCTTGTTTGTCAGCCGCGATGGCGGACGTTACTTAAAGGAAATAATATATAAGCAATTGGAAAAAAGTAATCTTTTTGCGACCAGGGGTGGAAATGCAGGGCTGAAAGACAGGAGGGACGGATGAGTGACGTGGTGCTACACTCGCCATTTCAGCGACGCCAGGTGGCGGAAAGGCGGGATGATGCCGGTCGTACAGAACATGACATTGCGCGCCGTTGCGCCCGGCGAAGAGGGCGCGCTGGCGCAGTTGTTCCAGCTGTATTGCTACGATAATTCGGCCTGGAGCGGCGAGGCGCTGCTGGCCGGTGGCCGCTATGATGTGTTCGATGCGGGGCTGGCGTCGTATGTGCATGCGGCCGGCCATACGGCCAGCTGGATCGAGGTCGATGGCGAACTGGCGGGCTTTTTTCTCACGGAGCCGGGCATGGCGGGTGAGCTGGCCGTGCAGGAGTTCAGCGACTTTTTCATTCTAAAAAAATACCGGCGCCGGGGCGTGGCGCTGGAGGTGGTGCGCAGAGTGTTGCTGGGTAGCGCGCAGACATGGATGGTGGCGATGTTTCGCGCCGATGCCGCTGCCTGCGCGTTCTGGCAGCAGGCGTTTGCGCGCCTGCCGTTTGCCAGGGTCGAGGCGTGGGACGATGCCAGCCTGCCGCAGTTTCAGCTAACGCTGCTGAAACCGGCGGCCTGAGCCGGTTTAGAAGCGTACTTTGACATACGCTGACGGTCCCGTCAGGCGGATGTTCAGGTCGGCATCACGTTCGCTGTCGCGGTGCAGCTTGATTTTCGACATGCCGTAATCGGCCACGAAACCGATATTCTTGAACGGAAACCATTCCACGCCGACATTCCCGCCGTAGATGTGACCGTTGATGCGTCCGCCATTTTTCTTGATGCCCGACACTTCCGCATACATGCGCAAGTCCGGCGTGAAGGCGTGGCGCCAGCCCACTTCCAGCAGCGGCGCTAACGCATGCTCGCCGATGGAGTCGCGTGCCGTGGCCGTTTCACCATTGACGACGCCGGTGGCCGTGCCGTTCAGGCTGGCATGATAGTAAGCGGCGCCCAGGCCGATGCCGAAGGTGTCGTTGCCGCTGCCCAGCCACCATTTATAGGCCAACTTGGCCAGGTCCAGTTTCAGGTCGGCATTCGCTGTGGCCGTGCCCGTGACGGGCTGGCCATTGATGATGGTCTCGCCCGTCAGGCTGGGCGTGTAGGATTTGTCGTAGCGGTAATAGTCGAATGCCAGGCCGTGGCGGTCGCCGATCAGCAAGTCCGCCTTGATGCGCGGGATGGTGGTATGGCTGGGCTTCGATTCGGGCGCGTCGATGCGGCCAAACTGCGTGTCGGCGCCGATATTGATGCGCGGATCGGCGGAAAACGCCCCTACCGAGATGCTGGCACGGTCCAGGGCGGGCGATGGCTCGGCCCGCGCCGTGGCGGCCGCCGTGGCCATGCCCAGCACGCCCAGTATCATGCTGCCGCGCAAGGCCAGATGCCGCAAACGGGGTGGGGACAGGCGGGCGGGGACGGACGTAACAACCATGGGACTACTCCTTGGAAAGATGATGGGTGGGCCGCGACGCTGGGGCGGCCTACAGCTGAATGCAATAAGGAAATGGTAGCAATTGTTACATTTGAATCACGTAGCCGCACGGCGCAAATTACCGTCGGATTTGTCCTACCGAGCCTAACAGCTGCTACCTGTGCCAGGCCAGCTTGCCAGGCCGACTGCAGCGTGCCGGCATTGTCTGCAACGTTGGACGCGTGCAGAATGGTGTGTAAAAAGAGGAGACCTGCACATGAAAATCGCTGCCATTTCCGATATCCATGGCAACCTGGATGCGCTTGAGGCCGTGCTGGCCGACATCGCCCGCCAGGGCGTGGATGTGATCGTCAACCTGGGTGATATCGTCTCGGGCCATCTGCAGCCGCGCGCCACGGCGGCGCGCCTGATGGACCTCGGCTTGCCCAGCATCCGCGGCAACCACGAGCGCCAGCTACTGGCTGATCCGGCCCGCATGGGCGTCTCGGACGCCTTTGCGCGCGCGCAACTGCTGCCCGAGCAACTTGCGTGGATAGACGCGCTGCCGGCCACCTTGCGCTTGCGCCACGATGTGCTGCTCGTGCATGGCACCCCGACAAGCGACCTCGTGTATTTTCTCGACAGCGTCACGCCGCAAGGCAGCCGCGCGGCCACGCCTGACGAGGTGGCGGCGCGCGCCGGCGAGGCGAACGCGGCATTGATCCTGTGCGGCCACACGCACATGCCGCGCCAAGTGCGTCTGGCCGATGGGCGGCTGATCGTCAACCCGGGCAGCGTAGGCTTGCAAGCGTACGACGATGACCACGGTTATCCGCACGTGATGCAGAACGGCACGCCGCATGCGCGCTATGCGATCGCCGAACAGGGCGCGGACGGCGCCTGGACGGCGCACTTTCATGCGGTGGAGTATGACTGGGAGAAGGCGGCCCGGCTGGCGCTGGCGAACGGCCGGCCCGACTGGGTTGTGCCCTTGCGCACGGGCCGGGTCGCCTGATTATCTGAACTCTTCGGCTACCAGATTGTACTTCTGCATCTTGTGGTACAAGGTCTGTTTCGGTAAGCCCAGCACCGTGCTCACTTCGCTGACGTTGCCTGAATATGCGCGCAGTTCCTGTTCGATCAATGCACGTTCGAAGCCGTTGACCTGCTCCGCCAGCGACAGGGGGCTGGCCTGGCCGCCCGCCAGCAGGCTCGAGGCGCCACCGGCGATGCCCAGTACGAAGCGGTCGGCGATATTGCGCAGTTCGCGCACGTTGCCGGGCCAGGAATGGGCCATCAGGTTGCGCATCTGCGTGCTGGAGACCACGGGCGCGGCGCGGTTGTAGCGGGCGGCGGCGGCCAGCACGAAGTGCTCGAACAGGATGGGAATATCTTCACGTCGTTCGCGCAGCGGTGGCAGATGCAGCACGATCAGATTCAGGCGGTAGTACAGGTCGCTGCGGAACTTCTGCTGCTGCGACAAGTCTTCCAGGTCCAGCTTGGCCGCCGCGATGACGCGCACGTCGACGGGCGTGGGCACGTTCGAGCCGAGCCGTTCGATATAGCGTTCCTGCAGCACGCGCAGCAATTTCACTTGCAGGGACAGGGGCAGGCTTTCGATTTCGTCGAGGAAAAAAGTGCCCTGGTTGGCATGCTCGATCTTGCCCACTTGCCGCTTGGCCGCACCCGTAAACGCGCCCGGTTCATGGCCGAAGACTTCGCTTTCAAAGATGCTTTCGGGAATCGCGCCGCAGTTGACGGCGACGAAGTTGTGCTTGCGGCGATGGCTGAAGTCGTGCAGGCAGCGGGCCACCATTTCCTTGCCCGTGCCCGTGTCGCCATAGATCAGCACGTCAGCCGGTTCATCGGCAACGTCGAGTATCAAGCGACGTATGTCGCGCATCGCCATTGAATTGCCCAGTAATCGCGCTTCGATGCCACCACCGTCCTCGAGCTGGCGGCGCAGGCTGTGCACTTCCAGCGTCAGGCGTCGCGTTTCCAGCGCGCGCAGGATGACGTCGACCAATTGCTCGGATGAGTATGGTTTTTCGATGAAATCGTAGGCACCTGTGCGCATGGCGTGCACGGCCATGGTGATGTCGCCGTGGCCCGTGACGAGGATCACGGGCAGGTTGGCATCGAGCGTCTTGACCGCTTGCAGCAATTCCAGGCCGCTCATGCCGGGCAGGCGCACATCGCTGACCACGATGCCGGGGAAATCCGGCGTCAGCAGTTTATAGGCCAGCTCGGCCGAGTGGAAGGCCAGCACGTCCAGCCCGGCCAGCTGCAGTGCCTGCTCGCTGCCTTCGCGTACGGTGGGGTCGTCCTCGACCAGCAAGACCTTCAAGCCGTCAAACATGTTTTTCCTCCTGCGTTGCAATCTGTAGTTCGATGGTGAAGATGGCGCCGCCGCCGGGGGCGTTCTCGGCGCGCAGCACGCCGCCGAACTGGCGCGTGATCTGTTCGGAAATGGCCAGGCCCAGGCCCAGTCCCAGTCCTTGCGGCTTGGTCGTGAAGAACGGTTCGAACAGGTGTTCGCACACTTCCGTCGACAGGCCTGGCCCCGTGTCGGCCACGTGGATCAGCACGTGTTCCGACGTGCATTCGACGGCCACGCGCAAGCTGCGCACGTCGCTGCCATTCATGGCGTCGAGCGCATTCGCGTACAGGTTGACCAGCACCTGTTCCAGGCGGTTGCTTTCGCACATGGCGAAGAGGTCTTCAGGCGGCAGTTGCAGGGTGAAACGTACATTTTCAACCTGCAGGCGGCGCTCGACCAGGAACAGGGCGTTGCTGATCGCCGTCGGAATCGACACGGAGGTCAGGCTGGTGGTCGATTTGCGCGCAAAAATCTTCAATTGCCCCGTAATGGTCCCCATCCTGGCTGCAATTTGCGAGATCTTCGCCAGGTTGCGCCGCGCGTCGTCGAGCCGTCCCCGCTCGAGCAGGATGACGGCATTGTCGGACATGGTGCGCAATGCCGTCAGCGGCTGGTTCAGTTCATGCGTGATGCTGGCCGACATTTGTCCCAGCACGGCCATCTTGCCGGCCTGAAACAGTTCGTTTTGCGTGATGTGGAGTTTCTGCTCGGCCTTGCTGCGCACCTCGATTTCCTGGCTCAGGCTTTGCGTCATGGCATTGAGTTCCGACGTGCGTTCCTCGACCATGGCTTCCAGGTTGTCATAAGCATGCTGCAGGTCTTCGCGGGCGCGCAATTTTTGCGCCACGGCCGCGCGGCGCTGGCGCAGGTAAAAGAACAGCAGCATGAAGAAGCCCAGCAGCACGCAGGAGAAGGCCGCCGCCGCGCGCGCGCTGGCCTTGGCCTGCGCCAGGTCGGATAAATAGATGAAGGTCCAGCCTTGCGGGGACTTGAGCTTGATCTGCGTCATGACGCTTGAGCTGGTCTTCGGTGGCGTGTCGGCGTGTTCCTGCTCGCGCACGCTGATCACGCGCGCGCCATTGCCCAACTGGCGGTCGGAAACGAAGGGAATGGCCTCCAGCTGCTTTGAGTAATACTGGCGCGTGCGGTTGAGCTCTTCGACGATGGCGGGCGACAGCGGCGCCAGGGTCTTGTACTTCCAGTCCGCCATGGAACTGAGGAAGATCACGCCGTGCTCATCGGCCAGCATCACCTTGTCGGCGCCCTGCACCCAGCGTTTTTCCAGGTTTTCCAGGTTCACCTTGACCGTTGCCAGGCCCAGCATGTGGCCATTCTGGTAGATGCCATGGGCAAAGAAGTAGCCGGGCTCCAGCCGCGTCGTGCCCACGCCATAGAAGCGGCCCGGCGTGCCGCGCAGCGCGTCCTGGGCGTAGGGGCGGAACGAGATATTGTCGCCAATAAAGCTGTCGGGCTGCTGCCAGTTGCTGGCGGCCCGCGTGTTGCCGTCGAGGTTGCTGATGAAAATGGTCGACGATTTCGCCTGGGCATTCATCTGCTCGAGGTAATGGTTGACCGTATCGACCAGTACCGGGTCTTCCGGGTGCTGCAGCAAACGGATGACGTCGCGGTTCAGCTCCAGGGTCTTGGGCAGGAAGTCGTATTTCTCCAGCGCATTTTCAAGACTGCTGACATACACCTCCAGGCGCTGTGCGCCGCTCGCCTGCAGCTTGCCGATGGCGATGCGTTCGGTCCAGAAATACACGAGCCAGACGGTGGCCAGGCAGGCGGCCAGCACCACGCCCCAGGCCAGCGTTTCGCGGCCCGACCGTTGCGACAGGCGCTGGCGCCAGGAAAGGGAGGGTTTGTTACTGCTATTCATAAAATCAGCTGCCAACTTGCAAGAATCCACAGTATCGCATTTAAGTAATCGCGGAAATAAAAAAGCCGCCGGATGTGCATCCGGCGGCCTGCGCTAACGTGAGCCGCGATTAGAACGTATGACGCATACCTAAATTGAAACCGCTGTTGCCGGTGCCATCGTCAGTGGCATTGCCGACGACGAAGGTGGCGCCGTTCTTGTTGCTGATGTGGCCGTAACCGGTGTACAGGTCGCTGCGCTTGGACAGGGCGTAGAACGCGCCGATGGCCCACTGCTGGGCGTCACGGTTTGCGTTGCTCTTGTCGTTGTGGCGGATGTACGACGCGACCAGCTTGGTGGCGCCGAACGGGGCGCTGAAGCCAACCAGGATGTCATTGCTCTTGCTGTTGTCGAGGGCGCGGTTGTCGGCGTAGCCGAAGTTACCTTGCACTACGCCAAAGTCGTAGCGCGTGGCCAGCAGGGTGTTGCGCGTTTGCTGGGTCGCCAGCGCATTTTCCTTGCGGTGGTGCGTCAGGGTCACGTTCAGCGGGCCGTCGATGTAATGCACGGCGCCGCCCATGCTGCGGTTTTTCGCATTGTCGCCGGCCACTTCGCCGAAGCCATACGCCAGGTCGGCCGACAGCTTGCTCCAGGTGGGCGTGGTGTATTGCACCATGTTATCGACGCGGTAATTCGTCGCCATAATGTTCGATGCCGTGCCGGCCAGGCCGATGACAAACGGATCGGCTACGTCGCGCAAGGCCAGGTAGTACGGAGAATATTGGCGGCCCAGGGTGACGGCGCCGGCGCTGCCGGTCAGGCCAACGTACGCCTGGCGGCCGAACAGCCGGCCGCCCTGGCCCGAGGTGCCGGTGTCGATATTGAAACCGCTTTCCAGCACGAAGGTGGCGGCCAGGCCAGCACCGAGGTCTTCCTTGCCCTTGAAGCCGATGCGCGAGCCGGAAGCGACGCCGGAGGCGACGCGGTTCACGCGGTCTCCAGCCGCATCCTTGTCGAACACCAGGCCGGCATCAGCCACGCCATACATGGTCACGCTTGATTGGGCCAATGCGCCGCCGGAAGCTGCGCCAAGGGCCAGCAGGGTAAACAGGACTTTTTTCATGAAAATCTCTCTAATAAGTTGGAATGACTACTGATCGCACTACCTGACTGCTTGTTACTCAACATGGACAACAAATAAATGGCCCGCTTGTGGCGGACCATGGCGCTATCAGGCTTTGCTAGCGTGGTCAGCTTCGCCCCAATGGCTTTCCGTGTTCTGGTTGGCGGCGTTAGCCGCGGCTGCTTCTTCCTCGGTGGCCAGACCACCTTCCCATTTGGCGACGACGGCCGTGGCGACGGCATTGCCGACCGCGTTGGTGGCCGAACGGCCCATGTCGAGGAATTGGTCCACGCCCATCAGCAGCAGCAAGCCCGCTTCCGGAATATTGAACTGGTTCAGGGTAGCGGCAATCACCACCAGCGAGGCGCGCGGTACGCCGGCCATGCCTTTCGAGGTCAGCATCAGCAGCAGCAGCATGGTGATCTGCGTGCCGAGCGACAGGTCGATACCATAGGCCTGGGCAATGAACAGCACGGCAAAGGTGCAGTACATCATCGAGCCATCGAGATTGAAGGAGTAGCCCATTGGCAACACAAAACTGGAAATCTTGCGGTCCACGCCGAATTGGTCGAGCGCCGTCAGCAGTTTTGGATAGGCCGCTTCCGAGCTGGCCGTCGAGAATGCTAGCAGGAACGGTTCGCGGATCAGGCCGACGAGCTTGAAGATGCGCGGGCCAATGACGACAAAGCCGGCGCCGATCAGCAGTGCCCACAGGCACAGCAGACCCAGGTAGAAGCCGCCCATGAATTTGGCAAACGTGATCAGCACGCCCAGGCCGTGGGTGGTAATGACGGAGGCCATGGCGGCGAACACGGCCAGTGGGGCCAGGTTCATGATGGTGCCGGTGATGCGCAGCATGACTTGCGCCAGCTGGTCGACGACAGCCGTCAGGGTCTTGCCCGATTCGCCCAGGCCGGCCAGTGCGCCGCCGAAGAAGATCGAGAACACCAGCACTTGCAGGATTTCATTGTTGGCCATGGCCTCGATCGGCGACTTCGGCACCAGGTGCGTGAAGAAATCTTTCAAGGTGAAGGCAGCCGTTTTCAAATTGGTCGAAGCGTGTACGTCCGGCAATGGCAAGCCCAGGTTCGTGCCCAGCTGCATCAGGTTCGACAGCACCATGCCCAGTGCCAGCGAGACGAGTGAAGCAACGACGAACCAGCACATGGCTTTCAAGCCGATGCGGCCCGCTGTCTTGCCGTCGCCCATGTGGGCGATGCCGACTGTCAGGGTGGAAAATACCAGCAGCGCAATGATCATTTTGATCAGGCGCAGGAAGACGTCGGTGACGATGGAAATATTGCCAGCGATTTGAGCGCTGAGCTTGGCATCAGGGAAGGCGGTGTTGCATCCATAGCCGACGGCAATGCCGAGGATCATGGCAATCAGGATGTACAGGGTTAATGGCCGTTTCTTTTTCATTTTGACTCCTCCGGTGAAACGCCGCTGTGAGCGGATTATTGATAGCGAGCAACTCAAGCTTGGAGTCAATATTTCTCAAAAACAAGCTTTTGCGTGCTAGCGATTATTTGCAGCAAAACCTGTACATAGCAAAGGATATGCCTGAAATGGGAATTTGGTAGCTAACTTCTTAAGTTGTTGATTTAAGGAAGATTTTTTGTTGTTAAGATGTCGCAACTTGGCGTGCTTGCGCGAAATATTGGACGCGGCGGGGCATCGCTGTATGACTTTTCATACGCTAGTCGCGGCACGGTGGCGGTGCGCCAACAAGGCAAGATTATCAGGACAATAAAAAAGCCCCTCCGAAGAGGGGCTCGATGTGGCGCAATGCGTGTTCTCGATGTTAGAACTTGATATTCGCCGTCAGGCTGAACGAACGTGGCTGGCCCGGGGTGTAACGGAAGCCGGACTTGTTGATGGCCGCCACATAGGTCTTGTCGGCCAGGTTGTAGGCGTTCAACTGCAAGTCCAGGTTTTCGTTGACTGGATACGTTGCCATGGCATCGAAGACCCAGTAGGCATCGACGCGGGCCGGCGTGCCGACGGCGCCGTCGGTGCCGCGCAGCATTTCGCCCACGTAGCGCGCGCCGCCGCCGATTTTCAAGCCAAACGGCAGGGTGTACGAGGTCCAGCTGGTGAACGCCTGTTTTGGCGTGTAGGTGAGGTTCTGGGCGCCGCTGGCCGTGAAGACTTTGTTCGACTCGACCTTGGTGTTCATGCGGGTATAGCCGGCGCTGACCAGCCAGTTCGGCATGATCTCGCCCACCACGCCCAGTTCCAGGCCTTGCACGCGCTTCTTGCCGGTCTGGTAAAAAATGGTCGGGATGACAGGATCCTGCTCCACTTCATTCTTGACGGTGGTCTGGTAGACGGCGGCCGACAGCGACAATTTTTGCTTCAGGAAGTCCCACTTGGTGCCGATTTCCTTGGTGATGGTTTCCTGTGGATCATAGTTCGGGTTTTGCGCGCTGTTGGCGTTGGTGCTCAGCGCAAAATTGGTGCCTGGCGGCGCTTTCGACGTGGCCAGCAAGGCATACACGCTGCTGTCCGGCGTCGGCTTGTACATGGCCGAGATCTTGCCGTTGGCAAAGGTGTCGTTTAAGGTGATATGCACCGGAATCGGCGTGCCGACTGGCAGTTTTTGTACTTGGCCTTGCGCCACGGCCGTTTGCAGGGTGACGGCATCATACGTGGTGTTGAAGTGGTCGAAGCGCACGCCGCCGTTGAAGATCCATTTGTCGCCGAACTTGACGGTGTCGAAGACATATGCGCTTTGGGTATTGACTTCGCCTTGCGCGTAGGCACCGCTGCGTACTGGTTTATAGCCGCTGACCGGGTCGCGCGGATTCGGATTGTACAGATTGGCATCCGGCAAGGTGCCCAGGCTGGCGGGCACATAGCTGTAGTTGGTCTGCTTTTCGCTGGTGAATTCGGCGCCGGCCACCAGGGAGTGCTTCAGCACGCCCGTGTCGAATTGCGCGCTGACCACGGTCTGGTTGGTCAGGATGGTGTTTTCCTGGTCCTTCACAGTGCGCAGCGAGCGCGCCATGGTCCAGGTTGACGGATCGGTGACAACCGGCGTCTTCAGGCCGGCGGTGTTACCCATAAAGGCCGTCAGCAGGTAGTCCTGCTTGGTCTTGCCGTAGCGCGTGGTGTTCTGGAGCTGCACGTTGGGCGAGAAATCATGGTCGATGCGCAAGGTGCCCATGTCGGCCTTGACCTTGTTGTAGTCTGAAGTGGAGCCGTAGAAATTCTTTGGATCGACCTTGGCCGCGCCGTTCAGGAAGGTGCGGATGACCTTGTTTGTGGGCGTGATGCTGTCCGGCGTGGCGTAGCCAGGCAAGCCGATAGTCGGCACGCCGCCGTCGGGCACGTTGTTTTGATCCACGTGCAGGTAGCTGGCCGTGATGCGCGTCGGCTTGCCGATGCCGAAGGTGACGGTGGGCGCGAAGGCCCAGCGCTTGTTTTTGACTTCATCGCGGGCCGGATCACCGCTGTCTTGCGTCATCAGGTTCAGGCGCAATGCCGTACCGGTATCGGTGTCGAGAATGCGGTTCCAGTCGGCCGTGGCGCGTTTCTGCTTGCCGCTGCCCGCCGTCAGCAGCGACTTGAATTTGTTTTCCATAGTGGCGGTCTTGCTGACCAGGTTGATCGAACCGGTAGGCGAGCCGCGGCCGCTGTCCGTGCCCGCCGGGCCCTTCAGCACATCGATCTGTTCGATGTTGAAGACGTCGCGCGAGATGGACCCGACATCGCGCACGCCATCGACATAGATGCTGCCCGAGGAGTCGAAGCCGCGCATGTACACTGCGTCGCCGGTGTTGGTATTACCGTTTTCACCGAGGAAGAAGGTACCCACGCCTGGCGTGTTGCGCAGCGCTTCCGTCAGGGTCAGCGCGCCTTGCTGTTCGATCAATTCCTTCTTGATGACGACGATGGTTTGCGGCGTGTTGACCAGCTCTTCCGTGTATTTCGGCGACGAGGCTTTTTCGGCCTTGAAATCATTTTCCTTGGAGCCCACGACCTTGATTTCGTTCAGGGTTTGTTGCGAAGACGGCGCGCTTTGGCCTGCGGGATCGGCGGCCTGGGCGGCCACAGGCAGCAGCATCACGGCCAGGGCGGCGCCGATGTGCTGGTTGAAACGGGTTGGGGCGTGTTTGCGGCTCTTGATTGCCATCTTGCTCTCTCGATAAGGTCAGGGTAGTGGTTCCTGGCTGGCTCTGCGCCGCAGTGCTTCGGCACGCGGGCAAGTGGCTGGCGATGGAGACGGAAGGCCGTATTGTAATAACTGGGCGCTACTTCGTAAATGAGAATCGTTATCAGTATCGTTTACGCAACGGATTGGGTGTGCCGCAAAAAAAACACTGTCATGGTGCATGAATGCTTGCTTTGCTGCCTGGCCGCTGCTATGCGCGCAAGCGTTCTGGAGCGGGAGTATGATGAGCAACCTTTACAAATCTCCGCCCAGCATGCTGCAGACTCCCGATGCCTTTGTCCCCCTGATCGACCTACCCGAACCGGCCCCGGCCGCCACCGAGACGCTCACCTTTGTCTTTTACCGTGGGCGCCTGCTGTTGCGTACGCCCGAGCTGATCCTGCCCACTGCCGCCGAGGCGGCCGCGCTCGATATCGACTTGAGCCGCGCCCAGCCCGTGGGCCTGTGGCAGGGCCGCTATTGCCAGACCGTCTGGACCGATGACGAGCTGCTGCCCGCCGACAGCGGCTTGGCCTGGCACGGCATGCGCTCGTTGTTCCATGCTGTCGACGACGCCTTCCTGGGCCTGGCCAGCCGCGCCGCGCAGCTGGCCGAGTGGGCGCGCACGCACCGCCATTGCGGCGTGTGCGCCGCGCCCATGCAGCGCACGCGCGGCGAACGCTGCTTCACGTGCGCCGCCTGCGGCATGCTCGCCTATCCACGCATTTCGCCAGCCATGATGGTACTCATCCGCAAGGGCGACTGCGTGTTGCTGGCCATGCACAAAGATTCGCCATCGCAGCGTTTTAGCCCGCTGGCTGGTTTCTTGGAAGCGGGTGAATCGATCGAGGAAGCCGTGCACCGCGAAGTGATGGAAGAGGTGGGTTTGCGCGTGCACAATCTGCAGTACTTCATGAGCCAGTCCTGGCCGTTTCCCCATTCGCTGATGATCGCGTTTACAGCCGATTACCTCGATGGCGAGATCCGCCTCGACGAGAACGAGATCGCCGAGGCGCGCTGGTTTGGCCCCGGCGATGCCTGGCCGGAAGCGAGTTCGAGCGTGTCGATTTCGGCGCTGCTGGTCGGCGCGCACCGTCCGCCAGCGGCATAGGAAAGGCAGGGCGGTTCGGGCAGCTTGTCGCATTTTCTATATACTGGCGGCAATTGCAAATTTTAGGGTGGTTTAGCATGTCTCAAGAAGAATTTTCCGAAAACGACTGGCGCCGGCTGATTAGCAGCTTTGGTGAAGATCCGCAGCGTCCTGGCTTGCTGGAAACGCCGATGCGCGTGGCCAAGGCGTGGAAGCACTGGACCTCCGGCTATAGCCAGGATCCGGTGGACTTGCTGAAAGCCTTTGAAGATGGCGCGGAACAGTATAACGAGTTGATCGTCGTGCGCGGCATCCCCGTCTACAGCCATTGCGAACACCATCTGGCGCCCTTCTTTGGCAAGGCCACCATCGGCTACGTGCCCAACGGCAAGATCGTCGGCCTGTCGAAACTGACGCGCCTGGTCGATTGCTTCTCCAAGCGCCTGCAAGTGCAGGAACGCATGACGATGCAGATCGCCAATGCCCTGATGGAAGTGCTGGAACCGAAATCGGTGGGCGTGGTCGTGCGCTGCCGTCACCTGTGCATGGAAAGCCGGGGCATCCGCACGCCGGGCGAAGAAACCATCACCTCGGCCATGCTGGGCGAGATGCAGCCGAACCTGGCGCTGCGCACGGAATTTTTGGCCCTGGCACGCGAAAGCTGATTGTTTTCGGCGGCGATGCAGGACGAAGGCGGCGCGATGCCGCCTTTTTTATGTTTTTCCGGATTCCCGTTGCGCCAGATAGCGCGCCGGTGGTTTGCCCACCGCCTTGCGGAACATGGTGACAAAACCGCTGGTGTTTTCATAGCCCAGTTCCAGCGCCACCGCTTTCACGCTGTGGCCCCGCGCCAGCCCTTGCAAGGCAAGAATGACGTGCAATTGCCGGCGCCAGCGGCCCACGCTCATGCCCATTTCTTCCAATGACTGCCGGGTCATGCTGCGCTCGCTCATGCCGATGCGGCTGGCCCATTCCGCCAAGGTGCTTTTATCGGCCGGCTGCGCCAGCAGCAGGGCGGCCAGGCGGCGCAGCCGCACATCGCGCGGCATCGGCAAATGCAAGTCTTCCACGGGTGCCGCGGCCAACTCATCAAGCAGGGTGGCCACCAGGCGTTCCTGCGCGCCATGCAGCGCGGTCAGGGTGGGAAAGCCGGCTGCCTTGGCGATGAGTTCGCGCAGCAGCGGCGAGACGGCCACGGTACAGCAGACGGCGGGCAAGGCCGGTGCCATGGCCGCCTCGACAAACAGGCAGTAGCATTCGGCCTCGCCCACGCCCTGCGCGGCATGCATCAGGCCGCCCGGTATCCACACGGCGCACTGGGGCGGTACGATCCACACGCCGCTTTCTATTTCGCAATGAATCACGCCCCGCGTGGCGTACAGCAACTGTCCCTTGCGGTGCTGGTGCGGCGCTTGCTCCCATTCCTCGCGCACGCTGGCCAGGCCCAGGGCCAACAGGGGGCGCAGCACGCCGTCGACGTCGAAATCGATGATGGAGGCGGACCCGTCAAGGCCCAACTGGGTGGAGAGCATGCTAGGCAGCAATGGATGTGGCATGGGCGGCGTTTTGGCTGGATTGAATAATATTGTGGCTATTTTATGCAATGACGTCGGGCGCCGCCATCGGTATCGTGTCCCTATCCGCAGCCCCGCTTCAACGGCAACCGCTGCCGCCAGTGTTCTGATGAAGGCCGGGAGGAACGGCAACCCCCCATAGGAGTCTCCCATGCAACTCGATATCACCGATTTCCCCCTGGTCTGGATCCGCCGCGATCCTGCCGCACACCATCACGACGCTGCCTTGTTCGCCCAGTTCGAGGCCCTGCTGGCACGCCAGCAGGCGTTTGTCATTCTCAGTGAAGAAGGCCTGGACGAGGACGGGCATGCGCATCCGCAGGATGAGCGCAAGCGCGCCGTGCTGTGGATGAAGCGGCACAAGGCCGCTCTGCGCGCGTATATCCAGGGCATGGTGCTGGTCGAACCGAGCGCGGCCAAGCGCCTGGCGGGCAAGGCCTTTGCCGTCATGTTTGGCCAGTTCTGGGGCTACCCCCTGCATTTTGGCACCAGCCGCGACGACGCGCTCGATATCGCGCAGCATTTGCTCAAGGCGTGGTTGCCGCCGCGGCTGCCGTCAGGCGACGGTAGCACGGCCGTGCATCAATAACGATAGTCGTTGACAAAATGCTTGGTGAAGTTGTACTTGCTGCCGCCGTCGAGCAGGTCGACCAGGCGTTTCGGCGCCGAGGCCGACATGAAGGCGTCGGCTGCGCCGCCCGTGCTGCGGAACTTCATGCCGGGGCTGAGGATCTGGTTGGCGCCGATTTTCAGGTGCTGGAAGCTTTTCGTCTTTTCATTGTTGAGGACGAAGTGCAATTCCTGCTTGAAGGTCAGGAAGGGAATCTTCAGCCACCAGCCTTCGTCCGTGCCATAGCTGGCGACGCTGGCAAAATGCGTGTTCTTGTCCGTCAGGGTGGGTTTGCCCAGGCGGTCGTTGATGCGTTTCATGGCTTCATTCTTGGTCATGCTGTTCTTTCGTGATTCATCGTGATTCGTCGTGTATCCGCCGGTGTGCATTTTGACACACGCACGCCACCCTCGCCTGCCTTGCGGTAGCCTGTCTGCCTGCCTTTTTATTGCAACGCAGCATGAATTCTCATCAATTGTCTCAACGCATTAACAACACCGGGCAAAAATCATTGCTTGCCGGCATTGTAAATATTGGTCGTTCGAGCGTATGCTGGAGACGTCTGAACGGTGCCGCCCGAGCACCGTCGCCGCCGCATTCCTGGCCTGCCGGGCAGGAAGCGGGCCACGCCCCTCGCCAAAAATAGATAGTTGGAGACACAGCATGAAAAAATTGACGTTCCAGCAGAAGTTATGGATCCCCCTGATTTGCAGTCTGTTATGCATCACCGTCATTTTTGTCTATAACGCCCTGGAAATTCGCAAGATCCGCATCGAAGAGCGCAGCGCCGACCTGAGCAATGCCGCCGACCTGGGCTTGGGCGCCGTCAAGATGTTCGGCGACCTGGCCGCCAGCGGCGCCTTGACGAAGGAAGAGGCGCAAAAGCAGGCGACCGCCGTCATCAAGAGCATGCGTTTTGGCGAGACCGGTTATTTGTCCATCATCAACCTCGATGCCGTTGTCGTGATGAATCCCGCCGCGCCGCAAACCAACGGCAAGAACATGGCGGACTTCAAGGATGCCAACGGCACTTATCTGTACCGCGACATCGTTGCTGTCGGCAAGAGCGATGCGGGCAAGGGCTTCGTCCACTATTATTTTCCCCGTCCGGGCCAGAAAAACCCCGAACCGAAGATGAGCCGCGTGGTGGCCTACAAACCGTGGGCCTGGACCCTGGTGGTGGGCGTGTATATGGACGATATCGATGCGGCCTTCCGCCAGTCACTGCTGACTTCGCTGGGCGTGCTGGTGCTGGTGTGTGGCTTGCTGGCTGCCGTCGTCGTCGTGATCAACCGCAGCCTGCGCCATGCGCTGGGCGGCGACCCGGAGTATGCAGCCGACGTGGCTGAAAAGATCGCCAACAACGACTTGAGCGGCAACGTGCGCACGCACGCCAACGACCGCCACAGCGTGCTGTACGCAATGAAAACCATGCAGGCCAACCTGGTCGATGCGATCAGTGAAATCCGCCACAGCGCCGAGACGATCGCCACGGCATCGAGCGAGATTGCGAGCGGCAATATGGACTTGTCGGCGCGCACGGAAATGCAGGCCAGTTCGCTGGAAGAAACAGCGGCTTCGATGGAGGAATTGACCTCGACCGTGACACAAAACGCGGGCAATGCCGTGCAGGCCAATGAACTGGCACAGTCCGCTTCTGCCGTGGCGCGCCAGGGTGGCGCCGTGGTGGCGCAAGTGATCGGCACCATGGACACCATCAACGCCTCGTCGCGCAAGATCGTCGACATCATCGGCGTCATCGATGGCATCGCCTTCCAGACGAATATCCTGGCTTTGAACGCTGCGGTGGAAGCGGCGCGTGCCGGCGAACAGGGCCGCGGCTTTGCCGTGGTGGCGTCGGAAGTGCGTAATCTGGCCCAAAGATCGGCTGGCGCAGCGAAGGAAATCAAGGAACTCATCGGCGCTTCCGTCGACAGCATCGCGGCCGGCAGCACTCTGGTCGCACAGGCGGGTACGACCATGGATCAGGTGGTGGCCAGCGTTTCGCGTGTGACCGACATCATGGCCGACATCACGGCCGCCTCGCACGAGCAAAGCACGGGCATCGGCCATGTCAACCAGGCGATCACGGAAATGGATAGTGTGACGCAGCAAAATGCGGCACTGGTGGAAGAGGCGGCAGCGGCGGCGGCCAGCATGCAGGACCAGGCGGCCGTGCTGGCGCAACTGGTGGCGCGCTTCAAACTGTCGGCGCAGGAACCGGGAACGTCGCCGCGCCTGGCGACAAGTTCGGGTGGCGCGCCACGCGCCGTGGCGAAAAAGCCGCTGCGCAGCCTGGCGGCGCGCTAAGAAGTTATTGCGCTGGTGCCGCCGCTTGCGGCGCCGGTTCGAATTCCAGCTTGTCATCGACGACCACGAATTGCCCGACCGGCTGGCCCAGGTCGGCTTTCGGGTCGTTTTCCATTTCGGTCAGCGCATTGCAGGTAGTCGTTTCCGCCTGCCACAGTTGCTTGCCCATGCGGATATTCCACAGGCCATCGCCGGCAGCAAACAGCTCGACCTTGATGTCGGCGGGTGCGTCGGTCGACAGGATATGCAGGCGCTGGCATTGCGGCAGATTGGTGGCCATCAGCTGCACTTCCACGGTATCTTGCCAAAAATAACGTTGCTGGCGGCGCACGGTCAGGGAATGGTCCTGGCCGTCGAACAGATAGATGGCGAAGTCCTGGACACAGCCTGACAGCAGGACGGACAGCATGACGATCAGGAGTTTGCGCATGGTCGGCTTTCTTGGTTTGTTCTCTGGAATGTCGGGATGCCTGCGTGACGGCGCTAGTGAATGCTTGCCTTGCTTGGGCGCCGTCTTGTTTTTCGCTTACGTGGCATTATATCCATGCATATCAGTTGCGGCGCGACAATAGTTAGGCCAAGTTCGCCTGCCCTACTTATCTACCTGGAAAGACCACGATGATCGACCTGTATTACTGGACCACGCCCAACGGGCACAAAGTGACGATGTTCCTGGAAGAAGCGGGCATCCCCTACAACATTATTCCCGTGCATATCGGCAAGGGCGAGCAATTCAAGCCCGAATTTCTCGCCATCGCGCCGAACAACCGCATCCCCGCCATCGTCGACCAGGCGCCGGAAGATGGCGGCGCGCCCTTGTCCCTGTTCGAGTCGGGCGCGATCCTGCAATACCTGGCCGAGAAAAGCGGGCAATTCCTGCCGGCGGACGTGCGCGGCCGCGCCGAGGTCATGCAATGGCTGTTCTGGCAAATGGGCGGACTGGGTCCTATGGCCGGGCAGAACCACCATTTCGTGCAATACGCGCCGGAGCCCATCGACTATGCGATCACGCGCTACGTCAATGAAACGAACCGCCTGTATGGCGTGCTGAACAAGCGCCTGGCGGACCGTGCCTTCGTAGCCGGCGACAGCTACTCCATCGCCGACATGGCGATCTACCCGTGGATCGTGCCGCACGCACGCCAGCGCCAGAAGCTGGAAGATTTCCCGCACCTGGCGCGCTGGTTCGCGGCCATTGCCGCGCGTCCCTCCACCGTGCGCGCGTATGCGCGCGCGGCCGAAATCAACGTGCAGCCCACCGTCAGCGGCGACGCGAAAAGCGTGTTGTTCGGGCAGACGGCGAAAACTATCGGCTAAGCTTCATTTCCCCCTCAGTTACCCCGATACGTGGAAAAGCCGAAAGGACTGAGCAGCAAGGGAATGTGATAGTGCTGGTCAGTCTTTTCCACGTGAAATTGCACGGGGATTTCCGGGAAGAAGGTTTCTTGTTTCAGGCGCGCATAGTGTTCGCCTGTTTTAAACACGATGCGGTAGTCGCCCGCCTGCATGGGCGTCTCGGCCGGATACATGGCCGCGATGCGCCCCTGCGCATTCGTGACGGCGCTGGCCAACTGTTGCCAGCCTTCGCCTTTCTTTTGCTCCAGGGTCACCGTCACGCCCGCCGTCGGCTGGCCGCTTTGCAAGTCGAGGATGTGCACGCTCAAGGGATTGGCGGCGGCCAGGGCCATGCTGGACAGGCTGGCGAAGGTCAGGGCGGCAGCGGTTTTTTTCAGGTAGTTCATCGTGTTCCTTTCAAGGTGTAGGGAGATCGAGTTCAGGGATGGAGGACAGGGCTGCCTGGGCGCAGGCGCGGTCTTGCTGCGCGCCACCGCCGCCAGCGACGCCGATGGCGCCGACCACTTGCCCCTGGGCCATCAACGGCAGGCCGCCACCCAGCAGCAACAGCTCCGGCACGGTGCTCAGGTTGGCCATGTCCGGATTGTTGCGGGCAGCCACGGCCAGCGTGTAGGTATCACTTTTGGTGGACAGGGCTGTGTATGCCTTGCGCCGGCTGGCATCCGTGTTGTGGGGACCGACGCCATCGGCGCGCTGTACGACGACGACATTGCCGCCACGGTCCAGTACGCTGACGACGATGTGCCGCCCTTGCGCCTGGCAAGCGGCCATGGCCGCGTTGGCCAACTTGTTGGCCGCTGCCAGCGAGAGGTCATCGACCGTGCGTAATTGGGCGTGGGCTGGGCTGGCCAGCAGGCACAGCAGGGTACTGCCGAGTAACAGGGTTTTCATCTGGCATCTATGGAATAAAGTGGCGCCAGTATGCCCAGTGTTGCCCTACGCGAAGATGATAGCCGCATGACATTTTTATCATCCGCAGTGGCCTGCGTGCGGCGTAAAATACTCCAATTTCCATTAAGAAAGCTGCCATGCGTATTCTGGTCATCGAAGACGAACCGAAGACGGGCGACTATTTGCTGCGCGGCCTGGCCGAGTCCGGCTTTACGGTGAGCCTGGCGCGCAATGGCCGTGACGGCTTGCACATGGCCAGCACGGAAGCGCCCGATCTCATCGTACTCGACGTCATGCTGCCCATCATGGATGGCTGGCAAGTCTTGCGCACACTGCGCCTGCAGGAGGGCGGCGCGGATGTGCCCGTGATTTTCCTTACGGCGCGTGACGAAGTGCAGGACCGCGTCAAAGGGCTGGAACTGGGCGCCGACGATTACCTGGTGAAACCGTTTGCCTTTGCCGAGCTGGTGGCGCGCATCCGCACCCTGCTGCGGCGCGGACCGCCGCGCGAAGATGACGTCATCCGTATCGGCGACATGGAAATCGATGTGATGAAACGCAAGGTCAGCCGGCAAGGCCAGCGCATCACGCTGACGGCGAAAGAATTCGGCTTGCTGCATTTATTGGCGCGGCGCCAGGGCGAGGTCTTGTCGCGCTCCATTATCGCTTCGCAAGTGTGGGACATCAATTTCGAGAGCGACACCAACGTCATCGACGCGGCCATCCGCCGCCTGCGCAGCAAGCTCGACGACCCGTTCGAACCCAAGCTGATCCACACCTTGCGCGGCATGGGCTATGTCTGCGAATTGCGTGCGCCCACGGTGCCTGAGAACGGCGCCACGCAATGAAGCTGGCGGAACTGCGCCGTTCGCTGACCCTGCGCGTCACCGTCGTCTTCGTGCTGATCGTGGCGCTCGTGTCGGCCGGGCTGGGCATGCATCTGTACCGTTCATTCGTGGCGGAAATCGAGCGTCGTGACGACATCTTGTTGCTGGGAAAACTGCGCCAGATCCAGCAGCTACTGGGCAATGCGGGCACCCTCGATATCATCCGCGAGCGGCCCCAGTATTTCCGCGACACCATGAGCGGGCAAGAAAATTCCTTGGTACGTATTGTGCGCGCCGATGGCACGCGTTTGATCGATGTCAATCCGCATGGCGAGACGGTGGCGCATGCTGTTCCCGTGGCCGTCGATGCGCCGGTCACGGCTGCCGCCATCGTCAGCTGGACCAGCCGCGACGGCTATCCGGCCAGGGTCGTGGCGGCCAGCGCGCGCATTGGCGACCCGGCGCAAATGGCCGACATTTCTGTCGCCAGGGTCTACGGCGACCGCACGGCCATGTTTGCCGCCTACCGCTGGCAGATCGTCGTGTCGGTGGCCGTCAGCGCGCTGGTGGCGGCCATTCTGGCCAGCGTGATGCTGTTGCGGGGGCTGCGGCCGTTGCGCAATATCGCCGCCCATGCGGCCTTGGTGCGGCCCGGCAAGCTGGGCCAGCAGCTGGAGGCGCGCGGCGCGCCGACGGAACTCTTGCCTTTGATCCAGGCGCTCAACGCCATGCTGGCGCGGCTGCAGGAAGGCTATGCGCGGCTGTCGCAATTTTCCGCCGACCTGGCGCATGAATTCCGTACGCCCGTCACCAATCTGCTGGGACAAAGCCAGGTGATGCTGGCCCGTCCTCGCAGTGCGCACGAGTATGAGCAGCTGGTGTCGTCGAATGTGGAAGAGCTGGAACGGCTGTCGCGCATGATCGACAGCATGCTGTTTTTGGCGCGCGCGCAGCAGGATGAAATGCTGCTCGTTAAGCAAGTCTTGCCCGTGCAGGAGGAGTTTTTGCGCCTGGCCGATTTCTTTGAAGGCTTGGCCGAAGAGCGGGGGCTGGCGCTGGCCTGCCACGGCAGCGGCGCAGTGACAGCCGAGCCGCAACTGCTGCGCCGCGCACTCGGCAACCTGCTGTCGAACGCCATCCGCCACGCGGCGCCAGGCAGCACCATCTTGCTGCGTTCGCACACGACGCACGAGGGCGTGGAATTGAGCGTGAGCAACCTCGGTCCCGCCATCCCCGCGCGCCACCTGCCGCACCTGTTCGAGCGCTTTTACCGCGCCGACCCGGCCCGCAGCGACTCGGCCGCTTCCACAGGCCTGGGGTTGGCCATCGTCACGGCCATCATGCAATTGCATGGCGGCAGCGCGACCGTGGCGTCGGATGCGGCCGCCACGACGTTTTCCCTCGTTTTCCCAGCGCAGGAACGCGCGTAGGTCGGATTAGGCCACGGGCCGTAATCTGACCTACGCAGCAAAGCATGGTCACGTGGCCTTTAGCCCATCTCCACCAAAAACTCATGCATGCCCGTATGCGGCAGTTGCGCGCAGGCGGGCGCAAAATGCGGCAACTGTCCCCACAGCAGCGGGTTGCCGACGACGTACACATAGTGTTGTGCACGCGTGAGGGCCACGTTGAGCAGGTTCGGCGTGCTGGCCGCCCACTGCGCGGCGCCCGCCGTGCTGTCGTCGGCGCCGAGAATCAGCATCACCACGCTTTGCTCCTTGCCCTGGAAAGTATGCACGGTGCCCACCATCTGGCTGCTCCACTGGCGCAATTCGCGCACCGTGGGGGCCTTGCCATAGCCGAGGCGGCGGTCCCAGTCCAGGTCGACGATGCGCGAACGCAATTCCTTGCGCACGGCCTTGAACGGCGTAATCAGATACATTTCCGGCAGCTTGCCGTCGCGGCGGTACAGTTTCAACAGCACTTCCAGCACGAAATCGAGCTGCACGGGCACCACCTGCTTGTAGCTGACGGGGCCGACGGCGTCGATCCAGCGGCTGGGACCGCGCGTGAGGCCGCGCGCGCTGGCCGGCGGCGTGCGTTCGCTCAAACCATAGACCATCTTGTCTTCATAGGCGATGCTATTGGCCAGCGAAAACATTGGCTCCACGCAGCGGCGGTGCACGCGCAAGGGGCTGCCTATCCACAGGGGCTGGGCGCTGCCGGCGCCGACATGCGCGCCATAACGATTGGCCTTGTCGGCCAGGGTCTGCACGGAAACGCTTGTCGGTGCGTAACTGCCATCCTGCGTATGCGGCGACAGGGCGGACAGGGTTTGCACAAGGCGGCCCGGTACAGTAAATACGGGTTCGATTTGCAGCGGGTCGCCCACGACGACAGCGCGCCTGGCACGCCACAGGCTGCCCAGCGCCGCTTGCGGCACGGCCTGGCCCGCCTCGTCGATGAACAGCCAGCCCAGCGATTCGGGACCCATGCCCTGGAACTGGCGCGCGAACGAGGCAAACGTGGTCGACACAACAGGCACCACCATGAACAGGCTGTGCCACACCATGGCGATATGCGACTGGTCATAGGCGCGCTTGTTTTTCAGCAATTTCGACACGGCCAGCAAGTTGCCGCCAAAGCCGGGTCCGCCTTTTTTCGCCACTTCCGCCAGCCAGGCTTCATGTAGCGCCAGGGCCTTGGCGAACAAGCGCGAGCGCAGTCGCGCCAGGGCTGGCTCATGCCACAGGCCGGCTATCTGCAGCGCGTCGCCGTCCAGCTCGTCCAGGGTCGCTGGCGCGATAATGGTGGGGAAACGCATGCGCGCGCGGCGCAGCAGTTCCGTGCTGTCATCCCATTCGCGCTGGCGCGACTGCGCCGTGCGCAAGGCGATGTGCAGGCAGTTGCGGGCGCGCTCGCAGCGCGGCTCCAGTTCGCCTTTCAGCAGCAGCTTGATGGCGGAGACGTCGCGCGCGGCCTGGCGCTGCGCCTCGGCGTTGGCGATGACGGCGTCCTTGTAGGCGCGCGCCGGTGCCGTGCGGAATAAACGAGCAAAGAAACCCGGCTGCGTCAGCGCCACCAAACGTTCCTCTTCCAGCAATTCCTTCTTGCTGGCGAGCAAGGTGTCCTGTTGCGCCAGCGCGCCGGACAGGGCGCCATTCGCCGCATCCATCTCTTGCTCGGCAGTAATCAGCGCTTGCTGGCTGGCCTGGGTGAAGTCGTTTTCCGTGCAAGTGCCCACGGCTTGCCAGAGGGCCGCGTATTGGGCGTGCTCGGCCAAGGCCTTTTCCACCACGTGTTCCGTCTCACGAAACTCGCGCGCCGCCTGGGCGAAGCTGACGCCCTGGTAGCTGGCCAGCCACTGGCGGATATTCTGCGCGTTCGGCGTTTTGCGCGCCGTGCTCTTGTCCCAGTCGTCGTCATAAAAATTGCTGACGAAGCGGCGGCGGTTGGCACTATTGCCCAGCGCACAGGACATCAAGCCCCATGGCGCCTCAGCCTCGCTCAAGGCGCGGTTGGCGCCATTGCCGTCGGCCACGACCCGGCGCGCGACGCTTTCGAAATAGCGCGTGCGTGCCCATTCCTTGCCCAGCTGTTTGGGTTTCGGCAGATCGCCGGAAATGTTTTCCACCGCCGCATTGTTGGACGAGGCGACGACCATTTCAAAGCCCGTCAGTTCCGGGCGCAAGCGGGCGATGGTGATCGGATCGCGCACGCCTTCGAAGGCCACGGCCACCTTGCCGATGAAGGCGTCGCCGGCGCGGTCCAGGCAGGACAGCACGCTGGCGCGGCGCACGATGTTGTCGGCGAACAATTCGCGCAGCAAGGTCGTCTTGCCCGTGCCCGGTGGACCGTTGACGGAAAAGATGCCCCGTTCGCTCAAGCCAGTACGCGCGCCGTGGATGGCGAACTGCTGCATCAGGCTCATGGCGTAGCTGGCGTCTTCCAGCCAGTGTCCGCGGTTCATGTTGGCCGGGTTGAGCATGGCGGCCAGCGCCTGGCGTCCGGCCGGGCTGTACAGGTCGATGCGCTCATCCTGCGCCAGCGGCGTCAGATAGGCGGCGACTGTCGCGGGCAACTTGCCGCCGCGCAAGGCGCGGATGATCTGTTCCAGGTCGTCCAGGTAAAAACTGTTGAGGATATCGATCGATGGTTCCACCGCGTCGCCAAAGTCCAAGGTGCGGTTCTGGCTGGACTCAAGCGTATCGGCTTCCGTTACGGCGGCGCGTTTTTTGCGCGTGCGCAATTCCAACACGGCCAACGGCTGGCCGGCCGACGGGTGGAAGCCGGCCCAGTCGCGCAGCAGGTCGGCCAGGGCCGCGATTTCCATGCCAGACAGGGGCGCCGACACATTGCCGGCCTCGTCCGTCACTTGCTGCGGCGTGCGGGCGGCGGCGAAGTTGCGCAAGCTGTCTTGCAGCACCAACTGGCTGTCGCTGAAGGCGTCCAGGCTCAGGCCCGACCAGTCCGGCGTGCGTGCGCGGCCCAGTGCCCACGGCAAGGTCGACACGGAAACGGGATCGAACTGCGGCTCGCCCAGTGCATTGAGGTTCAGGCGGGCAAAGCACGAACGTCCGGCCAGTTCCGTCTTTTCTGTTTCGGCGATGTTTTCCGGTCCGTTAGCCGGCGGGCAAGCCTTGTTGATTTCGGCCTTGTCGAACACGCCGAGGAACAGCGAGAAGCCGTCGATTTCGCGGTCGGACGGCACTTGCCATTGCGTGGCGAACTGCAGCGGCAGTTGCGCTAGCTGTTCGCGCTGCAGGAGACGCACGGTGGACTGGTCTTCAACGTCCGTGATTTGATTCAGGTCAAACGGGATAAAGAATTCGATCTTGTGCCAATACTCCAGGATAGCCAGGAGGCGCTGCTGTTCTGCCTGATTCATGATGACCAATATTTTGTAAAGCGAGCGAGGATTGTAAAGCGTATGCGCGCTGCACGTTTTGCACTTTTGCCTATTGCGCGGGCTTTGCCGCAAAAAAAGTGGTGATTGCGGACGAAAAAAAGCCAGGCAGCAACTTCCTGCCTGGCCTGCACGTCTGGAGGTGTTGCTCTACTTAAAACTCTTCCCACTCGCTTTCGGCGGCGGGATTGCTGCGGCGTGCCGGTGCGGCGGCCACGGCTTGGCGCACGGGTGCCTTGCGGGCCTCGGGGCGCGCTGGTGCTGGCGCCGCGATGCTGCTGCGGGCGGCGGCCAGCTTGACTGCGGGTTGAGATGCGGCAACGGCGTTGCCGGTTTTAAAGAAACCCACCACGTGCGCCAGCTCGCCTGCCTGTTCCTGCATGCTTTGCGAGGCGGCCGCCGCTTCCTCCACCAGGGCAGCGTTTTGCTGCGTCACTTCATCCATCTGGGCAATAGCCATGTTGATCTGCTCGATGCCGATGGTTTGCTCGTGCGTGGCGGAAGTGATTTCTCCCATGATGTCGGTCACGCGCACGATGCTGTCGACGATATCGCCCATGGTCTGGCCCGCTTCATTGACGAGGCGCGAACCCGTGTCCACGTTGGCGACGGACGCGGCGATCAATTCCTTGATTTCCTTGGCCGCCGTGGCGGAGCGGTGCGCCAGGTTGCGCACTTCCGTTGCCACCACGGCAAAGCCGCGTCCCTGTTCGCCGGCGCGCGCCGCTTCCACGGCCGCGTTCAAGGCCAGGATATTCGTCTGGAAGGCGATGCCATCGATAACGCCGATGATGTCGACGATTTTCTTCGACGACGCGTTGATGGTGCCCATGGTGTCGACCACTTGCGCGACGATGCTGCCGCCGCGCACGGCCACTTCCGATGCGCTTTTCGCTAGCTGGTTCGCTTGGCGTGCATTGTCCGCATTCTGTTTCACGGTCGAGGTCAGTTCTTCCATGGCCGACGCCGTCTCTTCCAGCGAACTGGCTTGCTCTTCCGTGCGTGACGACAGGTCGAGGTTGCCGGCGGCAATTTCGCTCGATGCCGTGGAGATCGCATCCGTGCCGTGGCGCACTTGGGCCACCACGCCCAGCAGGCTGGTGTTCATGGCTTTCAAGGCGCCCAGCAGGCGGCCCGTTTCATCGCTGGAATTGACGACGATGTGCGACGACAAATCGCCCGAGGCCACGGTTTCCGCCACGGCCACGGCTGCATTGATGGGATGGGTGATCGAGCGCGTGATGATCCAGGCAACAAAAGCGCCCAGCAGCACGGCCACGCTGCCCAGGGTAATCATGGAGGCGCGCGCGCTGGCGCTCAGCGTTTCGGCGTCTGTTGCCGCCTGCGCCGCCTGCTGCGCTTCATAGGCGACCAGGCTGTCGAGCGCGCCCAGCACGATCTTCAGGCTCGGTGCCGCCTGCTGCGTCAAAAAGGCGATCGCCTCTTCCGTCTGGCCCGCATTACGCAGCTCGATGACCTTGTTGTTCAGCGGCGCGCCCGATTTGAGGGCGGCGTCCAGTTCGGCCATCAGGGCCGTTTCCTTGTCCGTCGAGATTTTCTTTTGCAAGGTTTCCTTGGCGGCGCCGTATTTCTTGCGCGCTTCGCCAATTTTTGCCAATTCCGCCTGCACCAGCGCTTCCGTCGGCGCCACCACCACGCTGGTGATCGCCAAAGTAATGTTGCGCACGTTGTCGCTCATGGTATTGGCGGCCGCCATCTTGACGTTCTTGTCGGCCACGATGTCGTGCGTGCGTGCGCTCAGTTGACCCATGGAATACAGGCCGACGAGCAAGACGGCCACCAGCAGGCCGAGGACGACAGCAAACCCGATCCCGAGCCGGGTGCCGATTTTGAATTGTGTGAGTGACATGATTGCTTTCGTGGTGCGGAAGTGAGGGAAAACGTCGACAGGCCAGATGCCAGACACGGTCATACCTTGCCACTACGGGTTAGTACGTAACGACAGCCAGGCTGTAATTGTTCCTCAAAATTCCGCACTGCAATACAAAAACTTGTATCAAGTCCGCGAAAAGTTTGAAAATTGTTAGCAAATTAAATAAGTTGTCGTGTGGAAACAACGGGCGCGGCGCCAGCAGACGTCAGCTTTCCGCAAACACGTGGATGGCCAGAAAATCGATGAAGGCGCGCAGTTTTGGCGTCAGGTGGCGGCTGCTGGGCCACAGGATGCGGAAGGCGCCAGCGTGCTGGCGGTGCGCGTCCAGCACCGGCTGCAAGCGGCCCGCCGCGAGCGACGCGCGTACGGTAAAGTCGGGCAGGGCGGCGATGCCCAGGCCGCTTTCGGCAAAGTGCAGCAGGGTTTCCACATTGTTGCAGTTGAGCAGGGCTGACAAGCCGGCCGCGTGCAGGGCTGGCCACTCGGGCAGGGGCCAGGCCTCGACCTTGCCGCTGCTGGGAAACTTGTACAGCAAACAAGTATGGCGCAGCAGGTCGCCGGGAAGCTCCGGCGTGCCGTGCTGCGCCAGATAGGCGGGCGCGGCCACCAGCTGCAGCTGGAACTGGCCCAGCTGGCGGCTCATCAAACGGCTGTCGGCGCTCTCTCCCGCGCGCACGACGGCGTCGTAGCCCTCCTCGATCACGTCGACCCGGCGGTCGCTGAAATCGAGATCGAGTTCCACCTGCGGATAGGCGCGCGCGAACGCGGCCAGCACGGGATTGAGCAAGCTGCCGACCTGCGGCAGGCTGATGCGCAGCCTGCCTTGCGGCGCGTTCTTGCTGTTGGATAACTCCAGCTCGGCCGCTTCGATCTCGCCCAGAATGCGCCGGCAGCGTTCGAGAAACACCGTGCCTTCGCTGGTCAGCGCGATGCTGCGCGTGCTGCGCTGAAACAGGCGCACGCCCAGGCGCTCTTCCAGCCGCGCGATGCTTTTGCCGATGGCCGAGGCGGAAATACCGAGCAGCCGGCCCGCCGCCACAAAACTGCGCGTTTCCGCCGCCTGCACGAAGGCCGTGAATCCCGCCAGGTTATCCATATCGTCCCCTGTCACCATTGATTGCGGATGCTAACGTCCGCACAGACAGAAACTATAGCCTGTTTTTCTTTGATTGCGCCTGCTTTACCTTGGCAGCTTGATCATTTGAAAGGCTCCGCCATGATTTACAACTGCTCTCCTGCGGCCTTGTCCGCCCGTATCGATCCCTTGCTCGATGCCGTCGTGCAGCAGCAGCGCCTGGTGGGCGCCGTCGTGCTGGTGCGCCACCGGGGCCAGGAAATCTATCGCCGCGCGGCCGGCTACCTGGACCGCGAGGCAGGCACGCCCATGCGCGAGGACGCCGTCTTCCGCCTGGCGTCCGTCAGCAAGCCCATCGTTTCTACGGCCGCGCTGGCGCTGGTGGGGCAGGGGCGCCTGGGGCTGGACGACCTGGTGACGCGCTGGCTGCCGTATTTTGCACCGCGCCAGCCGGACGGCGCCGTGGCGGCGATGACCGTGCGCCACTTGCTCACGCACACGGCCGGCCTCGACTACGGCTTCTTCCAGCCGCCGGGCGGCGCGTATGCGCGGGCGGGGGTGTCCGACGGCATGGATGCGTCCGGTATTTCTCTGGAGGACAACCTGCGTCGCCTGGCCACCGTGCCGCTGGCATATGCGCCCGGTGCGCGCTGGGCGTACTCAATCGCCACCGACGTGCTGGGCGCCGTGATCGAACAGGCGGCCGGCATGCCGCTGGCGCAGGCCGTGGCGGCCTTGGTGACGGCGCCGCTGGCCATGCGCGAAACGGGCTTTTTGGCTACCGATCCGGCGCGCCTGGTTGTTGCCTATGCAGACCGCGCAGCGGGAGAGTCCCGGCCGCGCCGTTTGCTGGACGAAGGGGATGACCATCTGCCGTTTCTCGATGGCATGGCAGGTTTTACCTTGTCGCCGGCGCGCGCCCGCGATGCGCAGGCCTACCCGTCCGGCGGCGCCGGCATGCTCGGCTCCGCCCCTGACTTCATGCGCCTGCTGGAAACCCTGCGTTTGGGCGGCGCGCCCCTGTTGCCGCTTGCGCTGGCGCGCCAGATGGGCGTAAGCCAGACAGGTGCGTTCGACTTGCCGTTCTGGCCTGGTCGTGGCTTCGGCCTGGGGTTTACCGTCTTGACCGATCCTCAACTGGCGGCCACGCCGGAAACGGCGGGCACGTGGCGCATGGGCGGCACGTATGGCCACGCGTGGTTTGTTGACCCTGCACAAGAACTGTCTGTGGTGGCGTTCACGAATACGGCGCTGGAAGGCATGGCGGGTCCGTTCGTGATGGAACTGTGCCAGGCTGTGTATGGCGTGGAGCAAGGGCAATGACGCCCATCGTCTTCCTCGCGCTGGGCCTGTTCGGCGTGTATTGCATCGAGTTTGGCGTGGTGGGCATCTTGCCGATGATCATGCAGCGCTACGGCGTGACGGCGGTGCAGGCGGGATCGCTGGTGAGCCTGTTCGCCCTGGTGATCGCCGTGGGCGGGCCTTTCCTCGTGCTGCTGGCCACGCGCTGGCGCCGCAAGCGGGTGCTGATCGTCTCCCTGCTGGTGTTCGCGCTGGCCAGCGTGGCCTCGGCGTATGCGCCCCGCTTCGAGGTGTTGCTGGCGCTGCGCATCGTGCCGGCCCTGTTCCATCCCGTGTATTTCTCGCTGGCCATGGTGGCCGCCGCCGCCCTGTATCCGCCGCAGCAAGCGGCGCGGGCCGGCGCGCATGCGTTCACGGGCACCAGCATGGGCATGGTGCTGGGCATCCCGCTGACGACGTGGATCGCCGCGCAGTATGGCTATGAGGCATCGTTCCTTGCCTGCGCCCTGGTGAATGTCCTGGCCGCGCTGGGGCTGTACCTGTTCTTGCCGGACATGCCGCGCGAGGCGCCGATGGCGTATGGCCGCCAATTGGCCGTGCTGCGCAAGCCCGCGCTGTGGCTGACGATTGCCTCCGCCGTCTTTGTCTTTGCCGCCATGTTTGCCGTGTATGCGTATGCGGCCGCGTATCTGCAGCAGGAAGCGGGCTTGTCGGCGCGCCAGACGGGGCTGGCGCTGGCGGTGTTTGGCGTGGGCGGCGTGGCCGGTAATCTGTTCGCGGGGCGCCAGCTGGGCACGCATGTGCTGCGCACGGTCTTGCTGCAGCCCGTGCTGCTGGGGCTGGCGTACTGGTTGCTGTATCGGTATGCGGACACTGGTGCCGGTTGGGCAGCGTTGGCTGTCTTGCTGCTGTTCTGGGGCGCGGCGCATACGAGCGGGTTGATCGTGACGCAAGTGTGGCTCAGCAGCGAAGCGCGCGAGGCGCCCGCGTTTGCCATCGGCGTGTATATCGCCGCCATCAACCTGGGTGTAACGGTGGGCGCGCTGGCCGGTGGTATGGCCATCGCCCGCTACGGCATGCCGGGGGCGCTGGGCTGCGGTGCGCTGCTGGGTGCGCTGGCGATGGCATTGATTGCGCTGAAAGCGTGGTACTACCGCTTGCCGTCAGTCGGCAATATGGTTGGGGATGCGAAACAGTAAATCCGTATCGCCGATGTCCACGCCCGCTTGCGACAGCAGGGTGCTGGCCTGGCCCCGGTGATGGGTCTGGTGATTAAAGAAATGCATGAGCAGGCTGAAAAACTCGCGCCGGTTCGGTCCCTTGCTGTTGCGGTAGTCGAGCAAATGGTCGAGGTCGGCTTCCGTGATGGAGGCGGCCCAGTCGACGATGACTTGGTCCAGCCATTGCCGGTGCGCGTGCATGGTGGCAAAATCCTCGGCCGCGAACAGCGGCTGCGTGAGCGATACGGGCGGCGTGATGGCGCGGATGGGGTCGAGCAGGAGAAAGCCGGCCGGGTGCTGCGCGTAGCGCTGCAGCCACAGGGTGTCGCCCACCATCACGTGGTTCAAGGTGGCCAGCAGGGAGCCAAAATACGCACCCCGCTCGCGCTGCAGTTCGCCGGGCGGCAGGCCGGCCGCGGCCGCATAGACTTTGGCATTCATCCACTGGTTGTAATCGGCCATCAGGCAAAGGTGGGCGCAACGGCTCATGCTGGACTCCTTCAGTGGATGAATGACAATAGTAAGCTGAATAAATTAAACGGATTTCAGGAACGCGCGTATGCCAGCGAGCAACATTTCAATGGCCATCGCCGTCAAAATCAAGCCCATCAGCCGTTCAAATGCCGTCATGACCCTTGGACCGAGCGCCCGCTGCAAGCGTTCGGCGCACAGGAAGACGGCCAGCCAGACCACTGCCACGGCCGTCAGCCCCGCCACGTGGGCGATGACTTCGTTCATTTCATGCGAGGAAAACAGTAGCACGGTCGCCAGTGCCGACGGGCCGGCCAGCGCAGGGATGGCCAGCGGCACGATAAACGGTTCGCCGCCCATCTCGTGGTCGCTATTGCCGGCGTTGGGCTGCGGAAACACCATGCGCATGGCGATCAGGAACAGGATCACGCCGCCGCCGATGCGCAGCGCTACTTCCGACAGTTGCAAGGCGTTCAGGAAATGGCGGCCGAAGAACATAAACAGCAGCAAGATGCCGAAGGCGATCATGCATTCGCGCACCACGACTTTCCAGCGCCGTTCGACCGGTACCCGTTTCAGGGCATTGACGAACAGGGAAACGTTGCCGAACGGGTCGGTGACGAGCAAGAGCAGGATAAAAGTCTGGAAGAAATTCTGTGTCATGGTGGCGTGAAATAAGGTCAACACCGCTGCCAGGATGGGCGCGGTGCGATAAGGCTTGCGATGATAACAAGCGCGGAGACTATCTCCCATGATTATTGATGCATAGCAGCATTTTTTTTACGCTGCGATGACTTTTGCCTGGTAAAACGCGGTCGGCGTGGTGCCGAAATGCTTCTTGAACATGGCGCTGAAGGCACTCTGGCTGGTGTAGCCATTGTCCATGGCAACATCGATGACCTTGCTGCCATGCGCCAATTGTTCCAGTGCCCGCAGCAGGCGCGCCTGCTGGCGCCACTGGCCAAAGCGCATGCCTGTCTGTTTCTGGAACAAACGGTGCAGGCTGCGCTCGGTGATCGCCAGTTCCTGCGCCCAGTGCGCCACCGTCTGCTGTTCGCCTGGTTGCGCCATCAGCCGCGCGCAGATGCCGCGCAGGCGCGCATCCACGGGTAACGGTAAATACAGGGGCAGCACGGGCAAGCTGTCGAGCTCGTGCAACAGCAATTGCAGCAGATGCCAGTCGCGGCTGCCTTCCGTGAAATCGGGCGCGATGTCGACGGCCGCCACGATCAATTGCCGCAGCAGGGGGCTGATGTCGAGCACGCAACTGTGGCGCGGCAGCAGGGGTGAGCTGGCGCAGTCGATGAAGACGGTGCGCATTTTCACGGCGCCGCTCATGCGCACCTGGTGCGCGATGCCGGGCTGCAGCCACACGCCGCGCGTGGGGGGCACCACCCAGCGCCCGCCTTGCGCCTCGATGGTCATCACGCCTTCGATGGCATACAGCAACTGTGCATGCGTGTGGCGGTGCACGGAAATCACGCGGCCATGCGCATAGTCGACGGCCAGCGCCATGGCGCGCGCCGTGACGGGCAGCAATTCCTGAAAGGCGGGGGAGGTGCAATCCATACAAATAAGGTCAGTTTTGCGATAGGTACAGACATCTTAGCGCGAGAAGGCGCGGCGCACCTGCGGCATGATGGTTCCCCCCGTAACTATTCCCGGAGCTACACATGCCTGTGCGCGCCTATCTGTATCCGTTTCTGGCCATGCTGCTGTGGGCCGGCAACGTCGTCGTGTCCAAGCTGGCCGCGTCCAGCATCGCCCCCACGGCCATCACCTTTTACCGCCTGGTGCTGGTCTTGCTGGTGATGACGCCGTTTATCGCGCGGCCCGTGTGGCGCAATCGCGCCGCCATCCGTCGCCAGTGGTGGCAGCTAGCCCTGTGCGGCGTGATGTCGATGGCGCTGTTCCAGAGCCTGTCCTACCGCGCCGCCGAATCGACGACGGCTACCAACATGGCCATCGTCACGGCACTGGCACCCCTGATGACGGCCCTGCTCAGCGTGCTGCTGCTGGGCGAGCGCCTGACGGTGGGCATGGCGGCCGGCGGCGTGCTGTCGTTCGGCGGCTTGCTGTACCTGGTGGGGCGCGGCGATGTGCTGGCCTTGCTGCAGCAGGGCGTGCACGCGGGTGATGCGCTGATGCTGCTCGCTTGCCTGGTGTTTGCCCTGTACGGCGTGCTGCTGCGCCGCTGGCGTTTATCCATTCCTGCCTGGCAATCCATTTATTGCCAGGCGCTGGCGGCCCTGGCTTGCATGCTGCCGCTGTTCCTGCTGCTGCCGCCCGGCAGCGCCAGGCTGGATGCCACCACCTTGCCGCTGATCGGCTATGCGGGCATTGGTTCATCCATCGTGCTGTCCTATCTGTGGATCGAAGGTGTCAAACTGCTGGGGCCGAACCGCTGCAGCATCTATGTCAACCTCTTGCCCCTGCTGACGGCCTTGCTGGCCATCGTCTGGCTGCACGAAAGCATGCATATTTATCACCTGGTCGGCGGCGGCATCTCGCTGCTGGGCGTGCTGCTGGCGCAGACGGTGCAGCGGCCCCTGTGGCGCCGGCGTCCTGGCGTGTCCGGTCTTGCCTGAACGGCCATGCATAATGGTGCTTTTCGGCAGTGGAGTTGGCATGCGGCAAACATTTTTGATGAGCACGATGGCGGCGCTGCTGGCGCTGGGCGCCTTGGCGCCGGCACAGGCGGCGCGTTTTTATGAAGGCGCACCCATGGCCACCGGCAGCGCCGTCGAGCGCCGCGATGGCGGCGTGGTGCTGGCCTTCCTGCGGGAAAATGGCGAGGTCAACGGCTACTATTGCCAGTGCAATGAAGGCAGCGAGAAGCGCATGAACCTGGATAAATACGGCAAGGCCAGCATCGAAGCCGTGTTCCAGCTTGACCTCGACAGCGAAGGCGAGACCACCTTGGTACTCAGCCGCAGTGCTAATGCCTATGGTTTGCATGCCTACCGCTACGAACGCAGCGGCGGCAAGATGTTCAAGGTGGCCACCTTGCAGCCCGCGCTGGACGCCATCGTGCGCGGTGCCGCCGCCATGGATGAAGCGCGGGTGCGCGCGGCGCTGGCGTCCCTGCAGCTGATCGATTACAGCATCGCGTACGCGCCCTCGGGCGTGGCCGAGTTCGACGCCATCGAGCATGCGCATGGCACCCTGGTCGGCTATTTCAATATCGATGGTGAGTTGTTGCCGGGCAAGCCAACGGAAGCGCCCGCGTTTGCCTATAAAAAAACCTTCCAGGAAAAGGAGGGCCATTTCCTTACCGTCACCTACTTGCTGGGCAAGGATAGGCAAGGGGGCCGCGTACCCAGTTACCACGTCAAGTGGATCACCTGGGAAACGCAGCCGCAGCGCTTTGCCGCCAGCCAGGATGGGCTATTCATCGAATACGAGGTGAACTGCTGCGTGGGCAGCGTGCTTGCCCGCGGCCAGTATGCGCAGGGCAAGCGTACCGGCGTATGGCATTACGAAGAGCCGAACACCATCCGCTCGTTTGGCGCCTTTGTCGACGACAGGGCAGAAGGGCCATGGACGTATGAAAGCGGCGATGAAACGACGACGGGCATGATGCAGCGAGGCCAGCGCACGGGCCGTTGGGAAGTGAGCCCGGGCGTGGCCGAATGGCGTGCAGCGGACATGCACAGTTTCACCGGTTATGACCATTTTGTGAAAGACCGCTTGAATGGACCCAGCGAGCGCCGCATCGATGGCGTGGTGCAATGGCAGGGACAGTATGTAAATGGCAAGAAGCAGGGTCAGTGGATCCAACCTGGCGGTGGCGGTAACTACGTCGATGACGTCAAGCAGGGGCCGTGGAAGAAGGCGACGCCGGACGGTGGCAGGCAAGTGCTGACCATGCTCGATGGCAAGCCCGATGGCAAGCTGGAGCAATATGCGGCCGATGGCCAGCTGCAACTGGTCGAGCATTACCGCCTGGGCGTGCTCGATGGCATGATGGAAAGTTTTTATCCGGATGGCAAGCGGCGTCACCAGGGTACCTTTGCCGACGGCAAGCGCGATGGCGCGGAAACCCTGTTTTATCCGGACGGCGAACTGCCGCAATTTCACCGCAACTGGAACAAGGGCGTGCTGCATGGCGTCAGCATTGAGAATTTCCAAAACGGCAAGCCCAGTCAGATCGGTGCCTACAATATGGGCAAGAAGGTGGGGCTGCATCAGTCTTTCCGCGACGATGGCCAGCTCATCGAAGAAACCGTCTATTAACATACCTGGCATTCCGGCGCGACCGCGCACGACAGCGGAATGCCAGTTCTGCGCAAAAAACATCATCCGCTTGTTACAAAGCGTGAAAATCCATGCTGGATGTTGCTACTGGTAATTTTTCCCTGTATCTTGCAGTTAGGAAATTAAAAGTACAGGAAACCTCAACCCTGTTGCCCTGTATTTCACTCCTGACGATGATGAGCGGGCCGCCTTCCCCCAGCCGCCAGTAACGCTCCGTCGACCGAATTTTGTCCTGAACAATTAAGAACTGTCCCGCCCATCTGGCGCTTGTGCTTCCGTCCGGCATGCGCAAGCATGGTTGCGCCCTTACCAAGGAAAATAGCATGCTGTCAAATATAACAATAAAAATGCGCCTGATTGCCACCATGAGTGTGCTGGGCTTGCTGATCGCCGTGTTGGGCGTCATGAGTATCATCAGCTTGAAATCGGCCAACAATACTCTCAACGAGGTCTACAGCAATCAGCTGGCATCGACGCAAGCCATCGGCGAGTCGCAAATTGCCCTGGGCCGTGCCCGTTTCACGATGGACCGCGTGATGGTGCACCCGGATGCGCCGGATGCCAAGGAGACTCTGGCACGCTCCGAGCAATTCCTGGAAGCGTCGAGCAAGTCCTGGAAGGCGTACCTGGCCTTGCCGCAAAACGCGGAAGAAAAGCGCCTGTCCGACGACATGGACAAGAAGCGTAGCGACTATATCAACAATGGCGTGCTGGCCATGGGCAAGGCTTTGCGCGAGAACAATATCGAGCAGGCGGACAAGCTGATGATGACGGGCCTTTCGCCCCTCTACCGCACGCTGGACCAGGCAGCCGAAACATTGACGCAATTCCAGGCCACCTCTGCCGCCGCAATGTATGCGGACAGCCAAGCCAGTTACCGCACGCAAGTGACCATGGCCATCATCGGCATGGTAGTGGGCGCCTTGCTGACCATTATTTCCAGCATCTTGCTGCTGCGCGCCATCTTCGGCCCGTTGGACCAGGCACTGCGCCATTTCGACGCCATTTCGGACGGCAACCTGGCCAATGACATCGTCATTACGCGTCACGATGAGATGGGCGCTTTGCTGACGGGCTTGCAGAAAATGCAGGAACGCCTGTCGACTACCGTGCGCGGCGTGCGCGACGGCAGTGGCGCCATCGCCACGGCCAGCAATGAAATCGCCTCGGGCAACCTGGACTTGTCCAGCCGCACGGAGCAGCAAGCCTCCAGCCTGGAAGAAACGGCTTCGTCGCTGGAAGAGCTGACCTCGACCGTCAAGCAGAATTCCGACAATGCGCGCCAGGCGAACCAGTTGGCCGTCTCCGCTTCGGACGTGGCCGTCAAGGGTGGCGCGCTGGTAGCGCAAGTGGTCGAGACCATGGGCACCATCAGCGAATCGTCGAAAAAGATCGCCGACATCATCGGCGTGATCGATGGCATCGCCTTCCAGACCAACATTCTGGCCCTGAACGCGGCCGTGGAAGCGGCGCGTGCCGGCGAGCAAGGCCGTGGCTTTGCCGTCGTCGCCACGGAAGTGCGCAACCTGGCGCACCGCTCGGCCAGCGCCGCCAAGGATATCAAGGTGCTCATCGAAGCGTCGGTACAGAACGTGGGCGCCGGCAGCACGCTGGTCAGCCAGACGGGCACGACGATGGACGAGATCGTTTCCAGCATCCGCCGCGTGACGGACATCATGGGCGAAATCAGCGCCGCCGGCCGTGAGCAGGAACTGGGCATCGGCCAGATCAATCAAGCCGTGGCGGAAATGGATACCGTGACGCAACAGAATGCGGCCCTGGTGGAAGAAGCGGCAGCCGCTTCGGAGTCGATGCAGGAGCAGGCGGCGGCGCTGGCCGAAATGGTCAGCATCTTCAAGCTCGACGCCAACCATAGCGGCCCGGCAGCACCCAAGCCTGCCTTGCGCAAGCCTGTCGTGGCCGCCGCCAGCACGGCCTTGAAACGCCCCGCATTGCGCCTGGCGCCGTCCCGCGCCGCGGCAGCACCTGTCGCTGCCGCAAAACCGCGTCCGGCCAAGCCCGCCGCGGATAACAGCGGCGAGTGGGAAGAGTTCTAAGTTACTGCGCTGGCAGGGTGGCCTTGCTGCCCTGTTCCTGCAGCAGCGCCGCCTCGGCCAAGGCTTGGGCGCGCGCTTCCTCTGCCGCTTGTTCCGCTTTTTCCAGCGCATCGTGGCGTGCCTGCAAGGCCGCCCGGGCGCGCACGAAGACGATCTTGATGGCCGCCATCACGGGTACGGACAGGAAGATGCCGACCACGCCACCCAGCTGGTCGCCGGCCAGCAAGCCGACGATGACCATCAGCGGACTCACTTCCACGCCTTCGCTCATCAAGTACGGGTTGACCACGTAATCCTGGAACAAACGGTAGGCGGCGATAAAGCCGATCAGCCAGAACACGTGCTCGAAGCCGCTGAAGCCGGCCACGACAACGGCGATGATGGCGGCCGCCAGCGGACCGGCAAACGGGATGAATTCCAGCAGGGCGGCGGCACCCGCCAGCAGCAGGCTGTACGGCACACCCATCAGGGAAAAGGCGATGCTGTAAGACACAAAAGTGGCGATCGACAATAGCAGCAGGGCGCGTACATAGCGCGACAGCAAGATGTCGAGGTCATCGATGATGGCGCCCCAGAGTTTCTTGTTCGGGCGGTTCAGCAAGGAGAGCAAGCCGTCGCGCATGTCCGGGCCTTCCTTGATCAGCAAAAAGCTCAGCACGGGCACCAGCACCAGATAGATCAGGTTGCTTGCCGCATGCATGACGGTCAAGCCCAGTTCTTTCGCCAGCGGCATGGCTTGTCCGGTACCGCTGCTCAGCTGTGTCTGCATGAATGACAGCAGGCGCGCACGCAAGGGTTCCATGAATTCCGGCAAAGGGATGCGCTCGGCAAAGTTGTTGCCTTTGAGCAGAGTCGGCAACTGATCGCTGAGCTTGATCGCTTCCTCCTCGATGCGCGCGCCGAAGATCGAGCCCAACACCGCCACCAGCAAAATCACCACCAGGAAGACGATGCCGATGGCGGCCGTGCGCGGCAGGCGCTTCGGTCCATACCGTTCCAGCAGTCCGATCAGCGGATACACGAGGTAGCTGAAGAAAATGGCAAAGACCACCACGATCAGGGTTGACGAGACCTTGTAGGTGAGAAATAGCAGGAAGGCGATCAGGAAAGCCGTCCACACCATCTTGGCAACGCGCAAGTTAAAACCGAACATATGAATTCCTTAGGGCAGGATGTTACGCAAGCGTGGCTGGCTTAACGGACTGGGTGGGCAAGGCAGGAATCGGGCAGCGCCGCACGGCCGGAAATCATACCGCAAAATGACAAAATGCCATGCTCCTGTGCGTAATGGCAATGCTTTCCCTTGTCCGAACTCCCCTCCGGCCTATTTTTCCCGCCAGCTGGCCACGGTGATGAACACGCCGTTTTCCTTGTCCGGCTCGCGCAAGGTCACCGTGTAGCGGCCGCTGGTATCGCTGCCGGTGAACACGACCTTGTCGTCATGCCCCTTCACTTGCGCGCCCTTGGCCAGTTTGGCGTAAGTGTTGAGCACCCAGTGGAAGTCGGCATAGCTGCGCAGGGTGATGCAGGCATCGGGCATGGGCTCGTCGCCCGCCTCGGCCGCTTCCGTGGGCGTGCGCATGGGCAAGCCGGCCAGGCCGGCCGGTGCGATGCGTTTGCCGCCGCTGAAACTGCTGTTGAGTTCCGCATTCGGCAGCAGCAGGTGCAGCAAGCTGGCGGGAAAGCCGGGTGGCACGTCGCGCGGCTCCCAGCCGGGCTGGCCGGGGCGGGTCGTGATGTATTCCACCGCAGCAATGCTTTGCCGCTGTGCCGGCGCAGCCTCTGCGGCACACCAGCAGCGGCGCGGCCATCTCGTCCTCTGCGCCCGCTGGCAAAAACAAGGTCAGCACGGCATGCGCGCGCCGCGATCTTAGCATTTCAGGAATAAATCGCTTTCTGCTAAGCTTGGCTATTGAATCACTGTCCCCCGTTGCCATGGCCCAGATCACCATTTCCTGCAGTATTCCCGTTGACGATGAGGTAGTCAGCGAGTTCTTGCACAAGTATGTGGTCCACTCGCGTCTCGGCGTGGCCAGGAAATTGCGCATGGGAGAGAAGGGCTGTTTCTATAGCTGCTCCTTGTATCAAGATGAGCACGCCAAGGTGAGCCGATTGATTCGCCGCATGCTGGCGTTCTTTGAAAGCAAGGACATTCCCTTGACTATCCTCAAGATCGGCGCCCAGGACAGCTGGGATGAGGTGGACTCCAAGCAGCGCGATCCCTGGAAGATTTCGCCGCAAGCCTTGCTGGCGCTGCTCGATGCCACGCCCGACGGCGATGTTCAGGCGGCGTTGAGCACGTAGCGGTTCTTGCCGCTTTTCTTGGCCTGGTATAGCGACTCATCGGCACGCCGGTAGCTGTGCGACAAGTCCGCTTCCTTGATCATTTCCGCCATGCCGATGCTGACGGACACCTTGCGTTCCGGCACGAAAGCTGCCTCGACGCTGTCAACCAGTTGCGCGGCAAAGGCGCAGGCCGCGTTCTTTTCGCCCAGGTAAATGACGGCAAACTCCTCGCCGCCCAGACGACCACATAGATGCTCGCCCGACAGCCCCGCGATCACTTCGGCGATTTTTTTCAGCACTTCGTCGCCCACGTCATGGCCGTACACGTCGTTGATTTGCTTGAAGTCATCGATGTCGATCATTAAAAAATACGCGGGCGTGTGCGCCGTACGCTGCAAGACGCGGGCGCTTTGGGTAAACATGCGTCGGTTGTTGAGCCCGGTCAAACCATCCTTGTAGGCCATCGTCGTCAGTTCGCGCTGGGCACGGTAGTTATGTATGCGCAAGACGAGAAAATAGATATTCAGCGCCAGGCCGATGATTACGCTGATGGTAACGGCCAGCACGGGCCAATGCTGGTCGGCCTGGCCCGCATGCACGGGAAACTGTCCCAGCCCCAGGATGGCCCACACGCCCAGCGATACGCCCAGGTAATAGGCGATGCCGCTAAAGATCGGCGCCGTCGTCAGGGTGATCATCACGCCCAGCGGCAATACCCAGAAAGCGGGGTCTTCCGTGCCCAACATCAGCACGCGAAAGCCGAAAGCAATGAACAGCACGCTGATGGTGCCGCTGACGATGATCGCTTGCAGCGACTTCGCATACTTGGTCAGCACCAGCCCGACCACCATGCCCGTCACGGCCATCGCGGCATGCGCATGTTCGAGTGAGGCGCGCGGCAAGGTGAGGCTGAACGTGACCAGCCAGCAGGCCAGGCCAAACGTCAGGATGGCTATTGAAATGAAATGCAGTTCCTTGAAAAAGCGCTGCTGCTGCTCCCGTTCTCCTGAAAAGAACAGGTAATACAAGGCAGGAGACAGGCTGCGCGAAGTGAACATGGCATTTGTCCAGGCAGACAACAAGCCTTGCGGCAGGGACGCCTCCCGGCAAAGGCAGGCGGCTTGGCGCGCGCACAAAATTAGTTGCGCTCAGGAACTAGTGTACTGGTTTCTCGGGGGGAATGGTGATCCTGGCGAGGAAATCGGCAGCTACTGTCCTGCCGCCGCCACATTATGAAGGAAGTGCGCTTATTGCTCGATCAACACAGCTATACCGAGGCCATGCTGCAAATCGTCTGGCGCAGCAAGACCAATCAGGATATCGCCGCCAGCATCGTCCGCGTCTTAACGCGATGTTGGACGGTAAGTTGGAACAAGTGTTGCAAACCTTTGGGGAAGTGCTGTGGCCGAAGGCGGCTTGATTACGGCAACATAAAATAAGGATTTCATTATTTCATTTTTCTCTTTAAGTTAAAATAATGCCTCCATTCATTTTAACTTCAGCGAACCTATGCAACGTGGACTCACGGGGAACTACACATCGACCATTGCCGGTGGTGTGGCGTGCCAGGCCTTTGTACCCTTGCCACTGCCACCCACGCCGGGATTGGACTTGAACGGCAAGCTGCAAAGCCGGCTGGACGAAGCCTTGATCGCACTGGGACGACTCGATGCCATCAGCACGCTCTTGCCCGATGCACGGCTGTTTCTGTACAGCTACGTGCGCAAGGAAGCCGTCATGTCTTCGCAAATTGAAGGCACGCAATCATCGCTTAGCGACCTGATGCTATATGAGATAGAAGGGCAGCCTGGCGTGCCGCTGGATGATGTGCAAGAGGTCTCGTGCTATGTCAAGGCGATGTCGCTGGGCGTGGAACGGATACGGCAAGGGCAGCCCATTAGTTTTCGATTGTTGACGGAAGTGCATCAAGTGCTGATGACGTCGGGCAGGGGCGTGCAGCGCAGCCCTGGCGAATTTCGTTGCAATCAGGTGTGGATCGGCGGCCATCGCGCCGACGAGGCAACGTTCGTGCCGCCGCCCGCTAACCAGCTCGCTGACTGCTGGGCGGCACTGGAAAACTTCATCAACGACGTGCCGCAGCCGACTGCCGCCATCATCAAGGCGGCATTGTCGCATGTGCAATTTGAAACCATCCATCCCTTCCTGGATGGCAATGGCCGCCTCGGCCGCATGTTGATACCGTTGATACTGATGGAAGCCCGTATTTTGCAGGAACCGCTGCTGTATCTTTCCGTGTTTTTCAAACAGCATCGTGAAACCTACTACAGCTTGCTGCAACAGGTACGCATCAGCGGCAACTGGGAAGCGTGGCTGCTGTTCTTTGCCGACGCCATCACCGCCACCGCCAATCAGGCCGTCAGCACGGCCCAGGCGCTGACGCAGTTGCTGGCGCAAGACAAGGCGCGGCTGGCGGAACTCGGGCGCTTGGCGGGGTCGGCCAGGAAAATCCTCGATGCGCTGTTTGCGCATCCCATCTTGAATATTGCTGCCTTGAGCAAGACCACCGGCTTGACCGCCGCGACGGTGGGCAAGGCTCTCGACGCCATGGCAGGTACGCTGGGCATGGTGCAGGAAGTGACTGGCCAAAAACGCAACCGCGTGTATGCCTATGGTGCTTACATCAACATTTTGAATCAGGAAACAAGCTACTGAACGACAACGATATTGTCCAGAAACTCTGGAACCCCAGCGATGTGCTGCGTGATGATGTATTGGCGCTGAGATTGCGCAGAGGTTTGAATGTCGGCATGGCTGAGATCGTGTCGTAATGGCGGACCTGACCCCGTCTCCTGTAATGGCGGACCTGACCCCGTCTCCTGACCCCGTCTCCTCGTAATTTACACGGAGTAGTCTTCAAGTTCCCGGATGGCTTTATTTCGAGCAGTTTGGCGATTCCTCATTGCAATAGCCATGAAATAATTGAATATTCCTTTGTAGTTGGACGGAAGGAATGCCAATATGAATACCATATAAAAAATAAAAATAAATCTTTGTTCTCGGATAGTTTCCTTTAGGTAATTTATTTTCTTTTCGTCTTTAAGAAGATTGCACATCAAATTTATATCATTGTTGTTTAACCCAGATCTTTTTTCTATGTCGGATTTGTTTTTTTCGCAGTTTTCTGTGCCAAAAGCAGGGAAATCATAAAATAGGGAAAATCTTTTTACAAATTGCGTATCGACCATTACCCACTTTTCACTTTTCTTTATTTGCAAAAATGCTTTATCGGGGATCGCAGCAATACCCAATGTTATAGAGAAGAGAAGGCAAAAAATTCCAAGCAGTATGAGCATGCCGACATACCATGTTTTAGGTATATTATTTTCAATAAGCTCTGGTTTTTCGAAATCAAAATAGCCTCCGCATCCAGCTATATCTCCAATATCTTCTTCGTTATTTTTGCTCCATTGCAATAGTGTCGAAATTTGAGAATGAAGCCGAATTGGAATGCCTGTTGTAAAGCGAAATTGCATAAGTGAGGATCGAGTGCTGAGAAATTTACTTATTTCTTTGTCACTGCATTTATTTTTTCCATCGGCGATTCTCCAAAGCATAGACATTAACGGATGGGTCGATTTTGTTCTGCGCCAAACTAGAAATATCAGCAGTACGGTTCCTAGTACCGCAGCAATGCCGCTGAATTTTGTTAGGTTCTCTATGCCTTGTAACGCGTCAAATGGTTCCATTAATGCTTAACCTAATTTAAGAAGTGCATTTTTAAATATTGCTATCCTAGCATTTAAAAATAAAAAAAGCCAACCCGCAGGGTTGGCTTTTGATGTTGTTTAATAAAACGTCAACTTACACGTCAATATTCCCCGCCCGTAGGGCATTATTCTCAATAAACGCGCGGCGTGGTTCCACGTCGTCGCCCATCAGCGTCGTGAAGATTTGATCCGCCGCAATGGCGTCTTCGATCTGTACCTTCAGCAGGCGGCGCACGGTCGGGTCCATCGTGGTTTCCCACAGCTGGGCCGGGTTCATTTCACCCAGACCTTTGTAGCGCTGTTTCGAGACCGTGCGTTCGGCTTCGTCGCGCAGCCATTGCATGGCTTGGTGGAAGTCGACCACGGCGATTTCTTTGATGCGCTCGCCTTCGCCGCGGCGCACGAAGGCGCCTTCGCCGATCAAGCCTTCGAAGGTGGCGGCGCCGCTGCTCAGCACGGCGTAATCGGGGCCTTGCACGAAGTCGGCGTCGATGGCCGTTACTTTGATGTTGCCGTGGTGCATGCGCTCGATGCGCAGCATGTGTTTTTCCGACAAGTCGTCGGAACGCACATGCACGCGCACGGCGCTGTCGTTGATGGCCGTCTGCAGGGCCAGGGCGGAGGTTTCCGCCAAGTCCAGGGTCGACAGGTCCAGCTGCACGCCCGTCATGATGGCCGTCAGGGCAGCGCGGTCGATGACGCGCGTCAGACGCGTCATGATGGTGTTCGACAGGTTGAACTTGCGCACCAGTTCCGTCAGCGTCTCGCCGGAAATGCCTTCAGCGCCTGTGCGCGGCACCAGCACGGCCGTGTTCAGCGCCACCGTCATCATGTAGCTGGCTTCTTCGGCGTCATCTTTCAGATAGCGCTCGTCGCGGCCGGCTTTCACCTTGTACAGCGGCGGTTGCGCGATATAGATGTGGCCGCGTTCGACCAGTTGCGGCATCTGGCGGTAGAACAGGGTCAGCAGCAGGGTACGGATGTGGGCGCCGTCGACGTCCGCATCGGTCATGATGATGATGCGGTGGTAGCGCAGTTTTTCGACGTTGAATTCGTCCGGTCCGATCGAGGTGCCAAGCGTGGCGATCAGGGTGGTGATCTGCTCGGACGACAGCATTTTCTCGAAACGGGCTTTTTCCACGTTCAGTACCTTACCGCGCAGCGGCAAAATCGCCTGGAACTTGCGGTCGCGCCCCTGTTTTGCCGAGCCACCTGCCGAGTCACCCTCGACGATGTACAGTTCACACAGGGCGGGGTCTTTTTCCTGGCAGTCGGCCAGCTTGGCCGACAGGCCCAGGCCGTCCATGATGCCTTTGCGGCGCGTCAAGTCGCGGGCCTTGCGGGCCGCTTCACGCGCGCGCGCTGCTTCGACGATCTTGCCGCAAATGATCTTGGCGTCGTTCGGTTTTTCTTGCAGGTAATCGGCCAGGGTCTTGGCGACGATCTCTTCGACGGGGCCGCGCACTTCGCTCGATACCAGCTTGTCTTTCGTCTGCGACGAGAATTTCGGTTCCGGCACTTTCACGGACAGCACGCAGGTCAAGCCTTCGCGCATGTCGTCGCCGCTGATTTCCACTTTCGCCTTCTTGGCGAACTCGTGTTCATCGATATATTTGTTGATCACGCGCGTCATCGCCGCGCGCAAGCCCGTCAAGTGGGTGCCGCCGTCGCGTTGCGGGATGTTATTCGTAAAGCACAGCACTTGTTCATTGTAGGCATCGTTCCACTGCATCGACACGTCGACCGAGATGTTCGTGCCCTGGTCCGACAGGCGCTCGCCCGTGGCCTGGAAAATGGTCGGGTGCAAGACAGACTTGGCCTTGTTGATGTACTCGACGAAGCCGCGCGTGCCGCCTTCGAAGGCGAAGATTTCTTCCTTGCCTGTGCGCTGGTCGGACAATTTGATCTTGACGCCATTGTTCAGGAAGGACAGTTCGCGGATGCGCTTGGCCAGGATTTCGTAGTGGAATTCCACGTGCGTGAAAATCTCTTCATCGGCCCAGAAATGCACGTCGGTGCCGCGCTTGTCCGTGTCGCCGATGACCTTGATCGGCGAGGTGGCGATGTCGCCCACCATGACGATCTGGCGATCTTGCGGCACGCCGCGCACGAATTCCATGTGATGCACTTTGCCATCGCGGCGGATGGTCAGTTTCAGCAATTTCGACAGGCCATTGACGCAGGACACGCCCACGCCGTGCAAACCGCCCGAGACTTTATACGAGTTCTGGTCGAACTTGCCGCCCGCGTGCAACTCGGTCATGACGATTTCCGCCGCCGAACGCTTCGGATCGTGCTTGTCGTCCATTTTCAGGCCGGTCGGCACGCCGCGGCCATTGTCGGTGATTGAGATCGAATTGTCGCTGTGGATGGTGACGTGGATGTCCGTGCAGTGGCCGGCCAGCGATTCATCAATAGAGTTGTCCAGCACTTCGAATACCAGATGGTGCAAGCCGGTGCCGTCCGAGGTGTCGCCAATGTACATGCCCGGGCGTTTGCGCACGGCTTCCAGGCCTTCCAGGATCTGGATGGAGGAGGCGCCGTATTCTTCCGTTTTGGCCTGGATCGGGGTGTCTTGTGGATTCTCGGACATGGACTGCTTTCTCAAATAACGATTGCTGATTGCGGGACCTGACCCTGTTGGATCAGACCCCAGTTTTGCATTGGGTTACGCTTAAATCCGCATCGGCATGACGACATACTTGAAGTCGGCATTGTCCGGGATGGAGATCAGGGCGGACGAGTTCGAGTCGCCCAGCGCGATGTTGACGTATTCGCATTTCAGGTTGTTCAGCACGTCCAGCAGGTACGTCACGTTGAAGCCGATGTCGACTGAATCGCCGCCGTAGTCGATTTCCAGCTCTTCGACGGCTTCTTCCTGGTCCGCATTGGTCGAGCTGATCTTCATGCTGCCCGGGGTGATGATGCAGCGCACGCCCTTGAACTTGTCGCTGGTCATGATGGCGGCACGTTGCAGCGAGCGCAGCAGTTCATCGCGGCCGATGGTGAAGTCGTTTTTGTAGCCTTTTGGAATCACGCGCGTGTAATCGGGGAACTTGCCTTCCACCAGCTTCGAGATCAGCTCGATGTCGGCAAAGGTCAGTTTCACCTGGTTCGCGGCGATGTCCAGCTGCACCGGCTCATCGTTCTCTTCCAGCAGGCGCTGCAGTTCGATGATGGTCTTGCGCGGAATAATCACTTCCTGGCGCGCAAACGTCTGCTCGGTGGCGACCTGGCAAAACGCCAGGCGGTGGCCGTCGGTGGCCACGGCGATGACATGATTGCCATCCAGAACCAGCAGCAAGCCGTTCAGGTAATAGCGGATGTCTTGCTGCGCCATCGAGAAATGCACCATGTTGAACAGGTGCTTCAGCGTTTTCTGCGGCAGGGTGACGGAGGCGTTGTAGCTTTCCGCTTGTTGCACGGTTGGAAACTCTTCTGCCGCCAGGGTTTGCAGGGCGAAGCGCGACTTGCCCGTTTGCACGGTCAGGCGCTTGTTCAGCAGGGTCATCGTGACGTCGCCCGATTCGGGCAGCGCGCGCAAAATGTCCAGCAGCTTGCGCGCGGCCACGGTGGTGCCCGTGACGTCCGCGCCGGAGCCGATTTCCGCGTGCGTGGTGATCTGCACTTCGGTGTCGGTCGACAGGAAGGAGACATTTTCACCGTCTTTGCGGATGAGGATATTGGCCAGAATCGGCATAGTGTGCCGACGCTCGACAATACCGCTCACGATCTGCAGTGGCCGGAGAAGGGTATCTCGGGTGGTTTTGACCAATTGCATATTTATCCTCAATGTATAGGTTGAACAGTACGACGTTTAACGTATTAATTTAACAATTGTCGCCATAGGGAGCCCCGATAGACCGGCTGCGGTGCCCTCCCAGATAATAAGGGTAAAGCACGTTTTGAGCCAGTCTTGCCAAATGGTGCTTAGCCCTTCAAGGTTTGCTCCAGCACATGCAATTCGTGGTTGCATTCCGGGTTCTTGGTGCGATCCAGTGCGATCTTGCGCACGGCATGCAGCACCGTGGTGTGGTCGCGGCCGCCGAACAGCTCGCCGATTTCCGGCAGGCTCTTCTGTGTCAATTCCTTGGCCAGGTACATGGCAATCTGGCGCGGTCGGGCGATATTCGCGGGCCGGCGCTTCGAATACATGTCGGCAACCTTGATATTGAAGAAGTCGGCCACCGTTTTCTGGATGTTTTCCACGGAAATCTGGCGGTTCTGCACCGACAGCAAGTCCTTCAGGGCTTCCTTGACGATATCAATCGTGATGTCCTTGCCATGGAAACGCGAGTACGCCAGGATTTTGCGCAGCGCGCCTTCGAGCTCGCGCACGTTCGAGCGCAAGTGCTTGGCGACAAAGAAGGCCACGTCGTCCGAGAAGGTCACGCCTTCCTGCTTGGCTTTTTTCAGCAAAATCGCCACGCGCATTTCCAGTTCCGGCGGTTCGATGGCCACCGTCAGGCCCGAGTCGAAGCGCGAGATCAGGCGGTCGTCCATGCCCGTGATTTCCTTCGGATACGTATCCGAGGTGATGATGATCTGTTTCTTCGCAGCAATTAATGCCTCGAACGCATAGAAAAACTCTTCCTGCGTGCGGCTCTTGCCGCCAAAGAATTGAATATCATCGATCAGCAGCATGTCGAGCGAGTGATAATAGTGCTTGAAGTCGTCGAAACCCTTGCGCTGGTAAGCGGTCACTACGTCTCGAACATACTGTTCTGCGTGGATGTAGCGAATCTTCGCGCCCGGATTGTCGGCCATCACCTGGTTGCCGATAGCGTGGATCAAGTGGGTCTTGCCCAGGCCGACGCCGCCGTAAAAGAACAGCGGGTTATACGACACGCCCGGATTGTTCGCTACCTGGATGGCGGCGGCGCGCGCCAGCTGGTTGGCCTTACCCGTTACAAAACTGTCGAAGGTCAGGTCGGTGTTGATGCGACTCTGCTCGCGGCGCGGCGCGGCGCCGATGCTCAGTTCCGGCACGCTCGGCTGCGGCTCCGCGGCGCGCGCGCTGGGCGCGCCGCCATTCGGATCGCTGGCCGGGGTGCTGGTAGTGACGGGCTTCTTCGGCAGGGCCAGACGCGGGTCGAGCACGAACTGCACTTCCGTGGGCGCTTCGAAGTACTGAATGGCCAGCGCAGTGATGCGGCTGGCGAACTGGGTCTTGACCCAATCGAGCTTGAAGCGATTGGGCGCAGCAATGCGCAGCTTGCCCTCTTCGTAATCGAGAGGGATAAGCGGTTTGATCCACGCACTGAATTGTTGCGGTGTCAGCTCCAGTTCCAACTGCGCGGAACAGGCCTGCCAGAAATTATCCATGTATGTCTATGTGAAAAGGTGTGGGAGGGCGTATCGATTCTGCCCTGCGTTCACCGTGTTGCAAGGCCGGCGTCGCGCGAGGGCTCGCCACACGTAACGCGCTATTCTACTCCCGACTGCCAAAGTTATCCACAGGCACGGCTGTTATTTTTCTGTGCCAGGGTGGGGCGCCGTGTGTATAAGAGGCGACTTATCCCCCGGTTATCCCGTGACAGTCAGTGCTGGCGCGGGGTGTGGCGGGGGCTTGCCGGCAGACGGGGTCCGGCGCGCAAATTTCCGGGCGATCACGGCAATCCTTGACAAGAGGGGGGCATATGCTGAATAATTCAGGGTTCCCCGCCCGTATTCCGTGTTTATTCATTTGGAACGACAATATGGACTAAGCGTGGATTAAGCGGGCGATGAGATTGGCCAGCTTGTGCCTTGGCATAAGTGCGCGATTGTCATTGGCACCAAAAACTGACGGGACGTCAGACCCGATTTTGCATTTTTTTTGTTTTTAGCGAGACCAACATGAAACGTACTTACCAACCTTCCGTCGTTCGTCGCAAGCGTACGCACGGCTTCCGCGCTCGTATGGCTACCCGTGGTGGCCGTGATGTGCTCAACGCACGTCGCGCAAAGGGCCGCAAACGTCTGGCCGTATAGGCTTGTCGTTGACAGCTGATCGCGTGGCTAGCTGTACTCCAGTCGGCAATCAACGCGAAGGTTCACACGACTTCGCGCGCGTTCGGCGTATCGTTAAAACGGATGAATTTTCATCCGTTTTTCGTTTGCGCCCTTCGCAAAAAACAGCGCATTTTGTGCTGTACACCCGACACAATCAATTGCCGCATGCGCGGCTGGGCGTCGTTGTGGCGAAGCGTTTCGCACCGCGCGCGGCGACCCGCAACACGATCAAGCGCGTCACGCGCGAGCTGTTTCGCAACAGCGCGATGCCGCCGGTCGACTGCGTGGTGCGTTTGTCGCGCGCCGTCAACAGCAAGGATGGCCCGGCCACCACGACCCGGCTCAAAGCCGAGCTGCGTGAAGAATTGAGCCGCCTGTTTGCGGCGCAAATCGCCGCCCAGGCCCGTTCTGTTGCTGCGCCACCACCGTCAGCGCCATGAAAACCCTGTTGCTGTTCCTGCTGCGCGCTTATCAGTTGCTGATCAGCCCCATGTTGGGACAGAATTGCCGTTTCTATCCGAGCTGTTCGCATTACGCGATGGAAGCGCTGCGCGTGCACGGCGCCGCCAAAGGCAGCCTGCTGGCTGCCAAACGCGTGTGTCGTTGCCACCCCTGGAATGAAGGGGGTGTCGACCCGGTGCCGCCGGCCGATGCTAAACAATCTTCAACGACCGCTTGCGGTTGCAACCACTCCTGACAAATACCCTAATGGATATCAATAAACGTACCATCCTGTGGATCGTGTTTTCCGTCTCGCTGGTAATTCTCTGGAACGAATGGATGATCTCGAACGGCAAGCCGTCGATGTTCTCCGCGAACACGGAACAAACCGCCAAGGCGCCAGCGACCCCTGCCAAGACGGATGCCCTGGCTGCCGCGGCTGCGGCAGGCGTGCCTGCCCTGCCGGGTGAGGCTGTCGATTCCGCCGCGTTCAAGCGCGAAGTGATTACCATCACCACCGACGTCATCAAGGTCGATATCGACACCCTGGGCGGCCAGGTCAAGCGTCTGGAATTGCTGAAATTCAAGGGCGCGGGCAATCCGGGCTGGTTTGGCGGCTGCTTCGGCCTGTTCAAATGGTGCCAGCCTGACGATGGCAAGCAAAACGAAGTGTTGTTCGACGAAGGCGCGAACCATACTTACCTGGCGCAATCGGGCCTGGTCGGCGGTCCATTCCCTACCCACGCGAGCGGTTTCACCGTGCAGCCTGGCGTGCGTACCCTGGCCGATGGCAAGCAGATTCAACTGGTGATGGAAGCGGTCGAAGGCGGCGTCAAGCTGACCAAGACGTTCACTTTCAAACGTGGCGACTACGTCATCGACGTGCGCCATGACGTGGCCAACGTGGGTGCCGCGCCTGTCACGCCACAGCTGTATCTGCAACTGACGCATGACGGCAACAAGCCGGTTGGCGACTCGTTCTTCAACAGCAGCTTCACGGGTCCGACCCTGTACACGCCGCAAGACAAGTATCAGAAGCTGACGTTCGAGAAAATCGAAAAAGCGGCTGTGGAAGACGAGAAGAAGGGCAACGACAACGCCATGAAGGGCCTGCACCCTGCCACGGCGAATGGCGGCTGGTTTGCGATTTCGCAGCACTTCTTTGTATCCGCCTTTGTGCCGCCTGAAAATGCCAAGCGCGATATCTTCACCAAGAAGGTCGGCCCCAACCTGTACGCCATCGGCAACGTGCTGCCACTGCCTACCCTGGCGCCCGGCGCCACGGCCAGCATGGACAGCAAACTGTATTCGGGTCCGCAAATTGCGCACCTGCTCGAACCGGTCTCGCCTGGCCTGGAACTGGTCAAGGATTATGGCTGGCTGACCATCATCGCCAAGCCGATGTTCTGGGTCATGGAACAGATCCACAGCGTGCTGGGCAACTGGGGCTGGACCATCATTGCCTTCACGATCCTGATCAAGCTGGCGTTCTTCCCGCTGTCGGCCGCCGGCTACCGCAGCATGGCCAAGATGAAACTGGTCACGCCGAAGATGCAAGCCATCCGCGAACGCTACAAAGGCGATCCGCAAAAGATGAACCAGGCCACGATGGAGCTGTACAAGACGGAAAAGATCAATCCGCTGGGCGGCTGCCTGCCGATCCTGATCCAGATGCCCGTGTTTATTGCCCTGTACTGGGTGCTGAACGCGTCCGTGGAAATCCGCGGCGCGCCATGGATAGGCTGGATCACCGATTTGGCCCAGCATGACCCATGGTGCATCTTGCCCGTGCTGTACGCGATCTCGATGTACATCACGACCAAGCTGAACCCGGCTCCGGCCGATCCGATGCAAGCGAAGATGATGCTGTTCATGCCACTGGCATTCTCGGTAATGTTCTTCTTCTTCCCGTCGGGCTTGGTACTTTACTGGGTCGTCAACAACGTCCTGTCGATCGGCCAGCAATGGGTGATCACCAAGAAATACGCGGTCGCCGCCAAGTAATTCCGGCCAGCGAACAGAAAGCCCGCCTCGCGCGGGCTTTTTTTATGCGGCTCAGTTCCGCGCCCTGCGAATAATCTACAATAACCCCATGAAACTCGACTCTTCCCCTATCGCCGCCATCGCCACCGCACCCGGACGCGGCGGCATCGGCGTGGTACGCGCCTCCGGCAAAAACCTCGCTCCCCTGATGACGGCCCTGTTCGGCGCGCAGCAGCTGAAACCGCGCCATGCCACTTATCTGCCATTTACGGAAAACGATGGCAGCATTATCGACCAGGGCATCGCCATCCATTTCAAGGGCCCGCATTCCTACACGGGCGAAGACGTGCTGGAATTGCAGGGCCACGGCGGCCCTGTGGTGCTTCAATTATTATTGGCGCGCGTGCTGGAAGCGGGCAAGGACAGCGGCTTGCGCCTGGCCGAACCCGGTGAATTCACGCGCCGCGCGTTCTTGAATGACAAGCTTGACCTGGCGCAAGCCGAAGCCGTGGCCGACCTGATCGACGCGTCCACGGAAGCGGCGGCCAAGTCCGCCTCGCAATCGCTGTCGGGCGCGTTTTCCAACACCATCCACGCGCTGGTGGAGCAGGTGACGGGCTTGCGCATGCTGGTCGAGGCAACGCTGGATTTCCCGGAAGAAGAGATCGATTTCCTGGAAAAATCGAATGCGCGCGGTCAATTGAAAGCCGTCATCGAAGCCTTGAATAAAGTGTTTGCCCAGGCGGCGCAGGGCGCGCTGCTGCGCGAAGGTCTGAATGTCGTGCTGGCCGGCCAGCCCAACGTCGGTAAATCGTCGTTGCTGAACGCGCTGGCGGGCGCCGATGTAGCGATCGTCACGCCGATCGCCGGCACCACGCGCGACAAGGTCAGCGAAACCATCCAGATCGAAGGCATTCCGCTCAACATCATCGACACGGCCGGCATCCGCAGCGCCGGCGACACCATCGACGCCGTCGAGCGCATCGGCATCGAACGCACCTGGGGTGAAATCGGCAAGGCCGACGTGATCCTGCATCTGCTCGACGCCGACCATGGTCCCACCCTGGCCGATGAAACCATCGTTGCCGCGTTCCCCGAAGGCGTGCCCGTGGTGCGCGTGTGGAACAAGATCGATTTGTCCGGCCACAAGCCCGGCGTCGACAGCTTGCCGGACGCCACGCACGTCTACCTGTCGGCGCACGAGCACATCGGTATCGATTTGCTGCGCGCCGAGCTGCTGCGCATCGCCGGCTGGCAGCAGACGGGCGAATCGCTGTACCTGGCGCGCGAACGCCATTTGATCGCGCTCAAGTCGGCCGGCAAGCATTTGAACATCGCTGCCGCGCACGCGGCGCAGGATGACCAGTCGCTGGACCTGTTCGCCGAAGAGCTGCGCCTGGCGCAGGTGCAACTGTCGAGCATCACGGGCGAATTTTCGCCTGACGATTTGCTGGGCGTGATCTTCAGCCGTTTCTGTATCGGCAAGTAAGAGGACATGATGAAAAGACTGCTCGCTTGCGTGCTGTGCTGTCTGCCCTTGCTGGCGATGGCCGAGGAAAAACTGCCGCGCGACGTGGCGCAATTCATTGAGCATGCGCAAATGTGCGAGCACTTTGCCGGCGAATGGGATGAGCACGACAAGGCGCGCCAGCGCGAAATCACGCAAGCCATCGAGCAATCGTGCGGCCAGGCGCAACGCCAGTGGAAACGGCTGTCCGCCAAGTATGCGCGACAGCCGACGCTGCAAAAAATCATTGCCGAGAATGCCAATGACGCGGTGCGCAGTTTCCGGAAATAGCGGCTGCCCTGGTCTGTGGCTGCTCAGCTCTTCTTGCGCTTGGCCTGTTCTTCCCTGAATTGATGGAACATCTCGATATGCTCGGCGCGGCGCAGCACGCGTGAGTGCGGGTCGAGTGTGTAAGTGGCGCCAGCCGGCAGGGGCAGTTCACCAAAGCCCAGCGACATGGAAACGGTATGGATTTCCTTGCCGATACGCACTTCCACTGGCATCGGAAAGGCGATGTCGGCAGGAGTCTTCCATAGCAGGCGCAAGGTGTCGCCGTCACGCACGGCGGACAGCTCTGGCAGCGCGGCCTGGTACAGATAGGCCTGGAAAAACCAGTCGTAATTGCTGCCCGTGACTTTGTTGACGATGGCCATGAATTCCTTGGTGCTGCCATAGCGCGGGTGGAAGTGGCCCGGCTGCGGCTGTTCCGTGCCGTACACGAGCAGGCGCACGGCGCGGAAGAAGGCCTCGTCGCCAATCAGGCCGCGCAAGGTGTGCAGCACCAGCGCCCCTTTCACATAAATGTCGCCGCCCGGCCCGCCCTTTTTCAAATCGTAGACCTCTTCCTCGCTTTTCGGCTTACCCGAGACCATGGGCGCTTTGTTGACGATGCCGGCACGCATTTGCTGCAGCGAAGCAAAGTATTCCTGATCGCCGCGCAGATATTGCATGTACAGCGGTTGCATATACGTGCCGAAGCCTTCGTGCAGCCACATATCGTCCCAGTTGCTGTTGGTTAGCTGGTTGCCGAACCATTCATGCGCAAATTCATGCTGCAGCAGTTCATCGTAGCCGTAGCTGGTCCTGGCGAATTTGTTGCCATAGGCATTGATGGTCTGATGTTCCATGCCCTTGTGCGGGGTTTCGGCAATGCCGACTTTTTCGTCGCCGAACGGGTAGGGGCCGATGGTGCTTTCAAAAAAATCTAGCATGGGCGGCAATTCCGCGAACAGGGCACTTGCCTTGGCCTCGCTTTCCGGCAGGTACCAGAACTGCAGGGGGATGCGGTTGCCGTAGCGGCTCGCATACTCGCCCTGCAGGCTGCGGTAGGGCGCCACGTTCAGGGCGATGCCATAGGTGCTCGGATGCTTGGCACGCCAGTGCCAGGTGCGCCAACCATCGGCCTCATCCATGCCCAGCGCGATGCCGTTGCCAGCCGCCACCAGCGGCGCCGGCACCTGGATGTGCTGGTCGATCAGCTGGGCCTTGCCCATCGGGTGGTCGATGCAGGGCCAGAACAGGTCGCAGCCTTCGCCTTGCACGGCGCTGGCGATCCATGGCGCGCCAGCGGCCGTGCTCGACCACACCATGCCGCCATCCCACGGCGCTTTCACGGCGACGTGCGGCGCGCCGTGGTAGACGATGCGGATGGTGGTACGCGCACCTGCCGCGACGGTGGCCGGCAAGGTCATGCTCAGGCGCCCGTCCGGGTTGGCATAGTCTTGCGGTCGCAGCGCCTTGCCGTCGACTTCGATGGTATCGACCGGCAGGTTGCTGTCCAGGTCCAGCGCGAAGCGCGAGATCGCTTGGGTCGCCAGGAAGGTCAGGCGCGCATCGCCGGTGATGCTGCGGCTGGCCGGGTCGATGCGCAGGGTCAGGTCGGCGTGTTCGAATACCACTGCCAGTTGTTCCGGCGTGCGTTCGGCACCCGAATTGAGGGTGTAGGCGGTGGGCGCGCGCGTGGCGCAGGCGCTGAGCAGCAAGCAGGAGAGCAGTAGAGGGATAGGTTTCATGGCGAACGCGCAAGTGAACGGAACACGGATTGTAGTGTTAAGTGACAACGTTGTCGTTCGGAAATTTCAGCGTGCCGTTGGGGCAAGCGTGGCCGCCGTTGAGAAATGTCATGGGCTGCAAACTGCGCTGACGTAATCTTGCTGAGCGGCCTTGAAGTGCCGCTAGGAAAGGAAGCGCCATGGACAGCAAACAGCCGGATGTCGTGGAATGCGAGGATGAGGTAGTGGCGCGACCACTGCCCGCCATGCCGGAATTGATCGCCTCCTTGCCGCCCAAAGGCGCGTGCTGGTACTGCGACAAGCCGCTCGATGCCGTGCGCCGTTTCTGTTGCAAGAGTTGTTGCGTGGCGTATGCGGAAGAGGCGCAGTACAGCAGCTGAGCGCTAGCGGCGCCGCAGCAGCGCCGCCAGCGCGCCGTCGAAGTCGAACTCATGCGCAGCGGCAGCCACTTCCTGGTAGACGTGCACGCCCAGGCTGGCGGCCAGCAGGCTGGCCGAGTTTTCCAGGATGTCGATGGCCGCGCCATCGCCTTCGCGCAGATGGCTGGCCAGGCGCGCCAGCAGCAACTGGATGGCGGGGGCGGCTGGATCGGGCGCGACGTCCTGCGCCGCCGTATGGGTCGCTTCCGGCGTGCCCAGCATGCTGCTGACCGCACCGAGCAATTGATCTTGCGCCAGTTCCAGTTGCAGCATCTGCTGGGCCAGATCGGGCGCCTGTGCACGCAGTGCCGACTCCAATGTTGCCGACAGGCCATGCACGTGGTGCGCACCGATCATGCCGGCGGCGCCCTTCAGGGTATGCGCCTTCAGGCGCGCGCAGGCATAGTTGCCGGCGTCGAATTCGGCGCGGATCTGGCACGGCGTGGTGCTGTGGTCATGCAGGAAGCGGCGCAGGATTTTCAGGTACAGGATGCGGTCGCCCATGATGCGGCCCAGTCCGTTCTCGACGTCGAGAATACGAACCATGTTGGATGCCGCGACGGCGGCATCATCATCGCAAGTGGCGTGTGGTTTCAGCATGCTGTGCAGAGAGCCCCAAAACTTGTCACTGTCAGTAAAGCAGGAAGCACTATTTTACATCCTGTCGTCCTCAATACCGCGCCCGCTTGCCATGCGATGCCAGGCTAGCGTGTGCTGAATGACCAGTTGTACGTGATGTCCGCGCCATTGACTTTGCCAATGAAACTCACGTCATAGCTGGTGTTCGCGCTCAAGGGTGCCAGCGGAATGATGGATGCGGCCGAGACCGGCGTATGCACATCGCTGCCGCTGGTCAGCAGGCGCACCGTCAAGTCCGTACCGGCACCGCGCTGGCGCACGCTGAACGCCGTCACGCTGACGCTGGTGCCGTAGTTGGCATGCACGCTGATCGGGTAGCCGACCACGTCCTGGTTCGGCACGGGATCGGGCGCTTCGTTATCGCTGGAAAAACTGACGGCCACCTTTTGCTGTCCGCCAAAGGGATAGGTGACGATTTGCGCCGCCGTCAGCCCGGGGCCATAGTTACGGTTGCCTGCCAGGTCGGTGGTGAAATACGCGTAGCCGGCGCCACTGACGGCCGCCCCCGCGCCACCTTCCTTGAAGAGCGGCTCGAAAATGACGAAGCGGTGATAGATGGCCGTGACCAGTTCTTCGGCCAGGTAAAAGCCGGACGTGTTGCTCGCGCCGGCGATGACTTCGCCCTGCAGCGACGTGACGACGTAGCCGGCCTTGGCCAGGCGGTCGCCCAGTTTGACGCCGGTAAAGCCGGGCTTGCCCAGCACTTGTTCGTGCGCCACCGTACTGTTGAGATTGAGATAGCTGGAATGGCCCAGGGCGGCGCTGTCGATTAAGCCACTGCGCGCCAGTGGCGACAGCCCGACCTGGCTGCGCCGGTAGTTGAACCAGTTGAAGCCATCGGTAGCAATATTGTTGCTGAGGACGGGAGCGCCCGGTTCCTGTACTAGCTGCCCGGCCGGAGTTGAGGTGGTTTGCGCAGCATTGCGGCTGTCGCTGCCGCCTCCGCCACAGGCGCTCAACAGGGCTGCGCTCAGCAGGGCGGGTATCCAGTGTTTCCAACGCAGTGACGAGACAATCAAGTTGACTCCTGTATAGGTAGGCGGACAGAGATGGGGGCCGGTGTGCTGCCCTGTGAAACGATTCTAAGGCATTTTGATCTGTCGTAGAGCATCCATGAAAAGATATGCCGCCCGCTCGTGCGCAGACGGTGCCGTGGCTGCACAGGGTAGAATGAGCGTAGCGCAGCGTTTGCAGCTGCATTGCCTCATTCCCGCTACTTTGATTGCCCATAATTTGAACACATTGCCCAAGTCGCGCCTGCAGCGCGCCAAGTACGCCTTGCCCAGCATGGTGACTTTGCTGTCGATAGCCTGCGGCTTTGCCAGCATCGTCATTTCCGTCGATAACGCCGCGGTGGGCGACGCGGATGCCTATCGCCTGGCTGCGGCGCTGCTGGTGCTCGCCGGGGTGTTTGATGCGCTTGACGGCTATGTGGCCCGGCTGACGAACACCAGTTCGCAGTTCGGCGTACAGCTCGATTCCATTGCCGACGTGATGAATTTCGGCTGCGCCCCGGCCGTCTTGTTGTACTGCTACGGCTTTGTGCAGATGGGCGTGCACGATCCGCTGCTGCTGCGCTTTGGCGGCATGGCCAGCTTCTTCTTTGTTGCTTGCGGCGCCATGCGCCTGGCGCGCTTCAATGTGAATGTCGGGCGTACCGACCCGCTGTATTTTGTCGGCATGCCGATCACGGCCGGTGCCGCCTGTGTGGCGGCCGTGGTGGTGGCCTGGCCGGCGCCCATCGATTCCATGCTGCACAGCTATCTGCTGATGTTGCTGCTGGTGGGCGTGGGCAGCCTGATGGTGTCGACCTTGCGTTTCCCCAGCTCCAAGCAAAAGAAAAGCCTGGCCGCGCTGCTGGTGCTGATCGTTGCCGTCGCCCTGTTGGTGTGGCTGAAGACCAGCTTCTTCGCGCTGTTCTTCGCCGTCTACATCGCCGCCACCCTGGCGCTGAACCTGGCCTGGTATCTGGGCTGGCGCGGCATTGCGCTGCCGCAGGTATTCAACGACCCCGACGAGATAGACTAGGCGACCTCGTGTCCGCGCGCGGCGCGCAGGATGGCGAACCAGTCACTGCGGCTGAGTGTGAATTGCGTACCTTCCACGGCCACGCCCACGGCTTCGATGCGGCCCGAGCCCGTCAGCGGCAGCGGGCGGCATGGCAATTGCATGATCCAGGCAAACACCACGCTGGCAAACGGGCGCTGCAGCTGGTCGGCGATCTGCTTGATGACATTGCGCAAGTTCTCCACATTCGCATCGCCACCCTGGAACAGCCTGCCGCCGGCCAGCGGCGACCAGATCATCGGCGCCACCCCCACATCCTGCAAGCCGTCGAAGGTTTCGTCGAACAGGGGCGCCACGTGCAGCGGAGAAAACTCCACCTGGTTTGTTGTCAGCGGGAAACGTCGGTGCAGGCACTCGAACTGGTGGCGGCTGAAGTTCGACACGCCGAAATGCAGCACCTTGCCATCTTTCTTCAATTGGGTAAACGCGCCGGCGATCTCGTCGAAATCCATCAGCGGATCGGGACGGTGGATCAGCAGCAAGTCCAGGCGGTCCGTGTGCAACTGGCGCAAGGTGTGTTCCACGGAACTGGTGATGTGCGCCGCGCTCGTGTCGTAATGCTGAATGGCGTGTCCGGGACGGTGCGGCGAGAGCAGCTTGATGCCGCACTTGCTGACCAGCTCCATCTTGTCGCGCAAACCCGGTTGCAGGGCCAGCGCTTCGCCAAACAGGCCTTCGGCGCTGTAGTCGCCATAGATATCGGCGTGGTCGAAACTCGATACGCCCAACGCCAGGCATTGCTCGATGAAGGCCAGGCGTTGTTGCGCTGTCATATTCCATTCGCCGATGCGCCACATGCCGGCGACGATGCGCGACAGTTCGGGGCCGTTGCTGCTTAAACGGCTGCGCGGTGCTTGCAGGCTGGCGGAAAATACATGGCTCATGGGCTGGCTTTCTGGTGGTGGTGAAGAAGTATTCGCCACGATTATATCCAGTGCTACAGCATGCTGCGGATAAAGCGGCAGCAACGTTCCTGCAGCGCAAGGTCGAGCTGGCCGCCCAGTTGCATTTGGTACACCAGTGCCGATTGCAGCATGAAGGCAAATAAACGCAGGTCGAGGTCGGCGCGCACGCCGATGTTCACCAGGCGCTGTACCACCAGGCTGATCCATGGCGCGACGATCTGCTCGCGAAAGCGCAGCTGCGCCGCCGCATCGTTGTGGATCAGCACCAATAAATCGCAGGTAAAGCGGCCATCGGCGTTCAGGTTGTCGAAGATACGCGCGCAGATCGCCTCGATTTCCTGGCCGTCCGGCATGTCGAGCGCGCGCTGCAGCTTTTCCGCCGTGCGCTTGACGAGCGCGTCGAGCAGCATGTCTTCGCGTCGCGGCCAGCGCCGGTATATCGTCTGGCGTCCCACGCCAGCCGCATCGGCCACCATCTGTATCGTCACCGTTTCCAGTCCATGTTGCCTAACCAGCATGACGATCGCTTCGAGCACCGCATCTTCCACACCCGCCTTGCGCGGACGTCCACGCGGCGCTGCTGCATTTTTAATCACCTTGAACCTGTCTCTGAATATTTATTTTAATTATGGTACGATGTGCACCGTAAATGCAAAGCAACTGCTTGTCAATCACCTTGATCAATTAACCGGCAAGTGGATGCGCCGCGCCGCGCCGCGATACCCCTCAGTCATCTCTACGTGAAATCTGCAATATCAGCGGCGCTTGCCCGCATTTTCTTTCTGACTCCCACATCCATCACTGTGGCGGCTCGCGCCGCCTGAGGAAAACCTATGAAAATCATCGGGATTTCGCCCCATCGGCGTAACTTCTTGCGCAAGGCCGTCGGCGCCGCGCCTGCCGTGGCCTTGCTGGCCGGTGCCGGCGGCGGCCTGGCCATGGCCGTCTCCAAGGACCAGCCTGCCTACAAACCGCGCTTCTTCGACGCCACCGAATGGGCCACCCTGAGCGCACTGGTCGATCGCTTGATTCCCGCCGACGCCGAAGGGCCGGGCGCGCTGGAATCGGGTGTGCATGAATTCATCGACTCGCAGATGAACACGCCTTACGCGTATGGCGCGCTGTGGTACATGCAGGGGCCGTTCGTGCCCTCGATCGAACAATTCGGCTACCAGTTCCACATGGCGCCGCGCGCGCTGTACAAGAGCGCCCTGGCCGGCGTGAACACGGCCGTCAACAAGCAGTCGGGCAAGCCTTTCGTGCAGTTGAACGCGGCCGAGCGCGATGCCGTCATCACGCAATTGCAAAAGGGTACCCTGGACATCGGCGAGGTGCCATCGAAGATCTTCTTCAACCAGCTGCTGCAAAATACGCGCGAAGGCTACTTTTGCGACCCCGTACACGGTGGCAACAAAGACATGCTGGCCTGGAAGATGGTGGGTTTCCCCGGCGCGCGCGCCGACTACATGGATTGGGTGGAACAGTACGGGAAAAAATACCCGCTTCCTCCCGTGTCGATTGCCTGAGCCTGTAACCGTAACTTTGTTGTACCAGATCAAAGAAAAAGAAAAACCATCATGAGTGATATCAAAGCAGATTTGAAAATGCAGCCTGTCGATGCCGTGATTGTCGGCTTCGGCTGGACCGGCGCCATCATGGCCAAGGAATTGACGGAAGCGGGCCTGAATGTGGTCGCGCTGGAACGCGGCGAGTACCGCGACACCTATCCGGACGGCGCCTATCCGAAGACCCTCGACGAGCTGACCTACATCCAGCGCAGCAAGCTGTTCCAGGATATGTCGAAGAGCACGTTCACCTTCCGCCACAGCATCACCGGCGTGGCCGTGCCGTACCGCCAGATCGGCGCCTTCAAACCCGGCACGGGCGTGGGCGGTGCGGGCTTGCACTGGTCGGGCATGCACTGGCGCGTCTTGCCGGAAGAGCTGCAAATCCGCAGCCACTACGAACGCCGCTATGGCAAGAAATTCATCCCCGAAGGCATGACGATCCAGGATTTTGGTGTGACTTACGCCGAACTGGAGCCGCACTTCGATTTCGTCGAGAAAGTGTTTGGCACCTCGGGCCAGGCGTATAAAGTCAATGGCATCGTCGTCGGCGACGGCAATGTGTTCGAGGGCGACCGCTCCGACAATTACGCGCTGGCGCCGCAAAAAGTGCCGTACACGGCCGAGCTGTTCCGCCGCGCGGCCAAGGCCGTCGGCTACCACCCGTTTGTCAATGCCTCATCGAACGCCTCCGGCCCGTACACGAATCCGTATGGCTGCCAGATGGGACCGTGCAACTTCTGCGGTTTCTGCTCCGGCTACGCCTGCTACAACTATTCCAAGGCCTCGCCCAACGTCAACATCATGCCGGCCCTGCGCATGGTGGCGAACTTTACATTGCGCGCCAATTGCAATGTCGTGCGCATCAACCTCGACAGTAGTAAAAAACGCGCAACGGGCGTGACCTATATCAATGCGGATGGCCAGGCCGTCGAGCAGCCGGCCGACCTGGTCATCGCCAGCGCCTTTGCCTACAATAATGCGCATCTGTTCTTGCTGTCGGGCATCGGCAAGCCATACGATCCCGTCAGCAATGAAGGCGTGGTGGGGCGCAATATCGCTTACCAGATGATGTCCACCATCCAGACTTTCTTCAAGGAAGACACGAACACCAACCCCTTCATCGGCGCCGGCGGCACCGGGGTCGCGCTCGATGACTGGAATGGCGACAACTTCGACCATGGCCCGCTGGGCTTTGTGGGCGGCTCGCCCGCCTGGTGCAACCCGGCCGGCTCGAAGCCGATCTCGGGCATTGCCACGCCGGATGGCACGCCCGCTTGGGGTTCGGCCTGGAAAAAGGCTGTCAAGAAGAGCTACCTGAACACGGTGTCCTTCGATTGCCATGGCGCCAACATGACTTACCGCGACTGCTATGTCGACCTCGACCCGACCTACACGGACAAGTATGGCCAGCAATTGCTGCGTTTTACCTTCGACTGGAAGGAAAACGACATCAAGATGAGCCGTTTCGTTACCGACAAGATGATGAAGGTGGCCGAAGCCATGAATCCGGAAGCTATCAAAGTCTCCGTCAAGAGCGTGGGCGACCACCTCGATTTGCGCAATTACCAGACCACCCACTGGGCGGGCGGTACGGCCATGGGCGCGGACCGCAAGACCAGCGTCGTCAACCGCTACCTGCAAAGCTGGGACGTGCACAACGTGTTTGCCGTCGGTTCCAGCGTGTTCCCGGTCGGCATCGGCTACAACCCGACGGGCCTCGCCTGTGCGCTGACCTACTGGTCGGCCAAAGCCATCCGCGAGCAATACCTGAAAGATCCCCGTCCCCTGGTCGCTTGATAAAGAACAAGAAGATGAACAACACATTCACCACTACCGTGGGCGCGCTGCTGCTGGCGCTCGCCGCCAGTACTCCCAGCACCGCCTGGTCCGCCAGCGCGGTTAGCACCGCTACCACCGCCACCGTCCCGAACGCCCAGCTGATACGCCAGGGCGAATACCTGGCCCGCGCCGGCGACTGTATCGCCTGCCATACGGCCGGCACGAAAGGTCAGCCGTTCGCGGGCGGCCTGGGCATGGAAACGCCGATCGGCAAGGTGTATTCCACCAACATTACGCCAGATAAAAAGGCCGGCATCGGCGACTGGAGTTTTGCCGATTTCGATAAGCTGATGCGCACTGGCGTGACGAAACATGGCTACACCGTCTATCCGGCCATGCCCTATCCATCGTATTCGCGCTTGAGCGAGGCCGACATGCAAGCTTTGTACGCCTACTTCATGCATGGCGTGAAGGCGGACCCGACGCCAAACAAGGCGGCCGATATTCCGTGGCCGCTGTCGATGCGTTTTCCTTTGACCATCTGGCGCTGGGCCTTTGCGCCCACGCCGCAGCCTTACCAGGCTCCGGCCACGGGCGATGCGCAATTGCTGCGCGGCGCCTACCTGGTACAGGGCCTGGGTCACTGCGGCGCCTGCCATACGGCGCGCGGCGTGGGCATGCAGGAAAAATCGCTGACGGACGTGGGAAATACCACCTTCCTGGCGGGCGGTGGCGTGATCGACGGCTGGTCCGTGCCCTCCTTGCGCAATGAGCATGGCGGCGGCTTGGCGCGCTGGAGCGCGGCCGAGATCGCCGAATTCCTGAAAACGGGTCGTAACAGCCATACGGCCTCGTTCGGCGCCATGAACGACGTGGTGGCCCATTCCATGCAGCACATGACGGATGGCGACCTGGCGGCGATGGCGAAATACCTGAAGTCATTGCCGCCATCGAACCCGGCCACGTCGGCGTTTGTCGCTGATGACAAGCTGGGCAAGCAATTGTTCCGCGGTATCGTCAATTCCAAGGGCGCACAGTTGTACCTGGACCGCTGCGCCGGTTGCCACCGATCCGACGGCAAGGGCTACGACAAGGCTTTCCCTGCGCTGGCCGGCAATGCCGTGCTGCAGACGAGCGATCCCACGTCGGCCATTAATATCGTGCTGTCGGGCGGCGCCGTGCCGGCCACGCGCATGGCGCCGTCGGCGCTGACGATGGCGCCGTATGCCGACATCTTCAACGATGAGCAGACTGCGCAGGTGGTGACTTTCATCCAGACCAGCTGGGGCAACCGCGGCGCACCCGTGACGGCGGCGCAGGTGGCCAAGGTGCGCAAGGTGGCCGTGCCGGTGGCAGCATCGCAGACGGAAGCGACGTTTGCGGCAGGCCGCCACGGCACCTTCCCGCCCGTGGCGCGTCAGCCGCACCTGAAGGATGCGCCGCTGAAGTAATTTGACGTAGCGCAAGACGAAAAAAATGCCCGCAGCGTCTGCGGGCATTTTTTATGGAGTACAAGAAATAATTACTTCATCCACAGACGCATCGAATCCCAGGCACGGCCAAAGATGGTGGCCTGGTTGATGGTTTCCAGTGCCACGACAGGCAGTTCCAGCAGAACCTTGTCGTCGACCATCATTTTCAGCTTGCCGACAGGGGCGTTTTCAGCCAGTGGCGCAACCAGCGGGTCCTTGCGTTCCAGCACCGGTTTCATCTTGGCAGCCGTGCCTTTGGGTACGGTGACGAGCACATCGCGGGCGAAGCCGATTTTTACGGTGCCTTTCGAGCCTTTCCACACTTCCGGCGTGGCCACGGCCTGGCCTTTCGAGTACAGCTTGACCGTATCGAAGTTCTGGAAGCCCCAGTTCAGCAGCTTCTGGCTTTCCTGTGTGCGGGCCTGGTCGGACGTGGTGCCCAGCACCACGGAGATCAGGCGGCGCTCGCCGGTGCCGCCTGGACGGCGGGCTGACGCGATCATGCAATAGCCGGCCGCTTCCGTGTGGCCCGTCTTCATGCCGTCGACGGTTGGGTCCAGCCACAGCAGGCGATTGCGGTTAGGCTGGGTGATTTTGTTGTAGGTAAAGCTTTTCACGGAATCGATTTTGTAGAATTCCGGGTAATCGGCGATCACGCGCTTGGCCAGCACGGACAAGTCTTGTGCTGTGGAATAGTTCTCGGGGCTAGGCAAGCCATGCGGATTGGCAAAACGCGTGTTTTTCAAGCCCATGCGTTGTGCTTCGCGGTTCATCAGCACGACGAAGGTGCCTTCATCGCCGGCGACGGCTTCAGCCAGCGCCACGGCGGCGTCGTTACCCGATTGAATCATCAGGCCATGCAGCAAGTCGTCGATCGACACGGGGGTGGCCGGGTCGATGAACATCTTCGAGCTGCTCGAATCGACTTTCCAGGCGCGCACGGAGACATTCACTTTCTGGTCCAGCGCCAGTTTCTTTTCGCGGATAGCGGCAAACGTCAGGTAGGCCGTCATGATCTTGGTCAACGAGGCCGGCTCGATGCGGGCGTCCGGATCTTGCGAAGCAATGATCTGGCCACTCGTGGCGTCAAGCAGCAGCCAGGACTTGGCGGCGATGGTCGGGGCTGGAACGCTCTGGGCGTAGGCGGCGGATAGGAAAAGTACACTGGAGGCCAGTGCCGCTAAAAGTTTTTTCATGGAGGCTGGTCTGCGAAAAAGATGAAGGCTGGGGGCCATGTTGTTGCTACTGACATGGCCGCGTGGAAAAAACGGATCAATTATAGCCGTGGTGACGGTAGTAAGCCCACACTTCAATGATCATCTGCTGCGATGGCGGGTTTGTCACCATGCCACAGCGCAATCACGAGGTGCTTGATGTGATTGAGCTTGCGGTGGAAAAAGTGGTCGGCGCCGGGGATCACGATCACGGGAATGTCTTGTGGACGGGCCCAGTCGAAGACGGCGGACAGGGGAATCGTGTCGTCCAGTTCGCCGTGGATCAAAATGGTATCGGCCGGAATATCGGCCATGGCCCACTTGCCGGCCGCGCTGCCGATCAGCGCCAGGCGCTCGACGGGCGTGCCGGCGGCGGCCAGGCGTTCCTGCAGTTTCGATTGCACGAAGGTACCGAACGAGAAACCGGACAAGGCCACGGGCAAGCCCGGGTACAGGCTGCGCATGTGTTCATACAGCAATTGCATGTCGTCTGTTTCGCCCACGCCATGGTCATGCACGCCTTCGGAAGCGCCCACGCCGCGGAAGTTGATGCGCGCCACTACGTAACCGAGGGCGACAAAGGCGCGCGCCAGGGTTTGCGTGACCTTGTTATCCATCGTGCCGCCATACAGCGGATGCGGATGGGCCACGAGGGTAATGCCGCGCGGGGTGTCTGCCGGGAAATCGAGCAAGCCTTCCATGCTGCCCGCATGGCCGGCGAGGGTAAATTTTTCGGAGTTTCTGTTCATGATGCTCATACTGGTGGCGTAGGCTTAAATTAGGATTAAATATGGGGCTTAGATTTTCAGGCGTTCGACAATCTTGCCGCCCACCAGGTGCGTATCGATGATTTCATCGATGTCGCTGGTGTCGACATAGGTGTACCAGGTCGCTTCCGGGTAAATGACCAGCAACGGGCCTTCTTCGCAGCGGTCCATGCAGCCGGCCTGGTTAATGCGGATCTTGCCCGCGCCATTCATGTCGAGTTCCTTGATGCGGCGCTTGCAATGCTTTTGCGCCGCTTCCGCGCCATGGTCGCCGCAGCTGTTGCGGCCGTCTTCACGTTTATTCATGCAGAAAAAAACGTGGCGTTCAAAATACGGTGCGTCGCTCATACTGTTCTCCTGCTGATTCATCAATACGCCATGATAGCGCTTATGGGTGGTCTTCGCGACGCTGGCGCTGCACGTCATCTTGCCGGTTCAGGCGGTGCGAGGGCAGGCACAAGAACCACAAGGCCATGAATGGCCACAGCAAGGCGAGGAATTGCGCCGCGCCATTGAAGTTGAGAAACTTGCCTTGTACCCAGCCTTGCAAGGTCGACATGAAATACGGGTTGATCGGCGTCGTATTCACCATCACTAGGCTCAGCAGCAAGGTGGCGGCCGCGATGCGGCGCTGCGCCACATGGGGCGCGAACGCCAGGCCGCCCAGCATGATCAGGCCGATCAAGAAACCGCCTTGGGCACCCGGCGTGATCCAGACGAAGGCGTTTTCGGGCGAAAACAGCAGCGCGCTGGCCATCGAACGCACGATCAAGGCGGCGGTGATCAAGATCAGCATCAGCATGGCGCGTGGTGCGGCGCGACGCAGCAGACACAGCAAGGTAAGCACGGCGCCCGTCATGCCACAGGCCGTGATGATGGTTTCAGAAAGCCAATATTGTTCGACCGTCAATATCACGTCGGGGCGCAGATACGTGGCCAGGTCGATCTCCATACCTGTTAGCTGCGACAGCCAGTCCGAGAGGATGGGCAGCAGCTGGCCCAGGCCGAACAGATAGCCTTGCGGATAGATCTGTGCCAGCGGCCACAAGGCCAGCAGCACCAAGCCCTGGCTGGCGTGCTGGGCAAACCAGCGCTGGCGCAAGCGGTACAGATTGCTATGGTCGAGCAGCTTGCGCGCTGTCAAGGCACCGATGATGGAACCGATAAAGCAGCCGGCCGCATTCGTATAAAAATCGAGATTCGACGATACGCGGCTGGGCAAATAGGTTTGCACGGCTTCCATGCTGCCGGAAATCAACATGCCGCACAGGCTGGCGACGATGACGGCAAAGAAACCCGTGATCCTGGGAAACAGCGAATACACGATCAGCGCGCCCAGCGGGATGTAGCCGACGATGTTGATGCCCACGTCAAAGCCCGTCCAGTAGCGGGGCATGCGCGTGTTTTCCAGGAAAGTCAGCGGCGACAAGCCATTGCTGTGCCAGCCCGTAAACGGAAACCAGCTGGCGTAGATGATCAGGAAGACGTAGGCGAGCAGGGTCGCGCGCGACACGGGCGACGAGCGTACGGGCGGCAGTGGCGCTGACGGGCTGGCGGGGGCTGCGGGGGCGGTCATCGTGCTGCGGTCACTCTTTCGGCATGGTCAGCGTGCCCAGCCAGGTCAGCAAGTCGGTGGCGATGGCGTCCGATGCCGCCGCCAGCGCCTGCGCGCCGCCTTGCGCGTCGGCACTGCCGGCCGGGCCACTGCGGCTGAAGGTTTTCTGGTCGATCAGGCGGTGGCCGCGAAACAGCGAGGCGCGCAGCGAGACGTGGCCGCTGCTATGCGTTTGCGTATCGAAGTTTTGCGAAAAATCATCGACGTCGATGCGCAGCAGGGGGATGCCGGCGGCCGCGTCCGTGGTAGACAGCACTTTCACGCCGCTTTGCGCCACGCGGGTTTTCAGGCGCTGGCTCAACAGTTGCAGCGGCGGCGTGTTCCAGCGGTTGTAGGCGTACGGACGCGATTGTTGTGCATCGGCATACAGCAGCCGGTAATACATGCGCTGGCTGTCCAGCCACGAAGGGCCGTTGGCGTCGGCGATCACCAGCACGGGCACGGGCGGCGTGCTCGCCGGCACGGTCGCCATCGGCGCCACCGGGCCGAAATCATAAAAAGTGGGGACGGGGCCGCGGCTGGCGCAGCCGCCCTGCAGGAAAGCGCCGGCCAGGATGAGTGCGGTGAGATTGCGAGGGATGTGCATGCTGTGTTCTCCTTATTTGCCCGGCGCCGAAAAACCGGGCTCGCCCGGACCGGGTGGAATGTCTGGGGCGCCGAACAAGATGCTCTGCGGCTGTTCATTGAGCGTGCTCATGGTGGTTTTCAGGGCACGCATCGAGGAACGCGCTTCGCCGCTCAGCTCGATTACCTGCGGCAAGACTTCCAGCGATACGCCATTGGCCACCGTTTCCACCGAATTGCCGACTCGGTCGACTGTGCCATTGACCTTGTCGAGCACGCCACCGGGCGCCTGGATATCGTTGCCCAGTTTTTTCCACGTTGCTGTCAAGTCCGACACATTTTTGCTGGCCGTGCTGACGGCCGTCAAGGTTTGGCGTGTTTGTTCCGTCAGTTGCGGCAATTGCGTCAGGGTCGGCTCCAGTTGCTGCGGAATGGTGCCAAAGGCCTTGGCTGCCTTGCCCACTTCATTGAAGGCGCCCAGCATGGCGGCCTGGTTGTCGGGGCTGAGCAGATTGTTGACCTTGTTGGTGATCTGCTCGGCCTGGTCGAGGATGCGCTTGCCGCGCTTTTCCAGCTGGTCGAGCAAGCCGGCGCGCAGGGGAATCAGCGAAGGCTTGTCCTTGCTGGTTCCCAATAATTTGGAACCCACGTGCTCGTCGTCGAGCTGGATGTAGGCGATGCCCGTCACGCCTTGGTAGCCCAGGGTGGCAAAGGTGGTGTTGGTAACGGGCGTGTCGGGCGCGACGCTGATGTGCACGAGGATTTGCCCCGCCTTTTGCGTGTCGAAATCGATGGCGTCAACCTTGCCCACTTCCAGGCCCCGGTAGCGCACGGTCGCCTGCGGGTTGAGGCCTGGCACGGACAGGGTGGTGGCGAGCAGATACGGGACTCTTTCCACGCGGTCGCGGTTGAACCAGACGCCGAACAAAATGGCGGCCACCAGCAGGGTGAGTGTAAAAAATCCCGTCATCAGGGCATGTGATCTGTTTTCCATTACTTCTCCGCTTTCTTGTCTGTGCCGGCGTCAGCGCCTGGCTGCGCAGCATTGCCCGCTGCCGCCTGTTTTTCATCGAGGACGGCCAGCGCGCGCTTGCCGCGGTCACCGAGGAAAAATTGCTTGATGAACGGGTGGTCGACTTCAATCACCTCGCGCGTGGGGCCGATGGCGATCACGTGTTTTTCCGCCAGCACGGCGATGCGCGTGGACAGGGCGAACAGGGTGTCGAGGTCATGCGTGACCATCACCACCGTCAAGCCCAGCTCGCGGTGCAGCGACTGGATCAAAGAAACAAAACTTTCCGACAAGTCCGGGTCCAGGCCCGCCGTGGGTTCGTCGAGGAACAGCAGCTTCGGTTCCAGCGCCAGGGCGCGCGCCAGCGCCACGCGTTTGATCATGCCGCCCGACAGGTCCGACGGCATTTTCAGCGCATGTTCCGGGCCCAGTCCCACCATGTTCATTTTTAATAGTACCGCGTCGCGTATCAGCGCTTCGGGCAGCACGCGCAATTCGCGCATCGGCTGGGCCACATTGTCGAACACGGTCAGGGCCGAATACAGGGCGCCTTGCTGGAACAGCATGCCCCAGTGGTTGCGCAATTGCTGCAACTGGTCGGAACTTGCCTGGTTGATATCTTCGCCAAAGACTTTGACGCAGCCGCGCGCCGGATGTTCCAGGCCCAGCATCTGGCGCAGCAGCACCGTCTTGCCCGTGCCGGAGCCACCCACGATGGAAAGGATCTCGCCCCGTTCGATTTCCAGGTTCAAGTCCTGATGTACGACGGTGCGGCCGAATTTGGTCCACAGATTGGTGATTTCCACCACGGGCGCGCTGCCATGCAGGTTGAACCGGCCCTCGTTGCCCTCGCTCACCTTGCAAGCGTTATCGTTGTCCGCCATCAATATCCCACTCCATTGAAGACGATGGCGAACACGGCGTCGGCCAGGATCACCACGGTAATGGCCGTGACGACGGCAGTGGTGGTGCCGTGCCCCAGGCTTTCCGTATTGGCCTTGATGCGCAGGCCGAAGTGGCAGGAGACAAGTGCGATCAGCATGCCGAAAATCACGCCCTTGCCCAGGCCGATCATGTAGTTGGCCAGCGGCACGGCGTCCGGCAGCTTCTGGATGAAGTAGCGCGCCGACAGATTCAGTTCCACCTTGGCCGCCACCATGCCGCCGATCAGCGCGGCCGTATCCGTCCAGATGACGAGCAGGGGCATGGAAATGGCCAGGGCCAGCACTTTTGGCATGATCAGGCGAAAACCGTGCGAAATACCCATCACCAGCATGGCGTCGAGCTCTTCCGTGACGCGCATGACGCCCAGCTGCGCCGTGATGGACGAGCCTGAGCGGCCGGCCACGAGGATGGCGGCTAACAAAGGCCCCAGTTCGCGGATGACGCTCATGCCCAGCAGGTTGACCAGATAAATGTCGCCGCCAAAGGCGCGCAGCTGCTGCGCCGACAGATAGGACAGCACCACGCCGATCAAAAAGCCGACGAGGGCCGTGATGCCCAGCGCCTGGAAGCCCGCATGGAAGATATTGGCGGAAATTTCACGCCACGGCCCGCGCATGGGATGGCGCGCGAAGCGGCCGACATCCTGCGTCACCTGGCCCACGAGGCCAATAAACCCCTTCAAGTGTTCGAAGAACAGCAAGATGGTCATGCCCAGTTTCATCACGGGCGTGAGGCGGTTGGCGCGCGAGGGTGGCGTTTCCAGCGGACCCGTCTCTTCGATGCGCCGGAAAAACTCTTCCTGCGATGGCGCCAGGGTCAGCTGCGCGGGACGCTGCTTACCCCAGGCATTCCAGAACAGCTGGGCGCCGATATGGTCCATGCTGTCGATCTGTGACAGGTCCCAGCTGGCATTCGCGTCGCCCTGCAAGGGCTTGAGCTGGGTGTCGATGGCCTTGATCGCATTGTCATGCGCGAGGGCGTGCACCTGCCAGGTGCCGCTGGCAGTGACAAGGGCTCCCTGTTGGGAGCTGGTCTGGGAGAGGGTCAGTTTCGGCGATTGTACAGTCGGCATCGCGCCAGTTTAAGGGAGAATGGCGCAGACCGCCACCGCTGTTCAATCGCCGGCCTGTCAGGACGCCAGGTGGCGCGCTTGCCGCTGCGGCAGGGCGACGTCCGGGCGCACCTTGGCGCTGCTAGTGCTCACTTCGCTTGGCTTGGCGTGCGCGGCCGTCTGTGCGCCGCCCGCGTAGTCGCTGGCCAGCAGGGCATTGGCCTCGGCCGCGCTCATGCCGCGCGTCTGAAGCCATTGCGCCACCAGCTTGGCCAGGCGCTCCATGGCAATGCGGTGGGTGGCGTCCGTGTGGGCGTACAGCCAGTTCGAAAAATCCATGAAGTTTTCAAACGGCGCATCACCGAGCATCCATTGCACCGTATTGGCAAAGCGGCCCGAGTTGGCCACCAGGTCCCAGTAGCGGGCGAAGCGCACCAGGCGCTGCATGCTCATGAAATCGAGCTGCTTGTTCGCCAGGATGGTGTAGGGCGGGTGCGGGTCGAACACCATGCCATAGTGCTCCGTATGGCGGATGATGGGCGTGCCGCGCAGCCGCTTCAAGATGCCGAACTGGATTTCATGCGGTTTCAATGCCACCAGCTTGTTGAAACCGGCCGCAAAGCTGGCTTCATCTTCGCCCGGCAAGCCGGCGATCAAGTCCACGTGCAAGTGGGCGTTCGATTCCTCGCACAGCCAGCGGATATTATCGGCCGCCTTTTGATTGTCCTGCTTGCGGCTCACCAGCGATTGCACGTCCGGATTGAAACTCTGGATGCCGATCTCGAACTGCAGCGCGCCGGGCGGGAACTTGCTGATGCCTTCCTTCAAGGCATCGGGCAGGTGGTCGGGCACCAGCTCGAAGTGGGCGTAGATGGGATCGTCCGGATTCGCGTCGATCTTGTCCAGAAAGAACTGCATGATCTTCAGGCTGGTCTTGATGTTCAGGTTGAAGGTGCGGTCGACGAACTTGAACAGGCGGGCACCGCGCGCATGCAGGGATTCCATCTCGGCCAGGAAGTTCTCCAGGGCGAAGGGCCAAGCCGTCTTGTCCAGTGCCGACAGGCAGAATTCACATTTGAACGGACAGCCGCGCGACGCTTCCACGTAAATCGTGCGGTGGCGGATATCGTCGTCTGTATACAAGGAGTAGGGCAGCTGCAGTTCCGCCAACGGCGCTTGCACACCCGCGTGGATCTTCATCAGCGGTTTCGGGCCGTTGAGAATCTCGCCGCACAGCTTGGGGAAGGTGACGTCGCCCCAGCCCGTGATCAGGTAATCGGCCAGCTTGACGATCTCTTGCTCGCCTGCTTCATGCGACACTTCCGGCCCGCCCAGCACGATGATGACTTCGGGCGCCACGCGCTTGAGCATGGCCACCAGTTTCGTGGTTTCTTCGACGTTCCATATATACACGCCAAAACCGATGATGCGCGGCTTGTTCACCAGGATGCGCTCGACCAGTTCCGTGGTTTTCGTGCCGATGACGAATTCCTGCAGCCGCGTCTGCGCCTGCAACGGCCCCATATTGGCCAGCAAATAGCGCAATCCCAGCGAGGCGTGGGTGTAGCGGGCGTTCAGGGTGGAGAGCAGGATGGTCATGGGAGGCGATTGAAACGGCGAAACCGCTATTTTACGCTGTCGCGTCAGCTGTGCGCTGCGGCCACAAATGCCATGTTACCATTTGTCAATAATTACCAACTTGGCAATGCTTCGACAGGGCAACAGGGGATACACGGTGCTGGTGAAAAAAGTACAAGATAAAAAAGTGCTTAATAAAAAAGTGCCTAATAAAAAAGTGCTTAATAAAAAAGTCCTGTTCGGCTCGCTTGCCGGCGTGGCGCTGGTGGCCGCCGCGCTGGTCGGCTACCGGGTCTTAGGCTGGGGCGTGATGGGGCCGGTCAACGGCCTGAAGCTGGATTTATCCAGGCCCGACGCGCTGGTCCGCACGAAAAGCCTGTCTACCTTGCCGCGCGACTTGTTGACGGTGCCGCTGGCGCGCGACGTGCTGCGCGAGGATTTCCTGTTCTATTACGAGCAAAGCGAAGACCGGCTGGGGCTCAAAGGCAGTCTGCGCCGCATCGCCTACGAACATGCGCTGGGATGGGGCGACCAGTTGCTGCGCATGGTGCTGGACCAGCCGGCGGAAGTGGCCTTGTGGCGCGACGCCGACGGCTCGCTCAAGCATTTCGCCATCGCCGTGTCACGCAACCAGTTGACACGCCTGCTCGAAGAAGCGGGCAAGATCGCCTTGAAGGATACGCAAATGCGCGTGGCCGGCAGCTTGCGCGTCGATGGCGGTCAGGTGCCCGTGTATGCACTGAACTATGCCTATCAGCGCACCTTGCTGTTTGCCGCGCATGGCCAGCGCCTGGTCATCCTGTCCCATCCCGGCATGCTGTATGGCGGCACCGATGGCAAGCATGGCGATGGCACGGCCGAGAAAACCGTGGCCAGCCTGCTGGCGCCGGAACCGGCCAAACAGAATGTCTTTCATGCGCAATTCCATCTCGATAATGCCGCGCCAGAGGGCCACAGCATCGCCGTCAAGGCGGACTTCCTGTCGTTCGGCTACCAGCCTTTCTTTGGCGCGCTCGAAGCGCTGCGCTTCGATTTTCAACAGGGCGCCTGGCAGTCCAAGGTGCTGCTCAATGCCGACAAGCTGAAAAACGGCGGTTACGACAGCAGCGCCTTGTGGCCGCTGCTTCCCCATAGTCCCAGTGCCTGCTTCAGCGTACCGGTGGACTGGGCCGCGCTGCAGCCCGTGCTCAAGCGCTTAGGCGACAAGACATCCGAGCCGGTGGTGCCGCTGGCCGAGCACTTGCAAGGGCCTGCCGCCGCCTGCTGGTACGGCACTTCACGGCTGCATACGCCCGTATTCGTGGCCACTCGCCGTCCTGATGCTGGCAACGACGCCCTGTATGGAAGCCTGTTCGAGGCGGCCATCGGCGGCAAGGACCCCGTGCGCAAGACTACCGGCAAGGATGGCAAAGGTGCGTTCGTGCGCTGGGAGCGCAGCGTCGCCACTGCCCTGGGCCAGTCCACGCCGGCGCTGGCCGTGGCCGGCAATACTGTTGTCTTTTCCGCCGACGGCAAGCTGGTGGACCAGGTGCTGGCCGTGCGCCGCAAGCAGGCGCCGGCGGCCAGCGACTTGCTGCCCGATGGCGCGCGCACCATCGGCCTGATCGCGCCGGCATCGCTGGCCGGGCTGATCCAGCTGGAAGCCTTCGATACCCTGCCGGCGAATAAGGAACCGGTCTTGCGCGCAGCCGCCAATGAACACCTGGTGCCGCGCCTGAACGCCTTGAAAAAATATCCGCCGCTACGCATGGTGCTCAAGCGGCAGCCAGGCAGCGGCACAGGCCTGGTGTGGGAAACACTGGAATGGCAGGAGACTGCGCGATGACGGTGTGGCATGCGCGCCGTGCCGTTTTGCGCTGGATGGCTGGCGGGGCTGCCGCTGTTACCAACCCCTATGCCTGGGCCCTGCGCGCGGCGGCCGAACCGCAAGTGCGGTTGTCGCAAGCCCAGAGCCGTGCCTTCCAGGCCTGGATGCTGCGCATCGTCAACGCGCAAATCGAACGGGGCCCGTCGCCGCGCTGGACGCACCGCGATTGCGCCGGCCTGGTGCGCTTTGCCGTTAACGAAGCGCTCACCGTGCATGACGCGAAGTGGCTGCATGCGAACGGCATCGCCAGCGACCGGCGTCTGCCGCCCGAGCTGGACCTGGATGCCAGCCAGGCCGCCTTGCGCAATCGCTGGCTGCAAACGGGCGGCAAGGTTGGCCACTTCGTCACGGCGCTGGCGCTGGTGCAGCACAACAGCCGTTTCATCGCCCGCGAGATCAGCCAGGCGTTGCCCGGCGACCTGCTGTTTTTCGACCAGGGCGACGAACAGCACCTGATGGTCTGGATGGGTGCGCGCATCGCCTATCACACCGGCACCGTCACCCCCGACGACAATGGTCTGCGGACCGTCGATATCAAAGAACTTACGAGCTGGAAGGACACGCGGTGGCAAGCTGTGGTCAACAATCCGAATTTCGCCGGTGTGTTCCGGCTGGCGTTTTTATCATGAAGCTATTCTTTGTCAGCTTGTTGGCGTTGGTGCTCATTGGCGGCGCTTCGGCGCAGGAACGTGAACCGAGCAACTACACGACCTTCAAGGGCGAGCCCTTCTTCCTGCTGTCGGACGCCAGCTATGGCAGTCTTGATGAAGCACGCGTGCGCCTGGAAGTGCCCGGCCGCGACATGGGACGCATGAACCTGGAAGCGTATTCGGGCGCCGACATCGTCATCTACCGCGTGCCCGAGCCGATGGAATTCCTGAAGAAGCAGCGCAATCTGCATCGCATCCAGGTCGAAGGCAATTACCAGGGCGAAGGCCTGGCCAACACCTTGAGCTTTCTGTGGGATAGCTGGTGGAAGCAGTCGCGCCTGGCCTGGCGCAAGCTGTTTTCCGGCGAGGCGCGCCGCGCGGTAACGAAGGAACAGCCGCAGTTGGCCACGAATGACGCGATCCGCCGGCCGACCGTATTCGCCAACCATCCGCAGTACAAGCCGATCAAGGGCATGGAGTTGGTCGACAGCTTCCGCTATCCGATCTGGCAAGCCAAGGCCATCGCACCGCCGAAGGGCGTCAAGCTCGATGGGTCGAGCAGCGATTTCATCGTCGCCGGCGCCGGCAATGTGATGATCCCGCTGGGCAAGCGCAAGCCGGGCTTGTACTTGGTCGAAGCGATCATCGGCGAGCACCGCGCCACCACCCTGGTGTTCGTGTCGGACACGGTGGCCGTCACCAAGGTGTCGTCCGGCCAGATGCTGGTCTGGACGGCGCGGCGCGACAACAGCGCCGCCGTGGCCGGCGCCAGCGTGGCGTGGACCGACGGCACCGGCGTGCTGCAGTCGGCGGTCACTGGCTTTGATGGCGTCGCGTCGCTCGAACGCGGCAGCCCGGAACACACATATGTGCTGGGCCAGGACCGCGCCGGCGGCGTGTTCGTGTCCGAGAATTTTTACTATGACAGCGAGATCTATAACACCAAGATTTATGCGGTGACCGACCGACCACTGTACCGGCCCGGCGATGAGGTCAACGTCAAGTTACTGGGCCGTGAATTTACGTCGGCGCGCGCATCGCAGGCGGCGGCTGCCGCGCCGATCAGCCTCACCGTGCTCAATCCGAACGGCACGCCGCTGCTGACGCAATCGCTGCAGCTGTCCGGTGACACGGGCGCTGACACGCGCTTCCGTCTGCCCACGGAAGCCACCGCCGGCGGTTATGAATTGCGCTTCAATTACAAGGATGGCGTGTATGGCGCGGCCTTCCGCGTGGCCGAATACGTCAAGCCGCACTTTGAAATCAACGTCCAGCCATCGAAGCCGGAATTCAAGACGGGCGAGGTGGTCAAGGGCAGCATCGCGCTGCGCTACCCCGATGGCAAACCCGTGAAAAATGCGAAGATGACCCTGTCGCTGCGCAGCCAGCAAAACACCATGGTCGAAGGGGAGCTGCGTTACAGCGGCCTGTTCCCGGTGTCCCTGAAAACCGAGGAAGTGACGAGCGACGGCAGCGGCAATGTGGACTTCAGTTTGCCGCCCGCCGCCGATCCCTCGCGCTACATCTTGACCGTGCTGGCGACCGATGGCGCGGCTTACCGCGTCAAGGCGACGCGCGAGCTGATGATAGAACGCTCGAGCAGCAGCTACCAGTTGAAGGCCACGCGCCAGTTTTCCGATCCGGGCCAGGCCGTGCATTTCGACTTGCTGGCCGATGGCCAGGGCGCGGCGAAGCCCGTGCGCTGGGAAATGGTGCAACTGGAAAAACAGAGCAAGACCGAGGGCGCGTTCGATCCAAGCGCCAAGGGCTGGGACGTGACATTCCCGGCCTCCGGCTCGTATCAGCTGGTGTTGCGCGACGAACGCGGCAACCTGCTGGCCGCCGCCAGCCACTGGGTCGCCGGCGATGGCGTGCAGACGACGCCGGGCAGTATCGAGATCGTGCTCGATCGCGCCCGCTATCGTCCGGGTGACATCGCCGAGGCCTTGATCACCTTTTCCGACAAGGTCGACCAGGCGCTGTTGACGCTCGAGCGCGACAAGGTGGAACACTATGGCCTGATGGCCGGCGCCGCTGATTGGTACCAGGCTACGCGCGTGGCGCCGCGGCAGTGGCGCGTGCGCATTCCCGTCAAGGAGGAGCACGGCCCGAACATGACGTTCTCGGTGGCGTACACGCGCAATGGCGACTTCGTGTTCGAGAACGCCGGCCTGCAAGTGATCGAGCCACGCATCGCGCTGCAGTTCAAGAGCGACAAGGAGGTCTACCAGCCCGGCGAGAAGGTGACCCTGGACGTCAAGGCCACTCTCGATGGCAAGCCCCTGAGCACCCTGGTGGCGCTGGGCGTGGTCGATGAAATGATCTATGTGCTGCAACCGGAAATCGCGCCGGACATCGGCGACTTCTTCTACCATCCGCGTCGCAACAACGTGCGCACCACGGCCAGCCTGTCCTTCATCAGCTACGACATGGCGCAGGGGCGCACTGCCGGTGCGCCCGCGCGCCACAACTACAACGAGCGCGGCGTCAAGGTGCTTGAGCGTCCGCGCCGCGACAATATCGGTACCGCGTACTGGGCGCCATCGCTGAAGACCGACGCGAATGGCAATGTGCGCGTGAGCTTCACCATGCCGGACGCGCTGACCCGCTGGAGGATCACCGGCCGCGCGATGGATAGCCACGGTCGCGTGGGCCAGCGCACCGCCTATCTGCGTTCGGACAAGAACTTCTATGCCAAGTGGACCGCGCCGGACTGGATGCGCGCCGGCGACGCGCCGCGCGCCTCGGTGGCCGTGTTCAACCAGACTGGCAAGGAGCAAGCGCTCGACGTTATCCTCTCCGGCGGGGCGCAGCCGAAGACGGAACAGGTGTCCGCCAAGCCGGGCGTGAACTATGTCGAATTCCCGCTTGCGCCAGGGGCCGGACCGCTGCGCCTGGAAGTAAAACAGAACGGAAAACTGGTCGACGCGTTCGACACGGCCATGCAAACCTTGCCCGCCGCCTGGAGCAGTCCGCGCTCGCTGGTGCTGCCGCTGGGGGAAAGCACCGGTGATCTCGCGTTCAAGCTGCCGGCGGACGCGCGCAATATTCGTGTCTCGTTCGCACAGGGTGCCGCCAACCACTTCGCGCGCATTGCCGACGACTTGATCGACTATCCGTATGGCTGCGTGGAGCAGACGGCGAGCCGCTTGATTCCGCTCGCGCTGTCCACGCAAAGCCTGGGGCCGGACGCCGGCGCGGCAAGCGAACGCCTGCAAACGCTGCTCACTGCACAGCGCCTGCGCCTGGTCTCCATGGCCGGTCCGAACGCCGTCTTCGGCTGGTGGGGCAATGCCACGGCCGGCAATGCGTTGATGACGGCCTACGCCTATTATGCCGACTGGTACGCGGCGCGCGCGCTGCACATCGAGCTGCCGCCCGAGCACTGGAACAAGCTGCTGGCCGTCTACAGCGAACATGGCTTGAAAGATGCGATGGGCGACCGCGCGCTGGTGCTGTGGATGGCGCGCGAGATGGGCCTGCCCACGCAGACGCTGGCGGCCGGCCTGGTGGACGACAGTGCCATCGCCATCCTTGGCGGCAAGCCGCGCCAGGCGGGCGATAGCGGCAGCCTGCTGCTGGGCGGCGCCTCTGACCGCGAAGCGCAAGCGATGGCGTTGGGCCTGGTGGCGCTGGTCGCCAGCCAGAATGGCATCGCCTTGCCGCATGGGCTGCAGTTGCAAGTGGCCAGCGCCTGGCAAGTCTTGCGCGAGTCCAAAGCGCCGGTGGCGCAGGCCTTGCTGATGCTGGCCGGCGAAGTGCCGTCATCGCAGGCCGATGCGGTACTGGCCAGCGTGCGCGCCGAGATGCCGACCCTGGACCGCGCGATGACCTTGCTGTGGGTGCAAAAGAAGCTGGGCGGCGTATCGTTCGGCAAGGGACCGGCCGTGGCGCTGGACGGCGCCTGGCAAAAACGCGACAGCCGCAGCGGTCAGCCGTTCTGGCGCTGGACGGACGCCAGGAGTATTCCCGATAAATTGCGTCTCGCCACATCGGCTCCGGTACCGGCCGGCACGGTGGCCGTGCTGCAGTACGACAGCCACGCCGCCGAAGCGCAAACCTTGCCGGTTGCCGTCGAGCGTCGCATCCTGCGCATGAAGCAAGGGAAGGGCGGCTACACGACGGAACTGGTCGATCCGGGCGAGGCGCTCAGTACGGACGCGCTGTACCTCGATGAAATCACCTTGAAGGCAGCGCCGGGCGCGAAGCACCGCTTTGGCTTGCTGGAAGTGGCGTTGCCGCCAGGCGCGATGGTCGAATCGACCACCTGGGGCATGGTCATGGCAGGCGACAAGCCGGCCGCGCTGGAACGCGCGCGCCACACCGAGCGCCGCGACGGCTATGCCGTGCCGATCGAGCCTTTGGCCGGCGACGTGACCGTGCGTCATTTGATTCGCTTCGCGCAGAAGGGCAGTTATGTGCTGCCGCCCGCGCGCTTCTACCGCATGTACCAGCCGGAGCAGAAAGCCTTCGAAGGCGGCGGCAAGACCACACGCACGCTGAAGGTCGAGTGATGCGCGTGGCACTTCCTGCATTGATGGCGACCCTGCTGCTGGCCGCGCCCGCTTGGTCTGCATCGCTGGATGTGGCCTGGCGGCGCGATGGCAAGACGGAAGTGCGCCAGCTACGCAAGGGCGGCGCGGCGCCTCTGCCCTTCGACGGCACGCGGAAAGTGCCGCTAGCCAGCCTGTGGAAGCTTTTCGTGTATGTGTATGCGACCGATAACAAGGTAGCGATGCCGGATTACCGCTGCGGCGGCCGCGATCCGGAAGAAGTGTATTGCTGCGATACGGGCCAGAGCATTGGCCACGACGCAGCACTGGCGCAGTCCTGCGGCCTGTTTTTCTCGCCCAAGCGCTTGATGATCGCGCCGGCTTCGTGGCGCCAGTACTGGACTGGTCGCTCGGGTAGCGCGCCGGCAGGCGACTTTGCCTGGCTGTTTGACTCCGCTCAGCTGGCCCCGGCGCGCATGGTGCGCCTGGACAGCCTGCTGCGCGCGCTGGACAGCATCCCGGCCGCCAGCCGCCTGGACGCCGAAGCGGCCCTGTTGCGCGTGGTGCTAGATGGACGCGGTGGGCGCGGGGCCGGGACGGCGCGCTGGTTTGGCAGCCAGTTGCGCGTAAAGACGTATTCTTGGCACGAGCAGCGCCGGGCAGACGAACGTATCGGCGGCGCGGCCGGTTGGCTGGCCGATGGTACGCCGATCTGGTTTGGCGGAGCGGGCGGCAGCAGCAATGTCTTTGAGCAGTGGGCGCCCAAGTTGGCCGCCAGTCTGCCGAAAGTGGGCGCGGCCGACGATGGCGGCTGCGTGGTGGTCGATTACTTCAAGCGTTATCCGATTCGCGCCGTGCGCGGCGAGCGTGGCGTGGCCGTACCCGGGCCGCTCAATGGCCGCTACCATGTGCAATTCGAAAATGGCCAGAACCTGGCCTTGCGCAGTACCGGCGAGCTGATGCTGGTACAAGAGAAGGGCGGCCGTCCGCAATTGCGCGGCCGCTTCGGCGTCAATGAATATGTGGCGCGGGTGCTTGACCGTGAAGCGAATGCTGGCGAGCCGGAAGCGGCCAAGGCGCTGGCGATTGCTGCGCGCACGTATTTACAGCAGAACGCGGTGAGCGTGGCGGGCTGCCAGCAGATCGCTGACAGCAGCGCGACCCAGCGCGTCAGTCCCAGCCCCGCCACGCCGGCGGCGCTGGCGATTGCGCGCTGGACCGATCAACTGATCGTCGATGGCGTCACCGTGCGCTATCACAGCAATCAGCCGTCCGAGGGGACCATGGCGTGGAGCGAGGCGGTGCGGCAGGCTAAACAGGGCAAGTACTATGATGAATTGCTGGCGGCGGCTTATCCCGGCGGCGCGCTGAGCACCTTTGGCAACACCGGCGCGCGTTGCCGTCGCCTGGCGCAGAACGAGGATTGGCTGGCGCGGTCCGTGCAGCGCTGGCAGCGCGTGCTGCTGCGCGAGGCCGGCTACGAGGCGTCGCCACAAGCGCCTCTGGTCTGTGCGCTGTCCAGCGGCGCGCCGTATTCGGAACAGTCGCGCAACCGCATCTTCATGCGCCCGCTGGCCACGCGCGAAGACCGCATCACCTTGGCCCATGAATATTTACACCTTGGTCTGCGCCGCCATCCGCGCGGCCAGGACGAAGAATATGTCGAGCGGCTGGCCCGCCGGCTCGTCGACCTTAACCTGGAGGCCCTGTGAGTTCCCCTATCCGCTGCTGGATTTTGCTAATGTTATTGCCACTCTGGGCGCAGGCTCAGGTCACCATCGATGCACCGAAGGGCGGCTGGCGCAATTCGGCCGACGCGCGCGAAGACTATACGCAAGCGGTCAATTACCCCGCCGCGTCGGTCAACCTGCAGCCGGGCCAGGCCGAAACGGCGCAGATACGGGGACGTATCGGGCGCGCCGTCAAGGGCAAGCCCGCCACGCTGGTAGTCAATGGCGTGGCGATGCCGATGGAGGTGGCCGAGGATGGCAGTTACGGCCGCCCCTATGGATTCGGCAGCGGCTCGAACAGCGTGGAAGTGCGTTCGCCGGATGGCAGGAGCCGCGCGCGGACCCAGTTTGTCGACAGCTACCAGGGCAAGACGCAGGCGCGTTTGCGTATCGTGCTGTCGTGGGACAGCGCCAGCACCGATCTTGATCTGCATGTGCTCACGCCGGACGGTGGTCACGCCTGGTACGGCAATCGCGTCTTGAAAGATGGCGGCGCGCTGGATGTGGACGTGACCACCGGCTACGGCCCGGAAATCTTTTCCAGCGCGGCGCCCTTAAAGGGTAACTATCACGCCTATGTCAATTACTACGGCAGCGGCGAGAACACCGCCATGCTGACCGTCGCCCGCATATCGATCATCACCAACGAAGGCACGCCGCGTGAAAAACTGCAGAGCTTCCAGGTACCGATGCGGGCCGCTGGCGAGCTGACCTTGGTGAAATCGTTCGTCTTGCCATAAATGACCGCAAATGGCCCTTGCGGAGCCGCCGCAGCTTGGCTATAATTCGACCCCTCGCTGAACGACGCATGCAAATGCCGAGTAAAGCAGGGTGAAAAAGAAGGTTGACGAAATGCTGCAAACGCTTCATACTCTTCCTTCTTCGCAGCTGACAAACACAACGCTTTGT
>NZ_JAFCWA010000010.1:0-245429 GCF_049897325.1 Janthinobacterium sp. DSP2-3-3 | reverse complement strand
GGTTCGTTTGCCATTTGCGCGTCCAAATATTGAAAGTAAACGCCTTTCTTGGCAGGTTTACAAGCAATATTTTTGCCCTACGGCCAAACCGACCACTAATCCTTCATGCAATCGCCCTGCTGAGCGAGGGTCTGGCATCCACCGCCAGGTATTAGCCGTCGTGGGAGAAAAATATTCTCCGGTTTGCGCCGAACAGTCTGATTTTATCTATCCGCCATCAAAACGTCGCCTTGAACTGTACCCCATACGTGCGTGGCTCGTTGATGATGCCGGTCAGGTTGTTGAATTCGATGGCACCCAGTGACTGGATCTGATTGGTGATGTTGCGACCATAGGCGGCGATTTCGTATTTGTCCCATTTGTAGCCGACGCGCAAGCCGCCTTCGAGCAGCTCCTTGGCCTTGTATTCCTTGGCTTCGTACAGGAAGAAATTGTAGCTGGTGCGGTAGGCCCAGTCGGTGTAGGCGAAGAATTCGCCGTTGGCCACGGGGATGCTGTATTTCAAGGTGACGTTGGCTTGCCATTCCGGCGCGCGCGGCAGCGGGTTGCCGTCGATATAGGCCGTGCCCACGAACGGGCCGACAGGGTCGGTGACGGTGCAGCCGCTGGCCGGGGTGTTCTGGGCGTTGCCGCAGCTTTGCACGTACAGCTTCTTGTCCTGGATCTCGGTGTGGTTATAGCTGCCTCCCAGAGTCATGCTGAGCGAGTCGCTGAGGTTGGCCTGGAAGTCCAGCTCCACGCCCTGGCCGGTGGCTTTTTCGGCATTGAGCAGCCGGTTCATATTCACCACGCCGCTGCCGGCCGTCAATTGCTTGTCCTTCACGCGGTACTGAAATACGGCCAGGCTGAGGCGCGCGCGCTTGTCGAACAGGTCTTGCTTGATGCCGGCCTCCACCGACAGCACTTTTTCGGCGCCGGCTTGCGAGGGGCGGTCGCCCAGGCCGTTCAGGCGGCCCTGCATCGATGGCGCGCGGTAACCGGTGGCGATGCGCGCGTAGGCATTGGTTTCCGGCGTCAGCACATAGGTGCCGCTCAAGTCCCAGCTGACGTTGTGCGAAGTGTCGTTCAGGTTGAAAGGGCCGGCCGTGGTCGCTTCCACGCGCTTGGCCGAAAAATCCTTCTTGTCGCTCGTGTAGCGCAGGCCGGCGCGCAGTTTCAGTGCGTCCGAGACCGTGTAGTTCAGCGAGCCGAAGGCCGCGTACGACTTCGAACTCTGGTTTTGCGTGGCGTAGGCGCTGTTTTGCGGATTGCCGGGCGCCAGACTGTCAAAGCTGATGCTGTCGATCTGGATATCTTCCTTGAAGTAGAACAAGCCACCTATCCATTGCAGCGGACCCTTGGCGCTCGACTCGGCGCGAAATTCCTGCGAAATCTGCTTGTGCTTGGGGATCACGTCGGCCGTTTCCACGACGAAGGGGATGAAGCCGGGGCCCATCGGCGGGGCGTACACGGCGCCATAGCCGCCGTCGACGTCGGCGCGGCTGAAGAAATCGAGTTTTTCGTAGCCGGTGATGGAATGCAGGGTGACGCCGGGCAAGTCCCATTTCAGGCGCATGCTGCCACCCTTGGTTTTCAGGTGCTGGCGGTTGATGCCATCGGTAGGGTAGGACCCATACTCGAAATTGTCGACCAGGTCATTCGTGCCCTGTTTCAGGATGTTGGCACGGAACAGCGTCGCCGTACCATCGAGGTTGCGCGCGTGCACGTTGAACAGGGCGGTGAAGTCGCGCGTGGGCTTGACCAGCACTTGCAGGCGGGCGGCGCTGTCTTCATAGCCTTCGAAGTCGCGCGTGCCGGTGGGGCGCGGGTTGTGCACGCGGTCGTCGCGGCGCTGTGTCTGGCCGGAAAAGCGCAGGGCCACGGTGTCGCTGACGGGCACGTTGAAAGCGCCTTCCAGGTTCTTCATGCCATCCTTGCCGAAGCCGCCGCTCAGGTAGCCTTCCGTCTTGAAGACGGGCTTGGCGGAATCGAACTTGATCACGCCGGCCGGCGAGTTGCGGCCGAACAGCGTGCCTTGCGGGCCGCGCAGTACTTCGACCTGGTCCACGTCGAAGACGGGAAAGCCTTTCAGCATGGCGTTTTCCTGCACCACGTCATCCATCACCAGGCCCACGGGCTGTGAGGCATTCAGGTCGAAGTCGGTGTTGCCCAGGCCGCGAATGTAGAAGCGGGGAAAGGTGCGGCCGTAATCCGACTCGACCGAGACGCTGGGCGAGCGGCTGTTCAGGAAGCGGATGTCGGCGCCGCCGGCCGTCAGGGTGTCGAGCTTGTCGCCTTTCAGGGTGGCGATGGACATGGGCACGTCCTTGATGTTTTCCGCGCGCCGCTGTGCCGTCACGATCACCGTTTCCAGCTGGCCAGGGCCGGCCTGTGCTGCCGGAGCGGCATGCGCGTCGGCGGTTGGCGCCGGGATGCTGTCTTGCGCCATCGCTTGCAGGGGAAAGGCGGCAGCGATTGCCAGGGCAATCAGGGTGTGGCGTATTGTGCTGGCATGCGGTGTGATCATGAAACGGCTCCTGTCGGTCAAGGTTATTCGTAAGGTCCAGGCTGGCGCTAGTCCGCTAGACGAAAATCATGCTAGCACGGAAAGTTTTGCTATTCATGCCATTTCCCAGGCAAGACTATTCATATCTATTTCGACTGAATACGTGAATAAAATCGTATTTGTCGTCAATATCGGGCGGGTGCATAGTGGGGTGCCGGCAGGCCTGCGCAAACCCAAAAGACGGCCAGGCCACCGATGATTTTCCCTACGACAGCGTCAACATACCGGCGCCATGGCATGCCAGCGGCCGGAGCACAGTGCGGAAAATGCGACAGTTTCCCCTTTTTTGATCTGCCGCACGATGTTGTTGTAGTGCCACATCACGGCATGGCAAGCTAGCCTGCTAGCGACTGCGGCGCGGCGCTTGCGCAGGCATTGATGTTGCCGTATAGCATCTCCAGGCTAGACTTCGCGTAGAATATAAATTATTGTAAATCAGAAACTTACATTTCTATCATGTTAATTTTTTCTGCAGGCGCGCCAGCCGTTGACGGCATCCAGCTTTCCGAACTGATCGCAGCCCTGAGCCAGGCTTTGGACATCACGGAAGGCCAGCCAGAAGGCCATTGCATCCGCTGCTGCTGGATCGGCATGCACGTAGGGCGTGAACTGGGCATGCCGGATGAAGACTTGTGGAATCTGTATTACACCCTGCTGCTCAAGGACCTGGGCTGCAGCAGCAATGCGGCGCGCATCTGCGAGCTATACCTGACCGATGATTTGTCTTTCAAGCAAGGGTTCAAGACGGTGGGCGACAGCCTGCCGCAAGTGCTGAAATTCGTCCTCAAGCACACGGGCCTGAAGGCGGGACTGGCTGAACGCTTCCGCGCCGTGATGACGATTCTGCGCGATGGGTCGCAAATTGCGCAGGATCTGATCGCCACGCGCTGCCAGCGCGGCGCCGACATCGCGCGCCTGCTGCGCTTTCCGGAGTCCGTGGCAGAGGGCATCTACAGCCTCGACGAACACTACAATGGACAGGGCAAGCCGGACAAGCTGGCAGACCAGGCAATTCCCCTGTTTTCACGCATCGCCTTGTTGGCGCAGGTCATCGACGTGTTTCATACGGCCGATGGCGTGCGCGCCGCTCAGGCCGAGGTGCGCCAGCGCGCGGGCACCTGGTTTGACCCGCAGTTGGTGCTGGCGTTCGAACGGGTGGCGCAATCGGGCGCCTTCTGGTCGATGCTGCGCTCGCAGGACATTACGGCCGCCGTGGCGGCGCTGGAGCCGGCGAACCGTTCCGTGCCGGTGGACGAGGATTATCTCGACGATATCGCCGCCGCGTTCGGCCAAGTGGTCGATTCGAAAAGCCCGTACACGAGCGGGCACAGCGCCCGGGTGGCTTTGTACACGGACATGATCGCCGAAGCCTTGGGCGTGACGGCGGAGCGGCGCCGCTGGCTCAAGCGGGGTGCCTTGCTGCATGACGTGGGGAAGCTTGGCGTCAGCAATAGCGTGCTGGACAAGGCGGGCAAGCTCGACGCGGAAGAGTGGCTGGCCGTGCAGCAGCATGCGCGCTACACGGAAACGATACTGTCGCGTATCAATGCCTTTGCCGAACTGGCGGTCGTTGCCGCCGCGCATCACGAACGGCTCGATGGCAACGGTTATCCGCGTGGCTTGACGGCCGACGATATCAGCCTGGAAACGCGCATCATCACCACAGCGGATATTTTCGACGCCATCACGGCCGACCGGCCTTACCGGGGGCCGATCCCCGTCCCGAAAGCGCTCGAGATCATGGCCGAAACCGTGGGCACGGCCATCGACGCCCGGTGTTTTGCCGCTTTGAAAGAGGCGCTGGCGCGCTTGCCCGAACTCACGCAGTAGTGCTCCGAGCGCTTGAGGGCCTGAGCGCGGACTTCAGCGCCCTCAAATGGGAAACGCGCCCGCACCCGACACATTCAGGCAGGCGACCTTGTCGCTGGAAAAGTACTTGATTTGCCCCAGGCCGATCGCGTAGCAGCCGTCGTTGAGCGGGGAAATGGGGCCGGTGAGTTTTTCGCCGCTGACCAGGGTCACCACCCAGGGCGTGGTGGCCGGTTTGCCAGCGTGGGCCAGTGCGTGTTGTACCAGGTCTGACATGCTGCCTCCGATGGAAATCAAAACCCGATGATAGCAGTGCAGAGCAGGTGCGCGCCTGTGCCGTGACGGCCTGGCGTGGTTGCGCCGGCGCGTCAGGCGTCGGCCAGCAGATTCTTCGGTAGCGCCACCGACACCAGTTTCCAGCGCCACAGGCCATCGCGCGCCAGGGTCAGCTCGCCAATGTGGCTCTTGCTGTGGGCGCGCTGCACGACGACGCTGTCCCAGGAAGTGTAGCGCAGCTTGTAGTCGGGTTTGGCGTTGCGCTGGCGGCCGCTGATGTCGCTGACCTTGGCGATCGGTTTTTCATAGCGGTCATTGAGCTTCATCAAGGCGATGATGCCTTCGGGCATCAGCATGGTATCGAGCAAGGGGTCGATGACGTCAGGGCTGATGTCGTCGGCCACTTCCGGCGCCGAGAACAGGGCATGCAGTTGCTGCCCCAGGCTGCCGCGCAGCTGGGCCAGGTCGATATGCGCAGCCAAGGCTTGGTTATCCTCGTCCATGGTTGCCGTGCGGATCTTGTTCATGGTGAAATACGGGCTGCCATAGAAGGCACCGGCCAGCGCGACCAGTGCCACTAGAGCGAGAAGCAACATTCTTTTCATCGTGCAATCTCTCGGATGCCTGGCGACCCGGTGCGCCTGAAGTGTTGGCATTTTACATAATATTTCCCAAAATCAATATGGCTGTTTAAGTAAGTGTTGTTTTGGATCAAGTTTCGTTAGAGTAATTCTTGCGGCAAGGTAATATCCGTCAATTTCCAATCCCAGATGCCATGCCGGCGCAGCAAAAACTGGCTGGCGGCGGGGCCGGCGCCGCTGCGCCGCAGCACCACTTCATTCCAGGAGCGGTACGCCATGCCGAAGTCGTGGCGCTTGCCATCGGCCCCTTGCTTGCCGTGCAGGATCAACAGCGTGATGCCGGGCGGCGAAACGATGGTGTCGAGCATTTCCTTGAAATCGTCTTCGCCGGCCGTTTCGCCGGCCGCCCGCAGTTGGCGCGCCATGCTGGCGCGCACGGCGGGCAGGTCGGCCTGCTGCGCCAGGTTTTCCAGGCGCACGGATTTCGCCGCGATGCTGATGCGGTACATGGCGATGTAGGGGCTGACCCAGGTGAAGCCGATGGCGGCAACGCTAAAAATGATCGCGGTGGCGTACTTTCTTTTCATGGTCTCGGTAGTGTGGTGATCTATTGGGATGATCGGTGCCGCCGTGATTTTACCCGGCGAGGGGCGGTGGATGGTGTAGCATTCGTGCCGGCGCGGACCATCGCGCCGCAATATTGAGGACAACCATGAATATCACTATCAATCAGGTGCTGCAGTCGTATATCGACCCGCTCACCGCCAGCGAATACGCGGCGCTCGAGCGCAGCCTGCTGGCCGAAGGCTGCCGCGACGCGCTGGTGCTGTGGAACGACGTGCTGATCGACGGGCATAACCGCTACGCCATCTGCCGCCAGCACGGCATCGAATTCAAGACGATCCAGAACACCAGTTTTACCTCGCTCGACGACGTCATGCTGTGGATGATCGACAATCACCTGGCGCGCCGCAGCGTGTCCGACTTCCAGCGCGGCGTGCTGGCCCTGCGCAAGAAGGAAATCGTCGCCGCGCGCAGCCCGGCCCCGGTCAATGCCCAGGATGCGCCGGACGGCGAAAACGCGCCGAAGCCGCCCATGAGCACGCGCGAAGAGGTGGCCAAGGTGGCGCGCTTGAGTAGCAACCAGATCAGCCAGATCGAAAAGATCCAGAAGGCGGCCTCGCCGGAACTGGTGGAAGCCGTCCGTTCGGGCACGATATCCATCAACGCGGCGGCCACCGTGGCGTCCCTGCCGCCGGAAGAGCAGGTGGCGGCCGTCGCTGGGGGTAAAAAACTGCTGCGCCAGGCGGCCAAGGAAATCCGCGAACAGCGCGCCGCCACGCGCACGCCGCGCGAGCCGAAAGTCCACGTGTCGCAAGATACGCCGGAAACGGGCAATGAGCCGTGGGCCGAAAACGCGTCCCAGGCACCGTCCGAAGCGGAGCGCTTGCGCGGCGAGATCGCCAGCCTGAAACAGCGGGTGGCGCAACTGCAGGCGGAAAATGTGGAACTCAATCAGCGCATCGCGACGCTGATCGACGCATCCTGATTACTGGAGGAGTTTCCAGGACCAGGCGGCCATGTAGGTGCGCGGCGAGTTCAATGACGTGCTGTCTTATCCTGAGGATGTGGCCAGGCACCTGGAGCGCCGCTACCACCCTGGAAAATAGCGGCTGGGGCGTTCAAATTGCGTCCAGCGCCGTGCGCAAGTCATGGCGCAGGTCTTCGATGTCCTCGATGCCCACCGACAGGCGGATCAAGCCATCGCCAATGCCCAGTTTTGCCCGCTGTTCGGGCGGGATGCTGGCGTGCGTCATCAGGGCGGGATGTTCGATCAGGCTTTCCACGCCGCCCAGGCTTTCAGCCAGGGCGAACACCTCGCAGCGTTCCAGGAAGCGGCGCGCGCCGGCCAGATCCGTGTCCAGATCAATCGAAATGATGCCGCCGAAACCATCCATCTGGCGCTGCGCCAGCGCGTGCTGCGGATGCGAGGCCAGGCCCGGATAAAACACCTGTTTTACCTCTTTCTGCTGCTCCAGCCACTGCGCCAGCGCCAGGGCGCTTTCGCAATGGCGCTGCATGCGGATGGCCAGCGTTTTGACGCCGCGCAAGGCGAGGAAGCTGTCGAACGGCCCGGCAATCGCGCCCACCGAGTTTTGCAGAAAGCCCAGCTGTTCGCGCCATTCCGTCTGGCGCTCTTCCGCGCCGACAATGGCGATGCCGCCGATGATGTCCGAGTGGCCGTTCAAGTACTTGGTGGTCGAATGCACGACGATGTCGAAGCCATGTTCCAAAGGGCGCTGCACCAGCGGGCTGGCAAAGGTGTTATCGGCCACGGCGATGATGCCCCGTGCGCGGCAGATGTCGGCTATCGCGCGCAGGTCGGCCAGTTTCAGCATGGGGTTGGTGGGCGTTTCCACCCATACCATCTTCGTCTCGGGGCGCAGCGCAGCCAACAGATTCTCAGGATTCGTCAGGTCGACATAGGTAAATTCGTGGCCGGCCGAGCGCCGTCGCACGCGCTCAAATAAACGGTAGGTGCCGCCGTACATGTCGTCGCCGGCGACGATGTGGCTACCGGCATCGAGCAATTCCAGCACGGACGAGATGGCGGCCAGGCCCGAGGCAAACGCGAAGGCCGCGCTGCCGCCTTCCAGGTCTGCCACGCAGCGTTCCAGCGCCCAGCGCGTGGGATTGTGCGAGCGGCCATAGTCGAGGCCTTTGTGCACGCCGGGGCTGTCCTGCACAAAGGTCGAGGTGGCGTAAATGGGCGGCATGATGGCGCCCGTCGACGGGTCGGGCGACTGGCCGGCATGGATGACGCGGGTGGCGAGATGACTCTTGCGGGGAATTTGCTGGCTCAAGATAGTGTCCTGCGTAAGTGGTTGAGAAGGTCGAAGCGGGTGATCAGGCCATAAAAGGCGTCAGCGTCGGCGACGACGGCCGTCAAGCCCCGGTCCAGGGTGGCGCGCAGGGCGGGCAAGCCGCTCGATGGCGCCAGCGTTTCGAGCTGCGTCGTCATGGTGGCGCCTACGAGGCCCGTGAAATGCGCGGCGTCGCTTGATACGTGCAGCAGCAAGTCCGATTCGTCGAGGATGCCGACCAGTTGACCTGCATCAATGACGGGCAGCTGCGCCAGGTCGCTGGCGCGCATGCGGTTGAAGGCCGTGAGCAGGGTGTCGCCCGGCGCCACGCTGACAACATCGCCCTCGTCGTAGCGGCGCCCGATCAGGTCGCGCAAGTCGCCCGATACGGCCCGCTGCAACAAGCCCTGGTCGCGCATCCAGCCGTCGTTGTAGACCTTCGACAGGTAGCGCGTGCCCGTGTCGCAGACAAAAGTGACGACGCGCTTGGGCGTGGTCTGTTCGCGGCAGTATTTGAGGGCGGCTGCCAGCAGCGTGCCGGTGGACGAGCCGCCGAGGATGCCTTCGGCGCGCAAGAGGGCGCGCGCGCTGTCGAAGCTTTCCTGGTCGCTGATGGTATAGGCCTGCGTGACGCTGTCCATGTCGGCAATCGACGGAATGAAGTCTTCGCCGATACCTTCCACGGCCCACGAGCCGCTCGTGTCCGACACCTTGCCCGTGTCGATGTATTCCGTGAGGATGGAGCCTTGCGGGTCGGCCAGCACGAATTCCAGGGCAGGCTGCACCTTGCGGAAGTAGCGCGTCAAGCCCGTCAGGGTGCCGGACGAGCCGACGCCGACGACGATGGCATCCACGTCATGGCCGCTTTGCTCCCAGATTTCGGGGGCCGTCGTCGTTTCGTGGGCCAGCGGATTGGCGGGATTATTGAACTGGTCGGCGAAGAAGGCGCCCGGCAGTTCGCGCGCCAGGCGCGCCGCGTAGTCCTGGTAGTACTCGGGATGGCCCTTGCCCACGTCCGAGCGTGTGGTGTGCACTTCGGCGCCCAGCGCTTTCAAATGCAGCACTTTTTCCGTCGACATCTTGTCGGGCACGACGAGAATCACGCGGTAGCCCTTGATGCGGCCGACCAGGGCCAGGCCGATGCCGGTATTGCCGGCTGTCGCCTCGACGATGGTGCCGCCGGGCTGCAAGCGGCCGTCGGCTTCGGCCGCTTCGATGATGGACAGGCCGATGCGATCCTTGATGGAACCGCCGGGATTTTGCGATTCCAGTTTCAGGAACAGCTGGCACGGTCCCGTGGCTAGCCTGGTCACTTCGACCAGTGGGGTATTGCCGATCAGCGTGTATAGCGCTGGCGGCTGGGATGGGGATGGCATTCGATCATTCATGGTGGCTCCTGTCAGAGAAACAGCCGCTCCGGATTGTGTCCCGAGCAGCCTTCCGTGCCGCGCAGTGTAGGCGGGTGGACGAGTGCGGCGAACGAATGTTTGCATGCTTGCATATGCGCCCTGCGCATATCGGCTGCAGCGCGGCTACAGCGTGCACGATTCGAGTATGCGCTGTTTTTAGCCGGCTTGCCGCGCCAAAGGCGGGAGTATTAAGCTGCCGCAAGCTCAGCATTGCGATTTATAATCACGCCTTGAAAAGGTACTAAACAGTATCCTGAAAAACCAGACAAACAGGGCAGGCGGCAGTGGCAAAACTTTATTTCCGGTATTCCGCGATGAACGCGGGCAAGTCGACGGCCTTGTTGCAGGTCGCGCACAACTATGAAGAGCAGGGCCAGCAGGTGCGCCTGTACACGGCGGCCATCGACAGCCGCTACGGCGTGGGCCGCGTCACCTCGCGCCTGGGGCCGCAGCGCCAGGTCGATATCTTCCATGCCGACACGAATTTCCTCAACGATATTCCCCAGGTGGCTTGTTTGCTGGTGGATGAAGCGCAATTTCTCAGCACGGCCCAGGTGCAGCAATTGCACCAGCTGGCGCAAGTGAAGGGCGTGCCCGTCATCTGTTATGGCTTGCGCACGGATTTCAAGGGCGAACCATTCCCCGGCTCGGCCTATTTGCTGGCGCTGGCCGACGATATCGAGGAATTGAAAAATATTTGTACTTGCGGCAAGAAGGCCACGATGAATATCCGCGTGGATGAGCAGGGCCGCCGCATCAAGGAAGGCGAGCAGATCAGTATTGGCGGCAACGAAAGTTACCGCCAGGCGTGCGGGCGCTGTTTCTATTCGTAAATTTACTCGGCGACGGGCGCGCCCACATCGGCATCGTCCGCCAGCGCCAAGTCGCCCCGTTCGAAGGCGGCCAGTATCTCATTGGCGCGCGCCACATCGTGTTCACGCACCAGCACGCGCGCGCCGCCGATGGCGGCCGCAAGCAGCATGTCGGCCTGCATGTGCTGGTCGTCCGTCAGCAACACGTCGATGCCGGCCGCTGCCAGGCAGCCGCGGATGACGTGCGCATCCGTGGGGATCATCAGCCGGGCAATTAAAACGTAGTCGTCGTGCATGCTGCCTCCTGGCGCGGTGGATGTCGCCCCATCTTAGCACCTGGATTGCACTTACAGCTTGAACACGCCCACCACCTGGTTCAGCTCCTGCGCCTGCTCCTGCAAGGCGTCGGCGGCCGCGGCCGCTTCTTCCACCAGGGCCGCGTTCTGCTGGGTCACCTGGTCCATCTGGGCGATGGCCTGGTTGACTTGTTCGATGCCGCTGCGCTGCTCGTCGCTTGCCTGCGCGATCTCGGCCATGATGGTGCTCACTTGCTGCACGCTGGCTACCACGGTGTCCATGGTGGCGCTGGCCTGGCTCACCTGGGCATGGCCCAGGTCCACCGTGCTGGCGGACGCCTGGATCAAGTCCTTGATGTCTTTCGCCGCAGCCGTCGAGCGCTGCGCCAGGGTGCGCACTTCAGTGGCGACGACGGCAAAGCCGCGTCCCTGCTCACCGGCCCTGGCCGCTTCCACGGCTGCGTTCAAGGCCAGGATATTTGTCTGGAAGGCGATGCCGTCGATGACGCCGATGATGTCGGCGATCTTGCCCGACGAGCTGCGGATGGCGTCCATGGTGCTGGCCACCTGCGCCACGGCCGCGCCGCCTTCGTCCGCCAGGGTCGACGAATCGCGCGCCAGCTTGCTCGCTTGTTGAGCGTGGTCAACATTCTGCCGCACGGTCGAGCTCAGTTCTTCCATCGAAGCGGCCGTTTCTTCCAGCGAACTGGCTTGCTGTTCCGTGCGGCTCGACAGATCCAGGTTGCCGCTGGCGATTTCACCCGACGCCGTGGCGATTTGTCCGGCGCTGCCGCGCACGTTGCTGACCACTTGCGACAGCTTGTCGCTGATGCGGTTCATGGCGCGCAGCAGGCGGCCGATTTCGTCCTGGCTGCTGGTATCGAGGTGTACCGTCAGGTCGCCGGCGGCAATTTGCGCGGCGGCCGTTTCGGCGGCGGCCAGCGGGCGCGACACGAGGGTGCGCACGAGCCAGTACAGCAGCAGGGCGAAGACGAGCAGGGCGATGAAGCCGGAAATGGCCAGCTGGTTGCGCATCTGGCGGGCTTCCGCTGTGATCTCGTCCGTGAACGTGCCGCCCGCGATGATCCAGTGCCAATCTTTGAATTGACGATAATACAGCTGCTTTTCGCGCGCGCTGGCGCGCGTTTCGCCGGGCGCCGTCCACGTATAGCGCATGGCGCCGTTTTTTTGCGCCAGCATTTCCTGAATGAATAGGCTGCCGTCGCTGGCCTTGAACTCGAGCGCGCTCTTGCCTTCGCTGTTCGGGTGCAGCACCAGGTGGCCGTAATCGGCGCCGGGGGCCGTATCGACGATATAGATGTAGCCCGTCTGGCCGATCTTGACCTGGCGAATTTTCTCTTTCAACATGGCCAGATTCTTGCTGATGTCCAAGCCGATGAACAGCACGCCCACCACCTTCCCGCCCGCATCGCGCACGGGGTCGTACTGGGTGATGTATTGCTTGCCAAACAGTGTTGCCATGCCAACGAAGCGCTGGCCCGCGCGCAGCGGCGCATAGCTGGGGTGATTGTGGTCGAGCTGCGTGCCGATGGCGCGTTCGCCATCCTGCTTCTTCAGCGAGGTGCTGATGCGCACGAATTCATCGCCATTGGCGGCAAAAATGGTGGCGATCACGCCCGTCTGGGCCGTGTAGTGGTCGACCAGGGCCGTGTCGAGGTTGAGCACCTTGCCGCCGTTGGCCAGGGCGGGCGTGGCTTTGCCGGCCACGGCCACCAAGGCGCCCGTGTCGACCGTGAACGGGCCGGGAAATTCGGCCGCGAACAGGCGCGCAAAACTGGCCGCCTCGTTGACCATGGCGGTATGGAATACTGCCGTGGTCGTCATGACGCTATTGAGTTCGCTGGTGACGGCCGCTTCGGCGCGCTGTTCCAGGGCAGACGAGGTGCGGATACTGATCAAGGTCGTCAGGCTGGCGAGGATCAGGCTGACCAGGGCAAACGTGAAGACGGTAATCTTGCCGCCGACACTCCAGTGGCGGGGGGAAAGGGAAATTGTAGGCATAGTTTGAGTTTGGCAAAGGGTAATCAGCTCGGCCATTCCTGGTCATCACATGACACGCGGGGCGGGGATCTGGTGGGGAGTGCGCTTAAAGCGGGGGTGTGCCGGCTTGGGAGCCGCGCACAGGCAAGCAAAATTTCAGGGCGCGATGATAACATGTCGCTTGCGTTTCGTTACTAAGTGTTTCCCGCAGGAATCATTTTTTCACATAAAAACATCATCCGCATCAAGGATTGCAAAATTAGTCCATTGACTTTTTGAATGTGAATGACGAATTTTGATATTCATCGCTGTCGGGCGATGCGATTTCTCACAGATGTTTCACTTTGTAATGAATGAGACGCCGCCTTTAATCCGCATTTAAGCTTCCGGGAAGAAACTGATATTCCTTGGGAGACTGCCAGGCCGTATCCTGTAGAATAATATGCAGACCAGTCGTGTATTCCCCTTACTGTCTTGCTGGCTGGCGCATGGCTATCTGCGCCGCCTGGAATTGATTCAACTAATTTTCGGAGAAGCCGATGAAGAAGCAAATGATGCTGGTCACCCTGGTGCTTGCCCTGTCAGCCCACGCTGGCGCAGCCCAGACGGACAAGAGCGCCGCTCCTCCGCTACCCATGAAGCCACTGGTCCAGCAAACGCAGGCCGCCTTGTGGGCATCGCGCGTATTGACGCGCGTCCATTACAAGGCCATGCCGCTCGACGACGCCATGTCGGAGAAAATCTTCGACCGTTACTTCAAGTCCCTGGACGCGGAAAAACTGTTTTTCGTGCAGGCCGACATCGACCGTTTCGCGCCGTTGCGTACCAGGCTCGATGACGCCATCATCAATGAAGACCTGACGGCGCCGTTTGCCATCTACAACCTGTACCAGCAGCGTTTCGACGAGCGCATGACGTATGCGCGTGAATTGTTGAAAACCAAATTCGACTTTGCCGCCGACGAGAGCTACCAGCTCGACCGCGAAAAGGCTGCCTGGCCGAAGAACGACGAGGAAGTGCGCGACCTGTGGCGCAAGCGCGTCAAGAACGACTGGCTGCGCCTGAAACTGGCGGGCAAGGAAGACAAGGCCATTCGCGAGACGCTGGATAAGCGCTATGAAAGCTACACGACCCGTTCGCGCAAGCTCAATAGCGAAGACGTGTTCCAGATCTTCATGAACGCTTACGCCATGTCGATCGAACCGCACACCAATTACCTGGGCCCGCGCGCCTCGGATAACTTCGATATCGCCATGCGGCTGTCGCTCGAAGGCATCGGTGCCGTGCTGCAGACGCGCGATGAATACACGGTGGTGCGCGAAGTCGTACCGGGCAGCCCGGCCGGCTTGTCGGGCAAGCTGAAAGTGGGCGACCGCATCGTCGGCGTGGGGCAGGGCGAAAGCGGCCCCATCACTGAAGTGCTGGGCATGCGCATCGACGACGTGGTGCAGCTGATCCGCGGCGCCAAGGATTCCGTGGTGCGCCTCGACATCCTGCCGGCCGACGCCGGCCCGGATGCCAAGCATGTGGTCTTGCCGCTGGTGCGCAAGAAAATCAGCATGGAAGAGCAGGCGGCAAAGAAATCGATCATCGAAGTGCGCGACAACGGCGTCAAGCGCCGCATCGGCGTGATTTCCCTGCCGACGTTTTACCAGGACTTCGAAGCGCGCCGCCGTGGCGACAAGGATTTCAAGAGCGCCACGCGCGACGTCACCCGTTTGCTGGGCGAGCTGAAGAAGGATAAGGTCGACAACGTCCTGATCGACTTGCGCAACAACGGCGGCGGGTCGTTGAACGAAGCGGTCGAACTGACGGGCCTGTTCATCGACAAGGGCCCTGTCGTAATGCAGCGCAATGCCGAAGGCAAGGTCGACGTGGAAAGCGATACCAGTGCGGGCCTGGCCTGGGATGGCCCGATGGGCGTGCTGATCAACCGCGGCTCGGCATCGGCTTCCGAAATTTTCGCCGCCGCCGTGCAAGACTATGGTCGGGGCGTCATCATCGGCGAAGGCAGCTTCGGCAAGGGTACGGTGCAGACCCTGTTCAACCTCGACCGTTTCGGCGGCAGCGAGAAAGCCCGTTTCGGCGAGCTGAAAATGACCATTGCCCAGTTCTTCCGCATCAATGGCGGCACCACGCAGTTGCGCGGCGTGACCCCCGACATCAAGCTGCCAGTCATGTCGGACGCGGAAAATTTCGGCGAATCGAGCTATGACAACGCCCTGCCATGGGTGGCCATCAAGCCGGCGCAATACCTGCCGACGGGCGACCTGAAGGACATCGTGCCTCTGCTGGACAAGAAACATGAAGCGCGCGTGGCCAAGGACAAGGATTTCCAGTACTTGCTCGATGATATCGCCCTCGTCGTCAAGCAGCGCAAGGAGAACCAGATTTCGCTCAATGAAACCGTGCGCCGCAAGGAGCGCGACGCCCAGGAGGCGCGCGCCAAGGCGCGTGAAAAACGCCTGATCGCGCAGATTTCGAATCCTGCCGACGACCTGCTGGTCATTCCGGATCCGAAAGACGTGCTGAAGGGCGCGAAAGCGGCCAACAAGACGGCCAAGCAGATCGCCGCCGTGAAGGGCGCCTTGCGCACCGACGATGGTTTGCAGGGCGACGAGCGGGCTCTGAGCGCTGAACTGGACGCCGAAACGGCCGCCAAGAGCGCCAAGGACGTGCTGCTGAACGAAGCGGCGCGCATCCTGGCAGACGAAGTGGCGCTGATCAAGGCCGATACCCGCATGGCATCCAAGGTCTTGCCGTATGGCGCGGACACCAAGACGACGCCGGTGACGGCAGCGAAGTAACGCTTTTCACGCAGTAAAAAGCCGGTTCCTGACGGAGCCGGTTTTTTTTCGTCCCGACCAGTTATCTGTTTGACGTATTTCTATCATTCCAACAATCAATTGGATACATATGCCGCGATGCAGCATAATTCACTCGTCTCCTCTATTCTCCTCCAAGAAAATAGATTCAGCCCGCTCTCGTAGCGGGCTTTTTTTTGCCTCAGATTTTGTGCATGGGCAGTTGCACGTCGGGGTGAGCAGCCAGCAGTGCCGTGATCCAGCTGGCAAATGCCTGCAACTTGGGCGTGGCCAGCCGACCTTGCGGCGTCAGCAGCGATATGGGCATGGGCGTCGGCGGGTGATCGGCCAGCACGGCCAGCAGTGCGCCGTTGTCGAGGTGCTCGCGCACCTGGTACATGGCCGATTGCGCCAGGCCCAGCCCCTGTCGCGCACAATCGACGCTGGCGTCGGCATCGTTGACGGCGATGGAGCCGGCCATTTGCACGCGCACGACCTCTCGCATCACTGCATTATTTTGCAGGAAATCCCATTGGAAGGCGCGTCCCGTGCGGCCCGAGTAATGCATGATGCCCTGGTGCGTGGCCAGGTCGGGCTTGTCGGCCAAGGCTGCCGGGCTGACCGTCACCCTGACGCAAGTGGGTTACACCCTGGGCCTGCTGTTTGTCGTGCCCTTGGGCGACTTGCTGGAAAACCGCCGCCTGATCGTCAAGGCCTTGCTGGTGACGGCCACGGCCCTGGTCGTGGCGGCCCTGAGCTCGGGCGCTGTGGTGTTCCTGGCCGCCGCGCTGGCCATCGGCCTCGGTTCCGTGGCGGCGCAAGTGATCGTGCCGTTTGCCACCCATTTGTCGCAAGAAGCGACGCGGGGGCAAACCGTCGGCAAGGTGGTCAGTGGCTTGTTGCTGGGCATCATGCTGGCCCGCCCCGTGGCCTCGCTGGTGGCCGCGCACGCCAGTTGGCACGTGGTGTTTGGCGGCGCCGCCGTGCTGATGGTATTACTGGCGCTGGTGCCGCGCCGCGCCTTGCCCGTGCGCCAGCCTGTGTCGAACATGCGCTATCCGGCCTTGATGGCCTCGCTGTGGCACTTGCTGCTGGGCACGCCCGTGCTGCGCCGCCGCGCCGCCTATCATGCTGGCCGGTTTGGCGCCTTCAGCCTGTTTTGGACCGTCACGCCGCTGGTGCTGGCCAGCCCCGCGTTCGGCCTGTCGCAAACGGGCATCGCCATCTTTGCCCTGGTGGGCATGGCGGGCGCCATCGCTTCGCCGATCGCCGGCCGCCTGGCCGATGCAGGCCACACTTTGCCGGCCACGGCCGCCGCGCTGGCGCTGGGCATCGTCGCGTTTGCCTTGCCGATGTTTGCGCCGGAATCGAAACACCTGGCGCTGGGCTTGCTGGTGCTGGCTTCCATCGTGCTCGACATGGGCGTGGCGGCGAATCTCGTGCTGAGCCAGCGCGCCATCTTCAGCCTGGGCGCGGAAGTGCGGGGTCGCCTGAACGGCCTGTATTTCGCCCTGTACTTCGCCCTGTTCTTTGCCGGCGGTGCGGCCGGCTCGGCCATCGGCGCCTGGGTGTATGCCAGCCATGGCTGGCCAGCAACCTTGCTGACCGGCATGGTGTTTCCGGGCCTGGCCCTGCTGCTGTGGTTGGCAGAATTCTTGCCGCTGGCCGCGCGCCGCACGGCTTGAAACCCTGATGCCCGCTCATTATCACTGACAGGAATTTCTATCATCATGAATATAAAGTGGCGTGATATGCCGCGATGCCGCAAGATGCACTTGTCTCCTCTATCTCCTCCAAGGAAATAGATTCAGCCCGCTTTCATAGCGGGCTTTTTTTTGCCTGCTTTTTCTTAAATCACCACCAGATCGAGCGCGCGCATGAAGTTGGCCGCCTGCGCATGCGTGATGACGGCGCCTTTCAGCAGGGCCGCTTCGCTCAGCTTGAAGCCCTCGATGTCGGCGCCGCGCAAGTCCGCGCCCTGGAACTTCGCCAGTTTGATGGTGGCATGGCGCAGGCTGCCCCCTTCGAAGACGGCGTCGCGGAAGTCGCAGCCGGCCAGGTAGGCGTCGGAAAAATCCAGCTGTTTCAATATGGCTTTGCGGAAAGAAAATCCGCGCAAGTCGGCGCCCACCAGCAGGCTGTCTTCGAACGTGAGGCCCAGGTGGGCCACTTCTTCGAAAGAGGCGCCCGTCAGCTTGCAGCCGCGGAACGTGACCGAGGCCAGCTTGGCGCGCCGCCATTTCGTGTTGTTCAGGTCGCAGCCTTCAAATGTGGCGTCGACGGCGTCGACAGATTCGAAATCGGCGCTACCGGCCCGGCAGCGGCGCCAGGTACTGCGTGCCAGCTTGCTGGCGAACAAGCTGGTTTCGGCAAAGGTGCAGCGCTCGAAGGTGCAACCCTGCAAATCGAGGCGCGAGAGGTCTTCGCCGTCGAAGGTGCAATCGATGAAGTGGCGCACTGCCAGGGCCAACTGCTGCTCGATGCCGGCGCGGTCCAGGGTCATGCTGCTTACTGCGGTGTCGTGTGTTGCCATCCGTCTCATTCCTAAAGTGAAAAGCAGGGGAGGGATGGCGCGGCGGAAAGATGCACGAACCAGAACACCTCCCCGGCTGGTGTAACAGCCAAAGGTCAGCGCCGTGGGTCCGCGTGGGCGGGAGCATGCTGGACGGTGCCACGCACTTACCGGGTTACCAACCGGTGCGCTCATTTTCGATCAGCCTGCATTGTAACGGCTCTACAGCACCCTTGCCAGTGGTGGATAAACCCGGTTAGTATCGTTGCAGGCGCACGCATTGTGCCTACGTCGCTCGGACGGATCCGGGCGCTTACGTAAAGAGATACCATGACCGACAGCCAAGCTCCGCGCAGGTTTTCGCGCATCAATCGTCTTCCCCCCTACGTTTTCAATATTACTGCCGAGCTCAAGATGGCCGCGCGCCGCCGTGGCGAGGACATCATCGACATGTCGATGGGCAATCCCGATGGCGCCACGCCGGCCCACATCGTGGACAAGCTGGTCGAGACGGTGAAACGTCCCGACACGCACGGCTATTCCGCGTCAAAAGGTATTCCCCGTTTGCGCCGCGCAATTGCCCACTGGTATAAAAAGCGTTACGAGGTCGATATCGACCCGGACAGCGAAGCCATCGTCACCATCGGCTCGAAAGAGGGCCTGGCGCATTTGATGCTGGCGACACTCGACCGTGGCGACACGGTGCTGGTGCCCAACCCCAGCTACCCCATCCACATCTGGGGCGCCGTGATCGCGGGCGCCGATATCCGCTCCGTGCGCATGGGGCCGGGCGTGGATTTCTTTGCCGAACTGGAACGGGCCATCCGCGAAAGCTACCCGAAACCGAAGATGATGGTGCTGGGCTTCCCGTCGAACCCCACGGCGCAGTGCGTGGAACTGGAATTTTTCGAGCGCGTCGTGGCGCTGGCAAAGCAGCACAATATCTTGGTGGTGCATGATCTGGCGTATGCCGACATCACCTTCGATGGCTGGAAGGCGCCGTCCATCATGCAAGTGCCGGGCGCGCGCGACGTGGCCGTCGAGTTTTTCACCATGTCGAAAAGCTACAACATGGCAGGCTGGCGCATCGGCTTCATGGTGGGCAATGCGGAACTGGTGTCGGCCCTGGCGCGCATCAAGAGCTACCATGACTATGGCAGTTTTACGCCCGTTCAAGTGGCGGCCATCGCGGCGCTGGAAGGCGACCAAAGCTGCGTGACGGAGATTTGTGCGCAGTACCAGCGGCGCCGCGACGTGCTGGTGAAAGGCTTGCATGAAGCGGGCTGGATGGTGGAAAAACCGAAGGCATCGATGTACATCTGGGCGCATATCCCGGAAGCGTATCGCCACCTGGGTTCGCTGGAGTTTGCCAAGCTGCTGCTGCAAAAAGCCAAGGTAAGCGTCTCGCCCGGCATCGGTTTCGGCGAATACGGCGATGAATACGTGCGCTTCGCCCTGATCGAAAACGAGGCCAGGGTGCGGCAGGCATTGCGCGGCATCAAGAATATGTTGCGTTCTGGCGACGGGAAAGCGGAGGTGGTAGTGTAAAAAGTTGCCACATGGAATGATCTATTGCCCGTAATATCACTGCTGCGTATTTCTGACATCACGAATATAAAGTGGTTTTATATGCTGCAACGCGGCATCATGCAATTGTCTCCTCTATCTTCCTCCAAGAAAATAGATTCAGCCCGCTCCCGTAGCGGGCTTTTTTTTGCCTGTCGTTTTGGGCCTGTGTTCCGGCCGGCACGCTTGGCGAACGAGGCGGTCGACTTCGCGCAGCGCGGCCAGGTGGATACGTTGGAGCATGAGTTCATATGAATATTAATAATGGATTTATGAGTTTTTACCATTATTTTTCATGGGTGGAAGCCTCTATGATGTCTCCATACTTCACTAGGAGGCACTACCACCATGACCGTCACCACACACAATTTGGGCTACCCGCGCATCGGCGCCAAACGTGAACTGAAATTCGCGCTGGAAGATTACTGGAAGGGCCACAGCAGTCTGGAAACGCTGGAAGGCCAGGGCGCCGAATTGCGCCAGCGCCACTGGCAAGAGCAGAACGCGCTGGACCTGGCGCCCGTCGGTGACTTTTCCTTTTATGACCAGGTGCTGGACCTGAGCTTTACCTTGGGCAATTTGCCACAGCGCGTGCGCGGCCTGAGTGGCGCGGCACTCGATAACTATTTCCGCGTGGCCCGTGGCCGCTCGGCCAGCGACAGCGATTGCAGCTGCGTCCACGCCGGTGAAATGACGAAATGGTTCGACACGAATTATCATTACATCGTGCCGGAATTCGCTGCCGACACGCAATTCAAGCTCGACAGCAGCCGCTTGTTGCAGCAACTGGCGCAAGCGCGCCAGTTGACAGTGAAAGCCAAGCCTGTGCTGATCGGCCCTGTCACCTACTTGTGGCTGGGCAAGGCCAAGGATGATGCCGACAAGCTGGCGCTGCTGCAAGGCTTGCTGCCTGTCTACGTGCAATTGCTGCAGGAATTGGCCGCCCAGGGCGTCGAGTGGGTGCAGATCGATGAACCGATACTCGTCACGGAACTCGACAGCGTCTGGCAGCAGGCGCTGCTCACGGCCTATGACGCCTTGAGCAAAGTCAATAGTGTCAAACTGCTGCTGGCCACATATTTCGGCAAGCTGCAAGATAATTTGGAACTGGCGTGCAAGCTGCCGGTCCAAGGCTTGCACCTGGACGCCGGCTATGCCCGCGATGAAGTCGAGCAAGTCATCGCCCAATTGCCCGCCACCAGCGTGCTGTCCCTGGGCGTGGTGAATGGCCGCAATATCTGGAAGACGGACTTGAACGAAGTGCTGGACTGGCTGGAACCCGTGCACGCCAGCCTGCAGGCACGCCTGTGGATCGCCCCGTCGTGTTCGCTGCTGCACGTACCCGTCGACCTGAACAGTGAGCAAAAGCTGGACGCCGATATCCGGTCCTGGCTGGCCTTTGCCCGTCAAAAACTCGATGAAGTGCACACCATTGCTGGCGCCCTGAACCATGGCCGCGCCTCCGTGCAGGCGGCGCTCGATGCCAACCATGTTGCCGTTGAAGCGCGCCGCCAGTCGAGCCGCGTGCACAATCCGGACGTGAAAGCGGCCGTGGCGCGCATCGATGCCAGCCTGGGTCAGCGCGCCAGCGGCTATGCCGAGCGTGCCGCCAAGCAAGCTGCACTGCTGCGACTGCCACTGTATCCGACGACGACCATCGGCTCCTTCCCGCAGACGGCGCAAATCCGCCAGGCGCGCAGCCAGTTCCGCAGCGGCCAGCTGGACGAAGCCAGCTACAAAAAACTGATGCGGGAGGAAATCGAATATTGTGTCAAGGAACAGGAAACTCTGGGCCTGGACGTGTTCGTGCACGGCGAAGCGGAACGCAATGACATGGTGGAATACTTCGGCGAACAGCTGGACGGCTACACCTTCAGCCAGTTCGGCTGGGTGCAATCGTACGGTTCGCGCTGCGTGAAGCCGCCCATCCTGTTCGGCGACATCAGCCGCCCCCGTGCCATGACGGTCGAGTGGAGCACCTACGCCCAGTCGCTGACGGAAAAACCGATGAAAGGCATGCTGACGGGGCCCGTCACCATCCTGAACTGGTCCTTCGTGCGCGATGACCAGCCCCGCTCAGTGTCGTGCTACCAGCTGGCGCTGGCCATCCGCGCCGAAGTGCTGGACCTGGAACAGGCCGGTATCCGCGTGATCCAGATCGACGAGGCGGCGCTGCGTGAAGGCTTGCCACTGCGCAAGTCGCAATGGGCCGAATACCTGCGCTGGGCCGTGGAATCGTTCCGCATCACGGCCAATGGCGTGGCTGACGAAACGCAAATCCACACGCACATGTGCTATTCGGAATTCAACGACATCATCGCGCAGATCGCCGACATGGATGCCGACGTCATCACGATCGAAACCTCGCGTTCCGACATGGAATTGCTGGACGCCTTCGATGACTTCAAGTATCCGAACGAAATCGGCCCTGGCGTCTACGACATCCACTCGCCCAACATTCCAAGCCAGGAACAGATGGTGAAACTGATGCGCAAGGCGGCCGAACGCATTCCCGCACAGCGCCTGTGGGTCAACCCCGATTGCGGCCTGAAGACGCGCGGCTGGAAAGAAGTCATCCCCGCGCTGGCCAACATGGTGGCCACAGCGAAAACCTTGCGCGGCGACAACGTGGCCTGAGGCTGGCAGGGGCAGGGGAGGCCGGTATGGCTGAGATGTGGTTGAGATATAGCCGGATCGTATTTCTATCATCACAACATGCAATTGGATAATGATGCTGCGATGCGGCATCATTCAGGTGTCTCCTCTATCTCCTCCAAGGAAATAGATTCAGCCCGCTCCCGTAGCGGGCTTTTTTTTGGGCCGTTACCATCGGCTTATCGCTTAACATACCTTCACGTAGTCCTACCCTCAAGAAGGAAACCAGCTGATGATTCCACTTTTTCGCGCCGCCGGCATGCTCGCGCTGATCGCGCTCGGTGCCTGCTCGGAGGAACGGCATCCGTTTGACCGCCATTTGGCCCAATTGCGACCGGTCACGGTCGCAGCGCTGCCTGATATGGGGTGGCCGGTCGGCACGATGCTGTGCCCGATGGGTCTTTATCAGAGCGAGGTGAGTGACTCGGCGCCTCCTGCAGAGCGCGTTAACGCGTTCCTGAAGCAAAAGCAATTCCTAGGCGATGAGGGCCTTTGGTCGCTCATTGTCGTCAAACCGATGCCCGAAGGGGACGCCGGAATCGAGCAACTGTTTTTCAAACGTGCAGACTATGACGTGATCAACGATCCGCAACGCATCGAGCGAGATGCGGAGACAGTGCCAGCGGGGTTTGCACCGCAGGCTTGCGTAACCGTGGAGCAAGCCCGCCTGCTGGTCACGCGCGAACAACGATCCCATCGAAAACTCATCATTTTTGGAACGGCACAGACGTGATATTGATAAAACATATTTCTATCATCACAACATACAATTGGATTGTTATGCTGCAACGCGGCATCATTGCACCTGTCTCCTCTACTTCCTCACAGGAATTAGATTCAGCCCGCTCCCGTAGCGGGCTTTTTTTTGCCCGTTTTTGCCCGCATAAACGTGCGCACGCTTGCTTGTCATCATCGCCATCGTGTAGCTTTTGTGCATGCTAAACTGGGCCTTCTCCAGATCAAGGTTGTTCGATGCTTCAATTATTTCGCCATACGCTGGAGTCCACGCCTATCCTCGCCCTGTTTCTCGTCATCGGCGCCGGTTATGCGCTGGGGCGCATCAGCGTGTTCGGTTTTTCGTTGGGCGTGGGCGGCGTGCTGTTCGCTGGGCTGGCGCTGGGCGCATTCGCCCCCGGAGCCGTACCGCCGCCGATGGTCGGCTCCATCGGTCTGCTGTTGTTTCTGTATGGCATAGGCGTGCAGTATGGCGTGCAGTTTTTCGCCGGCTTGCGCGGCGCGGGCCAGAAGCATAACCTGATCGCCTTCGCCGCCGTCATGGGCGGCCTGGCCGTGTCCGTATGGGGCGGGCAATGGATCGATATTTCCCTGCGCATGGCCAGCGGCGTGTTTGCCGGCGCCATGACCAGTACGGCGGCCCTGCAGGCGGCGCTGGAAGCGTCGCATGGCAATGGCGACGCGGCCGTTGGCTATGCCGTCGCGTATCCGTTCGGCGTCGTCGGCCCCATGCTGGGCCTGTACCTGGCAGGGCGCATACTAAAACCCGTGCTGACGCCGCCGCCCGCGCCCATCGTCGTGTCTGAAATTACCATCGACGAAGCGAAATTGGCGGGCGCGGCCCTGTCCGAACTGGCCGATGGCCCGCTGGCGGGCGTGCAAGTGATCGGTGTGCGCCAGGGCCACCAGAACCGCTTGCCCGATCCGGGCCTGGTCCTCGGCGTGGGTGATGCCTTGATGGTATCGGGCACGGTGGCGGGCGTGGAAGCGGCGCGCACGGCGCTGGGCCACCTGGACCCGGGCCGCTTGATGAAGGACCGCAGTGCGTTCGACGGCACGGAAGTGTTCGTGTCGGACGCGGAAATCGTCGGCGTGCCCCTGGGCGAGCTGAACCTGGCGAAAGACTTCCCCCTGCAGGTCGCGTTTATTCGCCGCGGCGACGCCATGATTTTGCCCCATCCGTTCCTGACCTTGGAATTCGGTGACCGCGTGATGGCCATTGCGCCGGCGAAACATGCGGCCGACGTGCGCAAGCTGTTCGGCAATTCCATCACGGCCACGGCCGAGTTCAGCTATGTCTCGCTGGGCATGGGCATGGTGCTGGGCGTGTTGCTGGGCCTGGTGCCGATACCGTTGCCGTGGATAGGTTCGTTCAGCCTGGGCCTGGCGGGGGGGCCGCTGGTGATGGCGTTGATCCTGGGCCGCCTGGGCAGAATCGGCAAGATCAGCTGGCGCTTGCCCCTGTCTGCCAACCTGGTCATGCGCAACTATGGCTTGACGATTTTCCTCGCCTCCGTCGGCATGGCGTCCGGCTTGCCTTTCGTGCAGCAAGTGGGCGCCGATGGTTTGCCCATGCTGGCACTCGGCGCCGTGACGGTGCTGGTGGTGGTGGCCCTCGTGGTGATCCTCGGCAAGGTTTTCCTGCGCCTGCCGTTTCCCGAATTGCTGGGCATTGCGGCCGGCGCCACGGGCAACCCGGCCGTGCTGGTATTCGCCAACCGCCTGGCCAAGTCGGACCGCCCGAACCTGGGCTACGCCATGATTTTTCCCAGCATGACCATCGTCAAGATCGTCGCCGTGCAAGTGCTGCTGCATTTGTATGGCTGATTACGGCAAGGATAGGTTCAAGACAGGCGCCGTGTGAGGTCGTCCAGCAACCATCGCCCTGCAGGCCCCAGCGTGCGGCCACGCTGATGCGCCGCATAAATCGTCAGCCCCTCGCGGGGTGTTGGATCATGCTCGATATGAATGGCAACCAGGCTCCCGGCTGCAATGAAGGGCAGTACGAGATGGTCTGGCATGCGGCACCAACCGAAACCGCCGAGCAGAAAGTCCAGGCGCCGGCCGAGATCGACGAAGCGCCAAAGTTTTCCACTTGCAAGCCCGAAGTTTTCGCCACCGGGATTGACCGGGTCTGACAGCACCAGCTGGACATGCGGTTCCAGATCGGTCTGCGTTGCCGGACGTCCTAACGCAGCAAGTGGATGCCCTGACGCCACCACAGCCTGCATGCCGACACGCAGCAGCGGATAGGCGGCAATGTCGTCTGGAATAGAGGGCAGCAACAAGCAAATCCCGATGGCGGCCCGGTCATTTCTTAGACGTCGCAGCGAACCGCCCAGGCATTCTGTTGAAAAGCTGACTGGCAGATTGGGAAACGTCCGGCTCAGTGCAGACAGGCTTTCGATCAAGGGCGCCGTCGGCACGAGAGGGTCGATTGCAATGACAAGCTCAGCTTCCAGGCCCGAGCGCGTGCCCATTGCCACTCCCTCGAAGCGGGCAGCGCTTGCCAAGACCAAGCGCGCCTGCTCAACGAGCACCCTGCCAGTCTCGGTCAAGCTCGGGCGGTGGCCACTGCGGTCAAACAGCAGCACACCTTGCACATCCTCCAGCGTCGCTATTGTCTGGCTGATGGCCGATTGCACGCGACCAAGTTGTCGACCGGCGGCAGAAAAGCTTCCCGTATCGGCGATCGTCACCAGAACCCGCAACTGATCGAGCGTCAGACTTCCAATCAAAATAGCTTCTCCATGGCACACTCCATCATAATTATCGATGGATCTAATCATATTTTAATCTCTATCGGGAATAAATTCGCGGCGATATATTGTGTGCACGTAAGCCGCCTGATCGACAAGCTTGCTTCAGGCGTTTCCCGCAATGCACTTTTAAGGATGATGGTATGACTAAGCTATTGGTAATCGAGACCAGCCCGCGTGGCAAACACTCCGTGTCGCGCAACATGACGCGTCGTTTCGTGCAGGACTGGCTTGCCGCGCACCAGGATGGCGAGGTGATCGAACGCGACCTCATGGAGGCCGGACTTCAGTTTGTCAATGCTGCCTGGTTGCAAGCCTACTTCACCCCTGCGGAGCAGCATACTCCCGAGATGGCGAACGAGTTGCAGCTCTCGAACGAACTCGTTGCGGAATTGCTCGCCGCCGATCACATTGTCATTGCAACGCCGGTCTACAACTATAATGTTCCGGCAGTGCTCAAGGCATGGATCGACCATGTCGTTCGCAAGGGATTGACGCTGGGCTTCGACGGTCGCGGCCTGGTGACTGGCAAGAAGGCAAGCGTATTGATTGCATCGGGTGGTGTGTATACCGAGGGATCGCCGATCCAACATCGTGACATCGCCACCCAATATCTGCGCCTCGTACTCGGCGTGATGGGTATCAACGACGTGACCTTCGTTGCCGGTGGCGGAGCCAAAGCGGTCGATTTAGGCGAGCAAACCATGGAACGCTTTGTGGACAAGCTCGGCATGGACCTCGGACGCGCTGCAAGAGCTTGATGATCGACGCAGCAGCCAGCCCAGGGTAGCTATTATTGTCAGCAAACGCACCAGCCAGGTGTTGCTTTTGGCCGAAAGCTGCCGACGACGGCAGCGGGCCAATTCCGGCCAATTCCAGCTACCTCCACTTGCCGCGCCGGCCTTTGTAAAAGGCCTGGCGCCGCCCCCATTCTGTTGTACAATCCTTGAGAACGGTCGTGCTTTTTTGTGCGCTGAGCTTCCTTGCGTGCAGTCATCACGGCAACCGATAAGAACAAGGAGACAGACATGGACCTGCATTACACGGCCGAGGAGACGGCGTTCCGCGACACGGTGCGCGCCTTCCTCGACACCCATTTGCCGGCGGACTTGCAGCGCAAGGTGCGCCAGCATCTGCGCCTGAAGCGTGATGATTATGTGCGCTGGCATAAGATAGTTGCGCAGCAAGGCTGGGCCGCACCGGCCTGGCCCGTCGAACATGGCGGCACGGGCTGGACGGCCGTGCAGCGCCACATCTGGGAAGACGAGTGCGCGCGCGCCGCCACGCCGCCGATTTTGCCGTTCGGCATCAACATGGTGGCGCCCGTCATCATGGCTTTTGCCAACGCCGAACAAAAAGCCTATTACTTGCCGCGCATCTTGAATTGCGATGACTGGTGGTGCCAGGGTTATTCGGAGCCGGGCGCCGGTTCCGACCTCGCTTCCCTGAAAACCACGGCCCAGCGCGACGGCGATCATTACATCGTGAATGGCCAGAAAACCTGGACCACGCTGGGCCAGCACGCGGACATGATTTTTTGCCTGGTACGCACGGATAGTACGGTGCGCAAGCAGGAAGGCATCAGTTTCCTGTTGATCGACATGAAAACGCCGGGCATCACCGTCCGCCCCATCATCATGCTCGATGAAGAACATGAAGTGAATGAAGTCTTCTTTGACAACGTGCGCGTGCCCGTCAGCAACCTGGTGGGCCAGGAAAACAAGGGCTGGACTTACGCCAAGTATCTGCTGGGGCACGAGCGCACGGGCATCGCCGCCGTGGGACGCTCCAAGCGCGAGCTGACTTTCCTCAAGCAGCTGGCCATGCAACAAACCAAGCGCGGCGCGCCGCTGCTGCACGATCCCGCCTTTGCCGCCAAAGTGGCCCACCTGGAAATCGAATTGATGGCGCTGGAAATGACGGTCTTGCGCGTCATCAGCGAAGAAGGCAAGGGACCGGGACCACAGGCGTCCATGCTGAAGGTGCGCGGCTCGGAACTGCAGCAGCAACTGACGGAACTGATGGTGGAAGCCATCGGTCCGCAAGCCTTGCCCTTCGACCCTGACTTCCTCGACGGCAGCGCGCCGCACGGCAGTGGCGGCGACGACCTGGCCGCGCCGCTGGCCGCGTATTACTTCAATTACCGCAAGACATCGATTTATGGCGGCTCGAATGAAATCCAGAAAAACATCATCACGCAGATGATTCTGGGCCTGTAAGCCAGAAGGAGACGACATGGACTTTCATTTTAATCAGGAACAGCAGCAATTTGCCGACGCGCTCAGGCGTTGGGTCGCCAAGGATTACCCGTTTGAAACGCGGCAAAAAATCATCCATACATCCACGGGCACGTCCGACGCGGCCTGGGCCACCCTGGCCGAGCTGGGCATGACGGCTTTGCCGCTGCCGACCAGCGCGGGCGGCTTCGACGGCACGGCCGTGGACATGCTGCTGGTGATGCAGGAACTGGGCCGCGGCTTGGTGGTCGAACCCTATTTCGCCACCGTGCTGGGGGCGCGCTTCGTCACCCTGGCGGGCGGCCACGATGCCGTGCTGGAACAGGTCGCCAGCGGCAGCCTGAAGCTCGCTTGTGCCCTGGGCGAACGGCAGTCGCGCCACGATATGCACGACATCGCCACCACGGCCACGGCCAGCGGCGATGATTTCGTGCTCGACGGCGAGAAAACCGTCGTCATCCATGGTGCGCAGGCGGGCGCGCTGATCGTCTCGGCGCGCAGCGGCGGCCGCCAGGATGACACGGATGGCATCTCGCTATTCCTCGTACCCGTTGACACGCCGGGCGTGAGCGTGCGCGACTACCGCACCATCGATGGCCAGCGCGCCGCCACCGTCACCCTCGTGCACGTGGTGCTGGGGCATGACGCCCTGATTAGCCAGGCGGGGCAGGGCTGGCCGGTGCTGGATGCCGCGCTCGACTATGGCGCCGCCTTGCTGTGCGCGGAAGCCGTGGGCGCCATGGATGCGATCTTTGCCGCCACCCTCGAGTACCTGAAGACGCGCCAGCAATTCGGCGCGCCGATCGGCAAATTCCAGGCCTTGCAGCACCGCATGGCCGACATGTTCATCCACCTGGAGCAGGCGCGTTCGATGGCCATGCTGGCCGCCGCCAAGGTCGATAGCGACGACGTGGCGGAGCGCCGCCGCACGGTCTCGGCCGCGAAGGCGCGGGTGGGACTGGCCGCCACCTTTGTCGGCCAGCAAGCCGTGCAATTGCATGGCGGCATGGGCGTCACCGACGAATTGCCTGCCGCCCACCATTTCAAGCGCTTGAGCATGATCGCCCTGACCCTGGGCGATGTGGAGCACCATATCGAGCGTTTTATCGCCCAACCGGGCTTTTTGCCGACGGAGACCGCATGAGCGCATGGACCGGAATCAAACCTAAGCACTGGTATTTCGAAGATTTTACGCAAGGCCTGGAAATCGACCTGGGTCAGCGCCACGTGACGGAAAAGGAAATCATCGCCTTCGCCACGGATTTCGACCCGCAACCGTTTCACGTCGACCATGCGGCCGCGGAAAAAACCATTTTCAAGGGCCTCATCGCCAGTGGCTGGCATACCTGCGGCATGATGATGCGCCTGGTGGTGGACAATCTGCTCAAGCATTCATCCAGCATGGGCTCGCCCGGCCTGGACAGTATCCGCTGGTTGCAACCCGTGCGCGCGGGCGATACCTTGCAGCTGACGTACCAAGTCAAGGAAGTGCGGCCATCCACGTCGAAGCCGGACCGCGGCATCGTCATTTCCGTGTGGAGCGTGCGCAACCAGCATGGTGACGTGGTGACGACGGTGGAAGGCATGGGCATGTTCGGCCGCCGCCCGGTGGCGCCAGTGGAGCAGAACCATGCGTGATATCGCCGGCATCGCCGGTTTCCAGGCATTGGCGGGGCAGCATGTGGCCGTTTCCGACTGGCTGACCATCACCCAGCAGCGCATCGACACCTTTGCCGACGCCACGGACGACCATCAGTGGATTCATGTGGACGCCGAGCGCTGCGCGCGCGAGTCGCCGTACGGCTGCACCGTGGCGCACGGTTTCCTGACCTTATCCTTGCTGCCGGCCATGCTGGCGGGCGCTTTGCACATGGCCGGTATTCGCATGGCCATCAACTATGGCTTGAACAAGGTGCGTTTTCCCGCGCCCGTGCCCGTCGGCAGCCGCTTGCGCGCGCGGCTCGACATTCTTTCCGTCGAGGACGTGCCGGAAGGGGCGCAAGTGAACTGGGCCGTCAGCATGGAAAGGGAAGGCGATACGAAACCCGTGTGCGTGGCGGAGTTTTTGATGCGCTGTTATGCGTAAATAATCAATCTCACTAATCAATCTCACTCCCCCTCCGACGCGCAATACCTGTCCCGCCCCGTATGCTTGGCGCGGTACAGCAGGGCGTCGGCGGCACGGATCAGGGCGCTGGGGTCCATGCCTTCGGTGGGCATGGCGCTGGCCACGCCCAGGCTGACGGTGACCTGCGGGCCGACGCTGGACCTGGCATGCGCGATGTGCAGGGCGCGTACTTCATCGAGGACGCGCTGGGCCACCACTTCGGCCCCTTCGCGCGTTTCCTGCGGTAGCAGGATGATGAATTCCTCGCCGCCGTAGCGCGCCAGCAGGTCGGGCGGGCGCACGGCGCAGCGGCGCAGGGCGGCACTCACCTGTTGCAGGCACAGGTCGCCGGCCTGGTGGCCATATGTGTCGTTGTAATCCTTGAAGTGGTCGATATCGGCCATGATGAGGGCCATCGGCACGCCATCGCGCGCGCAGCGTCGCCATTCGCTGTCCATGGTGTCGTTGAAGCTGCGGCGGTTGGCCACGCCCGTCAGCGAATCCGTCAGCGACAGTTCGCGCATGGCGTCGGCCTGGCGCTTGATGGTCAGCTGGCTGCGCACGCGGGCCCGCACGACGGCCGCGTTGAACGGCTTCGTGATGAAATCGACGGCGCCCGCTTCCAGCGCCCGTGTCTCGTCTTCGGGCTGGTTCAGGGCCGTGACGAAGATGACGGGAATGGCGCTCAGGATGGCCGATTGGCGCAGCGCATTGCACACGGCATAGCCATCCATGCCGGGCATGACGGCGTCGAGCAGGATCAGGTCGGGCAGTTGATTATGTGCAATTTCCAGCGCTTTCTCTCCGCTCAGGGCGAACAGCACCTCATGTTCCTCGCGTAGCAGCTGGTGCAGGATCTGGATGTTTTCCATGGCGTCATCGACGATGAGGATGCGCCCGTTCATGGCAAGGTTGGTCCAGCTCACTTGTTTTCCTCTCGTTTCAGCTGATCGAGCACGAGTTTTTCCGCTTCGGAAAAATGTAATGTCTCGATCGCGTTTGCCATCGCCAGGGCCGCTTCCTGGTCTGACTGTTGGATGGCGGGGTGCAGGGCGTGGAATTGCGCCAGCGCCTTCAGATTATTGTTGCGGATCAGGACGAGCAGCTCGGCCAGGCCGGCGCGCAGGTCGAGCGTTACGCTGCCGGGCGCGGCCTGCGCCGGCTGCCCGCGCCGCAAGGACGAGGGCGAGGGCAGGGTGCGTGCCGCCTCGATGACTTCGATCATCGCCAGTTCCAGCTGTACCAGAAAGGCTGCGACAGCGTGCGCGCGGCCTTCTTTCAGTGCCTTTTCCGCCTTGCCGGCCAGGCTGGCGACATGCGCGGCGCCCAAGTTGGCCGCCACGCCGCACACGCGGTGCAGCAGTTGCGCTGCGTGCCGCGTCTGACCATCGGCCAGCAGGCGCCGGGTTTCCTCGACGGCGTCGCCTTGCGAATTTTCAAAGCGCTTGAGCAGGGCCAGGAAGGCGCCGTAATCGCCGCCGAAGCGTTGCAGGGCCGCAGCCAGGTCGATGCCGGGCACCGCCGCCGGCACCTCCGGCACGGGCGCGACGGCATGACCGGCCCGGACGGCGCTGTCGCCGTCGCCGTCGCCCAGCGGTGCCGGCACCAGCCGGGTCAGGGTCTGGATCATGTCGTCGACATCGATGGGCTTTGCCACGTGCGCATTCATGCCGCTGGCGATGGCGCGCAGGCGGTCTTCGTCCATGGCATTGGCCGTCATGGCGATGATGGGCAGGTCCGGCAAGCCCAGTGCGCGGATGGCCAGGGTGGCGTCATAGCCATTCATGACGGGCATCTGCAAATCCATCAGCACCACATCCCAGGCCTGCGGGGTTTGTGTCAGCAAGTCGACGGCCAGACGGCCGTTGGTGGCCACGGCCACGCGCGCGCCCGAGTGCAGCAAAATGTACTGCGCCACTTCCTGGTTGATTTCATTGTCTTCCACCAGCAGCACGCGCATGCCTTCCAGCAAGCCCGACAGGGGCGTGGAGACGGGCGGCGCGGAAGGGACGCTGCGGCCTTCGCGCACGGCCGTCACGGCCGCCAGCAGGCGCGCCGGGGTGGCCGGTTTCGAAACGATGCCGGCCAGCATCAGGCTGTCGGCCATGCGTTCGAGGTTTTCGCTGTCCTGGTCGGCCACCAGCATGATCACCGGCGGCAGCGCCAGGTAGTCATCGGCGCGTGCCTCGGTGAGCATGGAAATGCCATCCATGCCGGGCATCGCCGCGTCGAGCAGTACCAGGTCCGCCACCGGCCCGCCACTGGCGTGGGCGCGCAGCAGCGCCAGTCCGGCCGCGCCGCTGTCGGCGCTGCGGCTGTGCCAGCCCTGCGCCGCGCACCAGTCTTCCAGCATGGCGCGCACGCTGGCATTGTCGTCGATGATCAGCAGCGACAGGGCCTTGGAGGCGCTCTTGCCCGGCGGCTCGGGCGGTGGTACCACCTTGTCGAAGCGGCAGCAGAAGCGGAAGTTGGAACCCTCGCCCAGCGCGCTTGTCACGCTGAGTTTGCCCCCCATCAATTCCACCATGCGCCGGCAGATGGCCAGTCCCAGTCCCGTGCCGCCGTATTTGCGGCTGGTGCCGCTGTCGCCCTGGGAAAACGCGTCGAAGATGCGTTCCTGCTCGGCCGCGCCGATGCCGATACCCGTGTCGCGCACGGAAAACTCGAGCGTCGCGCCGGTCGCATCCTCGGCCACCTTGGCGATGGCCAGCACCACTTCGCCATGCGAGGTGAATTTGATAGCATTACCCACCAGGTTGATGAGGATCTGCTCCACGCGCAGGGCATCGCCGATCAGTTCGTCCGGCACGCCGGGGTCGAGCACGAATATGGGCTCCACGCCGCGCGCCCAGGCGCTGCTGGCCAGTAGCACGCCGACACTGCTCAGCATGCGTTCGAGCTGAAAGCGGCGCTGTTCCAGCACCATCTGTCCCGCCTCGATCTTGGAAAAATCGAGCACGTCATTGACGATATTGAGCAGCGACTGCGTGGCCATCTGGATCTTGCCGACATAGCTGCGCTCGCGCCGTTCCAGCGGTGACTCTTCCAGCAGGCGCGCCAGGCCGATGATGGCATTCATCGGCGTGCGGATTTCATGACTCATGTTGGCGACGAATTCGCTCTTCGCGGTGCTGGCCGCCTCGGCCTTGTCGCGCGCGCGCACCATTTGCTCGTTGAGGTCGTGCAGGCGCAATTCCGTGCGCTTGAGTTCAGACACGTCCGAGGCCAGCACGAAGAAGCCGCGCACGCCGCCGCCGTCGTCGATGTCGGGGATGTAGTTGGTCCACGTGTGGCACACCTGGCCGGCGGGATCGAGCAGGTCGCGCTCGAAGCTTTGCGGCCGGCCCGCCAGCACGCCCTCGACATGGGGCGCATACACGTCGAACAGTTCCTGCCCCAGCAATTCGCGCATGTGGATGCCGGCCAGCTCGGCGCTGCTGCGGCCAAACCATTCGTTATAGAATTTATTGGCAAAGCGGCAACGCAAGTCGGCGTCCCAGTACGACACCATGCCGGGCAGGTTGTCGGTGACAGTGCGGATGAAGCGCTCGCTTTGCTCAAGGCGCCAGGTGGTGGCGTGCAGCACCTCGGTGGCGCGCTTGCGCTCCGTGATATCGATCGATACCCCCAGCACGTGGCTGGCACGCCCCGCATCGTCGCGCAAGACCACCTTGCGCGTGGTGAAGTGGCGCGTGCTGCCGTCGGCGGTGTTGATCGCTTCCTGTTCGATTTCCACCATCTGTCCCGTGGCCAGCAGCTTGCGGTCGGCGCTGACGAAGGCGGCCGCCTGCTGCGGCGGGAAGAAGTCGTGGTCGGTCTTGCCCAGCAATTGCTCGCGCGAGCGCCCCAGGGTCAGTTCCGCATGGCGGTTGATCATTTCAAAGCTCAGCTTGTCGGCGCGCTTGACGAAGACCATGGCCGGGAGGTTTTCGATGATGGTGCCGAACAGATGTTTCGAGCGGCGAAATTCCGCTTCGCTGCGCTTGCGCTCGCTGACGTCCAGCCACAGGCCCGATACGCCCAGCAACTGCTGGTCCGGGCCGAAAATCGGGTGATACGAGACGATCCAGTGGCTCAGCTGTTCGCGCTGCTGCCCGCTGTGGCCTTTCAATTCGATATCGACGATGGGCATGCCCGTCTCGATCACCTGGCGCACGCAGCGCTCCACGTCTGCGCGCACGGCGTCGTCGAACAGCATGGTGCCCACGGGACGGCCAAGATGCTGCGTCACGCTGCCCCCGTTGATGGCGGCCAGATAGTGGTTGAGCATGACGATGCGCAGGTCCAGGCCCACGAACAGCATGCCGATGGGTGCCGTCGCATACACGGTTTCCAGCAGGCGCGTGGATTTTTCCAGGGCCAGCGTGCGTTCGGCTACCAGGCTTTCGAGCTGCGTGCGGTGGCGCCGCAAGTCGCGTTCCAGCATCCCCAGGGCGCTGGCCATGTCGGCCGATTCGCGGTCCGCGTGCTTGTTCGAAAGCAAGGGTTTGCCCTGCGCCAGCGCGTGGATCTGCAAGGTCAGTTCCTGCAAGGTGCGGGCCAGGCGGCCGCCCACGCGCCAGGCCAGGGCAAAGCCGGCACCCAGCAGCAGGGCCAGGACGACCGAGCCCGTGACTACCGAGCCCAGCAGGGCTTCGGCCACCGTGCTGGTGCGCATCGTGACGGCCACGGTCCAGCTGTCGTCGGGGGCGCGGCGAAAGCCCGTATACACCTCCAGGCCTTCCAGAGTGGCATGGCGCAGCACGCCTTCGCGCGCCTGGCGTATCTGTTCCAGCAGGGGCGCCGCGCTGCGCTGGCCCACATAGCGCTGTGGCGCCAGGGTGCGCGCCACGTTGATGCCGTCGGCATTGATGATGACCGCGCCCAGGTAGGCCGGCAGGTGCAGCTCGCGCAGCAGCACGGGCAGGTAGTCGGGCGGGTACAGCGCCGTCAGCACATACGCGGGACCTTTGTCACGCGGCAAGGGTTGGTTCAGGGCCAGCCGTGGCACGTCGTCCGGCGCCATCAGCAGGCTGGTCAGCCGCGGCTTGCCGTACTCTCGCGCGCGCTGCATGCTGGCGGCCCATTTTTGCGGCAAGGGGGGCGGCGCCAGGTTGGCGCGCAGGGCCGTATTGATCAACTGGCGTCCCTTGGCATCAGAGACGATGAAGGCACTGACGGCCAGGCCCGGCTGCAACAGGCTGTCGGCCAGGATGCGCAGGGCGCCGATGTCGTCGGCTTGCAGGGCGGGCGAGGCAGCGAAAATGCGCGCGGCCATCTGGGCGCCGCTCAGGTCGCGTTCGACGGTGGCGGCGACTGCCCGTGCCGCCTGCGCCGTTTCGCTGACGACATGGTCGCGTTCGCGCGTGTAGCTTTGCACCACGAGCAGGAGAAACACCAGCGCCGTCGGAATGACCCAGGCGAACACCAGCCATGAAATTCGTGAGCGTATCGAAGGCAAATCTTGCACCCGGAAAGCTCCCAGAATGGATGAGTCGACAGGCAGGCTCACGCTGGCGCTGGCTGACCTTGAATGAAAAGATGCTAGACGAAATTGATTGCTCTGACAAGCCTAGTTTCTGGAGTGGGAAAAAGCTTGTGCAAGGAATACAGATGCAGTGTCGTGCTGCGTTGCGCTGATGGCAGGCGGGCGAGGTGCGCATCCCGCCATGGCGGCGGGATGGCAAAGGAAGCTTACGGGACGACGGTCAGCACATCGACATCGATTTCCGGACTTTCCATAAAGTCTTTTTCCACTTCGCCACGGATTTCCACCTGGGTCCTGGCATCGATCTTGCGGTTCAGGAAGACCTTGTCATCGATGTCCACGCGGATTTCCGCCGTGCCGTCGGAGAAGGTGTATTTCTCCTTGCCCACTTTGCGCAGCAGGTGGCCGCGCAGCACGACGGCCTGGTCGTCGACGGGATTTTTCAGGATCGCAGCCACGCTGCTGGGCGCGATCGGGCCGGCCGTCGGCCCCACGTATTGGGCTTGCGCGCTGCCGCCCAGCAAGGCACTGGCGGCGGCCAGGGAGACGATGAGTGTGCGGTGCAGTGACATGGTATTCCTTTGATAGTGACTGGCGGCTCAGAAAAAGACGGCGGTGCGGGCGATGATAGCACCGGCATTGCCATATGGCATGTTCGCCCGCACGCTGCCCGTGCTCGCCACGCCATCGTCGAGCTTGCTGTCGATCTGCTCGGCGTAGCTCTCGGGCAAGTTGTCGAAACGGATGCCATTGCCGGCGCGGCCGCCCACTTCATCGTTGTACAGGTAGACGGCGCCGCCCTGGGCGCTGGTCATGAATTGCGAGGTGCCGTTGTAGGAACCCGTGATGAAGCCGCCCAGCGCCAGGTGTTGCGGCGCCAAGGTGAATTCGCGCGGCTGGCCGTCGCCGATCTGGCCGTCGCCATTGCCGTTGCCGGCCGAGTTGGGCACGTGCACGGTGCCCTGGATATCATCGCCGGGCAGGGCGCGGAATTTGTCTTGGTAGGCGTTGACGGCGGCCGTCAGCGCATTCGATTGCTGGATGATGTTTTTCACCTTGGCGCTGTCGATCAAGCCTTGCCCCTTGAGCACGCCACCGAGCAGCAGGCCGATAATGACCAGGACGATGGCGATTTCTACGAGTGTAAAGCCGTGCTGGCGACGTGGAGGCATGGGGATTTCCTTGGAAAAGAGTGCTGGGGCTTGGTATGGCAGTTTACTGCAAATGTTATCGGGCGCATGGCATTTCGGGCGGCGGGTCATGGCGCCACCTTTGCTTTCTTTGCGGCAAGTGGGTTGGCAAGTTGCTTGGCAAGTTGCTTGGCAAGTTCGTCGAGCCGGCGCGCCAGGAAAGCCAGCTCGTGCGGGTCGGTGATCTGGCCGCTGGCGATCAGGCCGCCGATCACCAGGCGGGCGCTGTCGAGCTGGTCCATGTCTTCCAGGATGAATGCTTCCATCTCGCGCACCCAGGCTGGCACCTGCGGCCCCGTCGCCAGCTGGCGCAACTCGCGCGCATACGACAGGGCCAGCGGCAGGTCGTGCAACTGGTGCTTGGCCGCCAGCACCGCCTGCGCCATGGCGGGCCAGCGACGGTCCGGGTCGGCGGCAAAGCTGGCGGCGACAAAGGCCAGCATGCGCCGCGCGCGCTGTGGATCGGCCACGCCCGCATACACTGTACTGGCGGCCACCAGCGCGTACTGGCTGCGCGGATCGAGCGTTTGCGTCGTGTCCAGCCAGCCGGCCAGGCGGTCATAATCGAGCTGGCGCCACGGCAGGCTGACGCCGGGTTGGTCTTCGAACGATTGCAGGTACAGCAGCATGGCCTTCGACATCGCCAGCGGCTCGCCCAGGCTGGCCAAGCGCGCCACGGCCGCTGGCGGCGGCGCAGGCAGGGGCTGCGCCTGGGTGGGAGCGTGCTGCAGCGCCAGGCGCCAGCCCAGCTGCAGCAGCAGACATGCGGCCAGCAGCCAGCACAGGGGGCGCGGCACGCTCGACCAGGGGCGCTGGGCGCTGGCCATCAGATGTTGCGGCGGTAAAAGTCGCACAGCGCGCAGCTGGCCAGCAAGCCGACATAGATGGCTGTCTGCGCCGCCACGCGGCCCAGGGCTTGCCAGTCGCCGGTCGCGTACAGCAGCCAATCGGTGCGCGTAAAGGCGTCGAGGCGGGGCAAGAGCAGGGCCAGCACGTCGATGGCGCCGGCCGTGGCCCGCTGCAGCCAGGAGTCGCCCGCCTGCGCGCCGTGCGCCAGCAGTTGCAGGCTGCCCAGCATGCGCGCCAGCACATAGAAGCCGCCGGTAGCGGCAAGCGCGGGCAGGGCCTGTTGCAGGCTGGCCGCGCACAGCAGGCTGAAGGCGGCGACGATCCATAGTTCTCCCAGCAGTGACAGCGCCCACAGCGCGCTGTGCGCGGGTGCGGCGAACAGCGCCATCAACAGGCCGAACAGCAAGGCGGGCACGGCCGCCAGCGCTGCGTAGCCCAGCAGTTTGCCCAACAGGTAGGCCGCGCGCGGCATGGGCAGGGCCAGCAGCAATTCAAGGCCCCGCTCGGCCGCTTCGCGCGCCATACTGGTGATGATGAACGTGGCCAGCAGGAAGACGCTGACCAGGCGCAGGGTGGCCGCCAGCAGCGCTGCCTGCACGGCGCCGCTTTCCGTCAGCGCCAGTTGCTGCAGGAAGCCGGCCAGGGCGGCGGCGCCGCAGGCGGCCAGCACGAATAGCCACAGCAGGCGGCTGCGCAGCGCTTCGAGCAGCGTGTAGCGGGCGATGGTGAGGGCGGGCCGGAGCATCGACATGGGTATCTGCATCAGCGGGGCAGCCTTTGGGCCGCTACCATGCGGTTGAACAGGATATTCGGCGACAGCCAGGTAACCAGGTCGTCGAACTCGCCGCCTGGCTGCTGCGGGCCGCTGGCGGCGCGGCTGATGAAGGTGGTGGCGTTCGATGCATTGTTGCGCTCGTCGACATTGTTGCCGAAAGGCACAGCCTGGCGCTGGCCCTGCACGCTTGTGGCGCCAAAGCCGTTCTTGCCTTGGGACATGATCATGGCGGGGATGTCGTTCAGCGCCGTCGCCTGCAACAACGCGCCGCCATTGCGCGTGACGATGCTGATGTCGCGCGGCGTGGAAAGGCTGAAGAGCTGGCCGCTGTCGCTGAAGGCCGGCGTCACGCTGTAGCGGAACAGATTGTTCCAGCTGTCGCCTTGACGCAGCCCCAGCGTGGCCCACGGCAGGAAACCGGCGCGTTTTTCACCATTGCAGCGGACGCCGCGCCGGTCTTCCAGGCCATTGCCGGCGGAAATGGCGGGACACGGCAGGTAGCCGTAGCGCAGCGCGTAGCCCGTCAGCGCCTCCTTCGCTTCATTGAGCGCCTGTTGCGTCTCGGCCACCTTGCGCTGCTCCAGCTGCACCGTCAACGGTGTGACCAGACCGCCTATCATCAGGCCGACGATGACCAGCACGATGGCGATCTCGATCAGGGAAAAGCCGCGCTGGCGGCGGTACGGCAGAGGGCGTGCGCTCATGGCAGGTTGCGCGCGGCGCGCATGCGTTGGTACAGGGTGGGCAAGGTGATCCAGGTGAGCATGTCGTCAAAGGTGCCGCCCGGCAGCGCGGCATTGTCGGTGGCGGGGCGGGCAATGAAGCTGCGGCTGGCGCTGTCGTTGGCCGCTTCATCGACATTGTCGCGTGCCGTATTGATCTGCGTCACGCCGCTGGCGGCCGTGCCGTGATGATCCTTGCCCTGCGAAAACAGCACGACAGGCAGGCATTGGGCGCTGACGTCGCACAGTGCCTGGCCCGCCACGAAGGCGAATTCGCCGCGGCGGTCGCGGCCCAGCACGACGCGGTTGGCGACGGCGGAAAACGAGACGATGGGTGCGCGCGCCATTTCCGGCGTGACGCTGTAGCGCAGCAGCTTGCCCCAAGCGTCACTGCCCGCCACGCCCAGCGCCACCCACGGCAGGAAGCCGCTGCACTCGGCGTCGTCGGTGCAGTCGGCGGCCCGCTCGCGCCCGTCGAGGGCGGAGGCGGCCGGACGGGGCAGGCGGCCTTGCGTGGCGGCAAAGCCCAGCAAGGCTTCGCGCGCCTGCGCCAGGGTGGCCAGGGTGCGCTGCTGGCGTTCGGCCTCGCCCGACTTGCGGCCGAAGGCGCTGATCAAAAGGCTGGCCGCCCCCAGGCCCAGCACTGCCACCAGCAGGAGCAGGGCCGCGCCGCGCTGGCGATGTGGCTGTCGTGGCGTCATGGCTGTGTCTCCTGTGCCTCGGTGACCGTGCCGCTGGCCGGGTCGTAGCGCTGGCCAGGTTTCAGCAGCACCACCTGGCCCGTCGACAGGCGCAAGGTCAGGGTGCCGGCTGCGCCGGACTTGTCGCGCGCGAGACGGTTGTGCGGCTCGTTCTGCGCTTCCTGGTTCAGCCAGACGGTGGAGCGGCCGCTGCTGCGCAGCACCACGCCATTCAATTCCACGGGCGGGGCGGGTGGCGGCGATGGCGGCGGCGGGGGCGGTGCCAGGGCGGGATCGGCCGCCGGCGGCCCGTAGCGCTGCGCATCGATCTGGGCGCGCTGCTCGGGCGACAGGAACAATCGCCCCAGCTGCGGTGTCTGGGCGCGGGCCGTGAGCGCGCTGCCGGCCAGCAGTGCGCACAGGACGAGGGCGCGCAGGAGGTTCGCGCGCAGGAGGATGGCGCGAAGGATGAGGGTGTACTTCATGGCCGCTCCAGTTCGGGCACGGCCATGCTGCCCAAGGTCAGCCATAGCAGCTCGCATTCGGCGCCCAGCGTGGGCGTCCCTCCACTGCCGCCGCCGGCCGCTGCCTGGCGCTTGAGCGTGCAATCCTGCACGGCGAAATAGCCGGCCTGGCGCAAATCGTCCAACAGGTTCAGCAAATCCATCTCATGCAGCAAATCCATCTGCAGGCGCATGCGGCTGCCGTGCAGATGATATTGCCCCATCACCATGGGCAACGGCACTTGCAGCCCTTGCTGCGGGCTGATGTCATAGCTGATCGGCAATAATTTGCGCTGTTCCTGGCTGCGGCGGATGGCGTCGATCCAACCCAGGCGGTTTTCCTCGCCGATCAGGCCGCGCTGGCGCAAGGCTAAAAATTGCGGTTCGTAGGCGCGGATTTCCTGCTTTTCCGCTTCCGCGTGGTTGAACAGGGTGGCCGCTGCCGTGCGCGTATGCTGGGCCAGGTACAACTGTTGCGCTTCGCGCATGCGATAGGCGGCGCTCAGGCTGAGCAGCACCAGGCTGACCAGCAGGGTCAGCGCAAAGCACAGCAGGGCGTTGCGCACCAGGTGCAGTTCGCCCAGCCAGGCGGGCAGGGTACGCGTGGGCGTGCCGGTTCGCTGCATGCCGGGCAGGGGCGCTTGCTTGACGGGGCCGCTCATGGCTGCCACGCGAGCAAGAGGGTAAAGCGGGCCTGGCTGTCCGGTGCCGGCGCGGCGCTCTTGCCGGACAGGGTCACGCTGGGACGCAGGTCGAGCGGCGTTTCCGCTATCGTCACCTGCATGCCCGGCTGGCGCGCCAGGGTTTGCGCAAAGGCCGTGATGGCGGCCAGTGCGGCGCGGTAGTCATTGTTCGGCATGGCCACGTCCGCTTCCAGGCGCAGCGCCTGCGGCGGCGCGACAGGGATGCCGGCCAGGGCGCTGCGGGGCGGCGCACTAGCACCCTGCTGCTGCTGCGGTGGCTGGCCGCTGGCGGCGCGCGCGGGCGCCCGTCCCGCATGCCAATGCAGCTGGCTGAGCGCAACCTGCGGCGCCTGGTCCAGCGCGGCGCTCAGCATGCCCAGCAGCCGGCCCGGCTCCGGCGCCTGGCTGGCGATCATCTGGCCCAGGGTCACGGCCACTTTCATGTTTTGCGTCTTGGCTGGCGCCGGCGGCTGCGCCGACATGACGATGCGGTAGCGCTCCTGGTAGGACGCCGTTTCCTGCGCCAGGCGCTGGGTGGCGGCCCCGTCGGCTATGCCGCCGAGCAAGTTAATCGCGCACCACAGCGCGGCCGACCCACCGATCAGCGCGCTGGCGCCGTACAGCGTGTTGCGCGCGCGCTGGAAGTGGTAATAGCGGGCCAGCGCACCAGGCGGATAATGGCTGGGCGGCGGATGCTTGCCCAGCAAGGTCAGCAGCAATTCGTCGGCCAGCGCCGGCGTCTGGCGCAAGCCTACCCGTTCGCCGGCCTGCTGCAGGTCGATGAAGTGATAAGCCACTTCGACACCGTTGTCGCACAGCAGTTCGAGCTTGGCGATCTGCGCTGCCGGCGCCAGGATGACGGTATTGAGCATGTCGCCGCGCGCCAGCATGCGCGTGCTGGTGAGAAATTGCCGCGTCTTTTCCGTTTCCAGCGCAATATTCACGGCCACGCCGTCGAGCGCGATGGCCAGGGTCTGGCGCGAAAAGCGCAGCTGGCCCTTTTCATAATAGCTTTGCCGCAAGCCGCCCGATTGCTGCGTCACCAGCAGCAGGTGTTCGTGCGCGATCGACAGCTTTTTCACCAGGGCAATACTCAGCAGGCTGGTTGAGTAGATGCCGGCCACGGGCACGCGCAAGTGCTCAAGCGCCTCCGTCCACGGCTGCAGCAAGGTGGGGTTGGTCAGCGCAAAGAACAGCACCTGGTCGTCGTGGCGGCCGGTGCTTTCACGGCCCAGCAGGGTGCTGCCCCGGTAGGGCGTATCGCGGTGCAATTGCTGCTTGCGCCGCTCCAGCAGCGCCCGGCCCGCCTTGCCGCGCACGTGGGGCAGCAGCTGGCGCTGGAAATCTTCCTCGATCAGATCCGTCAGCAGGTAGGCGGGCACGCCTGACCGCTGTGCCTGCGTATCTTCCAGCCACGCGGCGAAGTCGTCCAGCCCGGTTGCGCTGGCGGGGAAGGTCTGGCCCTGGCCCAGCACGCCGTGGTCCCAGTCGTAGGCGCACAGGGCGTCGCTGGTAATGTAGAGTAATTGTTTGCGGAACACGGCGGCCTCAGATCTTGATTGTGCTGATAGTGTCGTAAATCGGCCCCAGCACCGACAACATGATCCAGCCCAGCAGCAGGCCCAGGATGACCGTCATGGCCGGCTCAATCATGGCCTGCACTTTTTCGATCAATTCCTTCACTTCGCGGTTGTAAAAGTAACTGACATTGCGCAAGGCCGTGTCCAGCGAACCCGTTGCTTCGCCCACCTTCAGCATGCGGATCACCAGCGGCGGAAAGATGCCCGTGTGCTGGAAGGCGGCGGTGACGCCGTAGCCCTCGCTGATCAGCTGGGCGGCGCGGCGCAGGCCGGCCGCCACCACCTGGTTACCGGCGATGCCTTCGGACAGGCGCATGCATTCCAGTATGGTGATGCCGGAAGCATACATCAGGGCAAAAAACGTGGCGAAGCGGGCCAGGATGATCTTGTGCAGCACTGGCCCGACCAGCCACAGCCGCAGTTTCAAGCCATCCCAGGCATAACGGGCCGCCTCGCTGCGGCGGATCAGGGCGCGCAGGCCGAAGAACAGCAGCACGGGCAAGGCCAGCAGCAGATACCAGTAGGCGATGAAGACATTCGATACGGCAATGAGCACGCGCGTATGCAGCGGCAGCTCGCCGCCCATGTTGCTAATGAAGGCCGTCAGCTGTGGCACGAGGTAAATCATCAGGAAAAACGTCACGGCCGCCACGACGATAGCCACGATGACGGGGTACATGATGATCTTGCGCGTCTGCGAGGCCAGCTCGTCCTGCCATTTTAAACTTTCCGACAGGTTCTTGAACACCTCGGCGATCCTGCCGCTTTGTTCGCCCGCCAGGATCAGGCTGGTGAATGTGGCGTCGAAGATGTCGCCATGCTGGGCCAGCGCGCCCGACAGCGGCAGGCCGCCTTCGATGCTTTCAATGAGATCCGTGACGACTTCGCGCAGGCGCGGGTGATCCGTGCTTTCGCGCAAGTCGTTCAAGCCTTCCAGGATGGGCACGCCGGCGCCCGTCAATTGTTCCATGTGGAAGCAGAAATTGATCAGGTCGCGGCGGTGGATGATGCGCTTGCCCAGCAGCACCAGATACTGGCCCGTGATTTTGCAATCGATCAAGTCGAGTTGCATGCGGTGCAAACGCGCTTCCAGGTCCGGCACGTTGGCCGCCTCCATGCTGCCGGGAATCAGGGCGCCGGCGGCATCCATGGCGCGGTAGACATATTGCGCCATCAGGCCAGCCTTTCCGTCAGGTCGACCACGCGGCCCACTTCTTCCAGGGTCGTCACGCCTTCCAGCACGCGGCGCATGCCATCGTCGACGATGCCCTTGAAGCCGGCCGCGCGCGCCGCGTTCTTCAATTCGCGGCTACTCGCGCGGCGCGCCGTCAATTCATCGAGTTCGGCCGTCATCTTGAGGATTTCCATGATGGCCAGCCGGCCCTTGTAGCCCTGGTGCACGCAGCGCTCGCAGCCGACAGCGCGGCAGATGGACACGGGCGCATCGTCCGCCGTCAAGCCCAGCAGGCGGCGCTCGACGTCGTCGGCGACCGTCGTTTCCTTGCAGTGCGGACACAAACGGCGCACCAGGCGCTGCGCCACGATGCCGATGATGTTGCCGGCCATGATGTCGGGCAGGATGCCGATGTCGAGCAGGCGCGCGACGGAACCGATGGCCGAGCTTGTATGCAGGGTGGAATACACCTGGTGGCCCGTCATGGCGGCGGCAAAGGCCATTTCCGCCGTTTCGCGGTCGCGGATCTCGCCCACCAGGATGATGTCCGGGTCTTGCCGCATCATCGAGCGGATGCCGTCGGCAAAGCCCAGCTTGACCGATTCGTTGACGGAGGTCTGGCGTATCATGTTCATCGGATACTCGACCGGGTCCTCCAGTGTCATGATGTTGACGCTTTCCGTATTGATATGGTTGAGTATCGAATACAGGGTGGTGGTCTTGCCGCTGCCCGTCGGGCCCGTCACGAGGATCACGCCGTCGGGGCGCGCGATCATTAATTTGAGCAAGTTGAGTTCCGCCTCGGCCAGGCCCAGGGCGTCCAGCGGGACGATGCCTTTTTGCCGGTCCAGCACGCGCAGCACGACGTTTTCGCCATGCGTGGTGGGCTGCGCCGAGGCGCGGAAGTCGATTTGCCGCCCGGAAAACTTGATGCTGATGCGCCCATCCTGCGGCGCGCGCGCCTCGGCGATATTCATATTCGACATCACCTTCAGGCGCACGGCCATGGCCGGCCAGTACGATTTGTGCAGGCTGCGGATTTGCCGCAGGATGCCGTCGATGCGGTAGCGGATGCGCAGGAACGACTGTTCCGGCTCGAAATGGATGTCCGAGGCGCCATTCTGCACGGCGTCGGCCAGCAGTGCGTCGATCAGGCGCACCATGGGCTGGCTGTATTCGTCCGACGGCGAGGCCATGCTTTGATAGCTGACTTCGCCCGTTTCGATTTCGTGCAAAATGCCGTCGATCGACAGTTCGAAGCCATAGTACTGGTCGATGGCGCGTGAAATGTCCGATTCGTTGACCAGCACGGTGGATATCGTGATGCCCTTGACCAGCATGGCGCTGATTTGATCGAGCGCGACGATGTTGCTGGTGTCGGCCATGGCCAGTATCAGGTTGTCGGCTTGCCGTTCATACACGATGGGAAACACGCGGTAGCGCTTGGCCACGTCTTTCGGGATCAGTTTCAAGGCGATGGCGTCGACCACCAGGCTCGCCAGGTCCGCGCTGACCTGTTTCAGGTTTTCGCTGAGCGCCTCGCGCACGGTCGCTTCCGTGACGAAGCCCAAGGTGATGAGCAGCTTGCCCAGCGGTTCGCTGCTGCGCCGCTGCTCGATCAGGGCGATGCGCAACTGGTCTTCGCTGATCACGCCTTTCTGGATCAGCAACTTGCCCAGCGGAAGTTTTGCCTGTTCTGCCATGTAGTGCTTATTCCTAACGGGGTGTGATGATGGCCGGCTCGGCCAAGTCGCGCAGACGCGTTTGTACCACGGCCCGGTCGAATGCGGCGGGCGTGGTTTGCGCCAGGGTCAATGCGCGCTGGTAATACGTGGCGGCCAGCCTGGGCTGGTTCAGCCGGTCCAGGCCCACGGCCAGGTTGAAGGCATAGTCGGGATTGCCGGGCGCGGCGCCGTAGGCGCGGAAAAATTGCTGCTGCGCTTCGTTCCAGCGGCGTTGCTTGGCATACACGTTGCCCAGTGCAAACAGCACGGGGGCGCTGTCGGGCGTGCGCGCCAGGATGGCTTTCAGTTTTGCCTCGCTCTGCACCACGTCGCCCTGGCGCAGGCCGATCAGGCCGGCCAGCGCCTCGCCATCGTCGGGATTGATTTCCAGCAAACGTAGGTACAGCGCTGCCGCCTGCGCGCCCTGGTTTTCGCGCAGGGCCACGGCCGCCAGGCCCAGCAACGCGTCGCGGTTATTCGCATCCTGCCGCAGCACGGTTTCATATTGCTGTCGAGCAAGACCCAGCTGGCCCCCGTTGAAGGCCTGGTAGGCTTGCTGCACGCCGGGGTTGATTTGCAGCGCGGCAACGCTGCGCTGCACCTGGATCTGGCTATTCTCGGGCGCGGCCACGGGCGGCAGGCTGGCGGGCGCGGGCGGCGCCATGTGCGCCAGCTGCGCTGCCACGGCGGCCTGTGCCGCCGCCTGGATCATGGCCTGCTGGTTTCTTGCCTGCTGTTCCACCGCACCCGCTTGCTGGCGCGCGTCGCGCGGGTAGTCCGGCGGCAAGGCGGCGGGTGCGGGCGGAGCATCGGGCTGCGTCGCCCCCGTTGCCGACACCACTACGATGGGAGCGGCGCCACCGGCCGTGCCCGGGGCATCCGTCAGCGGCATGGGCACGCCGGGCAGATTGGCGCCCGCGCCCGGGCTGGTGCTGGCGCGCCAGTACCAATATGCCATGGAAGCGGCCACCAGCAGCAGGATCGCCAGCAGTACAGCCATTCGCACGGTGGCCGGGTCGACGCTGATGGGCCCCGTGGGGCCTTTCGGTGGCGTATTGCTGCGGCTGGCGCGTGGCCGGGCGGGTGGCGGTTCCGGGCGCGCACGCGGCGGCTCGGCAGGCGGGCCTGGCTGCGGGTTTGACTGTAAGCCTGGCTGTGAACCCGGCTGGGCGCCACTGGGCGCGGGCGGCGCGGGTGCATCCGGCAGCGGTTCCAGGCTCAAGGTGCTGGCAGGCTGCACGGGTGGTGCGGCAGGCACGGGACGCAGCGGCAGGGCGTCGGCCGGTGCCAGTTCCAGCACCTGGTCGTAGGCTTCGGACGGCTTTTCCAGTTCCTCGTCGGCAAGGCTGTTCTGCTTGGCGCGCTCGGCCTTCTTGAGCGCCTGCATCAGCAAGCTCATGGGAAGTCTCCCTGCAGTCGCGCCTGCGGCTGAACGGGTGCCGCTGGCGGGCCATCCGTGTACGGCTGGCTGTTGAGCGGCGCCTGGCCGGGCAGCAGGTAGCGGTAGTCGCGGTAATCGCCATCGACGCTGGCATCTTTGACCACTACGGGGCGCATGAAGATCACCAGCTCCGTCTTGCTGCTCGCCTCATTGCGATAGGTAAACAAATTGCCCACCAAAGGCAGGCTGGACAGGCCCGGCACGCCATCCCTGGCGTTATCGAGGGAATCTTGCATCAGGCCGCCCATCACGGCGATCTGGCCATTGCCCACTTTCATGATCGATTCCAGCTCGCGCGCCTGGATCACGGGCACGCGGCTTTGCACATTCGCCGTGGCCAGTGCCGGATTCGGATCTTGCACGTAGCCCACGATGCGCGTAATGGTGGGGCGCACGTTCAAGGTCACTTCATCGCTGTCGGAAATCTGCGGCGTGACGCTCATGACGAAGCCGACAGGCACCGTTTCCAGTTTCGATTCATACGTGGCCGGCGTGGTGATGGTGCCGGTCGAGCTGATCACGGCGGGCGTCACCTTGATGGTAAAGAAGACATTGTTGTCGACTACCTTCAGCATGGCCGTCTGATTGTTGAGCACGCTGATCTTCGGGCTGGATAGCACTTTCACCTTGCCGAACGATTCGAGCAACTGGATGGTGGTGGAAAAACTGTCTTTCAGATAATTGAGCAGGAAAATGCCAGGCGTGGCGTTGGGCGTGACGCCGCTGGACAGGGCTGCCGTGCCCACTTGCCCCTGGCGCAGCTGCAGGCTGCCCGTCAGGCGCGACCAGTTGATGCCTTGCTGGTATTCATTGCTCAGGCGCACTTCGATGATGGTCGCCTCGATCAGCACTTGCCGCTTGGCGCTGTGCACGACCGCGCCGAGGAATGCGGCAATCTTTTCATGCTGGCGCCCCGTGGCCCGCACGGCGATCAGCCCGCCCTCCACGTTGACGACGACCGACGAGGGGCTGCCCTTGTTGGCCAGTTTCAACAGCGGCATGCCGTTCACGTCCAGCGGCTGGCCAGGATTGGCGTTCTGGCTGGCCACCTGCTGGCCCGGTGCCGGCGCATATTGGGTGCCATACTGTCCGCCATTCTGCATTGGCGGCTGGGCGCCGTACTGGCCCGCCGCGCCCGTCGCGGGGACATTGCCAGCCTGGTTCTGCGGCTGGCCAGGCTGTCCTTGCAGCCCCTGCTGGCCGGACACGTTCGTCAATTGCTGGTTCAGCTGCGCCAGTGGGTCCACCTGCACGTCGTTGAGCGTGGTCTCGCGCAGCAGGTCGCGGATATTTTTTTCCAGGCTATACCAGAAATTATTTTCCGAACGATTCACCACCAGGGTGGTCGAATTGTTATTGCCATTGCCGCCGCTGCCTTGCGTGTTGCCGACAGGGTTGCTGGTGTTGCCACCGCCACCGCCGGCCGTAGAAATTTGCGTGGCAATATTCACGCTACTGTTGGTGCTGCGCGCGATGTTGACGTAATCGACCTTGTAATTGCGCCACACGGGCGCGTCGGGCAGCACCGTCAGGTTCTTGCCATCGATTTCGTAGCGCATATCGACTTGCTTGCCGATACGCGACAGCAGTTGCGGCAGGGTCTGGTTCAGCGCATTCAGGGTGACGCTGCCCTCGATCTGCGGATGGATGTCGATATTCATGCCGGCGTCGCGCGCCAGCGCAAACAGCAGCGATTGCACGGGCACCTTGTGCACGGTGACGCTGTAGGTTTCCACTTTGGGCGCCGGCAGGGGGGCTGCCAGCGCACTGCTTTGCTGTACTGGTTCGGGAATCGCGCCGGCGGGGCGGGGCGGTGCATTGATGTGGCTCGGCGACAGCGGCGTTTGATGCGCGGCGCAGCCGGCCAGCAGGGTGCTGCAGGCGAAGGCGACCCAAGAGGCCAGCACAGGAATAGGGTGTTGATTCATGAAAAGTTCGCCCTTGGAGTCGTGTTGTGCTTTTGTAATTTTACCCAGCATGATGGCCTAAAAGCAATCGGCTGTGCAGGCTTGGGAGGCAATATGCAGAAATAAAGTCAGGGTGTACCACGTCCCGTTTTTGCCGTAGCCAAGGCTTTCATTTCCGTGCGGATACTGTTTATGTCGCTCAGCAATATTTTCTGTGGCGACGCCTGGGCCAGTCTGGCCCAAACGGCTTCGGCGCTGGCCCGGTCGGCAAAGCTGCCGTAGACGATCGCCAGGCGCGCGACGCCGCCGCTGGGTGCCTGCGGTGGCGTCGCCTGCCGCGCTTCGGACAGAGTACCGGGCGGCGTATTTGGCGCGATATTTTTCGGAAATGCGCCAGGCAGGCGAAAGACATGGATGTCGCGCAGGCCGATGGCTTGCTGCGCCTGCTGCAAAAATGTTTCTGCCGCGGCCGTCTCGCTGGCTGGCAGGCTGGCGATCTGCAGCACCAGTTGCTGCGGCCCTTGCTGTGCCAGCCAGTCGCGCGATTCGGCCAGCTTGCTGTCGAGCAGCGTTGACGGTGCTGCCGTCCGAGCATCGGCGTGCGCGATAGTGCTGGACGGGGGGCTCGAAGCCGGCGCCATCTCCGCCGCTGTCTGGCCCTGGCTGCTTGCCAGCCATTGCCACAGCAGCGCAGCGGCCAGTACCAGCATCAGCGCGCTCAAGGCCCCCGCCAGCAGCTTGCCTGCGTGCCATGGGGCGCGGTAGAAGGGGCTGTCGGCGATGGCCAGGCGCACATGGTGCGCGCTCACTTGCTGCGCATCGTCCGCATACGCGGCCAGCAAGGCTTTGTCGGCCAGGATGTTGATCCTGCGCACGATGCCTTGCGCGGCGCGCGCCAGCAGGCGCAGCGCGGCCGGGGTGAAAACGAGCGGCGCCATGCGGCCGGCGGCGGCCAGGCGGCACGCCAGATAATCGTTCAACAAGGCCTGCGGCAGGCATGGCACGGTAAAACTGTGGGTGATGCGTTCCTTTAACTGGCGGAACTGGGGCAAGTCCAGGGTGTGCTGCAATTCCGGCTGGCCAAACAGCACGATTTGCAGCAGCTTGTGGCTGGCTGTTTCCAGGTTCGTCAGCAGACGCAGTGCTTCCAGGGTGGGGCCCGGCATGGCTTGCGCCTCTTCGGCCAGCAGCACCACCTGGCGCCCGGCCGCATGCCGGGCGATCAGCTCGCCATGCAGGGCGCGCAGCACGGCATCGGCGCGGCAGCCGTCCAGTTCGAGGCCCAGTTCGGCGGCGATGGCGTGCAGGACTTCGTCCGGTTCCAATCGGGGATTGAGCAGGTACAGCACGTCCACCTGGGGCGGCAGGCGTTCGGCCAGCATGCGGCACAGCATGGTCTTGCCGCTGCCCACTTCGCCCGTCAGCTTGATGATGCCTTCGCCTTGCGTGACGGCATATAGCAGCGCATCGAGCAGGGCGCCCCGTGTATTGCCCGTATAAAAGAAGGCCGGGTCCGGGGTAATGCCGAAGGGCGCCGTGCGCAAGCCGAAATGGCGCAGGTACATGCCGTGCGGGGATGGTGCGTAAGGCCGCTCGGACGGCGCCTGTAGCGTGGCGTGCGTGTCGGCGTTCATGCAGCGATGCAATTGAGGAAAGCCTGTTCCAGGCTGGCGCCCGCCACACCGCCATGGCGCGCGCGGCATTCGGCGGGCGTGCCTGTAAACACGATGCGGCCCCCATGCAAAATGGCCATGCGGTCGCACAATTCTTCCACATCGGCCAGCGCATGCGAGGTGAGCAGGGCGCCGCGACCTTGCGCGCGCGCCTGCCGCAGCACTTGCTTGAACTGCGCGCGCGCCTTCGGGTCGAGTCCGCTCATCGGCTCGTCCAGCAGCAGTTGCGGCTTGCCCGACAGCAAGCAAGCGGCCAGCCCCAGTTTCTGCATCATGCCTTTCGAATAGTCGCGCGCGGGGCGCAGCAAGGCGTCCGGCGCCAGGTCCAGTGCGCCCAGGACTTGCCGCAGCGCTTGCGCATCGGGACGCACATTGTGCAGGCGCGACAGATAGCGCAGAAAGTCGTCGCCTGTCAGGTAATAGGGCGCCTGGAAACGTTCCGGCAGAAAGGACAAGGGCTGGCGTGCCGCGCCGTGCCGGTGCGGCTGGCCGAAAATGGCGATCTCGCCTCGCTCGGGCGTGCAGAAGTCGAGCAGGCATTTCAGTAGGGAAGTCTTGCCCGCGCCATTTACACCGACCAGGCCGAACAATTCCCCCGCGCGTACCTGCAGGTCGACGCCGCGCAGCACGGCGCTGCCCGCCAATTGCAGATGCACGTTGTGAAACTCGATGGCGCAAACGTTCATAGGGTAATAGTCGGCAGGCAAGACGGCGTACGACCACCATTATTGCCGTGGGCGCAGGTGGGCGGCAAGTGTTTCCTTGCAGAGTGTTGAAATGCGCGAAAATCAAGCCACGGAATGTATTTTCTTTAAGAAACAACAGGTTCTGGAATAAAATAGCCCCGCGCGCCGCTGGCGTGTAGCATCTGTTGAATCTGTCGAGGAGCAAGCATGGCAAGGCCAGAGAAAGTCAGGCTCGGTGAAATTTTGGTGAAGCAGGAGTTGCTGACGGAACAGCAATTGGGCCTGGCCTTGACGGAGCAAAAGCGTTCTGGCCGCAAGCTGGGCCGCGTCTTTGTCGAACATGGTTATGTGACGGAAGAGCAGATTTCCGGTGCCCTGGCGCGCCAGCTGGACATTCCCTACATTAACCTGAAGTTCTACAACATCAATCCCGAGCTGGTGCGCCTGCTGCCGGAAACCCAGGCGCGCCGTTTTCGCGCGCTGGTGCTGGAAGACCGGCGCGAGGGTTTGCTGATCGGCATGTCCGACCCAACCGACCTGTTTGCGTACGATGAAATCTCGCGTCTGGTCAAGCGTCATATCGAGCTGGCTGTCGTCAATGAAACGGAAGTGCTGGCCGCCATCGACCGCATCTACCGCCGTACGGAGGATATCTCCACCCTGACGCGCGAGCTGGAGCAAGACCTGGGCGACGTGTCCGTCGACTTTGGCGCGCTGGCCGCCAATCCGGGCCTGGAAGAGGCGCCCATCGTCAAGCTGCTGCAATCGGTGTTCGAGGACGCCACTCAGGTGCGCGCTTCGGATATTCATATCGAACCGCAGGAAGGGCGGCTGCAGATCCGCTTCCGCATCGACGGCGTGTTGCACCTGCAGACGGAAGCGGACATCAAGATCGCCAGTTCGCTGGCGCTGCGCCTGAAACTGATGTCGGACCTGGATATTTCCGAGAAGCGCTTGCCGCAAGATGGCCGCTTCGCCATCCGCGTGAAAAACCAGCGCATCGACGTGCGTATCTCGACCATGCCGACCCAGCACGGCGAATCGGTGGTGATGCGGCTGCTGAACCAGGCCGGCACCTCGCTGCGCCTGGACGCCATCGGCATGCCACCCGAGCTGGTGGAACGCTTCCGCGCCATCGTGCACCGCCCGAACGGCCTGGTGCTGGTGACGGGGCCGACCGGCAGCGGCAAGACGACGACCTTGTATTGCGCGCTGGCCGAACTCAATTCGGTGGAAAAAAAGCTGATCACGGTGGAAGACCCGGTCGAGTACCGCCTGGCTGGCATTAACCAGGTGCAAGTGAACGACAAGATCGAGCTGAACTTTGCCCGCGTGCTGCGCTCAGCCCTGCGGCAAGATCCCGATATCGTGCTCGTCGGCGAGATGCGCGACCAGGAAACGGCGCAGATCGGCTTGCGCGCCGCCATGACGGGTCACTTGGTGCTGTCGACCCTGCACACGAACGACGCCATCAGTACGCCGCTGCGCCTGATGGACATGGGCGTGCCCCGCTACATGGTGGGCAGTTCGCTGCAAGCCGTGCTGGCGCAGCGCCTGGTGCGCGTGATCTGCGAAAGCTGTACCACGCCGTATGTGCCCACGCCCAACGAATACGAATGGCTGCGCATGGAGCTGGGCGAGCTGGTCGAGCGCAACCAGTATTTCCACGGCAAGGGCTGCTCGCATTGCAACGGCATGGGTTACCGGGGCCGCACGGGCGTGTACGAATTGCTGGAAATCACGCGCGCCGTGGCCGATGCGGCCAATCATGCCGACCCTTCGCACTTCATGAAGGTGGCATTGGCCCAGATGGCGGGCGCGACCTTGCGTCGTCATGCAGTGCAACTGGTGATACAGGGCCGCACGACGGTCATGGAAGCCATGCGCATCAGCAACCAGACAGAGGATTGACGTGCCTTTCTTTGCCTACAAGGCCCGCAGCGCGGGCGGCGATCTGCTCCAGGGGGTGCTGGAAGGGGCCGACAGCGGCGCTGTCGCCGACCAGCTGTTTGCCACCGGCGCGACGCCGGTGGAAATCCTGCTGACCAAGAAAACCGTCGCCAGCAGCACCGACATAGGCTGGTGGCAAAAGCTGATGGAAAAAAAAGTCAGTTCCATCGATGTACAATTGTTCAGCCGCCAACTCTATACGCTGCTCAAGGCCGGCGTGCCCATCATGCGCGGCCTGGCCGGCTTGCAGGAGTCTTCCATCAGCCCGTCCTTCGGCCGCGTGATCAAGGATTTGCGCGAATCGCTCGATGCCGGACGCGAATTGTCGGCAGCGATGCGCCGCCATCCGGACGTGTTTTCGCCGTTTTACCTGTCCATGGTGCGCGTGGGGGAAATGACGGGGCGCCTCGACGAAGTCTTCCTGCGCCTGTTCGATCACCTGGAGTTTGACCGCGAAATGCGGGCGCGGGTGAAGACGGCGACGCGCTATCCCAGCTTCGTCATTGCTGCCATGCTGATCGCCATGGTCATCGTCAATATGTTCGTGATTCCCCAATTCGTCAAAGTGTTTGCCAGTTTCAACGCCGAATTGCCCTTGATGACCCGCATCCTGATCGGCACCTCGGCCTTTATGGTCAATTACTGGCCGATATTGCTGGCGCTGACGATTGCCGGGATCGCCGCTTTCCGGGCCTGGTTGCGCACCGTGCCTGGCCGCTACACGTGGGATCGCTACAAGTTGCGTTTTCCCATCGCCGGCAAGATCATCCTGAAAGGCACGATGGCGCGCTTTGCGCGCAGCTTCGCCTTGTCCAGCACCAGCGGCGTGCCCATCGTGCAGGCGCTGACGGTGGTGTCGCAAACGGTGGATAACGCGTATTTGTGCGCGCGGGTCGAACAGATGCGCGACGGCGTCGAGCGCGGCGACAGCATCTTGCGCACCTCGGTGACGGCGGGGGTCTTCACGCCGGTGGTGCTGCAAATGATCGCCGTCGGCGAAGAGTCCGGTTCACTGGACGAGTTGATGAATGAAATCGCCCAGATGTACGAGCGCGAAGTGGATTACGAATTGAAGACCCTGTCCTCGCAAATCGAACCCATCCTGATCGCCTTTCTTGGCGTCATGGTGCTGGTGCTGGCGCTGGGGATCTTCTTGCCGGTGTGGGACTTGGGCAAGGTGGCCCTGCATAAATGACGCAGCGCCATTCGCCAAAAAACAGCATGATGGCTGGCAAGGCAAGGCGCCGGGGTTTTACCTTGTTTGAATTGGCCGTTGTCGTGTCCGTCATCGCCGTGCTGGCGGTCGTGCTGCTGAGCCGGCTTGCCACCCTTCAGCAGGAAGCTGAGCGGGTTGCGGTGCAGCAAACGGTAGTGGCTTTGCGGGCAGGCTTGCGCATGCAAGTGCTGAAACTGTATGCGACTGACCGGCAAAGCCAGTTGTCGGCGCTAGCCGGGCGGAATCCCATCGATTGGCTGGCTGAAAAGCCGCGCAATTATTTGGGTGCCTTTACGGCGCCGGAGATAACAAAACTTCCCCAAAGTCATTGGTTTTTTGATCAAAGTAATGCAGAATTAATATATATATTAAATAGAGGCAACACTTTTAGCGGATACCGTTCCGAGTTGCTTCAATTCAAGGTAAGCTTGCGGCAAGCGTCCGCTACTCCGGCCAAGCCCTCAACCCCGGCTGAGGCGCCGGAGGTGGCCCTGATACAGATGGGCGAGGCGGGCTGGCTGAAATAGTTTTTTATTCTGTCGGCAAATTTTGCCAGCATTGTTTTTTTGATTTTTTGGAGATCAGCATGAAGCTAAGCAATAATAAGCAGTCGATTCGTCGTTTTCAACAAAGTGCCCAAGCGGGCTTTACGCTGATCGAGTTAATCGTCGTCATCGTCATCCTGGGCATACTGGCGGCTACCGCGATTCCACGTTTTATCAATTTATCGGCTGACGCCCGTCTGGCGAAAATCAGCGGCGCCCGCGGATCAGTGCAGGCAGGCGCTGCCTTGGCTCATGCGCAATGGTTGGTCAATGGTTCGCTCGCTACGGCCACCAAGGTGACGATGGAAGGCACCGATGTCAGCATTACAGCGACCGGCTTTCCTGACGCCGCCGGCATCGTGCTGGCGGCTGGCATCTCGGCACCGGATTTCATCGTGACGGGCACCGCACCGGTAACGGTTGCTGCCGATTCCGGCCATGCCGCCTGTGCGTTCACCTACGCACCGGCCACAGGGGTCGTGAGCCCCGCGCCTCTCCTTGCCAATTGTCAATAATGTAGCCCCCGCATGCGGCGGCCATCCGCGCCGCATGCAATCCGCCTGGTTTACCAGGCGTTTTTTATTCTTCCTGGCATGTGTCAACCGGCATGCCGCTCATTGCCACAGGCGTACATGATGCTGTTTCCAGCAGGTTTGATGTTTGCCGGACCAGCCAGCCGTGGGCGCCGGCAGCGCGGCTTCACCCTGGTCGAGCTGATCGCCGTGCTGGTGGTGGGCGGCTTGCTGGCGGCCGTCGCCATGCCGCGCTTTTTCCAGCCAGACAGCTTTGACGCGCGCAGCTTTGCCGATCAAAACGTGAGCATGCTGCGCTATGCGCAAAAGCTGGCGATCGCGCAAAACCGGCCCGTGTTCGTCCGGCTCAACAACAGCAGCATCGCCCTGTGTTTTAGCGCCGCCTGCGAGGTGGCCAACCGCGTCTTGCCGCCGGCCGGCAGCAACAGCGGCCGCAAGGCCACCCTGGCCGCCTGTGCGAATGCCACAGCGTGGCTGTGTGAGGGTGCGCCCAACAAGATCAGCTACAGCGTGCCGCTGGAAGCGGCCGCCTTTTACTTCAATGCCCTGGGCCGTCCTTACAAGTCCACTGACACCGAACCCGTCTCCAGTTTCCCCGCGCGCGTCAGCATCGGCATCGGCATGAGCGGCGGCATGACGCGCAACATCGTGGTCGAAGGGGAGACCGGCTATGTCCATGACTAGGTCCGGCGCCGAGGCGGCACGCTTGCCGGCGCGCATGACGGGGCAGCGGGGCGTGACCTTGATCGAGCTGGTCATCTTCATCGTGGTGGTCAGCATCGCCGTAGTTGGCCTGCTGCAAATTTTCGCCCGCACCACGGCCAGCAGCGCCGATCCGCAATTACGCAAGCAGGCGCTGGCGATCGCCGAAGCCATGCTCGATGAGATCGAAGGGGCACGGTTTACGTTTTGTGATCCGGTCGCCGATCCGGCGGCCGAGACAGCGAAGAATGCCGCGCCGTTCGACAGCGCCACCAACCCCGACGGTTGCAGTACGCCGCAAAATGTCAGCGCGACGGTGCCGGCCACGGGCCGGCCTTATTACAATGTCAGCGACTATGTGCGGGCCTTCAATGCTCCCGTCGTGTATGCCGATGACGCGGCCGGAACCGCTTTTCCTGCCGGCTATGTGGTGAGCGTGACCATTGAACCGGACGCGGGACTGGGGCCAGCCGACGCCAGGCTGCCTTCGGCCGCCGCGCCCGTCAACATGAATGTCTTGCGCATCACGGTCACCGTGACTTACGGCGCGAATCAACAGCTCGTGCTGGCCGGCTACCGCACGCGCTATGCGGGGGATGCCGTCCCATGATGACTTTTCCATTCCCCCGGCAGCGCGGTTTCACCTTGATCGAACTGATCGTGGTGATGGTGATCACGGCCATCGTTGCCGGCATGGTGACGGTGTTTATCCGTGCCCCCGTGCAAAGCTACCTGGATGTGACCGCTCGCGCCGAACTGGCCGACGCGGCCGATACGGCATCGCGGCGCATCACGCGCGACGTGCGCCTGGCCTTGCCCAACAGCGTGCGCGTGACGAACAACGAGAGCGGCAGCTATCTGGAGTTGCTGCTGACCAAGACGGGCGGACGCTATCTGTCGGAAGACGATGACCTCAACTTAACGCCGGGCAATGTGCTGGCCTTTGATCCCAGCACGCCGGTAAGCAAACCGAACAGCTTCACCATCGTGGGCGCCGCGCCATCCGGCTTGCAAGCCATCGTTCCCGGCGACTTTATTGTCGTTAATAACCTGGGCGATCAGCCTCCCGTGAATGCCTACAATTGCAGCGGTCCATGCAACCGCGCCCAGGTCGCTTCCATCAGCGGCAACGATGTCACGCTGGCCAAGAACCCCTTTGTCGCGCAAACACCATCCATGCCTTCCCCCAGCTATCGTTTTCAGGTGGTCAGTACGGTCGTGACCTATCATTGCGCGCCGAATGCGAACGGCTCGGGCACGCTGACGCGCTATGCCGGCTATGCGATCCAGGTGGCCCAGCCGGTGAGCACAGCGGCGCTGGCCGGCGCGCCGTCCGCGGCGCTGATGGCCAATCAGGTGGCCCGTTGCGCCTTTTCCTTCGATACCCTGGCCAACGTGCAGCGCGGCCTGGTCAGCGTCAGCCTGACGCTGGGCGCACCCGGCGGCAACGCTGGCCAGCTCACGCTGGTGCAACAGGCACAGGTCAATAATTCGCCATGACGATATCCCGCCACCCCATGCCTCGCCGGCGCCGGCCAAGCCGCCCGACGCGCGGCTTCAGCATCGTCACCGCCATTTTTCTGCTGGTGGTGCTGTCCGCGCTGGGCGTGGCGTTGCTTTCCGTCTCTACCATGCAGCATGCCGAGTCGGCGCTCGACGTGCAGGGCGCGCGCGCCTATCAGGCGGCCCGCGCCGGCATGGAGTGGGGCGTGTACCGGCAGCGCGTCAACGGCAGTTGTGTCGCCAGCAGCGATTTTGTCTTGCCTGCGAATGGCGCGCTGAGCGGCTTTAGCGTCACCGTCCGCTGCACGCCGGCGGCGGGCGCATTGCCCCGTTTTCAGGTGATTGCCACCGCCTGCAATCAGCCTGTGGGTGGCGTTTGCGCCACCGCCAACGCCACCAATAATCCCGATTATGTCCAGCGCGTCGTGCAGGCGGAGTTTTAAGCACGGCTAACTAAAGGAGCAACATGCAGGCAATTACCGCGTTATGGATAGCCGCTCTGGCCATGTTCTGTTGCGCGCCGGTCCAGGCGGCAACCTACGCCAATACCAGTTTTGCCTACAGCTGGATCGACGCCAGCAATCATGCCAAGCTCGGCTATAACACCTCGCCCTACCGATTCAACGGCTCTACTGGCTGCGGCACAACGCCGCCCATCCTCGACGACACGCTCAGCGATGCCTTGCCCATCGGCTTCAGCTTCATGTATTCGGGCGTGGCCTTCACCACTTTACGCGTGATGACCAACGGCCGGGTGCAATTCAATAACAATGTCACTTGCGGTTATGGCAGTCCGGTGCAGACGCTGCCCTATCCGGACAGCAGCTTGAATTACACCATGCGTATCTATGGCAACGACCTCGATCCCACGTCGAAACTGGAACTGCCCAGCTACAACACGGCCTGCGCCAGCCGTCTCACTTGCTACATCAGCTACGCCACCATCGGCACCGCGCCGTATCGCAGCTTCGTGGTGACCTGGAACAAGGTACCGGAATGGACCACGGGGGCCAATCCCACGGGTTCCTATACGCTGCAATTGATCTTGCAGGAAAACGGTGAGTTCGTTTATCAGTATGGCGCCGCCGTGGCGGGGCCGTCCGGCAAGCTGGGGCAGATAGGCTGGCAAGCGGACAGCAACGATTACGACACGCCGCAAACAGGTTTCCCCGTCACGAATTCGGCGATCAAGTTTTACATTCCCCGCCCCGTGATCGAGTACCGCATGGAGCAGCCCAGCTGGAACGATACGCCCGACCAAGTAACCGACACCAGCGGCAACGGGCGCGATGGCACGGTGCTGGGCAGCGCACAGACGATCGCCGCCGGCCGCGTCTGCCGTGCCGCCAGCTTTCCCCTCAACACCAGCACCGCCGCCATCAATGCGATCGACAGTGGCCTGTCGGTGCCCGGCACCATGGGCGGTGCCGGCACCATCACATTCTGGTACAAGGCCAACACGGCCTGGTCCGGCAGCGGCGCGCGCGATGCGCAACTGCTCGACGCCACGCAAATGAATAATGAATGGTTTTTTCTCGTGCGGCGCAGCACGGGCGCCCTGCGCTTCGTCGTCACGGATAGCCTGGGCAATCAGCGCGTGGTGGAAACGGCTGCCAATAGCGTGCCCGCCGGCACCTGGAAGCATATTTCGGTCAGCTGGAGCTTCAATGCGCTGGCAGCGGCCAATAGCGACCGCCTGCGCATCTACGTCGATGGCGTGCTGCAAAAGGAGTCGGCGTTTACCACGGCGGCGGTCGTGTCGCCGCGCATCGGCAGCTTGTATATCGGCGATAACCGCAGTGGGGCGACGGGGCTCAATGGCAGCGGCAATTCCACTGACGGGGCCATCGATGAATTGCGCGCCTACAATTATGAAGGCGGTTTGGCGCTGGTGCAGCGCGACCAGAACTTGAGCCAGGCCGGCTGCCTGAACCACTATGCGGTGACGAATGCGGGCACGGGCCTGACTTGCCAGCAAAGTACGCTCACGGTCACGGCGCATGACGTCAACCATAACAATATCGTGATGCCCAACAACACCACGCAAATTCAGCTGAGCACATCGAACGGCATAGGCGACTGGGCCTTGATCGCCGGCTATGGCGTGCTCAATAATGGCGCCCTGAACGATGGCGTGGCGACCTATCTGTTCAACGGCGAATACCAGGCCGTGTTCGGCCTGAGCAGCGGCACGGCGGCTACCGTCAGCGTGAACGTGACGGATGGCCAGTTCACGGAGCAGGAAGACCAGTCGCTGGTGATCAAGGCCTGCGCGGTGGCCCGCTTCAATGCCTGTGAAGCGATGTCGCCCCGCTGCACGCCCAGTACCAATAGCATCAGCTATGCCCGCCTAAATACCAAATTGGCCGACACGGCCTTCAAGCTGGACCTGGTGAAGCTGAAGACGGACGGCGGCCTGGAAACGAGCTTCAACGGCGCGGCCACGCTGGATTTGCTGGTCAATACCGCCACCGGCGTGGCGCTGGGGGCGAATAACTGCCCGCTCACCCAGACGGCGGTGATTCCGCTTGGCCTGGTGGCGTTCACGGGCGGCTATTCGAGCGCGAATGTCAGCGTCCCGGCCACCGCCATCAGCGCCGTGGCGCCCAGGTACGGCGCCTACCGCGACGTGCGCGTGCGCGTGACTTGCACCGCGGCCGTGTGCGGCAGCGCCAATGTGGGTTGCTCGACCGACAGTTTCGCCGTGCGGCCACAGCAATTTACGCTCAGCTCGAACATGAGCAACAGCACCCTGAGCGGCACGCCCAGCCTGGCGGCGGGCGCCCAGTTCACTCTGGGCGCGGCGGCCGTCGCCGGCTATAACGGCACGCCGCTGGTCGACAATTCCGCCGCGGGACAAAAAATCGTCGGCTTCGTCAGCGCCAGCGACTATACCGACCGTCTGAGTTCAAGCTCCAACGCCAGTCCGTTTCCGCTTGGACCGGCGGTGCTGGCCAGCGGCCAGGCCAGCAGCAGCGGCGTGACGTACAGCGATGTGGGCACCTTCCGCATATTGCCGGAAGCAGTGCTCGACAATTCCTACACCAGCGTCGACCAGCCTGGCGACTGCGTGATCGGCAGCAGCAGCAATACGGCCGTGAATGGCAAGTTTGGCTGCAATATCGCCAACCAGACGCAAAGCCCGGCACCTGTCTTCGGCCGCTTTTTCCCGGACCACTACGCGCTCACGGGCGCGCTGACGGCCGCCTGCGGCGGCTTTACCTATATGAGCCAGCGCGAACTGGGCGTCGTGCTGGGCGCGACGGCCTTGAGCAAGGGTAATCAGATCCTAGGGCGTTATGGCAGTGCCTATCCCGCCTTGGCCGGCGTGGCCGTGGGTGTCCGCGATGGCAATACGGCGCTGGCCGCGAGCCGCCTGTCGCCCGCCTTTCCGGCCTTTGCCTGGAGCCAGGGCCGCAGCGGCCGTTCTTACGCCACCGACAGTGCCGGCTACGCGGTGGGCAGCACGCAAGTGACATTGGCCGGCAGTGGCGGCCTGTCGGCGGGCGAATTGATCAAGTTTAGCGGCGACAATGCGATTTATACGGTGCAGGCCGGCGTCGCCGGTGCCGGCATGCTGACCCTGGCATCTCCCGGCTTGCAGCAGGCTATCCCGCCCACTGCGACGGGCGTAGCGGTGCTCTATAGTTTTAACCGGCTGTCCAGCGGCCAGGATGGGCCGTACGACAATTTTTCGCTGATGGTGGCCATCAGCGACGCCGACGGGGCGCTCATTTCCAGCGTCAATGGACTGGCCGTTACCCCTGCGGCCAGCGTGGCGCTCGGCAATACCAAGTTGCGCCACGGCCGCATGCAGGTCGCCAATATGTATGGTTCGGAACGGCGCGCGCTGCTGGTGCCGCTGGCCGCGCAATATTGGAACGGCACGGTGTTCGTCAGCAATGCGTCGGATATCTGCACGGCCTTGCTGCGCAAGAATTTCCAGTTGACCAATTATGTCAATCTGACGGAGGCCCAGATGCCCGCCGCTACCGCGCTACCGCTCGACAGCGGCTTGCTGCAGCAGGGCGATGGCAGCTTGCTGTTGGCCAAGCCGGCCGCGCCGGTGACGCAAAAGGGCTCGTTGATGCTGCGCTCGCTGATTCCCTACCTGCCGGGACAGGCGCGTGAAACCATCGGCGTGTTCAAGAGCGAGCCGCTGCTGTTTATCCGTGAGGTGTTTTGAGCGATGGTTTTTGGAGTCGTGTGACATTCGTGGTGTTTTCTTGAAAATTTATTATCAATATTTCATTTTTTAGACTGTTTTCTCATGCGATGAATTAAAATTGACTGAATGCATCATTCGCGCGGCAAGTTGCCGAAGCACTTCTATTCTCGGGATCGGTCGCATGGGTTTATTCGTAAAAGCAAAAAAACAGGATGGCTGGCTGGCGACATCGTTTTCTGAAGAAGGCATGTGCGCCGCCGTCGTTTTGCGGCGCGCGGGCGAACGGCCGCTGGTGCGGGCGGCGACGTTTTATGCCGGCCGCAAACTCGTGCCGGCCGCCACCCTGGAAAAGCTGAACAAGGATATGCAGGCCCAGTTTTACCGTTGCAGCACCCTGCTCGGCGCTGGCGAGTATCAGTTGCTGACACTCGATGCGCCGAATGTGCCGCCTGAGGAACTGAAAACCGCCGTTGGCTGGCGCTTGAAGGATATGCTGGATTTCCCGCTGGCCGAGGCCACCATCGACGTGGTCGGCATCCCCGCCGATAAAAATGCGGCCGGACGCGCTCAGTCCCTGTTCGCCGTCGCCGCGCGCAACGCCCCTTTGGCCCAGCGCCAGGCACTTTACACCGAGTGCAAGATAGCGCTGGCTGTGGTTGACATACCGGAAATGGCGCAGCGCAATGTGGCAGCGCTGATGGAACCGGAAGGACGCGGTCTGGCCATGTTGTCTTTTGACGGCGAGGGCGGCTTGCTGACGGTGACGTTTGACGGCGAACTGTATCTGGCGCGCCGCATCGACGTCACGCTGGCCCAGCTGGCCAGCGTTGACGATGCCCAGCGGCAGCAGTACTACGATAGAATTACTTTGGAATTGCAGCGTTCGTTTGACCATTTTGACCGTCAATTTCATTTTATTAGCATCTCCAAGCTGGTGCTGGCGCCGACCGGCAGCGAGGGCTTGCATGGCTACCTGGCGGACAATCTCTACATGCCTGTGGAAATGCTGGACCTGGCGCTGCTGTTCGATTTTTCCCGCGTGCCCGACTTGCAATCTGCCGCCAACCAGGCGCGCTTTTTCCTGTCCCTGGGCGCGGCCCTGCGGCAAGAGGGGGCACTAGCGTGAGCCAGCAAATCAATCTGTTCAACCCCGCCTTTGAAAAGCAGAAGCAGGTATTGACGGCGGCGGGCATGGCACAGGCACTGGGGCTGATCTTGCTGCTCAGTGGTGCCCTGGTCTGGTACGGCGCGCACCAGGTGTACGTGCTGGAACGCGCGGCGGCCGACAGCAAGGTCATGCTAGCCGCGCGCGAGGCGCGGCGGGCGGATGTGCTTACGCGTTTCCCCACGCCGCAGAAGGATCCCCTCATCGCGCGCGCGTTGGGCCAGGCTGAAGCCGACCGCGCCGCCTTGTTCGAGGCCCAGACTATCTTGCAAGGTGGCGAGCTGGGCAATACGCAGGGTTATGCCGATTATTTCCGTGCCTTTGCGCATGCCAGGGTAAATGGATTGTGGCTGACGGGGGCGAGTATCGTCGGCGCCGGCAAGGAGATCGGCCTGCAAGGGCGCACCGTGCAGCCGGATCTGGTGCCGCAGTATATTCGCGCCCTGTCCAGGGAGTCTGTGCTGCAAGGAAAATCGTTTGCGCGCCTGGATATGGCCGCGGCGCAAATTCCTGCCCCCATGCTGGCGGCGCCGGTGGCGCCTTCTGGAGCGACGGCTGCGGCCGTGGCTGCGCCATCGCTGCGATTTATCGAATTCAGTTTGCAATCGTCGGCGGCGCCTGTCGTCGGCGCGGCAGGGGCGGTGAAAGAATGAAACAACAATGGCAAAAAATTGCCCTGAAAATCGATGCGCTCAGCGTGCGCGAGCGTGCCATGATTTTAGGCGCCGGTGCCGCGCTGCTGATTTTTATCGTTTTTTATCTGTTTATCTCCCCTCAGATGGCCCGGCGCAAGGCGCTGGCCGACACTATTGTCCAGCAACAGCAGGCCGCCGCCATCATCGATGGCGAAGTGGCGCAAAAGATGGCGGCGCATGCCGGCGATCCGGATCAGCAAGACCGGATCCGGCTGGAACGCATCAAGCAAGAAACCCAGCAGATGCGGCATGCCTTGCAGTCCACGCAAAATGGCCTGGTGGCGCCGGAGCGCGTCGTGCCGATGTTGCAGCAACTGCTGAAGCAGCAAGCCCGCTTGCAACTGGTGTCGCTGCTCACCTTGCCGTCCGGCGTCATGGGGCAGGGCGGTCATGCTCCCGTCGCCGCGACGCCTGCGCCCGCGCCCGCCGCTGCGGCGCCAGCGGAGCCTGCACCGGTGAAGGCGCCAGCCCTGCTATACCGCCACGGTGTGGAAGTCGTATTGCGTGGAAATTATCTGGATATGGTGAATTATATGGACGCTCTTGAGGCGATGCCGGCCCATGTGTTTTGGGGCAAGGTCAACATGAAGGTCGAGCAGTATCCCAGCGCCACGCTGAACCTGACGTTGTACACGCTCAGTCTGGACGAGAAATGGATCGCGCTGTGATGCGCGCCAGGCGCTACGCCGCCGTTGGGACTGTGCTGCTGGCCTTGGCGCCATGGGCCTTTGGACAAGGGCTGGTCGATCCGACCAGGCCGCCCGATGCGGCGCCTGCCGAGGGCAGTGCGGTGTCCACCCGCGCGGCGGGGCCGCAGCTGCAATCGGTGTTGATTTCCAATCGGCCTGGTGGGCGGCGCGTGGCCGTGATCGATGGCCGCAGCGTGCGCGCGGGCGACAAGGTGGGCGGCGCAATCGTCGTCAGCATAGGCGAGGTGAGCGTGGCCCTGCGGCGCGGCAAGATCTTGGAAACGCTGCGTTTGTATCCGAAGACGGTCGATGCGAATGATGCAATGCATGTACGAAGGAAACAGGTTCATGTCACCCAATAAATACAAGGCGGGAATGCGGAAGATACTTGAAATAAGCAAGCGGGCAAGCGTCCTGGGACTTGCTGCGGGTTTGTGCGCCTGCAACGTCGCGCCTGTGAAGCGCGACACCTACAATGCGATCAAGGAGCAGGTGGCCGGCGCAGTGGCCACCACCGGCCCGGCGGCGCAGTCGGCGGCGGTGGAAAACGCGCTGTTGCCGCCGGCGTCCGCGCTGGCCGCGCAGTTGCCCAAGGCGCGCGGCGTGCTGGACGAGCGTTTCAATGTCGCGTTCAACAACGTTCCGGCACGCCAGTTCTTTCACTCGCTCGTCAACGGCACGCGCTACAACATGCTCGTGCATCCGGATGTGCAGGGCAGCATTTCCGCCAACCTGAAAGATGTGACCCTGTTCGAGGCGCTCGACGCCGTGCGCGAGATGTATGGCTATGATTACAAGGTTGATGGCACGCGCATTGCGATTCGGCCCCTCACCATGCAAACCCGCATGTTCCAGGTCAATTACCTGACGGGCAGCCGCAAGGGCACGTCGAATTTGCGCGTGTCCTCGACGTCGGTATCGTCTGCGGGCGTCAGCAACAGCGGCCAGAGCGGGGGATCCAGCGGCCAGCAGTCGCAGCAGAACCAGCCGCAACAGCCAGGCCAGCCCGGCAGCCAGGTACAGCAGGATAGTTCCAACCTGAGCACCACGTCGGACAGCAATTTCTGGGCAGAATTGAAAGAATCGCTGGGCGCCATCATCGGTGGCACGGGCGATGGCCGCAAGGTGGTGATCAGCCCGCAGTCCGGCGTCGTCGTGGTGCGCGGCATGCCCGAGGAATTGCGCGCCGTCGACCTGTACCTGAAGGCGACGCAGCTGTCGGTGGACCGCCAGGTGATTCTGGAAGCCAAGATTCTCGAAGTGGAACTGAACGATAATTTCCAGACCGGCATTAACTGGGCCTCGTTTGCCTCCATCAAGAGCGGCCACACGAACCGCATCTCGACGGGCTTCATCCAGCCGGGCGGCACGCTGGCGCCGCTGCCGTTCAATGGCGGCCAGCCGCCGAACATGACGAATGGCAGCGGCCTGACGGCCAGCAGCGGTTTTGGCTTAAGCTCGGCGGCCACGGCGGCCGGCTCGATGTTCGGCCTGGCCTTCCAGACCGCCAACTTTGCCGCCATGATTACCTTCCTGGAATCGCAAGGCGCCGTGCACGTGCTGTCGAGTCCGCGCATCGCTACCATGAACAACCAGAAGGCCGTGCTGAAGATAGGCACGGACGAATTCTTTGTCACCGGCGTGAGCACCACCGTGACGTCGACCGGCACCACGGGCGGCACCACCTCCAGCCCGAACGTCACCTTGCAGCCATTCTTTTCCGGTGTGGTGCTCGACGTGACGCCGCAGATCGATGACCAGGGCAATATCATCTTGCATGTGCATCCGTCCGTCAGCCAGGTCACCACCATCAGCAAGGAAATCGACCTGGGCAGTGCCGGTTCGCTGAAATTGCCGCTGGCCGCTTCCAGCACCTCGGAAATGGACAGCATGGTGCGCAGCCAGGATGGACGTATCGTCGCCATCGGCGGCCTGATGCGCCAGGCCACCACCTCGGACCGCTCGCAAGTGCCGGGCGCGGGCGATATTCCCGTACTGGGCGCCTTGTTCCGCAACACGGGGCAAGTGATACAGAAGCGCGAACTGGTGGTGCTGATCAAGCCGACCATCGTCGAGGGCGCCAATAGCTGGAACGAGGACTTGCTCGATTCGGGCAAGCGCATCGAGGCGCTCGACCCGCGCCGTCCGTCGGAGCGGCGCTAAATGTACCAGGCCCATTTCGGCTTGCGCGAGGCGCCGTTCGGCCTCACGCCCGATACCAGTTTCTTCTTTAACGGCCCGCAGTCGCAAAAGGCGCTCAACACCTTGCTGGTGGCGGCGCGCAATGGCGAGGGCTTCATCAAGATCACTGGCGAAGTGGGCACTGGCAAGACTTTTCTTTGCCGCAAGTTCATGCAGTCGCTGGGGCCGGAATTCGTCACGGCCTACATTCCGAATCCGAACCTGCCGCCCCGTTCGCTGATCCTGGCGCTGGCCGATGACCTCGATGTGTTGCTGGAGAAAGATGCTGACCAGCATCAGCTACTCAAGTCGCTCAACTTGCGCTTGCTCAACCTGGCGGCGCAGGGCAAGCGCGTGCTGCTGTGCCTGGATGAAGCGCAGGCGATGCCGGTCGACAGCCTGGAAGCCCTGCGCCTGCTGACGAACCTGGAAACGGAAAAGCGCAAGCTGTTGCAAATTGTGCTGTTCGGCCAGCCCGAGCTGGACGTGAAGCTTGCCCTGCCGGAAATCCGCCAGCTGGCGCAGCGCATCACCTTTCACTATCACCTGGGACCTTTGTCGCGCGACGACGTGGATTTTTATGTGGCACACCGCCTGCGCGTGGCCGGTTTCGATGGCGCGCGCCTGTTCAGCCGTGGCGGCGTAAGCAAGCTGTACAAGGCTTCCGGCGGCATCCCGCGCCTGATCAACATCATGGCGCACAAGGCGCTGATGGTGGCGTACGGCGAAGGCCGGCAGCAGGTCAGCGGGCGCCACGTGGCGCTGGCTGCCAACGATACCCTGGCCAGCAAGCCGCGCTATTGGCGACGGCCGTGGCCGTGGCTGGCCGGCGCCGGCATGCTGGCCGCCGCCTGCACCGTGAGCTGGACTTTATTGAACCGATGACGAAGATGAGCCTGTAGATGAGCCTGATTAACAAGATGTTGCAAGACCTCGATGCGCGCGGCACCCCCGATGGACGCGGCGACGCGGCCGGCATCCGCTCCGTGCCCGAACGCGAGCGGGGCGTTTCGCGCGCGCTGGTCTTCGGCGGCGCGGCCGGCCTGACGGCGGCCGCCATCGCCCTGGGCTGGGTCTACCTGAAGCGCCCGCCGGTGCCGCCCGTGCTGGTCAGCGTTGCCACCACGCCGGTACCTGCGCCTGTATCGGCGCCTGTCGCCGTTGTGCCCGCGCCGGTGGTAGCCGCCCCGGTGGCGCCTGTCGTGGCGGCGAAACCCGAGCCCGTGTTTCAGGCCGAGGAGGCCGCCCCCGCGCCGACAAGGGCGAGGTCCGCCGAATTGCGGCGCATCACGGAAAAACCCGCCAAGCCTGCCGCTGCGCCGGTGGTGAAGACGACCGCACCCGTCACCAGCGAGCGCATCATTGACGGAAAACAAGTCACTGCACAGCAGCGCGTGGAGAACGAGTACCGGCGCGCGCTGGCCCAGTTGCAGGATGGCCGCGTCTCCGACGCCATGCTGGCCTTGCAGCAGACCCTGCAGATGGACCCGCGCCACCAGGGTGCGCGTGAAACCCTGGTGCGCCTGTTGCTCGAAGCGCAGCATCCTGACGAGGCGGCGCGCCAGTTGCAGCTGAGCCTGGCGCTGGACCCGAAACAGCCGGCGCAAGCGATGATGCTGGCCCGTTTGCAGCTGGATAAGCCCAACGGCGGCGCGGCGGCTCTCGACACCCTCATGCGCAGCCTGCCGCATGCCACCGATAATGGCGACTACCGCGCCTTCCTGGCCGGCGTGCTGCAGCGCGAACAGCGCTACCGCGAAGCGGCCGAGCACTACCAGCTGGCGCTGCAGACGGCGCCCGACAACAGCGTCTGGTGGATGGGCCTGGGGATAGCCTTGCAAGCCGACAACCACCCGGCCCAGGCGCGCCAGGCATTCGAGCGGGCCAAGGGCTTGCAAACCCTGTCGCCACAATTGCAGGCGTTTGTCGAGCGCAAGCTGGTGCAGTTGACGGCGGCGACCGCCAAATAAGCGCTGGCCGAGCCCCCCCCCCCCCACTTTCACCTCCGCAGCAAGCCACATCGCAGGCCGTGGGGGATGGACTTGTACAACATGACTGAAGCGGAAGATCCCGCAAACAAGATGACCACTGCCTGGAAATTTCCCGATGCCCCCAATACTGCCTGCTTCACGACCACCGAGGTATTGAACGGTGCCTCCGTCGTGCATGTGTCCCATGATTATGAAGGGGATTGGCAATTTCACGGCGCGCCAGGCGCAACGGTATCGAGCTCCGTCAAAATCGTCAGTCTGGCATACATGATAGGTAGCGATGATTTGCTGGCGCGCCTGCATGACTTGCCCTATGGCTGGAGCGCACAATGGAATGCAGGCGCAGGAAACTGGGAGCGTTTCAAGGACAATCCGTTTCCCTCGTTTGCTGAGCATGGTTATTACCTGGAAGACGCCATCTGGCTTGCCCGGTATTTGACAGATATCCAGCCTCCGCCCGCGGAAGTGCGCGAGCAACTGGCCATCGGCACGTACGTGAAACTGGTTTTTCGCTTCGCCGCCGAAGATGGCGCGCGCGCGGATGGCCAGTGCGAAAGAATGTGGGTACAAGTGACCGGCATCGATGAAGAGGAAGGCTGGTACAGCGGCACCATCGAGAATGCTCCGCAGCATCCGGCAGCCAGATACGGCGACCTCATCGCGTTTCACCCCCTGCATGTGGCAGACCTTGCCCGTGAACAGGCATGACAGGAAGCGCCATGCGAAATGAACGCGAAGGTGCGAAAGACGCCCGCCAGGAAATCAAGCGCTACCAGGAACATATCAATTCGCCGCGTCTTTGTCCGGAGCAGTGTTATCGCATGGCCAGTCCGACTTATGCCCTGGTGTGCTACGTCAACCAGGTGACGGGACTTTTCTTGAGCAAGAACTATTACATGATCCCGATCTTCCTTCAGCGCGCATACGGGGTGCTGTTGGCGCTGAAGCCGGAGCGTGTCAGTGAACCGTATCGTAATCTGGTCGAGCAGTATCTGAGCCATGTCGCGCATTTCATCGTCAATTATCAATGCCTGGCGGAAGATGAGCAACAAGCCGCGCAGTGTATCCCGCCGGCGCTGTTGGCGAGCGTGCCTGTTTCGTTACCGCAAGACCTGTTCATGCCGGGCGAGTTTTGACGGTATCGTTGCCGATTTCGCCTTTGACATTCCCTGCGACATGCATGCGGCTGTCGCATGCTCACTGTGACAAGAAAGGAAGCCCGTTTGAAACCTCTTGGCCTGCTCATTGCATTCTGCTGTCTGTGCAACAGCGCGCTGGCTGCGCCCGCCAGCGCGCCTGCCAGCTACGTTCTTGACAATACGGAAGTGCGGGACATCCGTGCACAAGCCTTGAAACGCGACTACCAGGTGTATGTCGCCTTGCCCGATTCCTATCGGCAAGGCAGCAAGCGCTATCCGGTACTGTTTGTCGTGGATGCCAATTACTCGTTTGCCATCGTGCGCAATATCGCGCAGCGCCTGAACAAGCATGCCGGGATGGAAGAAGTGGTGGTGGTCGGCCTGTCGTACGCCAACGGCGATGGCGGGGTGTACAGCCGCCGCCGCGATTACACGCCCACCACGCCGCGCAAGCATGAGTACCGCTCGGACATGCCGGGGCGGCAACCGGCGTTCGGCGAAGCGAAGGCGTATGGCCAGTTCATCTCGGGCGAAGTATTTCCCTTCATCGCGCAACATTATCGGGTGAACATGCAGCGCAAGGTGTTTATCGGGCATTCCTATGGCAGCCTGCTGGGCCTGCAATTTTTGCTGAGCGAACCGCGCACTTTCGAGCATTACATCCTCGGCAGTCCGTCGCTATGGTACGACGCCGGCGTCATGTTCGACCGTGAGCAGGCGTATGCCGCCAGCCACAAGGACTTGCCCGCATCGGTCTTCTTCGGCATCGGTGGCCTGGAAAAGCTGGCACCAGGAAAGAAACGTTCGCGTTCAGAGGAAGACGCCGACATGCTGGCCGATTTGCGCGAGTTCGACGGGAAGTTGAAATCGCGCAAGTTCCCCGGCTTGAAGACGCGCCTGCGCGTGTTCGACGACGAAGATCATGCGAGCGTGTTTCCTTTTGTCCTGACGCATGGTTTGCGGGCGTATTTGACGTCCGCAAAATGAATGGCGCTCAGGGGCGCATCAATGCCGGCATGATCAGCTTGGTCAGCAATTTTTCGCTGAGCGCGTGGGCGTCGCGCACCTGGAAGTTGGTCGTGATGATGACGATCACCGCATCGTGTTTCGGCGGGACGAGCACTTTATTGCCGCCCGAACCCGCCATCCCCTAGCTTTGCACCGTGCGCCCATTGGGCGTGCAGGGCGCTGGAAATATACGTGCCGGACAGGACAAAGACGAAGTGGGCATCGTCATGCCGGTGCGTTTGGACTTCGTCGTCGCCACGCGTGGCCTTCAGGCGGCGGATATCGAAAATGCTGCCGCGCGCGCCGTGATGCACGTCGCCATAGAATTGGCCGGACTTGAACTGGAGTGGAGTGGTCATATCGGCATGGTATGTGCGCCCGCGCGGAAGGGCGAGCGCGGGCCGACGCATGGCGCCAGACGCAGGATGAATGGTCGATTCAGGGGCATGCGCGGGATGTCGGGCGGCGCCATCAAGCCTGCTCTCCGTGGCGAGTGGCAGGCGTGCAGGAGCGGGTATGTGTAAAATTTGCCAAGCGTTCAGTTTTCGTCATTGATACTGGATCGCGCCATGGGCGAGCCGCTGGAATGCCTGGCGGTGCCCGCCAGACAGTGCCAGCTTCGTCATGAACCCTCCGACCGCCGGAAGTGGTCATCGATAAGGCCAGGTGAAATGCGTACATTGAATGAATTATTGGATAGGGAAGACCCAGCGTTTCCGCTGATCAGGCAATGGGCCAGCGAGGCCGAGATACCGGTGGAATTGCTGCCTCCCTCGGCCGCCAGGGAGGATGTGTTGCTGAGCCTGCAGGTCACCACGCGTTCTCCCCTCGGCGCGATAGCCTATGAGACCGGGGGCATCCTGGTGGATGACGGCTGGCTCCGAATACTGGGGTCTGGCCATGGCAAGCTGGGCAGGAACATTGCTACGTGGAACGAAGGAAAGGCCGAGGGTTTTCTGTTGGTGGCCGATGATGTGCTTGGCGGTTTTTTTGCCATCAATGGCGGCGCACTCGGGGCTGACCAGGGCAATATGTATTACCTTGCCCCCGAGACATTGGAGTGGGAAGCGCTGGAGATCGGCTTCACGACGTTTGTCGAATGGGCCTTTACAAGCCAGTTGCGGCAGTTTTATGGCCGGCAGCCTGGCGATGCGGATGGCTTTGACGAATTGCCCTTGCCCGGCGAGCTATGCCTGAATTTTTATCCATTCCTGTGGACGCAAGAGGGGTCACTCAAGACCAGTTCGCGGCGCGCCATTCCGGTGGCAGAGCAGTGGGCGCTCAACCTTGATCTGAAACAGACGTTGCTGGGTGCTCCTGTGAGCGCGGGCTGAGGCCTGTCTACAAGCGCGCCTCATCGCCCCACACATGCCGCATGCTGAAATGCACGCCGGCATCGTCTTCATGTAGCGACGAAACGATGGCAAAGCGGCTGTCGGCCGTGTCGCGCGGGGCGAGCTGCGCCAGCTCGGCGGCGGCCAGCGGTGCGCCCAGCGGGTCGCTGAGCGGATGCACATGGGCGGCGCCCCGTTGCGTGACGACGCCCAGTTCGCCGCTGCGCAGGCGTACCAGGGTGCCGGGTGGATACTTGCCCAGCAGCTTGACGAACTGTTCTCCCAGCAGCGGGTCGATGGGCACGCCCTGGTCGAGGAAAATGTGCTGCAGGGCCTGGTCGGGCACGATGGAACGGCGGTAGTTGCGCGCCGAGACGCGGGCGCAATAGCGGTCGGCCAGGCCGATCAGCTTGGCGTTTTGCAGGATTTCATCGGCCGTGCGGCCCTGCGGGTAGCCGCTGCCGTCGTCGTTTTCATGGTGCAAGAGCACGCAACTGAGCCATTCCTCGTCGTCGACGCCGGCACAGCGCAGCAGTTCCGTGCTTTCCTGCGGATGCTGGCGCACGATGCGCATTTCTTCGTCATTCAGGGGGCCGCGCCGGTCCTGGAAGCTGTCGTGGTGGCGCAGCATGCCCACGTTCATGGTCAGCGCGGCCGCGCCGATCAACAGCAATTCATCGTGGGACTTGTGCATGCTGCGCCCCACCAGCATGGCTAGCAGCGCCGTTTCGATGCAATGGCGCACGGCGTAGCTGCCGGCGATTTGATTGAGCAGGATGCTGGCCAGGGCGATGTCGGCATCGTGCCCGAGCGCGCGCAGCAGTTCGCGGGCGATGTCGCGCACGTCGCGCTCGGCATTGCTTTCGCTGCGCAAGTCCAGCAGCAGCCGTTCCAAGCGCTGCGCCGCCTGGTTCAGCAGGCGTAGCACGGATGGCTGCTCGGGCGTGCCCACGTACAGGCCCAGCTGCAGCAAGCGGCCCAGTTGCGCGCCATCCGTGATGATTTGCCCCTTGCGTAGTTGCGGGCCGGCACTATGGTCAGCCAAAAACAAATCCCAGGGCAGGGGTTCGCCGGGAACCAGGTCGGCCGGGCCGATGCGACGCTGTACCATGCTGTCATCCTTTGCTCCACCGTGGCGAAGCCATGCTCAGTGCTCGGTTAAATGCTGCGCAGACGCTCCAGCGCCAGGCGCAAGGTCTCGTCCTGCTTGGCAAAGCAGAAGCGCACGATGCCCGACTCCTTGCCCTGCGCGTAAAACGCGGAAACGGGAATGGCGGCCACCTTGATCTCGGCCGTCAGCCATTCGGCGAACTGCGCTTCGGTCTCTTGTGAAATGGCATCGTAGCGCACGCACTGAAAATACGTGCCGTCGGCCGGCAGCAGGGTAAAGCGGCTGCCCGCCAGGCCGTCGCGGAACAGGTCGCGCTTGTGCTGGTAAAACGCGGGCAAATCCAGGTAGGGCTGCGGGTCCGCCATGTAGCCGGCCAGGCCGTGCTGCATCGGCGTGTTGACGGTAAACACGTTGTACTGGTGCACCTTGCGAAATTCCGCCGTCAGGGCCGCTGGCGCCGCCACATAGCCCACTTTCCAGCCCGTCACGTGATACGTCTTGCCGAAGCTGGAAACGATGAAGCTGCGCGCCGCCAGTTCCGGGTGGCGGGCGAGCGACTCATGGCGCACGCCGTCGTACACCATGTGTTCGTAGACTTCATCGGACAAGATCAATATTTGCGTGCCGCGCACGATGTCGGCAAGCGCCGCCACGTCGGCGGGGCGCAGGATGGTGCCCGTCGGATTATGCGGCGTGTTGATAATGATCAAGCGCGTCTTGCTGCTGACGGCAGCGGCCAGCTTGTCCCACGGCACGCTGTAACCGGACTCTCCCACTTCCATCGCCACCAGCACGGGCACGCCGCCGGCCAGCGCGATGGCCGGCAGATAGCTGTCGTAGGCCGGTTCGATGACGATGACTTCGTCGCCCGGGTGCACGCAGCACAGGATAGCAGTGGTGAGGGCCTGCGTGGCGCCCGCCGTGACGGTGATTTCCGTGCCCGCATCGTAGGCGTGGCCGTACAGGCTGGCGATCTTCGCGGCAATGGCCGCGCGTAGGGGCGCGGCGCCCGTCATCATCGGATACTGGTTGTGGCCGGCACGCATTGCGTCGCTGACGCGATCGACCAGGGCCAAGTCGCAATCGAAGTCGGGGAAGCCCTGGCCCAGATTGACGGCGCCATGCTGGGCCGCCAGGCTGGACATGCGGGTAAACACGGTGGTGCCCACTAGAGGCAAGCGGGTGGTCAGGGTGGGAGTCAGATGGGGCAGGGACGGGCTGTTCATGAACGGTAGGGTCGCGGTGCGGAAAGTGGAATCGTTCCCCATTCTAGCGCAGCGCGCCCCGTTGCGTGCGGGGCTTTGGCGGCTCAGCCTGGCAATGCCCAGCCTTCCGGCAGCATGATCTTGAACATGCCGGCCTTGGACGTCTTGCGGGCCAGTTTCAGCAGCGCCTTGTCCTTGGTGATGAGGATGTCGGCGTTGGCGTCGCGCGCCAGTTCGAGGAATTTCTGGTCATCCTTGTCCGTGCAGACGGGCAGGCGCACGCCGGACACGGGTGGCGCCACGACGCTGATGTGGGCGTCGAATCGGGCGGCGGCAAGCAGACGGCTGGCTTCATCGAGCGGCAGATGCTTGTAATGCAAGACGACCAGATATTCCGCGCGGCAATCTTCGCGTGTGATGGCGTGCACGGCGCCGCTTTCCATGGCCGCCAGCAGGGGCGCCCAGCGCGGGTCGTTGAAGACGAACAGGTCGAGGCAAACGTTGGTGTCGAGGACGAGTTTTTGTGGAGCAGGTATCATGTCGGCAATTCTATTCTGTAGTGATAATTTATGTTGATCGTGCTTTCGCCCGCCAAGAGTCTCGACCTGGAGACGCCGCCAACAACCACGTTGCACAGCACCCCCGATTTTCTCGACCATTCCGCCCAGCTGATAGAGCGCATGCGCCAGTTTTCGCCCGCCGAAGTGGGCAGTCTGATGGGTATTTCCGACGCCTTGTCGGCCCTCAACGTGGCCCGCTACGCCTCCTGGACGCCCAAGCTGGCGGAAGCGCGCCAGGCCATCATGGCTTTCAATGGCGACGTATATGCCGGTTTCGAGGCGCGCAGCCTGCAGCCGGCCCAGCTCGACTATGCCCAGTCGCGCGTGCGCATCCTGTCGGGCCTGTACGGCTTGCTGCGCCCGCTGGACCTGATCCACCCGCACCGCCTGGAAATGGGCACGCGTTTGTCGACTACGCGTGGCAAGGATTTGTACGCGTTCTGGGGCGACACCATTACCAATGGCCTGAACCGTACCGCGCAAGAGCAGGGCGCGAAAGTGCTGGTTAATCTTGCTTCCGAAGAATATTTCAAATCCGTCAAGCCGCGTCAGCTGGATGTGCCCGTCATCGCGCCCGTGTTCGAGGACTGGAAGAACGGCAAGTATAAAATCATTTCGTTCTATGCCAAGCGTGCGCGCGGCATGCTGGCCCGCTATGCCGCCGTCAACGCCATCCGCGACCCGCAGCAGCTGAAACAGTTCGACGTCGATGGCTACGGTTTCGTGCCGGAAGCGTCGAATGACAAGAGCTGGGTATTCCGGCGCCGCGTGGGTGATTAAGTAAAAAAACCGGGCTAGCCCGGTTTTTTATTGCAGCTTACTGCCAGAATTTCCACCACTTGCGTTCCTTGTTCACCCCTTCCGGGCTGAGGAATGCCGTGTTCGGGTAGTTTTTGGTCAGCACGCGCAAAGTGTCGTCGCGCAAGTCGGTCAAGCCCAGTTTGTCATACGAGCGGTACATGATGAACAGCGCTTCTTCGATGGCTGGCGAAGCGGCAAAGTCGCTCACCGTCGTTTGCGCGCGGTTGGCGGCAGCCAGGTAGGCGCCGCGGCGGTAGTAATAACGCGCCACGTGCACTTCGTATTTCGCCATGGCATCGATCAAATAGTTCATGCGGGCCAGCGAATCGGGCGCATATTTGCTATTTGGGAACTTGTCGACGAGTTGCTTGAAGGCCGCAAACGCTTCGCGCGTGGCTTTCGGGTCGCGCTCGGTCGGGTCTTGCTCGTACAGGAAGTTCAGGAAGCTGATCTGGTCATTAAAGCTGATCAGGCCACGCAAGTAGTACATATAGTCGACATTGGCGTGGTTCGGATGCAACTTGATGAAGCGTTCAACGGCAGCCAGTGCCTGCGCCTGGTCTCCCGCCTTATAATACGCGTAAGCGATCTCCATCTGCGCTTGCAGGGCATAGTTGCCGAAAGGATAGTTAGCCTCCAGCTTCTGGAACAGGCCGATTGCAGCTTCATAGTGCTGCCCGGCCATTTCTTCACGCGCCTCCGAGTATAATTTCGTAACGGACCAGTTTTTGGTCTCATCCACTTTTTCAGGCAACAAGCTGCAAGCGGACATGCCGAGCAGAACGACTGAAGCGACTACCAACGATAATTTTTTTTGCATGACGTTTTGCAAGAAGGTTTTAACCAAGATTTTACAATAGGCTGATTATAGCCGATGGGAATGCTGTGATATTAACTCCGAAGCCTAATTTGGCTGACTCCGCGTTTGACTCCCTTTCTGACCATGGCGCCGAAGATGCGTTTGACGGCGATTTTGCCGCCGACGACGCCTTCGAGATCATGGCCCCGATTACATTGGAACTGACGCCGGACGCCTGCGGCCACCGCCTCGATAAAGTCATTTCCAAGCTGGTGCCGCAATACTCGCGCAGCCGCTTGCAATTGTGGCTGGAAGCCGGTTTCGTGACCGTCGATGGAAAAGTTGCCAAACGCAACATGACCGCCTATGGCGACGAGAAGATCGTCATTCTGCCGCAAAGCGCGCCGGAAGACGAGGCTTTTAAGCCGGAAGCGATGGAATTGAACATCGTGCACGAAGATGAGCATATCATCGTGATCAACAAACCGGCCGGACTGGTCGTGCATCCTGGCCCCGGCAACTGGTCGGGCACACTGCTCAACGGCTTGCTGCACCACTGTCCGCAACTGGCTGGCGTGCCGCGCGCCGGCATCGTGCACCGCCTGGACAAGGATACCAGCGGCCTGATGGTGGTTGGCAAGACCCTGGCTTCGCAAACGGATCTGGTGCGCCAGTTGCAGGCGCGCACCGTCAAGCGCGAATATTTTGCGCTGGTGTGGGGCACGCCGAAAATGGCGGGCACCATCGACGCCTCCATCGCGCGCCACCCGCGCGACCGCGTCAAGATGGCCGTCTCGGAAAACTTTACGGCCAAGCCGGCCATCACGCATTATGAATTGATCGGCAGCGGCGAACTCGACCGCCGTCCCGTCAGTCTGATGCAATGCCGCCTGGAAACAGGCCGCACGCACCAGATTCGCGTGCACATGCAGCACCTGGGGTTTGCGCTGGTCGGTGACTCCGTGTACGGCAAGCAGCACCTGGTGTCCGTCTTTTCGCGCCAGGCATTGCAGGCGCGTCGACTGGGCCTCGTGCATCCGGGCACCCTGGAAGCGTGCGAATGGATCGTACCGCTGGCCGATGATTTCGCTGAACTGATCGCCACAGCCGGCATTCCCGAGCCGGAACAGGTCTGATGACGTCACCGTTGCCTTGTATTATTCCCCATTGGCCAGGCCTGCCCGAGAACGTGGGCGCGCTGGCGACCGTGCGCGCGGGCGGCGTCAGCCAGGAACCATATGGTGATGGGCAGGGCGGCGGCGGCTTGAACCTGGGCACGCACGTGGGCGACGAGCCCGCGCACGTGGCGGCCAACCGCGCGCGGCTGGCGGCTATCTTGCCATCCGAGCCCGCCTGGCTGTCGCAGGTGCATGGCGTGGCCGTGATGGACGCGGCCAGCTTGCACGGTTGCGTGCCCGATGCCGACGCCAGCATGGCAACGCGGCTTGGCGCCGTGTGCGTGGTGATGACGGCCGATTGCCTGCCGGTGCTGTTCAGCTCGACGGACGGCCTGGTCGTCGGTGCGGCCCACGCGGGCTGGCGCGGCCTGGCCAACGGCGTCTTGCAGCGCACGCTGGAAAACATGCGGGCGCAGGGCGCGACGGAGATCCTCGCCTGGCTGGGGCCGGCCATTGGCCCGCAGCAATTCGAAGTGGGACAGGACGTGCTGCAAGCGTTTCGCGACGGCGCGCGCGACGCTGTCGAGCGGCAAGTGCTAAGCGCTGCGTTCGCCGCTATCGATGGCAAGCCAGGCAAGTACCTGGCCGACATCTATGCCCTGGCGCGTACCATGCTGCTGCGCGATGGCGTGGCGCACGTGGCGGGCGGGGAATACTGCACCGTCAGCGATGCGACGCAGTTTTACTCATACCGGCGCGATGGCGTCACGGGAAGACAGGCCAGCTTGATCTGGCGCAAATAATCTGCACGGCAGACACTTATGTGTCTGCCGTTTTTGTTTTATCGTCTGCCGAGGCAAGCGCGCGCGGCTGCATCTCAGCGATGCGCGCCGCCTTGCGTTTGCGTCGCCGCGAGCCCGTCAGATAGAATAGGATGGATAGCGGGATGACGCAGTACAGCACGAAGGTCATCACCCCGGCAACGATGGACGGTTCCGTCAGCGCCATGAGGCCGACGACATAGATCCAGGCAACAGCGGTCATGAGCATCATGAGTATTGGCAGTCAGTAAGAGTTTGCATGAAGTGATCCAAAAGTATTTATTTTTCGACTACGTTTCGGCGCCTAACAAAACCGTAGCGAGCGGAAGGGAGAGGTGGCTAAGAAGCGCAACCGTATTCTGGTACGGTGAGCATCGCAGGCCGCCTATACCGACGCGCAGTAGGTTTTGTTCGGCGTCCCTCAATCTTGAATGGACTTACATATATCTATGAACATGCCCGATCCTCAAATGATGACCAAGGAATGGATGGCGCAGATCAGCAATCCTGAGCAGTGGAAGACGTGGTTCAACATGGTACCGCAGCCCCAAGGCAATCCGATTGCTGGCATTTTGCAGGATGCGGGCGCCAGCATCAAGCCGGACGTGATCGAGCAACTGAAAGATGCCTATGTGGCCAAGCTGACGGGCTTGTGGGCCGACTTTATGGCCGGCAAGGCGCCGCAGCTGAAAGACCGGCGCTTTGCCGCGCCCGCCTGGCACGCCAGCCCCCTGTCGGCTTTCAATGCGGCGGCCTATTTGCTGAACGCGGAGTTTCTCAGCGCCATGGCCGATGCCGTGGAGGCGACGCCGCACCAGAAGCAAAAGATTGCATTCGCCGTGCAGCAAATCGTCGACGCCATGTCGCCCGCCAACTTTCTCGCCACCAACCCCGACGCCCAGCAAACCCTGATCGAAACCAAGGGCGAAAGCCTGGCCAAGGGGCTGAGCAACATGCTGGCCGATATGGGAAAGGGCCGCATCTCGCAGTCCGATGAATCGGCCTTCGAAGTGGGCCGCAACGTGGCCACCACGCCGGGCACGGTGGTGTTTGAAAACGCCTTGTTCCAGCTGATCCAGTACACGCCGACGACGGCCACGGTGCACCAGCGGCCCCTGCTGATGGTACCGCCGTGCATCAATAAATTCTATATCCTTGACTTGCAGCCGGAAAATTCGCTCGTGCGTTATGCGGTAGAGCAGGGCAGTACCGTATTCCTGATGTCCTGGCGCAATCCGGACCTGAGCATGCAGCACCTGACGTGGGACGATTACGTTGAGCAAGGCGTGATCGAAGCCATCCGGGTGACGCAGGACATTTCCGGCCAGGAAAAGCTCAATATGTTCGGCTTTTGCGTAGGCGGCACCATCGTCTCGACGGCGCTGGCCGTGCTCAAGGCGCGGGGCGAGAATCCGGCCGCCAGCCTGACCCTCTTGACCACCTTCCTCGATTTCTGCGATGCGGGCGCGCTCGACGTCTTCATTGACGAGCCGCAAGTGGCGTTGCGCGAGCAGAGTTTGGCCAAGGGCGGCCTGATGTCGGGCCGCGACCTGGGCAGCACGTTCTCCAGCCTGCGGCCGAATGACCTGGTGTGGAACTACGTGCAGTCGAATTACCTGAAAGGCAAGGAACCGCCCGCGTTCGACATGCTGTACTGGAATGGCGACGGCACGGGCTTGCCAGGCCCCATGTTCTGCTGGTATCTGCGCAATACCTACCTGGAAAATAGCCTGAAAGTGCCGGGCAAGCTGATGGTGGCCGGTGAAAAGGTCGACCTCAGCAGCATTGACGCGCCCGCTTTTATCTACGGTTCGCGTGAAGACCATATCGTGCCCTGGGGCGCCGCTTACGCCAGCACGGCCTTGCTGAACCCGAAAAAACCGAAAGCCAACCGTTTTGTCCTCGGTGCTTCGGGCCATATCGCCGGCGTGATCAACCCGGCCTCGAAGAAAAAGCGCAGTTACTGGAGCAACGACGCAGGCAAAGGCGTACGCACGGCGAAAGCCAAGCCCTTGACTGCCGAGCAATGGATGGAAGGCGCCACCGAGCACGTGGGTAGCTGGTGGCCCGAATGGGCGGCCTTCCTGGCCGAACACGGCGGCGCGCAGGTGAAGGCACCAGGCAAACCGGGCAACAAACGGCACGCACCAATCGAGGCGGCGCCGGGGCGGTATGTTAAAGTCAGGGCGGATTAAGTCATAAAGCGTTTTGCCAGGCAAGATTGGCGTAATCTCCGGTCTTGTCAGGAATCTACTTTTAGTTGCGTTGCAATAAATGCGGGAATCTACTACCCTGATGTGCAATGGAGCCGTTTTCCACTCTATAATGGAAAAGGTAGGCAGGTGCGAAAGCGGACCCACGTTCGCTTTTTTTTCGGATTAACTCTGTACGCGCTGCGGCGCAATAAGTGGAACTTGTGATGAGTAGTGCAAAAAAAAGTATAGACCGCCTGATTAAAAAATATCCCAACCGCCGTCTGTATGACACGCAAACCAGTTCCTACATCACCTTGACGGACGTCAAGCAGCTGGTGTTGGACAATGAAGTGTTTACCGTCGTCGATGCTAAATCCAGTGAAGATTTGACGCGCAGCATCTTGCTGCAAATCATACTGGAAGAGGAAGCGAATGGCGCGCCCATGTTCTCGAGCAGCGTGTTGTCGCAGATCATCCGCTACTATGGCCATGCCATGCAGGGCATGATGGGATCCTACCTGGAAAAGAACGTGCAAGCGTTCACCGATATCCAGCATAAATTCACGGGCACCTCGGCCGGCAGCTTCGAAGGCAAGCCATTCAGTCCTGAAATGTGGACCCAGTTCATGAATGTCCAAGGCCCGATGATGCAAGGCATGATGAACAACTACATCGACCAGAGCAAGAGCCTGTTCGTGCAGATGCAGGAACAGATGCAGAGCCAGAGCAAGAATCTGTTCGGCACGTTCCCGTTTGTTCCGCCGGTACCCCCAACAGACAAAAAGTAGGCCGCAGCCGATGCGGACCACATAACGGCACAGGAACTCCTGTGCCGTTATGCATTCAGGCGCCATATCGCCTCGGGTGCCGGGTTTTGATCGGAGCATGGTGCAACCATTTTTCCTTGATAGGCAGGCGCTGTCCGGCAAGGATGACATCGCAGCGTTCGTTTGATATGCAACTGCAGGTCCACGAGGAGTATATATGGCGCTGCTTGAGCAATTGCAGGCAATGATTGCAGCCGATAATGAGCGTATGCACGTCCTTCGTCTTGTCAGGGAACTTGATCTGCCCGATTGCTGGGTTGCTGCGGGATTTGTGCGATGCTGTGTCTGGGATCATTTGCACCAACGTTCGCCTTCGCCACTGCCTCACGATATCGACGTCATCTGGTACGACCCAAGCAAGGCGACACAGGCGCATGACGCCATGCTTGAGTCGAGTTTAAGAGCACGGGACGGCACGCTGGGCTGGTCGGTAAAGAATCAGGCGCGTATGCATGAACGCAATGCGGACCTGCCTTACCTGACCGCTTCCGATGCCATGAGATACTGGCCGGAAACCGCCACTGCCGTGGGTGTGCGACTCAATGACCTTGCAGACATCGATATAGCGGCTCCTTTCGGCCTGCATGATCTTTTCGATCTGGTGGTCCGGCCGACAGAGCGATTTCTGACAGCGAAGCAATCCGTCTACGCAGGCCGCGTGCGTGGCAAGAATTGGCAAGGTACCTGGCCCAAGCTACGTATTGAATTCCCAGGTGCTGCTTCCTGCCGTGCTTTGGAACCGGACTGAGCAAGCTCATAGCCTGCATTTGATGATAAGCGATGCAGGAGCCTGAGAATCGCACATGCAATCCATTGCTACCTATGCCCGGTCAACCCGGACAGCGTAGCAACCGCGTCTGGCGTTGTGGACGTGGATATAGCTGACTTCCTGATTGCCAAAGATCTGCTCAATCAGGGTTTCAAGCGACGTGCCTTCACCACATATTCAGGCGCGTCCGCCATCCGGCTCTTGCTCTGCAAGTCGATCCAGGCAGACGGCACGGATGCCGCCTGGTAGTCATCGTTCACATCGGGTGGGCATGGCATTGTCGACTGACGGTCAGAACTTTCACTTCATGCTTTCGGCAGTCCAGCTTTTACCGCCGTCGTTCGATATTTCAAATTGCGCCGGCACGCTCCAGCGCATTATTTTTCCCAGAATCGCACCCGATTTAAGCGGGGTCAACTCGCGTGATTTCGGTTTGGCGTCCACCAGTGTCCACGTTTTGCCCATGTCGCTACTGGCATGTAAGGTCGTATCGCTCATCAGACTGCTTTCAAAACGCAGCAGGGTGCCATCGGTACGCTGAACCAGCGGAATGTGGCTAGCGGTGACCTCTTGCCAGGTTTGACCTTGATTCACTGAAACGAAAGCATCTCTGGAGGTGATCGCAAATGGCCCGTAACCTTGTGTTATGAGGCTCCACATGCCGCTGCCGCTGCCGCTGCCGCTGATGCGCATCGCATCCACACGGCGATCGGGCATTGCCCGCTCTGACCACTGGCCACTGGCGTAGTCGTAGAGGTGCAGCGTTCCTTTCGTCGACGTGTAGGCAAAGCCTGTGCCGATATCGCGCAGCCAGAACCAGGTGTCCTGGTTCAGGAGCCACTTCCCCAGCTTCTCACTGCGTACCTGATTCCACTCGCCGCGCTCGAGACGGGCGGAATGATAAATCGTGACTTCATTGTTACGCTGGACGGCAACATACCAGCCAGCGTCCATATTGCCAGCCAGTCCGACCAGATTGCCATAGGGAAGGTTGCCAGTGTCAATCGGTTCAAGCTTGTTCTGTCCCGGCGCATGGCGCAGCAGGGTGCCGAACTCGCCGAAGGCCAGCAAGTCTGCATCCGGCATTTGCACCGGCTGCACGCAGTTCAGCGTCTCTATTTTGTCACTGGCCAGTTGTTTCCATGTTCCCTCAGGGCTGCGCCACAGCACTGTGCCCATGCGGGTTGCGGCCGCCACGCTGCCGTCTGGTAGCTCCGTCACGCATTCGGCGCCGGTGGGGCGGGCCATGGCGACTTCCTCAGCGCGATCCGTATCACTGCGCGATCCGGACCAGCTGACTGTCTTTTCGGGTGCAAACAGCTTCAGGTGCTCGGGAGAATAGCGTTCGAGCAGGGTGCGGTTGTCTCGCACCCGCACGCTGCGGCCGACCAGTACACGCTCGCCATAAAGAGGAGTGACGATCAGGCGGCCCAGATCGACCGGCTTGCCTTCCTCCACAGTAAATAAGCCCAGGCCGCTGCCCATTTTGATGTAGCGGTTTGATTTGCCGGCGTCGGCCAGTTGACTGAAGTAGTATTTCCCCGGTGGCAGGGTCCCCATGAAAAGAGTCGTGTCGCGCGCCATATCCTTGGCAACCTGGTTCAGGATATATTGCTGCAGGACCAGGCTGGACACTGCGTCTCCGCTACTCAGGCGGCCCAAGGTGATCTGGCCCAATCCGTTCACCGCATCAGTGTTGGCAGTAATGCTGACAGTAACGGCTGTACCTTCGGAGGGCACGCCGACGCTGAGAGGGCGCTGCACATGCGTTGTGACACAGCCACCGAGCATCAGCGCAGAGACGGCTCCTGCAAAAACGTTGGCAACGAAATTTTTGATGAACATTTTATTTCCACAGTGCAATAAAATCTTATTATAGCGAGACTGTGTATGAAATAACAAGTACATTAGTCAAGTATGGGCTGCAGCCAGATATGGAATGCGTGAAAGAATATGCTCAGGGCAGGTCGCCCGTGGCTCCCACCGTTGCATATCCCGCAGCAAAACCAGACCGCCACTGACAGCTAAGGGCGGCTCGGGGTACAATAGCCGATTCGCCTCACCATTTTACTAGCTGCCAACTATGTCTGAAATTCACCGTATTCCCGTTCCTTCCGCCAAGCCAGAGGCCATGCTGGCCATGCCAGGTGCGGCGCCGAAAGTGGGCTTTGTCTCGCTCGGCTGCCCGAAAGCGCTGGTCGACTCCGAACAAATCCTTACCCAACTGCGCGCCGAAGGTTACGAAACGGCGAAATCCTACGCTGGCGCCGATCTGGTGATCGTCAATACCTGCGGTTTTATCGATGCTGCTGTGCAAGAGTCGCTCGACGCCATCGGCGAAGCGCTGGCTGAAAACGGTAAAGTCATCGTGACCGGTTGCCTGGGTGCCAAGAAAGATGCTGCCGGCGACGACATTATCATGAAGGTGCATCCGAAAGTGCTGTCCGTCACCGGCCCGCACGCGCTGGCTGAAGTGATGGATTCCGTCCACTTGCACCTGCCTAAACCGCATGCGCCCTTCCTCGACCTGGTGCCGCCGCAAGGCGTCAAGCTGACGCCGAAGCATTATGCCTACCTGAAAATTTCCGAAGGCTGCAACCACCGTTGCAGTTTCTGCATCATCCCATCGATGCGCGGCGACCTGGTCTCGCGTCCGATCGGCGAACTGATGATCGAAGCGGAAAACCTGTTCAAGGCTGGCGTCAAGGAATTGCTGGTCATTTCGCAAGATACCTCGGCGTATGGCGTGGACGTAAAATTCCGTTCCGGCTTCTGGAATGGCCGTCCCGTGAAAACCCACATGACGCAGCTGACGGAAGCGCTGGGCGAGCTGGCCAAGTCCTACGGCGCCTGGGTGCGCTTGCATTATGTGTATCCGTACCCGCACGTGGACCAGATCATCCCGATGATGAGCGGCGGCCACATCCTGCCCTACCTCGATATTCCGATGCAGCATGCGCACCCTGACGTGCTGAAACGCATGAAGCGCCCGGCCAGCGGCGAGAAAAACCTGGACCGCATTCAGGCCTGGCGCGCCATCAACCCGGACCTGACCATCCGCTCGACCTTTATCGCCGGTTTCCCTGGCGAAACGGAAGCGGAGTTCGAGTACCTGCTTGATTTCCTCAAGGAAGCGCAGATCGACCGCCTGGGCTGCTTTGCCTATTCGCCCGTCGAAGGCGCGACCGCCAACGAAATCGCCAATCCCGTGCCGGAAGAGTTGCGCGAAGAGCGCCGCGGCCGCGTGATGTTGTTGCAGGAAGAAATCTCGAAAAAACGCTTGCAAGCCAAGATCGGCAAGACGGTGCGCGTGCTGATCGATGAAGTCACCCGCTCCGGCGGCGTCGGCCGCTCGTCCGCAGATGCGCCGGAAATCGACGGCGTCGTGTACGTGAAGCCGCCGTTTGAGCCGCACCGCAAGCTGGCCGTGGGCCAGTTCTTCGACGTGACCATCACGTCGGCCGACGCGCACGACTTGTGGGGTGCGGCAGAGTAACGCTGTCATGGTCTGACAGACCGCGTTGAAACCGTTCTGAATAGGAGGGATCGCCAGTTGGCGGTCCCTCTTTTTTGGTACATCGCGGTTTACCGGGGAACGCATTATTGATTTTGAGGAAGAAATAGGCTGAGTCCCGGAAGCCGTAGGTCATCCGTTTGATGACTTTAATGCGGTTGTTGATGTCCTCCAGGATGGACGAATTCATCGGATAGATTGCCGAAGCCAAAATGCCACGCAGGTATTTGCGTAGTCGTTTGGCGAACTGGATGACCGGCGTAATCTGGCTATCAAGTGCCAGCCTTAGCCAGCGCTTCCAACGGCGCGCGCCTTCTCGAACGGACGGCGCATACCAGAGTTCCTTGAGTTCGGTCTTCATTAGGTAGACTGTGGCCAAGGGGGTGTTCGCAGCGAGCAGTTCGTCCAGTTCGACGGCGCGTTCGTTGTCCAAGTTGTCACGATTGCGCAGCAGCAGCCAGCGGCTGCGCTTGATCACCTGACGGGCTTTGGGATGGGCGCGTAACGCATTGGCCTGATCCACCCTGACCCTGTCGACGACCTCACGTCCGAAGCGTGCCACGACATGGAACAAGTCGTAGACGACTTCGGCGTTACGGCAGTGCTGGCGTACCTCGAGATCCATGGCCGTGTTCATATCCATTGCCACTGCTTCGATCCGGCTGCAGCCCTCCGCTCCCAGTGCTTCGAAGAAGGGCCGGATCGCTGCCCGGCTATTCCCCTCGCCAACCCACAGTACGCGCCTGTGTTGCGCGTCCAGCATGACCGTGGCGTGTTAGTTTGGCTGCTGGACACCCAGCAGCGCTTCCAGCTTGTGAAATGAACCGCCGTATGTGGAACCGCACGTACGGTGGTGTGAGAGGGCGACGGGGGTAACTCCGTCCCCTACTCAATCGTGCTTTAAATGACGCGGTGCCGGCGCTGCATCCAGCCGATACCGGCCAGGCCCAGCAATAGCATGGCGTAGGTTTCAGGTTCGGGTACGGGGACCAGTACGGGACTGATCGTCAGCTTGGTGTCGGGTGACCAGCGTACGCGGATGCTGTTTGAGCTGGGATCGAAAGGATGGTAATAGGTGTATGCGAAAGAGTCGCCCGTCGTGAGCGTGCCAAAATAGGTTTCGTCGGGATAGCTGCCGGTGAAATATGCTGAAATCTTCAAGCCGCCTTCAGTCGAATATTCCAGTACATTTACGCCGCAGCGCATGTAGATATTGCCATTGTTGCAGTCATGATAGTAGTTCCGCCCATTGAACACCAGGTTGTAGGCTTCGTTTTTCGTGATGATATTGTCGCCATTGGTATTGTTGAAATTGAAGCTCCCTTCCAGCCGCAAGTCGGGGTTCCATGCGCCGCCGTTCAAGTCATCATAAAAACCGGTATAGGAAAAATTGACAAGGTTAGGTTTGGCCGGTGCGGCCAGCGCCGTCGTCGTGGCCGCAGCCAGGGCGCAAGCGAGCACTGCATTTTTCAACATGGAATACCTCCTTAGAATGGAATGTATAAAATTAAAAGATTAAAAATAAAGCATGCCAATAATACATGGTAAATGTTAAGCCACTATCGGATTTATTCTTTCATTCAGAATGCGCCTGGCGTCAGTTGTACGGCGTTTTTTGAGTAAAGCCCTTACAATTAAGATGGAACCGCACTGCGCGATCCGCTTTTTACCTGCCCACGTACTTTGCCGACGCCGCCATGACCACAATCAAATCTCCGCAAACCGCGCTGATCCACAGCGATTACCAGGCGCCGCAAGGCTTTGCCGCGTTTCCCAACGCCATCCATCACGCATCGACCGTGCTGTTCAAGGACGTGGCGGCCATGCGCTCGGGCGACTGGAAAGAGAAAAACGCCTACACCTACGGCTTGCACGGCACGCCCACCACGTTCACGCTGGAAGCGCGGCTGGCCGAGATCGAAGGGGGCAAATACTGTCTGCTGGCGCCGTCGGGCCTGGCGGCCATCGCCATGGCGGACTTTGCCCTGCTGAAGACGGGCGATGATGTCTTGCTGCCGGAAAATATCTACAACCCAAACCGCGAACTGGGACGCTGGCTGGCGCAGGATTTCGGCATCACGGCACGCTATTACGACCCGCTCATCGGCGCCGGCATCGCAGGCTTGATCCAGGAGAATACCAAGCTCATCTGGACGGAAGCGCCGGGTTCCGTGACGATGGAAGTGCCTGACTTGCCCGCCATCTGCGCGGCCGCCCATGCGCGCGGCGTGCTGGTGGCTCTGGACAACACCTGGTCGGCCGGCCTGGCCCTGCGCGGCTTTGACCTGGGCGTGGACATCATCATGCAGGCACTGACGAAATACCAGTCGGGCGGCTCGGACGTGCTGATGGGCGCACTCATCACGCGCGAGCGGGCGCTGCACGACCGCCTGGCGCAGGCGCACATGCGTCTGGGTATGGGCGTGGGGGCGGACGATGCCTATCTGGTGCTGCGCGGCTTGCCCACCATGAAGCTGCGCTTCGACGCTCACGATGCGGGCGCGCGCGCGGTGGCCAGCTGGCTCAAGGCTAGGACCGAGATCGCCACGGTGCTGCATCCGGCTTTCGCCGATTGCCCGGGCCACGCTATCTGGCAGCGCGATTTCACGGGCGCGGGCGGCCTGTTTTCCGTGCTCTTCGATGCCCGCTACACGGAGCAGCAGACGGATCGTTTCATCGATGCCTTGCAGTTGTTTAAGATTGGCTACAGCTGGGGCGGCGCGAACAGCCTGGTGATGCCTTACCGCATCGCCGCCATGCGCAAGGGTTGGCAGTTGCCGGGCCAGCTGGTGCGCCTGAATGTGGGGCTGGAAGATCCGCAGGATTTGATCGCCGATATCGAACGGGCGTTCGCGGCGATGTAGCGGCAGTGGGCAAGCACGTGGGCTTGCCCACAAGGAATTACATGGGCACGGGCCGGTTGTTGTTCAGGTCGAGGAAGCCGCGCAGCAAGCGGTAGGCTTTCCACAGCCAGGCCACGCCCCACACGAGGAACGCCAGCGGAATGCCGATCAGCGTGATCCACAGGATGGCGCCGACGACGATCCAGGCCATATACCACCAGAAGGAACGGATCATCCAGCTGTGATGGCTGTACACGAAGGTCCCGGCCGCTTCGTCCCGCTTCACATAATTGATGATGAGCGGAATGAAGGAAAAGGCGCCCAGCGAAAACACAAAGCTGGCGCCATGTATCAGGTACAACCACCAGGCCAGTTTTTTGGTCTGTTGAAGTTGGCTATCGAGAATAATATCTTGTGACATGCAGGCTCCCGTCATTGTTCAATTTTTTAATTGTAACAAGCAAAGCGGCGTGGGAGCGCAGTCCATGGAAAAGGCGGAATACATTGTTGAAAGCAGATCCACATCCCACCTTGGCCGCGCGCGCCAGATTCTGGCTGCGGCGCGCGGTGCCGACCTTGCTGCTGTGCGCCACGGTGGCCCATGCCGCTAGCGCCCCCCTGGACGCGGAGTTTGCCGCCGGCTTGAAGGAAGAGGGCCTGGCGGGCGCCGTCTGGAGCGAAGTCTTGCCCGATGGAACAGTCAAAGTCGGCGCATCCGGCCTGCGCGATGCCGCCAAGAAAATACCCATGCAGGCGGACACGCGCATGCAGGTGGGTTCCGTGGGCAAGGTAGCGCTGGCGCTGGGCGTCTTGCGCCTGGTCAGCGAAGACCGGCTCACGCTCGACACGCCATTGCAGCAGGTGCTGCCGGAACTGGCGCTGAAAAACCCGTGGCAGGCCAGCGATCCCGTGCGCATCCGCCACCTGCTGGCGCACACGTCCGGCCTGGATAATGTGCGCTTCTGGCAGGCGTTCAGCCTGAACCCGGCGCCGGACACGCCGCTGGCCGAGGCTTTTGACGGCGGGCGCAATTTGCTGCGCGTGCGCGCCCGGCCCGGTAGCCGTTATGCGTACTCGAACATGGGCTATGGCTTGCTGGGCATGGTGATCGAAAAGGTCACGGGCCAGCCGTACGAACGTTATCTCGATGCGCAGCTGCTGCAGCCGCTGGGCATGGTGGGCAGCACGTTCGCTTTCGTCACTCAGGTGGGTGCGCAGCTTGATCCGCGCCTGGCCATGGGCCACTTCGAGCATGGCGTGGCGCAGCCGGCCGTGCCCCAGTATTTGCGTCCGGCCGCGCAATTTACCACCACGGCGGCCGACATGGGCAAGCTGGCGCAATTCCTGATGGGCGATGGCAAGCTGCAGGGCAAGCGCTTCATCGACCTGGCGCTGATGGGCGCCTTGTCTGAACCGGCCGGCACGGATGCGGCGCAGGCGGGCCTGGCAACGGGCCACGGCTTGGCACTTGCCGTGCGCGACCGCCACAATGTTGTGGGTGCCTGCCACCCCGGCACGGCCGGGGGTTTTCGCGCCATGCTGTGCATCTATCCGGAGCAGGACAGCGCCTTCTTCGTGGCCTTCAATACGGATGCGGAACAGGCCGACTATGAACGCTTCAACCGCCTGCTGCTGCGCGACCTGGAACTGCCGCTGCGCGCGCCGGCCCCGCAGGGCACGCCCGCGCCCACGGTGGAAAACTGGCAGGGCGTGTATGTGCCGTCGCCCAGCCCCATGGCCAGCATGGCCTGGGTCGATGCCGTTTTCGGCTTTACGCGCCTGAAATGGGATGGCGAATCGCTATTCCTGATCCCGTTCCAGGGCGAGCCCAAGGAACTGGAACCGGTGGGCGGCTTGCTGTTCCGCGCCAGCGACCGCAGCACACCGTCGCATGTGCTGATGCAAGAGGATGGCAAGCATGTGCTCAGCGATGGCTTGCGCAGCTATGAGCGCGCATCGATGCTGCGCATGCTGGTGCTATGGGGCAGCCTGGCGCTGGGTGTGGCCGGCTTGCTGTATGTGCTGCTGGTGGGCGTCTGGCGCGCCGCGCTGCGCAGCCTGGGGCGGGGCGACCATCTGTTCGCGCCCCTGCAGTCGCTGCTGGCGCTACTCCTGCCCCTGCCGTTTTTCTATTTCCAGTCTTACCTTTGCCTGGGCGACGTCACCATCGCCAGCGTGCTGCTGGCACTGGCGACGGGTGCGCTGCCATTGGCGACGGCATTCGGCCTGGCCCGCTGCTGGCGTAGCCGCGGCACGGCGGCCGAGGCGGGCTCGTGGGCGAAATGGGATTGGGTCGCCTTGCTGGCGGCGTTGCAACTGCTGCTGGTGCTGGCCTGGTGGGGCTTGCTGCCGCTGCGGCTGTGGCAGCTGTAGCGGGCGCTCAGCGCCAGACTTGCAGCAGCCGGTGCCACCAACGCCACCAGCGTTGCAGCGGCGTGGCGCGTGCAGCGTGTTCGGCGCGCCCGGCGCGCTTGGCGCGATAGCTGGCCGCCGCCATCTGCAGGCCGATGCGGTCCATCGCCGCCATCGCCTCGGCTTCCTGCGGCGACAAGCCATGCAGCAAGGCTTGCGCACGCGGTTCCAGCAGGAAGGCATCACGCAGGACGTCGTCCGTGTACAGTCGTGCCAAATAGGTTTCCAGTGCGGCGGAACTCATGCGCACCGTCCCGCGCGCAAGGCCGCGCGCGCCAGCTCCAGCTGGCCCAGCACATGCTCGAACGACGGGTAATTGCCATCGCGTTCGACGATCACCGTCAAGGGTTGCGGTGCATGGCGCGCCAGCACGGTTAATAGGGTGAAGACGGCGGGCGGCACGTCGTGCAGGTGGTCGTCCAACAAGCGCTTGCCGGCGCCGCCCGGCGCCTCGATCCAGTGGCCGCCGCTCAGATGCACGGCACCGACCCTGGCCAGGGGCAGGCGCAGCAGAAGTTGCTCCGGGTCGTGGCCAAAATTGACGGCATTCGCATACAGGTTGTGCAAGTCCAGCAACAGCGGCACTTGCGCACCGTGGATAATCTGCGCCAGCCACTCGGCTTCGTCCAAGGTGCTGGCCGGCGGGTCGATCAGGGTGGCGATGTTTTCCATTAGCGGCACACTGCCGACGATGCGGGTGGCCAGCGCGATATTGGACACCGCGCCGGCGGCGCTGTGCGGCGTGCGCGGCGGTGCCGCCAGGTGGCCGATTTCGACGCCGCCGGCGCGCACGAAACTCAGGTGCTCGGACCACGACTCCGCCTGCACCGTCTTCATCAGGTGCGCCATCGCATGCAGGCGACGGGGATCGGCGGGAATCGTCGAGGCCAGCCCCATGCCCACGCCGTGCAGGCTGACGGGTACTTGGCGCGCCAGGCTGCACAGGGCGGCGATGCCGGCGCGCGCAGCATGGTAATAATCGTCGGCGATCACTTCCAACACGTCGATCTGCGCCAGGTTGGACAGAATGCCGCCGGCCAGTTCGCCGCGCCATCCCAGGCCGACGCGGTCGCGCGTGGCCCCCGTGCTAGCTGCCACAGCCGCCGCCACCGCCGCAACCGCCACAGCCGCCGGATGAACCGCCGCCGTCGCCGCCCGATGAGGAGTCGCCCGAGTCGCCCGTGCTGCCGGACGAGGAGTCGCTGCTCGTGTTTTGCCGGGATGCCGGGTACAGCTCGGCGACATACGCGTACACCGACGGGGGCAGGGCGCCGATGCCGAAGATGGCGGCCAGCAGTGCCATGTCGGCGCTGCGGCTGCCTGCCTGCAGGCGCGATGCGCGCATGTTCAGGCGGCCAAACAACATGCGCAAGTCCGTCAGCAGCCGCTGCGCGCTCCAACTGGTCGCCTGGGTGCGCAAGCCGCGCAGCATGAGCAGAAATATCATCAGCAGCAGCGCCAGGAACAGCAGCTTGTAGTGCTGGCGGCTGATGGCGATGACGGCTTTGCCTGCAGCTACCGTCAGCAGCAGGTAATGTGCCACCCGGGTGATGCGCTCGCGCCGGCGCAGCAGCGGCGGGCCGACCAGCAATTCCTGCTGCGTCAAGGTGTCTTGGTAGGCGCGGCACGATGGCAGCATCTCTGCCTGCTCGGCCAGTTCCTTGCTATGGCCCTGGTGGCCCAGGTACAACCGCAGCACGTCGCGTTCGATGTCATGGCTGGCGAAGCGCAGGCTGTCGGCGCTGACCGTTTCCAGCAACGGGCCATCGGCGCGCAGCAAGCCACGGTCGACCAGCACGATGGTGGCGATTTTCACCGCTTCGAGGGCGCCGCCGCGCAAGAAGGCGATGCGGTAGGGGTCGTCGGCCAGCGACAGCTGGGCGTGTGGATTGCGCAGCTCCTGGCGTATCAGCAGCTCGCGTGCGAAGTAGTACACGAGCATGCCGAAGATCAGATAGGCGAGCAGGAACCAGGGCCCGCTCCAGTCAAACGGATTCGCGCCGTTCACCGCATATGCTCCGCGTGTTCGCGCAAGCGCTCGGTAATGGCCATCAGGCCCGTAAAGGCGGGCAGGGCCTGCCCCGGCGCCAGACGCGCCGTTTCGCGCGCCGTCGACATGGCTTGCAAGGCCGCGTGCAGGGCAGCGTCGCCCAACTGGTCGACAAATGCTTCGAGCGCCTGTTTTCCCGATAGTGGCACCCGGCCTTCCAGCTGCGCCAGCGAGGCGGCGGCCGAACGCAGCGGACCGGCTGCGTCGGCGATGGCGCCGGCCAGCTGTTCTTCGTTCAGGCTCAATAGCATATACCGTTCTCGCATGCGCACCTGCTGGTTCAGCAGCACTTGCCGCAGGCGTCGCAGCACGGCGTCGCGGCTGGTGTGCAGGCTGGCGAAAGGATCATTGCCCAGCAGCACTCGATGGCGCGCAATGATATCGGCGAACTTGACGGCGAAGGCGTCGGCGGCCTGCGTCAATTCGCTGTCGAGCAGGAACATCACCTGCAAATCGATGGCGGCGTGCGCCAGGCGCAAAGGCCCGCGCAGCGCATCGGCCGCCTGCGGCCTAAAGCGCTTGAGCAGCAACAGCAGGTTGACGTCGGAGGTGGCGCGCAACTGGCCATCGGCGGCCGAGCCAAACAGCACGGCGGCGGCAAGGTCCCCAGCTAAGGCCGTTTGCGCGGCGGCGACAAACAAATCCAGGTGGCGTTGTATCTCTTCTGGCAGCGGTGGCGGCATGCGCTGTTCTTTCACGATGGGTTGACTGGATGATCACAAGTTTGCAATATAGCAAAAATAGACAACCCTGCGCGCACCGCCCGCTCTCTCCTCCGGTACCGCGAACTTAGTGCGAACTCAGGTCAATACGTTCAGCAAACCATCGAGTCCCACGAAGTTCAGCGCCACGTCGGCTTGCGCGCGCACCACGGGTTTGGCGCGGAAGGCCACGGACAGGCCGGCGATGCCCATCATTTTCAAGTCGTTGGCGCCATCGCCCATGACGATGGCCTGCGATGGAGAAATGCCCAGGTCTGCGCACACGCGCTCCACCGTGCGCTGCTTTTCCTCGGCATCGACGATGCCCCCTAACACTTTGCCCGTCAGCTTGCCGTCGATGATTTCCAGCTCGTTCGCATGCGTGTAATCGAGGTCCAGGCGCTGTTTCAGGCGTTCAGTAAAGAAGGTAAAACCGCCCGAGACCAGCAGGGTCTTCAGGCCGGCCTTCTGCACGGCCGCCAGCATGGTTTCCGCGCCAGGCGACAGCTTCAGGCGCTCGTCGTAGACGCGCTGCAGGGCCGACGCATCGAGGCCTTCGAGCAGGGCCACGCGCTGCTTCAGGCTGGCCGCGAAATCGAGTTCGCCGCGCATGGCCGCTTCCGTGATGGCCGCCACTTGCGGTTTCAAACCCTGCATGTCGGCGATTTCATCGATGCACTCGATGGTGATCAGGGTCGAATCCATGTCCATCGCCACCAGCTTGAATTCGGCGAGTTCGCGCTGGCCCATCATGTAGGTGGCGTCCAGCTGCGCCGCCTGGGCCGCCACTTCGATGGTGGGGCGCAGCGCGGGTGAGTAGGCGATCTGTTCGCAGCGCACGGCATTCGGGCCGAGGCGCGTGATGGACGTCGGCGCGGCCAGCGCGGCGATGCGCTCGAGCCTGGCCATGTCGCCGTCCAGGCCCTGCAGGATCAGATTCATGGTGATGGTCTTGGTATTGGTCATGGGGGCAGTCCCGCGTAAAGTTATCTAAAAGTCTACACCGTCAATTGCTTGATGGTGGTCTTGATCTGCGTCACGCGCGCGGCCAGGTCGGGCATGGCGGCCGTGATTTTCAGTTTGTCCTGGCCATGCAGCTTGATATGGCGGTTCTTCTGGATCAAGTCGATGATGCGCATCGGGTCGATGGGCGGCTTGGCCATGAATTGCAGGGTGGCCGCCTCGCCATGCACGTCGATCTTGACGATACCCACGGTTTTCGCCGCGATACGCAGGCGGTGCGTCTCGATCAGTGCTTTCGCCGGGTCGGGCAGCTTGCCGAAGCGGTCGATCAGCTCTTCCTGAATATCGTCGATTTTCTCTTGCGTGGCGCAGTTGGCCAGGCGCTTGTAAATCGACAGGCGCTCGTGCACGTCGCCGCAGAAATCGGCCGGCAGCAGGGCCGGCACGTGCAGGTTGATTTCCGTCGTCGAGGCCAGCGGCGCGGCCAGGTCCGGTTCCTTGCCGGCCTTCAGCGAACGCACGGCTTCATTGAGCATGTCCGAATACAGCTGGAAGCCGATTTCCGTCATCTCGCCCGACTGGCTCTCGCCCAGCACCTCGCCGGCGCCACGGATTTCCAGGTCGTGCATGGCCAGGTAAAAGCCGCTGCCCAGTTCTTCCATCTGCTGGATGGCGTCCAGCCGGCGCTGCGCCAGTTTTGTGAGGCCCTGCACATCGTGCACCAGCAGGTAGGCGTACGCCTGGTGATGCGAGCGTCCGACCCGGCCGCGCAACTGGTGCAACTGCGCCAGGCCGAACTTGTCGGCGCGGTGCATGATGATGGTGTTCGCCGTTGGCACGTCGATGCCCGTTTCAATGATCGTCGTGCACAGCAAAATATTGAAACGCTGGGCGACGAAGTCGCGCATGACTTTTTCCAGGTCGCGCTCGTGCATCTGGCCATGCGCCACGGCGATGCGCGCCTCGGGCAGCAGTTCCGTCAGCATGGCCAGGCGGTTCTGGATGGTTTCCACCTCATTGTGCAGGAAATAGATCTGGCCACCGCGTTTCAGTTCGCGCAGACATGCTTCGCGGATGATGGCTTCGCCCTCGCTGCGCACGAACGTCTTGATGGCCAGGCGCTTTTGCGGCGCCGTGGCGATGATGGAAAAGTCGCGCAAGCCTTCCAGCGCCATGCCCAGGGTACGCGGGATCGGCGTGGCCGTCAGGGTCAGCACGTCCACTTCCGCGCGCAAGGCTTTCAGCGCTTCCTTCTGGCGCACGCCGAACCTGTGTTCCTCGTCGATGATGACCAGGCCCAAACGGGTAAACTTCACGTCATCGGACAGCAGCTTGTGCGTGCCGATGACGATGTCGATGGTGCCGTCGGCCATGCCCTTGAAAGCCTGCGTGATTTCCTTGCCAGTGCGGAAACGCGACAGTTCGGCGATGCGCACGGGCCAGTCGGCGAAGCGGTCGGCAAAGGTTTGCGCATGCTGCTCCGCCAGCAGGGTGGTGGGTGCCAGGATGGCCACCTGCTTGCCGCCCATGACGGCGATGAAGGCGGCGCGCAGCGCCACTTCCGTCTTGCCGAAGCCGACGTCGCCGCAGACCAGGCGGTCCATCGGTTTGCCCGAGGTCATATCCTTGATGACGTTGTGGATGGCCTCGGCCTGGTCCGGCGTCTCATCGAAGCCGAAGCTGTCGGCGAAGCGCTGGTAATCGTGCGCGGAGAATTCGAAGGAGTGGCCCTGGCGCAGCGCGCGGCGGGCGTACAGGTTGAGCAGTTCGGCGGCCGTGTCGCGCACTTGTTCGGCTGCGCGCTTTTTCGCTTTTTCCCACTGGCCCGAGCCGAGCGAATGCAGCGGCGCGTCTTCCGGCGAGGCGCCCGAATAGCGGGAAATGACGTGCAGCTGCGACACGGGCACGTACAACTTGGTGTCCTTGGCGTACTCCAGGTGCAAAAATTCCGTCTCGCCTTCGCCCAGGTCCATGCTGGTCAGGCCCATGTAGCGCCCGATCCCGTGGTTGATGTGTACCACGGGGTCGCCGATTTTCAGCTCCGACAGGTCGCGCACCATCGATTCGACCTGTGTCACGCCTTCCTGTTTCTTGGTGCCGACGCGGCGGCCGGAACCGGCATACAGCTCGGTTTCCGTGATGAAGGCCAGGTTGCCGTCCGGCGTGAACAGCTCGAAACCCGCGTGCAGCGGCGCCACGCCCAGCATCAGCTTGGCGTCGGACTGCAGGAAGCCGTCGCAGCCTTCCACCGGTGTCAGGTGCAAATCGTATTCGGTGAAGTACTGCTGCAAGGTTTCGCGGCGGCCGTTCGATTCGGCGCAGATCATCACGCGGCGGCCTGATTGCAGCAGGTAGCTGCGCAGGTTGGCCAGCGGATCGTCGGCGCGGCGGTTGACGGCGATGTTCGGCACGGGCGCCGACAGTTCGGACGCCAGCGCATCGTTCGATTTCGTGATGGCCAGGCGCGGATACGGCTTGGCCAGGCCGAAGAACTGCTCGTCGGACAGGAACAGCGATTCGGGCGGCAAAATCGGCCGCTCGCGGTCCGCCTTCAAAAAACGGTAGCGCGACTGGGTATCGGTCCAGAAGCGGCCAATGGCCGCGTCGATCTCGCCCACCAGGGCCAGCGAGGCGTCTTCCGGCAGGTAGTCGAACAGGGTGGCCGTCTGTTCGAAGAACAGGGGCAGGTAGTATTCGATGCCGGCCGAGGCGATGCCGCTGCTGATGTCCTTGTAGACGACCGAGCGCGAAGGGTCGCCCTCGAACTGTTCGCGCCAGCGGTTGCGGAAAGTGGTGCGCGCCACTTCGTCCATGGGAAATTCGCGCCCCGGCAGCAAGCGCACTTCGTGCACGGGGTACAGCGAGCGCTGGGTATCGGCGTCAAACGTGCGGATGGTCTCGATGGTGTCGCCGAACAGGTCCAGGCGGTAGGGCAGGGCCGAACCCATGGGGAACAGGTCGAGCAGGCCGCCGCGCACCGAGTATTCGCCCGGCGACATCACTTGCGAGACATGGCTGTAGCCGGCCAGGGTCAGCTGCGATTTCAGCCGCGCCTCGTCGAGCTTTTCGCCCTTCTTGAAGAAGAAGGTATAGGCGGCCAAAAAGGACGGCGGCGCCAGGCGCACCAGCGCCGTGGTGGCCGGCACGATCAGTACGTCGCACTGGCGCGTCTGGATTTCGTGCAAGGTGGCCAGGCGCTCGGAGACCAGGTCCTGGTGCGGCGAGAAGGCGTCGTAGGGCAGGGTTTCCCAATCCGGCAGCAGATGGCAGCGCAGTTCCTTGCCGCCAAACCATGGGATTTCATCGAGCAGGCGCTGGCCGTCGCTGGCCTGCGCCACCACCACGGCCAGCATCTGGCCCCGCGCTTTCAAGGCCAAAGCGGCCAGCGCCAGGGCATAGGCGTCGGATGAACCATACAGGGCGGGCAGCGCGTAGCGGTTACCGGGCTTGGGGAGGGCTTTTTTTAAGTCTAAGGACATGCAGGCGATGACACTAGTGGCAGAGGCAGTTGAGTGGGACAGCTGTGGTGCGCGCAGCGCCGCCAGTGACGGCGCTGACAGGCGAGATTATAGACCATCGCCAGCGCGCGCATTCGCTATGCCGAAGGGGACATGCACCATGGGGATGGTGCCGCCCGCCGATTTCAGGTGGCTCAACTGGTCGTCAAAGAAGATATGCGGCTTGAACACGGCCAGCACGCGCGACTTGTCCATGCCGCCCAGGAAAAACGTCTCGTCGGCCGCCACGCCCCAGCTTTTCAGGGTCGTCACGACTCTTTCGTGCGAGGGCGCGTTGCGTGCCGTGATGATGGCGATGCGCAGGATTTTCTTGTAGCCGGGGTCGCGCCGCTGCGCTTTTTCTTCCAGGCGCTGCATGGTGGCCAGCTTCTGGAACAGGTCGGCCAGCGGGCCGGGGCGGTGCGGCGTGCCCACGTTCAGGGTTTCATGCGCATGGAATTCATCGACGTCATTGTTGCGCTTGAATACGGTTTCCGCTTCGTCGTCGGCGATCACGCCGTCGAAATCGAAGGCCACGCGCAGTTCTTCGTCGTTCTCGTCGTCTTCCGTGCGCGACGGCAGCACCAGGCCGGCCGGATAGTCGCAGGCAAGGGCGCTGCGCACGTCATGCTCATTCGCGCTGAGGAAGAGCGAGGCATTGAAGGCGGGCAGGTAGGGGTAGGGCGATTTGCCCGTCATGAAGGCGGCGCGCGAAATATCCAGGCCGTAATGGGCGATGCTATGCATCACGCGCAAGCCCGTTTCCGGCGAATTGCGCGAAAACAGCACTACTTCCACGGGCGACTGGCGCGGATAGTGCTTGTTGATGTTCAGGAAACGTCGGATGAAGGGGAAGGCCACGCCGCGCGGCAAGACCGTGTCGATATGCGTTTCCTGGTACTTGCGGTATTCCTCGGGGCCGTTGTCGAGGTAGATCTGGTGCGATTCGGCCAGGTCGAACAGGGCGCTGGAAGCGACCCCGATCACCAGTTTGTGTTCGATAGGATAAGCCATGCTGTTCCTGTGGTGTGCGTGTTGACCATCTTATACGACTATTAACTATGCAGCCAGTCGGGGCGCACGGCGATTTATTGCACCAAAGCGTGGCGCCAGGGCATTTTTTCTGATCGTTGTGCAATACGCGCCACAGTAAAGAAATAAATATTGTTTTGTATCAAGTATATATCAGCCAGCGCGGCATTTTTCCACTATGCTTCCATTTAGGAATTCTCGCCAATTGTAACGAAGCGTACGCCCCATCCCCGCCACCTTTATACAAATGTCAGCTGTTTTACTCGAACATGCCAGCCCGAACCTCGCCAGCAGTCGTCGTGACTTTATAAAGGACCTAGCCATGTTTAAGAATTTACTGATCAAATGGAAGTTGGCAACCCTCGTCGCCGTGATGATGGCGGCCTTGCTGGTGGTGGGCATCTGCGGTTACACGGGCATCGCCACCGTGGGCCGCGCCGTGAATGAAATCGGCGTGGTGCGCCTGCCGTCTATCCAGGGTTTGATGATGGTCAGCGAAGGCCAGACGGCCGTCGTCGCCGCCACCCTGACGGCCGCTATCTATGAAAACAATTACCAGGCGCAAGACAAGTTCGCGGAAGCGCTGCAGCTGCGCACCAAGGCTTGGAACAATATCGAGGCTGGCCGCAAGCTGTACGAACCGCTGCCGCAAACGCCGGAGGAAGCCGTGCTGTGGAAGCGCTTCCAGGTGGAATGGGCCGCCTGGAAGGGGGATGATGACAAGGTGCGCGCCATCCTGCGCCAGTTGGCCGACAACCGCGACGAGCTGCGGCAAAAAGAGCTGTTCGTGGCGTTCTACAGGCAGTACCAGGATTCGCGCGGGCTGTTCGGCAAGGCCGAAGGCACGCTCAACGAGATCATCAAGCTCAATAACGGCGTGGCCGACGCGAGCGTCAAGGGCGTCGGCGCGGCCGTGATCCGCTCGGAAAGCCTGATGGTCATCCTCGGCTTGCTGACCTCCGCGCTGGGCATCGGCTGCGCCGCTTACATCACGCGCGCCATCACGCAGCCGATCAATTTGGCCGTGAAAGTGGCCCAAACGGTGGCTTCGGGCGACCTGACGAGCCAGATCGAGGTGCACACGACGGAAGAAACGGGGCAGCTGCTGCAGGCGCTCAAAGACATGAATTCCGGCCTGGTCAATATCGTCGGCCAAGTGCGCAGCGGTACGGAGACCATCGCCACGGCGTCGTCGCAAATTGCCAGCGGCAACCTGGACCTGTCCTCGCGCACCGAAGAGCAGGCCAGTTCGCTGGAAGAGACGGCGTCGTCGATGGAAGAACTGACGTCCACCGTGCGGCAAAATGCCGACAACGCCCAGCAGGCCAACCAGCTGGCGCTGAGCGCCTCTGGCGTGGCCGTCAAGGGCGGGGCCGTGGTGGGCAAGGTGGTCGAGACCATGGACGCCATCAACGATTCCTCGCGCAAGATCGTCGATATCATTTCCGTCATTGACGGCATCGCTTTCCAGACGAATATCCTGGCCCTGAATGCCGCCGTGGAAGCGGCGCGCGCGGGTGAGCAGGGGCGCGGCTTTGCCGTGGTGGCCACCGAGGTGCGCAACCTGGCACAACGCTCGGCGGCGGCGGCCAAGGAAATCAAGACTCTCATCGGCGACTCCGTGGTGGCGGTCGACGCGGGCAGCAAGCTGGTGGCCGAGGCGGGCAACACGATGGCCGAAATCGTCGCCAGCGTGCAGCGCGTGACGGACATCATGGCGGAAATCAGCCTGGCGACGCAGGAGCAAAGTTCGGGCATCGACCAGATCAACCAGGCCATCAGCCAGATGGACCAAGTGACGCAGCAAAACGCGGCCCTGGTGGAAGAGGCGGCGGCTGCGGCCGAATCGCTGCAGGAGCAATCGGGCCAGCTGGCCGAGGTGGTCAGCGTCTTCAAACTCGATGGCGCACTGGCACCGGCCGCGCATGCCAAAGCGGCCGCGCCGCGCGCCGTGGTGGCCGCCAGCGCGCTGAAGCGTCCGGCACCGCGTCCTGCATCAGGTCCCAACTCGGGCCGCCCGGCCTTGCGCGCCGTGCCGTCCCAGCGCCAGAGCGCGCCGCGTGACGATGAGTGGGAAGTGTTCTGACGGGTTCTGACGGATAGACGGCGCCAGCATGCGCTATCGGACGGCCGCCTTGTGCGGCCGTTTTTACATGCGCGCGCAGGCGCGCACTACGGTCTGCACTGCGGTTACTACTTACTAAAAAAACAGCGTTATGAAAATAGCTGTTTTGCCATCTAAGCAAATCTTTTCAAAACTTAACGCGACATTGCTTGTGAGATAACTCACACTGCCTGCCGTACCACCCTTGTTCCCGCCTCGGCCACATCCCGGCTGACCCCTTCGCCTGTTGCGTCCAGCCATTCGTGGCAGGCGGCAGCCATTGCCGTCAGCCTTGCATGCGAGTCCGGCGCAATGACCGATGCACCACATTGAAGGATGCGAATAGATGGCAAATATGAAAATCGGCACGCGCCTGCGCTACGCCTTTGCATTGTTGACCTTGCTGCTGCTGGCGACTGCCGGGCTGGACATGCTGCGTCTGTCGAGCCTGGAACTGCGCATGCGCGACGTGATCGATGACAAATATCCCAAAACCGTGCTGGCCAACGACATTATCAAGAATGTCAACATTATCGCGCGCTCCTCGCGCAACTTGCTGCTGATGAGCGAGCCGCAGCAGCTGGCGCAGGAACGCGCCACCATCGCCAGGGCGGGCGACGCCACTGAAAAGGGACTGGCGCAGCTGGAAAAGGTGGTGCTGTCGCCGCAGGGCCGCAAGCTGATGGTGGCCGTGACGCAGGCGCGCGCCGCCTTCAACGGCGGGCGCGACAAAGTACTGGCCCTGTTGGAAGAGGGCGCGCGCGATGAAGCGACCAGTTTGCTGCTCGGCGCGGTGCGCGGCGAGCAGCTGCGCTATCTGGCGGCGCTGGAAACGCTCGTCACGCACCAGCATGACTTGATGGAGGAGGCGGGCGCCCGGGTGGACGCGGAATACGCCACGGCGCGCGACATGATGCTGGCGCTGAGCGCGCTGGCCGTGCTCTTTTCGCTCGTCACCGCCTGGCTGGTCACGCGCAGCATCGTCAATCCGCTGCACCACGCGTTGACAGTGGCGCAAACCGTGGCCGCCGGCGACCTGACATCGACCTTCGGCCGCCACGGCGGCGATGAAACGGGCAAGCTGCTCGACGCGCTGTGCATCATGAACGGTAACTTGTTCGACGTCGTGCAGCAGGTGCGCAGCGGCACCGACACCATCGCTACTGCTTCGTCGCAGATCGCGGCTGGCAATCTCGACCTGTCATCGCGCACCGAGGAGCAGGCCAGCGCGCTCGAACAGACCGCGTCGGCGATGGAAGAACTCAGCTCCACCGTGCAGCAGAACGCGGACAATGCGCGCCATGCCAGCGTGCTGGCCATCGAGGCGGCGAACATCGCCGGCACGGGCGGGCAGGCCGTGGGGCAGGTGATCCATACCATGGACGCCATCAGCGCGTCGTCGGCGCAGATTGCCGACATCATCGGCGTGATCGACATGCTGGCCTTCCAGACGAATATCCTGGCTCTGAACGCGGCTGTGGAAGCGGCGCGCGCGGGCGAGCAGGGGCGCGGCTTTGCCGTCGTGGCGACGGAAGTGCGCAACCTGGCGCAGCGCAGCGCGGCGGCGGCGCGCGATATCCATGCCCTGATCGCCACCTCCACGCAGCAGGTGGATGCGGGCGCAGCTCTGGCGGCGCAGGCCGGCGCCACGATGCAGGAAGTGGTGGCGGCCGTGGGTCGGGTCAGCCAGATGGTGGCTGACATCACGGCCGCCAGCGCCGAGCAAAGCACCGGCATCGGCCAGGTCAGCCAGGTGGTGTTGCAGATGGACGAAGTGACGCAGCAGAACGCCGCTCTGGTGGAAGAAGCGGCGGCGGCATCGCAATCGTTGGAAGGCGAGGCGGCGAACCTGCTGCAGGTGGTCAGCGTATTTCGCCTGCACCAGGGGCCGACGCACACCTTGCCACGCCGCAGCGCGCCGGCCGTGCCGCGCCTGCTGGCCTAGTGGCGCGCCTGGCAAGGTTCTGGCATGGCCCGCAGGTGCGGGCGCTGCTGGGCTGTGCGCTGGCAGCTTGCCTGCCGCTGGGCATCTGGCTGGACGGCGCGCAACTACGGCATGTGGTGCTGACGGCGCTGGCGCTGGGCTGCGTCCTGATATGGAGGGTGCGGCGGCGCCAGGCGCGCGATGGGCAAGGTGCCAAGCCCCTGGCTTCGACGCGCAGCCTGGAGCTGCAGGCGCGCCTGGACAGCGCCATCGTCAATGGCGAATTCTGCTTCCACTACCAGGGTAAATTCGATACGGCGCAACTGCGCCTGGTCGGCCTGGAAGCGCTGCTGCGCTGGGACCATCCGCACCACGGCCTGATCTACCCGAACGCCTTCATCGGCCTGGCCGAGCAGACTGACGCTATCGTCGCGCTGGGTAACTGGGGCATCGATGCCGCCTGCCGCCAACTGGCGCAATGGCGCGCGGCGGGCCTGCCATTGGCGCCTGTCGCGGTGAATGTCTCGGCGCGCCAGCTGTGCCAGCCGCACTTGCCGGACTTCGTGCTGCGCTGCCTGCAGCGGCATGCCATTCCTCCCGGCCTGCTGGAGCTGGAAGTGACGGAAAGCTGCTGCATCGACGACATGGCGCAGGCGTCGCAGGTGCTGTGCCGGCTGCGCGCACTGGGCCTGGTCATTTCCCTCGACGATTATGGCACCGGCCATTCAGGGCTCAGCCATGTCAGGATGCTGCCGATTCACACCATCAAGATCGACCGCTGCTTCATCCGTGACCTGGGCAGCGCAGGCACTGATACTGTAATCGTCGCCTCGACGATAGCGCTAGCGCGCGGCCTGGGCTTGCGGGTGCTGGCCGAGGGCGTGGAAAACGGCGAACAGCTGGCGCAGCTGCGGCGCCTGGGTTGCCCCCAGGTCCAGGGCTTTTACCTGCACCGGCCAGCGCCTGCGGCCGACGTGGCCGCGCTGCTGGCTGCTGGTACGCCGGCCTGTCTTGTCACAGCGCCGCAACAGGGCGCCATGCGGCGTGGCGCGGATGCTCAGTAAAATATCACCACCGCCAGCCGCATGCCTGAACACTTTCTCCCCCATGCAAGAATGATAAACAGTCCCGTCCCGGCCTATGTATTCGGCCCGTTTCGCCTTTTGCCGCTAGAACGCCTGCTGTTCGAGGGCGACCGCGCGCTGCGCCTGGGCAGCAGGGCCATGGACTTGCTGCTGGCCCTGTTGGAGCGTGCCGGCGACATCGTTGACAAGCATGAACTGGTGACCATCGTCTGGCCCCATGTCGTGGTGGACGACGCGACCTTGCGCGTGCATCTGGCGGCGTTGCGCAAGGCGCTTGGCGATGGCCGTGATGGCCAGCGCTACATCACCACCATCCCCGGGCGCGGCTACGGCTTCCTGGCGCCACTGGCGCACACGGGCCGGCCGGCGCCCGGTACGGCTGGCGTGGAGCCGCGGCATAACCTGCCCGTCATGCTGACGCGCATGCTGGGCCGCGCCGAGGTGTTGCAAACGATGGCCAACCAACTGCTGCAATTGCGCCTGCTGTGCGTTACCGGTCCGGGCGGCATCGGCAAGACCACGCTGGCCGTCGTTCTCTCCACGCGCGTGCTGCGCCGCTATGCCGACGGCGTGTGTTTCGTCGACCTGTCGCCGCTGGACGATGGCCGGCTGGTGCCGCTGGCGCTGGCCACGGCGCTGGGAATGGCGGTACCGGCTGGCGAGGCCATGCCGGTCCTGCTGGCCTACCTGCGCCCGCGCCACATGCTGATCGTGCTCGATAACTGCGAGCACGTGATCGGCGCTGCCGGCACGCTGGCCGATGCCTTGCTCAAGGGCGCGCCGCTGCTGCATGTGCTGGCCACCAGCCGTGAGCCGTTGCGCATCACCAGCGAGCAGTTGCTGCACCTGCCCGCGCTGGAATTGCCGCCGGCCGATGCCGTGCCCGATGCGGCGGCGGCCCGGCATTTCACTGCGGTGCAGCTGTTTTGCGAACGCTGCGCGGCCGTGGACGATGCTTTCGTGCTGGCCGACGCCGACGTGTCGGTGGTGGTGGACATCTGCCGGCGTCTCGATGGCATCCCGCTGGCGCTGGAGCTGGCGGCCGGGCGCATTGGCCATTTTGGCTTGCACGAATTGCGCCGCCAGCTCGATGACCGCTTTCGCCTGCTCACGCGCGGCGCGCGCAACATGCCTTTGCGCCACCAGACCCTGCGCGCCACCCTGGACTGGAGTTACGGCTTGCTCGATGCGCAAGAGCGCCAGGTGCTGCAGGCGCTGAGCGTGTTCAAGAGCCGCTTCCGCCTGGAGTCGGCCAGCGCCGTGGCGGGATGCGAGGTCTTCGATACGCTGGCCGACCTGGCGGCCAAGTCCCTGGTCAGCATCGAGTTTTGCTGCCAGCACGTGTATTACCGGCTGCTCGACACCACGCGCGCCTACGCTGCGGCGCTGCTGTCGGCGAGCGGGGGCGCCGGCGCCGTGCTGCTGCGCCATGCGCGCCATTGCCTGGGCCTGGCGGGACGCATCGCCGCCGACTGGGAAAGCATGCCGCCGGCGCAATGGAGCGCGCGCTACGGCCGCCATGTCGATGACCTGCGCGCCGCCATCGACTGGGCCTTCGGCGAAGAGGGCGACGTAGCGCTGGGCGTGGCCCTGACCCTGGCCGCGCAGACCCTGTTCTATCAGCTGTCGCTGATGGATGAATACCGCGTGCGCGTCGAGCGGGCGCTCGAGCGCATGGCCACGCATGCGGTGGAGGACCCCGATAGCGAGATGCAGCTGCACGCCTCGCTGGCCCACCTGCTGCTGCATACGCAGGGCGTCACCGGCACCATGCTGGGTTCGTTCCAGCGCGGCTATGCGCTGGCCATGCGCACGGACGATGACAGCCGCCGCGCCGAGGCGATTTGCGGCATGTGGATCTGCAGCCTGAAGATGGCAGATTTCCAGGGCGCCGACAATTACGTGGCGCAGCTTGCCGTCCTGTGCGCAGCGCGCGACGACACGACGATGCGGCTGGTGCTTGCGCGCATGCGCTCGGCGGGCGAGTATTTGCGCGGGCGGTACGCGCAGTCGGCGGCGCTGGCGCGCATGGTGCTGGCGCACCCCGAGGGCGCCGGACAGCTTGGCTTCAACAATGCCTTGCTGGCCGATCACCAGGTTTGTCTGCGCGGCACGCTGGCGCGCTGCCTGTGGATGCAGGGCCGTCCCGACGACGCCCTGGCGCTGGTGCGCGAGGCGGTGACGATGGGCTTCGAGCACAATGGCGTCACGCTGTGCGTGGCGCTGGCCATCAATGCCATCCCCGTCGCCCTGTGGTGTGGGCAGCGGGGACTGGCGCATACCTGGACTTGTTTGCTGTGCGAGCATGCGGCCCGCTATGGCCTGCTGTACTGGAGCGCTTGGGGCTCCGCCTACCAGCGCCTGCTCGATGCTGGCGAGTCGATGACGCAATTCCCCTGGCCCTCGGTGCGCAGCTGGCCGATACAGATCGATTTGATGGCTACCTTGCACGACGCCGCTGCCGATAGCCAGGCGCTGCGGCGCGCACGCACGGGGCAGGCGCCGTGGAGCGCGCCGGAAGTGCTGCGCCGCGATGCGCATCACCGCTGGCGGGCGCTGGCGCAAGGCGATGCGGCCGGCCTGGAAGCGGTACGCGTGCAGCTGGAAGAGGCGCTACAGCTGGCCAGGGGGCAGCAGGCGCCGGGCTGGGAGCTGCGCTGCGCCACCAGCCTGGCGGCCGTGATGCAGACGCAAGGCCGCCGCGCCGCCGCGCATGCCTTGCTGGCCCCTGTCCATGCGCGATACCTGCAGGGGCGCGACTCCACGGATGTGATGGCGGCGGCGGCTTTGCTGGCGCAACTGGCCTGATGGCTATTCGTAGGCGCCCAGCCGGCGCTGTTCGTCCGGCGTGAAACTGGCGTCGCGCAGCTGCTGCAGGGCTGCTGCATCCGGCGCGCCGCCGGCCAGGCCGGCCTGCTGCGCCTTGAGCGCTTGATACGCGATGATGCGCTGCTGCCACTGCGATTCTTCGCGGTCCAGTTCCGCCAGGCGCGCCGCCGCAGCCGGCGTGAAGGTGCTGGCGCGCAGGCGGTAGACTTCATTCTCGCCGGCGCCCTGTGCCCGCAGGGTTTTGACGGAGGTATCCAGCTGCGCCACCTGCAGCGGCGCATCGTGCGCGGCGCGCTGGGCCGGCGACATTTTTTGATCCAGCGCGGTCAGTTGCGCCTGGCGCTGCGCTTCGTCCAGGGCACTGTCGCCGAGTATCGCCATGCGCGCCACTGCATCGTCGTCATACGCGTCGCTGGCGGCGAACAGGCCCGCGCTTTCCTCGGGCGTAAAATAATTGCCGCGCAAGGCCCGCATGGCTTGCAGGCGCGCGCGCGCCGCCAGGGCCGCATCGGCTTGCGCCGGCAAGGCTTGTTCCGCGCCTGCCAGCGCCTGCTTGTAGGCCAGCCAGGCGCCCAGCAGGCGCTTCGCTTCGCGGGCGGGGACGGGCGCCAGGCGCCGGTCCAGTTCCGCCTCGATCTGGCTGCGGATGGCGGCCAGCGGTTTTTCACCGAGGCCCGCCAGGTAGTAGTCGAACAGGTGGCCCAGTTCCGCGTCGACCACCAGCTTGTCGCCGGCGGCCACCGTCAGGTTGCCATCGGGCCGCGTGCCTTGCATCGAGCGCACGAACGCGAACAGGTCCGGTTCCGGTTTTTCCGGCGGCGGGGTAGGCGGTTCGCCCGGGCGCAGCGCCAGGTACAGGGCCAGGGCTGCCAAGCTAGCGCCGATGATCCATTTCGCGTGCATGCGCTTCTCCTTACAGTCCCAGGCCTTGCAGGCGGTTGGCTTGCTGGCGGTAGACGGTGACGGGGTTCGTTTCGAACAGGTTGACGATGCCGACGAATTGGTTGACTTCATCGAGATGGTTCATGGCGTAGTCGTCGCGGATCACCTTGCCCAGGTGGCTGGAGCAGCTGCTGACCAGGCCATCGTTCTTGACGCCGCCAAAGGCCAGACTGATGGCCGCCAGGGCAGGGTCGCCCACGTCGAGCACATTCGTGTACGGTTGCGCCCCGCTCCACGAAAAGTAGTATACGCCTTGCACCTGGTAGGCGCCTTCGCCGCAGGCGGTGGTCGGGATGCCTTGCGGGTGGCGGCTGTTGAAGGCCAGCGAACCGGCCGTGGACAGCGATGCCAGCGAGGCGCCCGCGTTTTGCGGCAGCCCCTTGTTGCCCGATAAAATGCCGATCAGGGAGGCGAGCGCATTGCCCAGCGCGCCGCTGGTGTTGGGAATGGCGCCGCTGAGGATATCGGCCACCTTGGAACCCTTGTTGACGCCGGCCACGCTGGTGACGGAGGCCACCAGGTCGGGCCGCACGGAAGCGACATAGCGGGCCGTGGGGCCGCCGTGGCTATGGCCGATCAAGTTGACCTTGGCCGCACCCGTGGCGGCGAGGATTTGCCGCACCTGCGACAGCAATTGTTCGCCGCGCACTTCGGTGCTGTTGGCAGCCGACACGGTGGTCACATACACTTGCGCACCGCCGCTGCGCAGGGCGGCGGGCACGCCATAGAAATATTCGACGGGGCCGAGCTTGTCGAAGCCGAACAGGCCGTGCACCAGCACGATAGGGTATTTCGTTTGCGTGTAGCCGGCGGCGCTGGCGCTGCCGGGCAGGATGGCGAGGGAAATCAGAAGGGTGGATAGCAGTTGCCAAAAGCGAGTCTTCATTTTGTCTCCGTTATGTATTAGTGATCGACTAGTCAATAGCCGATTAATAGTGGAAATGTCGATGCTGTTGCGATGAGCCGTGCGCCCCTGTACATTCTATTGATGCATCAAAAATAGCGAGCGCTCGGTTTTTTGAATGTATCACTGCTGGATGTAAATTGCAGTGAATTGCATGATGCAGCGCAATAACTGTGGGAATTTGGCGTTGCGTATGCGCCCATTGCATATTTGAAAAGTAAAATAGTTGTTTTCCTGAGCTATAATCGGCCCGGCTTCAGCCATCCCGCCGTCTTGCAATGCCGTGTCCAGGCATTGCTTGGATCTCGCTTCTACACCGTTACTTGGGAATGCACTTGTCGACCCATTTTAATTTTGAACAGTTTCAGCAGATGACGCCTTTGAATGGCGAAAATATCTGGGAATATATTCTTGACCGTCACGCGGAACGTATTGGCGTCAAACGCCGCAAGCCGGCGCTGGAAAATCTTGAACGCATCTTCGTCGCCACCTTTCGCCTGGCCAATGACGTGGGCTTCCGCGCCATGAGCTTGCGCGACCTGTGCCGCGAGACCGGGCTGTCGATGGGCGGTCTGTATGGCTACATCACCAGCAAGGATCAACTGGCCGAAATGATCGAGGACGTGGTGCGCCACGCCACGCAAGCCTTGCCGCTGCTGTTTGCCGACGTGAAGTCGCCGCTGGACCGCCTGGAAGCGATGATACGCTCGTCGATCTACCTGTCCGAAGTGCTGCAGCCGTGGTTTTATTTTGTCTTCATGGATTCGCGCGTGCTGCAGGTGGAGCAGCGCAGCATGGCGAAGAATTCGGAACTGTATGTGCAGACCCTGATCGCCGCCACCATCGATGAAATCGAGCCGAAGCCGCAGGGCGATTCCACCCTGCTGGCCGCGCACTGCCTGGCCCTGTTCCAGGACTGGTATGTGAAGCGCTGGAAGTACCGCGCGGCGAAGGTCAATGTCGACGATTTTGCCGATAGCGTAGTCAGTACGGTGCGCGGATACCTGAGCATGGTCAAGGCGCCGTAAAAAACGCAGCTGAAAAAAGCCAGGATCGCTCCTGGCTTTTTCACTAGTTTGTTTCCACCGGCAGCGTCTCCGGCAGCGCCGCCGGGTCCGTCGGTGTTTCCACGTCCATGTCGAGCGTCTTGATGCCATTCATATCGATGAATTCATCGTACAGCCACTCGCCATCGACCTGGCTCAGGCCTCCCGGCACGGCGCGCGTCACTTGCGGGCGCGTCGACAGGGCCGTGCGCATGTAGTCGATCCAGATCGGCATGGCCAGGGTCGAGCCGAATTCGCGTCCTCCCAGCGATTTCGGTTCGTCATAGCCCATCCACGCCACCGCCACGATGCCACCGCCGTAGCCGGCGAACCAGCCGTCGACGGCGTCGCTGGTGGTGCCCGTCTTGCCGGCGATGTCGCTGCGCCCCAGTTTTTTCGTCGCCGCCGCGCCCGTGCCGGTGCGGGCCACTTCGCGCAGCATGCTGTCCATCACGAAGGCGTTGCGCGGGTCCAGCGCCAGGGTCTTGTCGTCGTTCGGCGCGGGCGGTTTGGTTTGCATCAGCACCGTGCCCTTGGCGTCGACGATGCGGTCGATCAGATACGGTTCCACCTGGTGGCCGCCATTGGCGAACACGGCGTAGGCACCCGCCATCTGCACGGGCGTGACGGAACCCGTGCCCAGCGCCATGGTGAGATTGCTGGGTTGGCGCGCCGGGTCGAAACCGAATTTTTCCATAAAATCGTGCGTATATGACACGCCCAGCGCGCGCAAGATGCGCACCGAGGCCACGTTCTTTGATTGCGCCAGCGCATAGCGCATGGTGATGGGGCCATCGAACTTGAAGTCGTCATTCTGCGGCGCCCAGACCTTGCCGCCCGCCTGCATTTCCAGGGGCACGTCGTTGATCAGGGTGGCTGGCGAAAAGCCTTTTTCCAGCGCCGCCGAATACACGAAGGGCTTCATGGCCGAACCGGGCTGGCGCCAGGCCTGCGTAACGTGGTTGAACTTTTGCAGGTTGTAATCGAAGCCGCCCACCATGGCGTGGTAGGCGCCCGTTTCCGCGTCCAGCGAGACGAAGGCGGCGGCTACCAGCGGCACCTGCGTGATGGCCCAGTTGCCCTTGCCATCCTTGGCTATACGGATCACGGCGCCCGGGCGCAGCTTGATGCCGGCGCTCGCCTTGCTTGAGAGCGCAGGGGCGGCAAAGCGCAAGCCCTCGCCCGTGATGGCCTTGGCGTCGCCATCGCCCGTGTCGGCCACCACCTTGCCGCTGACGACTTGCGTGACGACGGCGGCGATCAGGCCGTCGCTATCGGGGCGTTTTTGCAGTGCAGCATCGATGGCGTCGTCGCGCTGCTCGGGCTCAACCGGCATATCGATGAAGGTTTCCGGGCCGCGGTAGCCGTGGCGCTGGTCGTAGGCGATGACGTTGCGGCGCGTCGATGCGTAGGCCGCGTCCTGGTCCGCTTTCAGGATCGTCGTGTATACGCTGATGCCCTTGGTATAGCTGTCTTCCTTGTACTGGGCGTAGACGGCCTGACGCGCCAGTTCGGCTACGTATTCGGCATGCGTGTCGAAACCCTGCTTGCCGCGGCTATTGATATGCAGCGGTTGCGCCAGCGCCTGCTGGTACTGGCCTTCGCTGATGTAATCGAGTTCGCGCATGCGTTTCAAGACCAATTGCTGGCGCGCGTGCGCCTTCTTTGGATTGCTGATCGGGTTGTGGCGCGAGGGGTTTTGCGGCAAACCGGCCAGCATGGCCATTTCCGCGATCGACAGTTCCGACAAAGGCTTGCCGAAATACGTCTGCGCCGCGCTGGCGAAGCCGAACGAGCGCTGGCCCAGGTACATCTGGTTCATGTACAGCTCGAGAATCTGCTCCTTCGACAGGGCTGTTTCGATCTTCAGGGCCAGCATGATTTCATTGAGCTTGCGCGAAGCGACTTTTTCGCGTGTCAGGAAGAAGTTGCGCGCCACCTGCATGGTGATGGTGGAACCGCCGCCGTGGCCGAAGCCGTGGCGCAGGTTCGACAGCACGGCGCCGCCGGCGCGCACGAAGTCGATGCCGTGGTGTTCGTAGAAGCGGCCGTCCTCGATGGCCAGCAGGGCCTTTTTCATCATTTCCGGCACTTGGGCTATCGGCACGAAGTCGCGGTGCTCTTCGCCGAACTCGCCGATCAGCACATTGTCGGCTGTGTACACGCGCAGCGGTATCTTCGGCTGGTAGTCGGTGATGACGTCCAGCTCGGGCAGGCGCGGGCGCACGTACAGGAACAGGTAGGCGGCCAGCAGCACGGCTGCGGCCAGCGCGGCGCCGCCGGCGAGGATGAAGCCGCGCACGGTGGCGCGGCGGGAAGGCCAGGGGAATCCGGATCGTTTGGCAGTCAAGGCAGTCTCACGTGAGCGTGCAAGGCACGGTGGCAGCGATTATAGACCAATGCGCCGGCGCTTCCTGTGCGGGCGGGGCGCCGGGACCGGCCTCCGGGAGCGGGAGCAAAAAACCTTTTCATCGAAACGCGGCTGTGCGATAGTCTCGGCTTCAAGAAAATAGCCCGGGCCTAAGTAACCCCCAATAAATTATTGTGATTTCTGACTTCCATAACCGGCGCTCTGCGGCGTTGCTCACTGCTAGCAGTGCTCGCACTGCGTCGCAGCGAGCGCCTTGCATAGCATCCGGTTCTGTTTGTCATAAATTCACACTAATTTTCCGAGGATTACTTAAATCCGGGCTGTTTATTTTATACAATTAAGGATTTATTTATGGCAAAAGATGCAATGCCGAGCGCCGTGAAGCCGTATATCCCGGCCGATGCGAAGCTGCCCGAGATGACCTTCCGCGCGCTGTTCATGGGCGTCATTCTGGGGATGGTCTTTGGCGCTTCCTCACTGTACCTGGTGCTGAAAGTGGGCCTGACCGTCAGCGCCTCGATTCCCGTCGCCGTGATCGCCATCACCCTCTTCGGCCTGGCCAAGAAGGTGGGCGGCAAGGATTCGTCGATCCTGGAAAACAGCATCACGCAAACGGCCGGCTCGGCCGGCGAATCGCTGGCCTTCGGCCTGGGCGTGACCATGCCCGCCATCTTGATCCTGGGCTTCGATCTGGAAATTTCGCGCGTCATGCTGGTCGGTATCCTCGGCGGCCTGCTGGGCATCCTGATGATGATTCCCATGCGCCGCACCATGATCGTCGACCAGCACAAGGAGCTCAAATTCCCCGAAGGCACGGCCTGCGCCGAGGTGCTGAAGGCGGCCGCCACGGAAGAATCGCGCATCGCCGCCGGCGAAAGCATCGACAAGGATTCGGCCGCTGCGCTGGACGCCAAGCGCCGCGCCAAGATCATCTTCGGCGGCTTCGCCGTCGGCTTGTTGTATAAAGTCTTCAATATCTCGTTCAAGGGCTGGAAGGATACGCCGGGCGTGGAATTTGCCGCGCCGCTGAAGGGCGGCTCCATCGGCGCCGAGATTTCGCCTGAATTGCTGGGCGTGGGCTACATCATCGGCCCGCGCATCGCGGCCACCATGGCGGCCGGTGGCGTGCTGTCGTACCTGCTGCTGATCCCAATGATCAAGTTCTTCGGCGACAGCCTGACCACCGTGCTCTCGCCGGGCACCAAGTTGATCAGCGAAATGGGCGCCGACGACGTGCGCAGTGCCTACGTGCTGTACATCGGCGCGGGCGCCGTGGCCGCCGGCGGCCTGATTTCGCTGGTGCGCGCCATGCCCATGATCTGGCGCAGCCTGTCGGCCGGCCTGAAAGGCATGGGCAAAGGCGTGAAGAGCAATTCCACCTTGCGCACCGACCAGGATATCCCGCTGAAATGGGTCATCATCGGCTGCCTGTCCATCATTGCCGTGATCACCTTCGCCACGCCGCTGCACATGAATTTCCTCGGTGCGCTGCTCATTCTCGTCTTCGGTTTCCTGTTCGCCACCGTGTCGTCGCGCCTGACGGGCGAAATCGGCTCCTCGTCGAACCCGATCTCCGGCATGGCCGTGGCCACCTTGCTGTTTACCTGCCTGATCTTCCTCATCATGGGCTGGACGGGCGGGCGTTACTATGTGACGGCCCTGTCGGTGGGCGCCATCGTCTGCATCGCCGCCAGCAACGCGGGCACCACGTCGCAAGACTTGAAAACGGGCTACCTGGTGGGCGCCACGCCGCGCCTGCAGCAGTATGCGATTTTGGCGGGCGCGCTGTCGTCGGCGCTGATTCTCGGTCCGATCCTGCTGAAACTGAACGAAGCGAGCACCGTCTACGTGCCGGCCGCGCAAGTAGCGCCTGGCCTGACGGTTGACGCATCGACACTGACGGTGACGGGCGAGCTGCATGGCCCGCAAGCCGACACCGACCACAATACGTATAAAGTCTGGCAAAAGACGGATACCGTGGGCGGCCCGGCCGGCAAATATTTTGTCAAAGAAGATGGCCAGCTGGCCTACCTGGTCGATCCGGGCATCAATGGCCATTACAGCAAGCGTCCCGACGGTTCGGAAGTGAAAAAATACGATGCGCCGAAAGCCGTGCTGATGTCCTACATCATCAAGGGCATCCTCGACCAGCAACTGCCGTGGACCCTGGTGCTGTTCGGCGTGATGATCGCCGTGGTGCTGGAAATGGCCGGCATCCCGTCGCTGGCGTTTTCGGTCGGTGTGTACCTGCCGCTGTCGTCCACCTTGCCGATCTTCGTCGGCGGGCTGGTGCGCTGGCTGGCGGACCGCCGCAACAACAAGCTGGAACACAACGCAAAACTGAACGAGGAAGAGCGCCAGCTGGCGGGCGACCGCAGTTCGGGCGTGCTGCTGGCGTCCGGTTACATCGCCGGCGGCGCGCTGGCCGGCATTGTCATTGCCATCACGGCAGGCGTGCTGACGCACTTCGACCAGATGATGGCCGACTGGGCCGAGCACGGCAACCCGTTCTACGCGGGCCTGCACTCGGACGCGCTGTCCCTGCTGCCGTATGCGATCATCATCGTGCTGTTGTACATCGTCGCAAGAGAGAAAAAGGCGGACAGCCCGCAGGCTTGACGTTCTAGCCAATCCAATCAAAACCGCCCGGTGTCATAACGATCCGGGCGTTTTTTTTATGTGTGCCCGATGGGCCGCGCCGCCAGCTGCGCCGCGCTGGCGTAGATGGTCACGTGCTCGGACGCCAGCTGGCGCAGGTGCTCGAAGAACGCCTGCGCCGGAATGCACCACGACGCCGCATCGCCAACCTGTCCGTTGACGCGCAGGCCGGCGGCGTCAAATTCCCGGTGAAAATACTCGCGCAGGTCGTCACGGCCGGGATGGTCGATGCGGCGCTGCGCGACTGCCGGATCGAAAGGGCGCACGGGCACTTCCCAGCGATGGCCGGCGTGGTCCAGGCAGGCCAGCAGCTTTGTATCGTCTTCCCACACGGGCACGGGAAAGGCGTCGCCCATGGCGTCTTCCAGCGCGTGATAGAACGTCACCGGGCCCATGGAGATGCCGAGACCCAGCACCTTCGCATGGTCGCAGCCGATAAACCTCTGCCACGGCGAGTCCATGCCGAAGATCGAAGGCGCGCGGTGGTGCGCCTCGGTGAGATCGGCGGCGTGGCGGCCCCACGCGGACACGGAATGGGTGGGGTGGATGCTGCGCCGGACACCGGCGCTGGCGAGGAACGCTTCGGGCAGGCGTCCCATGTGCGTGCCATGGCGGCGCGGATCGAACACATAGTCTGGCATGGCGCAGGTGGCGCGCACCGTGCCGCCGGGCAGATAGTAGGTGGGCAGCAGCAGGGTGCCTTGCGGGCCGACGGCGTCCTGCAGGGCGCGTATCACCGCCAGCGCGCCACCTTCCACGTAGCCCAGGCTTTTCAGCGAAGAATGGATGAATAGCGTCTCTCCCTGCGTGATGCCGAGTCGCGCCAGGCCGGCCGCCAGGGCTTCGCGCGTAACGTGGGGTGCGTTGTGGCGCACGTGCCGGGTGCTGGCGGCGCGGCGCCACGCTTCCAGCGCAGCCCTGGCGGCGCGTTGGGCCCGCTCAAGCATCGCCGGCTTTCTGTTCCAAATGCGGTTCCAGCGCCAGTTCCAGCAGGTTCGCATCGATGCAGAATTTGGCAGCCCAGTTCAGGTAAGCCCAGGTGCCGTAGTCGCCATCGATGGGAAACGAGCCCTTGACGCCGCCGCGCATGTGCGCGGGGCCGTCGATGCTGACCGAGCGCCGCACGTAACGGTTCAGGCGGCGTCCCGCGTCGAGGTAGTGCCGCTCGCCCGTGAGCTGGTACAGCAGGAACAAACAATGCGCGTTTTGCGCGGAACCCGTGAGGCAGGCGTAGCTGGCCCCCGGCTGTAAGTCCGGGCCGAGGCGGCCGGCCAGGTAGCCATCGGCCGCCACGGCGTTGGCAATGCCCGTGCCGGTGCGCGCGGCGGCCTGCAGCAGGTCGGCGCGCGCCGAAAAGCAGTGCGCTTCGAGCAGGCCGCGCAAGGCGTAGCCGATGGTGTGGGTCAGGGGCAGGAGCGGGTTGTCGAGGCAGTTCGAGGCGAACCAGCCGTTGGGACGCTGTTTGCTCAGCGCCCAGTCAACCTGGCGCAGGCCGGCCGCGCCATAGCCGTGGCCCGGCGCGATGCGGTCCGCTTCGAACAGGCCCCACGCCACATGCGTTTCGTAAGCCTTGTCGCCGGCGCTGGCGAACGGCGTCGGATGCCTGCGCCAGCAGCCGTCGGCATCCTGGCTGTCGCGCAGCCAGCTTGCCGCGCGATGCATGGCGTCCTGGTATGCCGCGCCGTAGGCTTGCACGCCGGCGGCCAGGCCGAGCAGGATTTGCCCCGTGTTGAAGGTGACGGGCACGCGCGGCGTCGAATCGATCTTCCCGCCCTGAAAACCGCCTTGCGGGAACTGGATGGCCACGCACCAATCGAGCATGCGGCGTGCCCTCCCGTGCAGACCATCGTCGCCCGTGCGCTGCGCCAGGGCGATCATGGTAGGGATGATGTAGCCGGTGGTCTCCGGGTAGGAGCTCGACCAGCCTGTCAGCAGGCTGTAGTCGCGCGCGACGCCGCCGTCGTTTGAACTGGAATGGTCTTGCGCCGCGCATAGCCAGGTGGTACAGGCCTTGACGACGGCTTGCGGTCCGGGGTCGACGGCGGGCAGGCCGCGCCGGTCCGACAGCCTCTCCATGCGCGCCGCCGCCGGCAGGCCCGCTGGCGGCGCCAGTGTGTTCCTGATCTTCATGAGCAAGGTGTGCATGGCAGTAATGGACAGTAATGGACAGTAATGGCGTGGTGGTGGGTTCAGGCTACTGTAGCGCTGGCAGCCGGCAGGGCCATTGACTTGCCGCAAGGATTAGCCGCCGCGTCGCTGCCGCCAGAATTGACGCACATTGACGCAAATTCACGCATAATATCTATTTCACCATCGTTGACGAGGCCCGCCATGAATAGCGTCACGCTTGAATACACCGTCGTCACCAATCCCGACTCCTTTGTCGGCTTCAAGTATTACGTCAAGGCAGGGCAGGCATTCGATGCCGATGATTTTGCCTATTCCTACAAGCTGAACCGGTCCGACCTGGACCCGGACAGCGTGCTGGCTACCCGCGAGGCGGCGGCGAATTTGCAGCCGGACGAGTGGCTGACGGTGTCGCATTCGATTGCGGTGTAGCGGTCCCACTACGTGTTTCTTCTTTCACTTTACCGGCCCGCCAGAGGTCTCTGCGTGTGAATATTTCAGCATTTCCAGATATTTCTATTGTTCCAACCTCGGCTGAACACGCCGAAGCCCTTGCTGAACTGGTAGGACACAACCGTGACCACCTGCACGCTTTCCTTCCCGCCGTGGTGCAACTGGCGTGCGTCGACGATGCCAGGGCCTATCTGGAAGCCGCTGCCGCGCGCGCCGCCAGCGGTGAAGTGCTGGAATGGCATGTTTTTTCCGGCACGACTTTATGCGGCAGCATCCGCCTGAAAGACATACAACAGGCTGACCGAAATGCGAGGATCGGCTATTACGTGGGATGCCAGTTCCTGGGCCGTGGCATCGCCAGCGCAGCGGTACGCGCCGTCCTGGCGCATGCGTTTGGCGCGCTGAAATTGCACCGCATCGAATTGCAGTGCGCGGCAGGCAATCATGCCAGCATGGGGCTGGCCGGGCGGCTGGGATTTACGCGCGAAGGCGTGTTGCGGCAGGCGGAATTGTTAAATGGCGTGTTTGTCGACCTGCATGTGTATGGCTTGCTGCAGCCGGATTTTGTGCCGGATGGTGCTGCCCTTAGCTTGACATGAACCAGGCGCGCAGGTCATTCGTTCATCATGGTTTCGTCAGCTAGATGCCGAACACTTTCAAGATCGCATCGGTGAATCCCTCGAACCACTTGCCCACTGTGCCCGGCTGCTTGCCGTGGCGCGGGGTTTCCTCGTACAGGTAGACGCCGTTGTCGCCGTCGAAGCGGTCGTTGAGCAAGGCTTGCTGGCCGCGCAGGTAGGGGATGAAGGTTTCGCTGCGCAGGGTCGAGTACAGCACGTCGGTCGTAAAGCCCAGGGTGGCGGACTGGCTGATGGAGCGGCCCTGGCCGGCCCGCTCCAGGCGCACGCCACGGCAGCCGCGCACGATCAGCGTGACGGGGCCACGAAAGACGATGAAGCGCAGCTGCAGGGTGAGCCAGGCATGCAGGCTGCCCAGGCGCCAGTGACAGGACATCGCCAGCGGCTGGCCCGTGTCGCAGATCAGGCCCACCAGGCCCCGTGGCTGGAATACCAATGCGCTGCCGGCTGGCAGGTGGACGATGGCCACTTCCAGCAGCGGATCGTCGCTGGCGGAGACCGTCACGGATGCTGGTTCGTCGCTGTACAGGTGCGTCAGCGCAACCATGCCGGCGGCCAGGCTGGTAAATGGAAAGCGCCAGTCCAGCAGCCATTGCGTGCGCTTGTGCGTGCTGACGGGCGACGATTGCAGGTATGCAGGGTGGATCAGCATCTGCTGGCCAGGGTTTAGCTGTAATGCCTGCGACACGGCGGAGATGCGCGATTCGCCATGTGGTGGAAGGGGAAGGGAACTGCCCGCCATCTGCAGCTCGCGCGCAATCGACAGCGGCGGCAAACGCGAGGCCAGGGGTGCCAGCACGAAGTAAAAGAAGGCCTTGATGGCGACGGGCAGCAGGATGGCCGACAGCACCAGCAGGGCGGCTGTCGGTGCCACGTCCAGCACGGGAGCGCGCCAGCGGGCGATCCAGTTGCGCGCCAGTTGCCCTTCGCCGGCCGCGATGGCCGCCTGCACGGGCGCCAGCGCGCCGGCCAATGCCGTGTTGTCGATGGCAAATGAGGCGGGGCGGGTGGCGTTGCTGGTGCGGGCGCGCTGCGCTACCCAGGCACGATAAGCTTGCAGGTTGATGTCGCGCAGGTGCTGGCTTTCCACTTCGAGCTGCGACAGCTGCGCGTAGGCGTCGCTGCCGGGCAGGCGGGTCGCCACGGGGTGCTGCGCTTCCAGTTGCCGGCGCTGGCGCAGCTTGTGCTGCAGCGCGGCATACGCGCTGACGTGTTCTGCGTGCAGGCGCGCCAGGGTGTGCCGCGCATCTTCGCCGCTGATCGCCGCTTGCAAGGAGGTCAGATAACGGGCTTCCTGCACCAGCACTTCGATTTCCACGCGGCGCGCCGCTTCGTCCTGCGCGTGCATGGCCAGGGTGTTCGTGTCGGGCAGGGGAATAGTAAACAGCGAGGGTTGTTGCTGCGCGCGTAAGGCGGTCAACTGCGCCTGCACTTGCGCCATGCGCGCGGCGATGGCCGTGAGCGAGGCTTGTTGCAGGGCGTTGACGCGGACCGTGGCGGCATCAGCCAGGCCGGCGCCATGGTTGCCGGCGTTGCTGGAAGCCTGGCGCAGGGTGGCCATGGCCTCGCTGCCGGCACTGTAGGCGCGCCATTCGGCCAGCAGCAAGCGTCCGGCCAGCAGGATGACGATGAAGAGCGCGAACTGCAGCGCGTGGCGCAGCAGGAAGCGCAGGATGGCCGTCAGCAGCTGGCGCAAGGAGAGTCCGCCTTAGCTGGCCGCGCTATCGGCATCAAAGCAGCATTTCTTGTACTTCTTGCCGCTGCCGCAGTGGCACGGGTCGTTGCGGCCCGTCTTCGGCACGTCGCGCAGCACGGTGGCGCCGGGCTGGCTTTGTACCTGGCTTTTCAGGTGGCGCTGGCGCGCCCAGGCGGCGTTGATGGCGATCACGGATGGAATCACGCCATCCATGGCCGTTTCGGCTGCATCGTCGTCAAGCTCGCAGGCAGCGGCCAGGTGCCGGAACGGCGCCAGGTATTGCGGGTGGCTGACCGCCAGGGCCGCCCACTGGGGCTTGTCCAGGCTGGTGCCAAGCAGGAAGCCTGCACACCAGGCGGGCACGCTCCATTCGGGGCCGCATACGTAGATGGGCTCGAAGCTGTCCGGGTCCTTCGCCAGCCATTCGACCATGTAGGCGTGGTGGCGCTGTGCCAGGGCGGCTGCACGTTCCTTGTCCGCGTCTTGAACGGGCGCAGCGCTACCTGCAGCCTTGTCCCATACCCATGGCAACCATTGTTCCGGCGTGATCTGTTTCGGGCTCAGGGCGACGGCAGTGAGCAAACCTTCCAGCATGGACACGTCCATGGCGACGCCGGCCAGGGCGGGTGCGGCCAGCAAGGTGTCGAGTTCGGCGTATTCGTCGTCGGAGAGGGGCGTGGTGGTGGAGATGCTGGACATGGGGTTCTTCAGTAATGTGGGAGGATGGCCGGTGGCCCTGGCGTTATTGTACCGCCCGGCCAGGAGAAAACGGCTGCCGGAATGAAAAACGGCGGCCCGCAGGCCGCCGTTCTGATCTACAGCAAGACGCTTACTTCACGCCGTGCATCAGTTTGTTGATCAGCGGTGCGATCAAGAACAGCACGACACCGGCGCCCAGCAGGGACCAGAAGCCGAAGGTATAGCCGGACAGGGCCGACTGCACCGACATGCCGCTCGTGCCGCTGACGTGGCTGGCGAAGATGCCCGACAGGTTGTTGCCGATACCGGTCGACAGGAACCAGCCGCCCATGCCCAGGCCGACCAGGCGCACTGGGGCCAGTTTGGTGACCATCGACAGGCCGATAGGCGACAGGCACAGCTCACCGATCGATTGCAGCACGTACACAGTGGTCAGGGTCCAGAACGGGATCTTGTTATCGGCGCCAACCAGGCTCGACAGAGCAAAGATCAGCAAGCCGAAGGCCAGCGCATTACCCAGCAAGCCCAGGCCGAATTTGCGCGGGATCGATGGGTTGACGTTGTGGCGCGCCAGGAAGACCCAGATGGCGGCGATGATCGGCGCAAAGACGATGATGGCGACCGAGTTGACCGTCTGGAAGTAGGCGGTCGGGAAGATCCAGAAGCCCAGGTCGCGGTTGACGATCTTGTCAGCCAGGAAGGTAAACGAGCTGCCTGCCTGTTCGAAGAACATCCAGAACAGAATGTTGAAGACGAAGATCAGCAGCATGGCGATGACGCGGTCACGCGCCACTTTACCGTTGCGTATGCCTTCGATCATCAGCATGAAGGCCAGGCCGATGAACAGCACCGTCAGGACGATTTGCAGCTTTTCAGCGCCGACGGTCAGCAGGAAGTACATCAGCGGGATCACGCACAGCGAGCCGACGGCCACCCAGACGACGCGCATCGGGTTGCCGGCACCGGCTTCCGGAGCGCCGATACCCTTCAGGGCGCGGCGGCCGATGGCGAACCATATCAGGCTGATGATCATGCCGAAACCGGACGCCATGAAGACCATCTTGTACGACGGCATGGCGCTGGTGCCGAAGATCGACTCGGCCAGCCACTGGGTGAAGACAGGGGCGACCATGGCGCCCATGTTGATGCCCATGTAGAAGATCGTGAAGCCACTGTCGCGGCGCGGATCGGCTGTCGTGTACAGCTTGCCGACCATGGTCGAGATGTTCGGCTTGAACATGCCGTTACCGACGATCATGGTGGCCAGGCCCAGGTTGAAGATGTCCTGGTTCGGTACCGAGATGCAGAACAGGCCGGCAGCCATGAAGACGGCGCCCAGCAGGATCGAGCGCTGGTAACCGATGACGCGGTCGGCAATGTAGCCGCCGAACAGGGCGCCGGCGTACACCAGCGCGAGGAAGGAACCGTAGGTCAGGTTGGCCGCTGCCTGTCCTGAACCGTCGCCACCGTGGAACTGGGCAACGATGTACAGTACCAGCGCCCAGCGAACTCCGTAGAACGCGAAGCGTTCCCAGAATTCAGTCATGAACAACATCCACAATGGGCTTGGATGGCCCATAATCTGCTTGAACTCGGGAATAACGGCTTCCTTGTTGGGCGTAGTCGCACCGCTCATGCGGTTCCTCCTGAAAAATTATTATAGTCAATAGATACAACAAACTTATGGAAGCCTGCGGGCGGCGGGGACTCTCATGAAGAACCTCACGCACGGGAATTCCAATAGGCTGGCATTCTAATCTACAAATTGCGCTGCGCGAAGATTTCGATTTGCATTAGCAAGAATGACTGTTTCATATTGGTCAAACCGGTTTGCAGGCAAGGGCGGCCGGGGCGATTTGGCGGCGCCACAGCACAACTTGCCCGACTTGTCGTATATTAAGGCTGCAAGACCTTCGAGCATCGATTTTTAAAGGAATTTTTCGCATTATGGAACACGACGTTATCGATACTCTGGTTTCACCGGAAGGCCGCCTGGACGTGCTCTCCAAGACTGAAGTCAACAAACTGCTCGACACCAGCCAGGGCGGCCTGTACAACACCTTCCGCCGCTGCGCGCTGGCGGTCTTGAATTGCGGCAGCACCATCGACGATGGCCGCGCCTTGCTGGAGCGCTACCAATCGTTTGAAATTTCCATCATCCAGCGCGAGCGCGGCATCAAGCTCGACATCAAGGGCGCGCCGGCCATCGCCTTTGTCGATGGCAAGATGATCAAGGGCATCCACGAGCACCTGTTTGCCGTGCTGCGCGACATCATCTTCGTCAGCGATGAAGTCACGGGCAACCCGAAATTCGATTTGCACAGCACGGAAGGCGTGACGGACGCCGTCTTCCACATCCTGCGCAACGCGAACGTGCTGCAAACCCAGCTCAATCCGAACCTGGTGGTGTGCTGGGGCGGCCATTCGATCAACCGCGCCGAATACAATTATTCGAAGGAAGTGGGCTACCAGCTGGGCTTGCGCGGTCTCGACATCTGTACCGGTTGCGGCCCGGGGGCCATGAAGGGTCCCATGAAGGGCGCCACCATCGGCCACGCCAAGCAGCGCCTGCACAATGGCCGCTACCTGGGCATCACGGAGCCGGGCATCATTGCCGCCGAATCGCCGAATCCCATCGTCAATGACCTGGTCATCATGCCGGACATCGAAAAACGCCTGGAAGCGTTCGTGCGCGCGGGCCACGGTATCGTCGTGTTCCCCGGCGGCGCCGGTACGGCCGAAGAGATTTTGTATATCCTCGGCATCCTGCTGCACCCGGAGAATGCCGAGATTCCCTTCCCGTTGATTTTCACGGGACCGGAAACCTCGCGTGAGTATTTCGTGCAGATCAACCAGTTCATCAGCGACACGCTGGGCCCGGAAGCGCAGCAGCGCTATAAAATTATCATCGACGACCCGGAACTGGTGGCGCGCGAGATGCTCGAAGGCATACGCCAGGTGCGCGAATTCCGCAAGGCCCACAGCGATGCGTATTACTTCAATTGGCTGCTGAAGATCGACCACGAGTTCCAGAAGCCGTTCCATCCCACGCATGAAAACATGCGCAACCTGAGCTTGCACAAGAATCAGCCCACGCACTTGCTGGCAGCCCAGCTGCGCCGCGCGTTTTCCGGCGTGGTGGCGGGCAACGTCAAGGACGACGGTATCCGCTCGATCGAAGAGCACGGCAACTTCGAAATCCATGGCGACAAGGACATCATGGGCCCCATGGATGCGCTGCTGGCCTCGTTCGTGGCGCAGCACCGCATGAAGCTGGCGGGTACGGCCTACGTGCCTTGCTACACCGTAATCCAGTAAGCAACCTTCCAGTCATCGCGCTGCCCGACTCCGCGTTTGCCGGGGGCGGGCAGCGGCGTAATCCCCTCTGCATGGCCCCCAGCGTGTTCCTTCATCGCCACAAGCGCTCAAATCGCTTGCGTCATCGATTCTGTGGTGCTATCTTTGGAACCGGTTCCAAATTTAACGTTTGGATGTCAACAGGCAGTCGGGAGCAACCTTGGATACAGTACGTGGCAGCAAAAAAACAGCCTCCGGCGAGCCGGCAAGGCCCGTGACCATCGCCCAGGTGGCGCGCGAGGCGGGCGTGTCGAAGACCAGTGTGTCGCGCTTTCTCGGCGGCGAACTGGACGCTTTGTCCGAGAACATCCGCCAGCAGATCGACAGCACCATCGCGCGCCTCGGCTACCAGCCGAACCAGATGGCTCGCGGCCTCAAGCGCGGGCGCACGCGCCTGATCGGCATGGTCGTGGCGGACATGCTGAACCCCTACACGGTGGCCGTGCTGCGCGGCGTGGAAGCGGCTTGCCAGCAGCATGGCTACACCTTGATCTTGTGCAATACCGGCAATGACGAGCAGCGCGAACGGCAGTCGCTTGCCTCGCTGCGCTCGTACAGCGTGGAAGGGTTGATCGTCAACACGCAGGGGCGCAACATCCAGTCGTCCGACTTGCAGCAGGCGGACATGCCCATCGTGCTGGTCGACCGCCGCATCGAGGGCGCCGATTTTGACCTGGTGGGCCTGGACAATGTGCAAGCGGGCCGGCTGGCCACCACGCATCTGATCGAGCAGGGTTTCGACGCCATCGCCTTCGTCGCGCCGCCATTGACGGGCGTCAGTTCGCGGCAGATGCGCGCCGACGGTTTTCAGGCCGTGATGGCCGAACATCCCGGCTGCGTGGGCGAAGTGCTGGCAGTCGACCTTGACGACAGTCCCTCCATCGACGCGCAGGTGCGGCAATGCCTGGCGCAGTGGCGCGGCCGCCGCGTGGCGCTGCTGGCCTCGAACGGTATGGTCGCGCTGGAACTGGCGCTGATGCTGCAGCGCCTTGCGCTGCGCATGCCGCAAGACGTGGGCTTGCTGGGCTTTGATGAATTGCCGTGGTCGCCGCTGGCGGGCCTGAGCACGATCGAGCAGCAGACTTACGAGATCGGCTTTTCGGCGATGACGTGCATGCTGTCTCGCCTGCAGGGCGATCAGTGCCCGCCGCGCGAGGTGCTGTTGCCGGGTAAGTTGATTGTGCGCAATTCCACCCAAGGGGGGAAAGCAGGCAAGGGCGGCGACGCTTGAAGGGGAAGAGGGCGTTGCCCTTTTTTTTGGGAAAGGTATGGAACCGGTTTCATAGCGAGTGTTCACACTGGAAAGGGGAGTGGATAGTCAGGCAGGGCAATGGCAGGGCAATGGAAAGACATGGCAAGAGACGATCTCAATCGTCCATTTGACAATATTCCCGGAAGTGCCTCGACGAGGCCGGTACCGGGATCACAGGAGACTGAAACATGAAGATGACGACACTGTTTTACGCGAAGATCGTGGCCTGCGCGCTGGCAGCGACGTGCGCCCTGGGCGCGGCCGCCGACGCCGGCGCCCAGACGCTGGGTGACTTGATCAAGAAAGGCAAGCTGACCATCGGCGTGGTCAGCGGCACGCCGCCGTTTGGCAGCATCGACGCCAAGGGCACGCCCGTCGGCTATGACGTCGATGTCGCCAACCTGATCGGCAAATACCTGAATCTGCCCGTGGAAGTGGTGCCCTTGACGGCGCCGTCGCGCGTGCCGTCGCTGGAATCGGGCAAGGTCGATTTCCTCGTGGCGACCCTGGCGCCCACGCCGGAACGGGCCAAGACCTTGATGTTCACCATGCCCTACAGCGCGTTTGAACTGGCGATCGTCGCGCCGGTCGGCGGCAAATTCAAGGCCCTGGCCGACCTGAAGGGCAAGAAGGTGGGCGTGACGCGCGGCACCACGAATGACACGGCGCTGAGCCGCATGGCGCCGCCCGGCACCAGCATCGTGCGTTTCGAGGATGACGCCACCGTTACCCAGGCCTTGCTCAGCAAGCAGGTCGATGCCGTTTCGATCCCCAGCACGATGGCGCTCGACATCATCAAGACGCGCGGCGCGGGCAAGATCGAGGTCCGCTTCGCCTACTCGCTGCAGCCGAATTCGATGGCGGTGCGCCGCGGCGACTTCGAGCTGCACCAGTGGCTCAACAATTTCATCTACTACGTCAAGCTGAACGGCGAACTCGACGCCATCGCGCGCAAGTGGAGCGGCGCGCCGCTGCCGCCATTGCCAACGTTCTGATACCGCAACCCGCATAGGAAGAGTGCCTGTCCGCACGGCGCGCCACCATGGTGGCCCCGCTGCGGATGCGCACGTAGATAAGGAGTTGAGTATGCCGTATGAATTTCATTTCGAGCTCATCATGCCATCGCTGGACCGCCTGTTGTGGGGCGCGGTGCTGACGATACGCCTAAGCGCCCTGGCTATGGTGCTGGGACTGGCGGTGGGCGTGTGCGCCGCCGTCATCCTGAAGAACGGTCCCGCCTATGCCCGCGTGGCGGTGCGCGCGTATGTCGAGGTGATCCGCAGCACGCCGTTCCTGGTGCAGCTGTTCATCATTTACTTTGGCTTGCCGTCGCTGGGTCTGCAGCTTGACGCCAACGGTGCCGCGCTCGTCGCCATGACGGTCAACCTGGGCGCCTATGCGGCGGAAATCGTGCGCGCCGGCATAGTCGCCGTGCATCCGTCGCAGCTGGAGGCGGCGCAGGCGCTGGGCATGACGCGCTGGCAGGTGATGCGTCACGTGGTGCTGCTGCCGGCGCTGGAAAAAGTGTATCCGGCGCTGGCCAGCCAGTTCACGCTGATGATGCTGGCCTCAAGCGTGGTGTCGGCCATTTCCGCCGAAGAGCTGACTGCCGCCGCCCACCTGCTCGACGCGGAAACCTTCCGCAGCTTCGAGATCTACATCGTCGTGATGGTGCTGTACACCCTGCTGGCCCTGCTGTTCCGCTTCGGCTTCTGGGTACTGGGCCAGATCGTCTTCAAACGCCGCCGCCGTCTGGGCGCGGTGCGCATGGGAGCATGACATGATCAGTGACTTTTCTTGGGATAACCTGCAATTCCTGCTCGAGGCCACGCGCTGGACCATCGGCCTGTCGCTGATCGTCTTCATCACGGGCGGCATCGCCGGCTTCGCGGTGGCGCTGCTGCGCACGGCGCGCAGCCCGTTCCTGCGTTTCGCCAGCGCCCTGTACATCCAGCTGATCCAGGGCACGCCGGTGTTGATCGTGCTGTTTCTTACCTATTACGGCCTGGCCCTGTTCGGCCACAAGCTGTCGCCGATCATCGCGGCCGGCGCGGCGATGACGATCTTTGCCAGCGCCTACCTGGGCGAGATCTGGCGCGGCTGCATCGAAGGCGTGCAGCGGCAGCAGTGGGAAGCATCCGCCGCGCTGGCGCTGAACCGTTACCAGCAGCTGCGCTACGTCATCCTGCCGCAGGCACTGCGTCATTCGCTGCCACCGACGGTGGGCTTCATGGTGCAGATCATCAAGAACACCTCGATCACCTCGATCATCGGCGTGGTGGAACTGACACGGGCCGGGCAATTGGTCAGCAACGCGACCTTCCTGCCTTTCATCGTCTTCCCCGTCGTCGCCCTGATCTACTTTGCGATGTGCTATCCGCTGTCGCGCTACAGCCATACCCTGGAAAGGAAATTCCATGCCCATCGTTGAAATTGACAATATCAGCAAGAGCTTCGGCGCCAATCACGTGCTCAAGGGCATTTCCTTCGCCGTCGAGCGGGGCCAGGTGATCGCCGTGATCGGCCGCAGCGGCTCCGGCAAGAGCACCATGCTGCGCTGTATCAACGGCCTGGAAACCATCGACAGCGGCAGCATCGTCGTGGCCCGCCATACGCTGACGGCGCGCCAGGAGCACCTTCTCGACTTGCGCAAGGATGTCGGCATGGTCTTCCAGAGCTACAACCTATTCCCCCATCTGACCGTGGAAGAAAACGTCATGCTGGCGCCGCGCATCGTCAAGAAGGTGCCCGACGCGCAGGGTCGCGCCACGGCGCTGCGCGTGCTCAAGCAGGTGGGCCTGGACCACAAGCGCGAGGCCTATCCCGAGCAGCTGTCGGGCGGCCAGCAGCAGCGCGTGGCGATCGCCCGTTCGCTGGCGATGGAACCGCAAGTGATGCTGTTCGACGAAGTGACGTCGGCGCTCGACCCGGAACTGACGCAGGAAGTGCTGAAGGTGATGGAAGAGCTGGCGCAGGCGGGCATGACGATGCTGCTGGTGACGCACGAGATGGAGTTCGCGCGGCGCATGGCCGATGTCACCGTCTTCATGCACCAGGGAACGGTGTGGGAGAGCGGACCGTCGGAAGCCTTCTTCAGCAACCCGCAAACGCCCGAAGCGCGCCAGTTCGTCGGCGCGGGAGCGATCAAATGAGCCCCGTCCTGGTGGCGGCGTCGGCCTACGGCGCAAGCAGGGTAAGGCAGCTGGGCCAAAGCCATTTCATCGACGTGGTGGCCGAGGCGGGCGGCGCCGGCATCGAGATCCGCCGCGAACTGTTTACTTCCGACTTGCCCGACCTGGCGCGCATGGGCGCGGCGGTGGCCGCGCGCGGCCTGTACTCGGTGTATTCCACGCCCATCGAATTATGGGGTGCGGACGGGTTGCTGCAGCAAGAGTTGCTGCAGCAGATGCTGGACGAGGCGGCGCGCCTGAGGGCGCGCTACCTGAAGGTGTCGCTGGGCCACTACCCGGCCGCGCCGGACCTGCAAGCCTTGAAGGCCCAGCTGGCGGCGGCGCCCGTGGCGCTGCTGGTGGAAAACGACCAGACGGCCCATGGCGGCAAGCTGGCGACTATGGCGCGCTTCCTGGAGGCGGCGTGCGAAATCGGGCTGCCGGTGGGGCTGACGTTCGACATCGGCAACTGGCGCTGGGTGGGCGAGGACGCGCAGCAGGCGGCGCGCCTGCTGGCGCCGTATGTGCGCTATGTGCATTGCAAGGCCGTCCTCGATGACGGCGGGCGGCTGTCCGCGTGCGCCGTCTCCGAGGCCGATCCGGCCTGGCGCGCCGTCTTCGCCCACATTGCGCCGGGCGTGCCGCGGGCCATCGAATTCCCGCTGGATGGCGCCGACCTTGTTGCCGAAACGGGCCGCTACATCCGGATGCTGGAGGCCGCATGATGGAACATGAAATGGTTCGAGGGGCGCATGCGCTCGACGTCGTCACCTATGGCGAGGCGATGGCGATGTTCGTTGCCGAGGAAACGGGAGACCTGGCGGCCGTGGCGCATTTCACGCGCCGCCTGGCCGGCGCCGAGACGAATGTCGCCATCGGCCTGGCGCGCCTGGGCTTGCGGGTCGGCTGGCTGAGCCGCGTGGGCGACGATTCCTTCGGTCGCTTCATCCGCGCCAGCGTGCAGGCCGAGGGCGTCGATTGCAGCCGGGTCGTCACCGTCGCAGGCCAGTCCAGCGCCTTCCTGCTCAAGGAGAAGGCCGAGAACGGCGCCGATCCGCTGGTCGAATACTTCCGCAAGGGTTCCGCCGCCAGCCGGCTGGCGCCGGAGCATTTCGACCCCGCCTATTTCCTGTCCGCGCGCCACTTGCACGCCACCGGCGTGGCCGCGGCGCTGTCCGAGACCAGCCTGGCGTTCGCCGGCCAGGCGCTCGACTTCATGCGCGCCAACGGCAGGACGGTGTCATTCGATCCCAACCTGCGGCCCACCTTGTGGTCGTCGCCAGCGGTGATGGTCGAACAGATCAACCGCCTCGCTGCCAAGGCGGACTGGGTGCTGCCTGGCCTGGGGGAGGGAAAAATTCTCACCGGTCACGACTTGCCGCACGACATCGCCGGCTTTTATTTGCAGCGGGGCGCGCGCCTGGTGGTTATCAAGCTGGGTGCCGAGGGCGCCTATTACCGCACGGCCGATGGCGACAGCGGCATGGTGGCGGGTGAGCGCGTGGCCAACGTGGTCGACACGGTGGGCGCCGGCGACGGCTTCGCGGCCGGCCTGGTCAGCGCCTTGCTGGAAGGCTTGCCGCTGGCGCAGGCGGTAAGGCGCGGCAACCGCGTCGGCGCCTTCGCCATCCAGGTGGCCGGCGACATGGAAGGCTTGCCGACCCGCGCCCAGCTCGACGCGCTGCTCCAATCTTGAACCGAACAGGGGAAACACTCGTGAAAAAACATGTGGTTGTGTATAAAAAGCTGGCCGAACCGCTGCTGGCGCGCCTGCGCGCCGAATGCGAGGTGACGTATTTCGAGGCCATCGATGCGGGCAACCGCGCCGCGTTCGCCGCCGCCATCCGCGGCGCGCACGGCTTGCTGGGCGCCAGCGTGCGCCTGGACCGCGAACTGCTGGACCCGGCCTTTGACCTGCGCATCATTTCCACCATTTCGGTGGGCGTCGACCAGTTCGACGTCGATTATTTGCGCGAACGGGGCATCTTGCTGGCCAATACGCCGGACGTGCTGACGGAAACGACGGCCGACACGATCTTCGCGCTGATCCTGGCCAGCGCGCGGCGCGTTGTCGAACTGGCCGAATTCGTCAAGGCGGGACGCTGGACGCGCAGCGTGGGCGAAAGCCAGTATGGCGTCAACGTGCATGGCAAGACCATCGGCATGCTGGGCATGGGCCGCATCGGCCGCGCCGTCGCCCGCCGCGCCGCGCTGGGTTTCGGCATGCAGGTGCTGTACGTGAATGGCGAGGCGGTGCCCGAGGTGGAGGCGGCGCTGGGCGCGCGCCAGGTGGCGCTCGACGACTTGCTGGCCGGCTCCGATTTTGTCTGCGTGGTGCTGCCGCTGACGGCGCAGACGGAACGCATGATGGGCCGGCGCGAGTTCGCGCTGATGCGCCCCGGCGCCATCTTCATCAACGGTTCGCGCGGGCGCATCGTCGACGAGGCGGCGCTGATCGAGGCGCTGCAGCAGGGCACCATCCACGGCGCCGGTCTCGACGTGTTCGAGCGCGAACCGCTGGCGCCGGACAATCCGCTGCCGGGCATGGCCAATGTGGTGGCGCTGCCGCATATCGGCTCGGCCACGCATGAAACGCGCTACGCCATGGCGCAGCAGGCCGTGGACAAGCTGCTGGCCGGCTTGCGCGGCGAGCGTCCGCGTCACCTGGTGAGCTAAGCGTAGTATCCACAGACAGGGAAAGAGATGAAGAATAAGGTAGCAAGGGCAATGATCATCGGCGCCGGCGCCTGCGGCAGCCTGTGTTGCGCGCAGTCGAACGTGGCCATGTACGGCATCACCGATCTGGGCGTGGTTTCCGAGAATGGCGGCGCCGGCGGCAGGGTGTTCAAGCTGACGAGCGGCATCGCCAACGGCTCGCGGCTGGGTTTCAAGGGCAGCGAAGACCTGGGCGGCGGCATGACGGCGCTGTTTGCGATGGATGCGGGCATCCTGGCCGACACGGGCGGCTCGGCGCAGGGCGGCCTGCTGTTCGGACGCCAGGCTTTCGTTGGCCTGAGCGGCGCGGCGGGCACGCTGCGGCTGGGCCGCCAGTACACCTTCATCGATAGCAGCCTGGGGGCGCTGGACCCGTTTTACCTGGGTTTTGCGGGCAGGATGAGCAATGTCTTCACGGCCGGCTACATCAGCCGGGTCGACAACAGCATCACCTACAGCTCGCCTGTGCGCGGCGGCCTTTCCGGCGAACTGGCGTACGGTTTCGGCGAAGTGCCCGGCGACGCGGCGGCCAGGCGCTACACCGGCGCGGCGGCCACTTATGCCAGCGGGCCGCTGACTGTGCGCATGGCGCACCAGGATGCCAATACCATATCAAACGTGCAGCTGGCGGGCAGGGCGCGCAACACGGTGCTTGGCGCTACCTGGGACTTCGGCGTGGTCAAGGCGCATGGCGCCGTCGCCGTCAGCAAGAGCGCGGCGGGCACCGCCACCACGGTCGACAGCGCGGACCTGATGCTGGGCGCCACCTTGCCGGTGGGCCCGCACCGCGTCCTGCTCTCGTACGTGCGGCGCGACGACCGGCGCGCCGCCAACGGCGACGCTTCCCAGATCGGCATCGGCTACACCTATGCACTGTCGAAGCGCAGCACCTTGTACGCGGCCTATGCGCATATCGACAACCGCAACGGCGCCGCCTATGTGGTGGGCAACGCCACCGACAACGGCAGCGGCAACCAGGCCTGGAACCTCGGCCTGCGCCACACTTTTTAACTGGAGAATGGAATGAAGAAGATCGGATGGATTTTGGTCGGCGCCAGCACCGTGGCGCGCGAATGGATGGTCGACGCGATTCGCCAGCAGGGCGACGCGGAAGTGCTGGCCTTGGTCAGCAGGGACGCCACGCGCGGCGCAGCCTTTGCCGCGCAGTTCGGTATAGCCGCCAGCTATACAGACCTGGATACTGCGCTGGCGCACCCGGGCGCGGACGCCGTGTACATCAGCACCACCAATGAATGGCATATGGCGCATACGCTGCAGGCGGCGGGCGCCGGCAAGCACGTGCTGTGCGAGAAGCCGCTGGCGCTGAACCTGGAGGACGCCCGCCGCATGCTGGACGGCTGCGCCGAAGCGGGCGTGGTGCTGGGAATCAACCACCACTTGCGCAACGCCGCCAGCCACGGCAAGGTGCGCGAGCTGATACGCGCGGGCGAGATCGGCCAGCCCCTGTATTGCCGCGTGCTGCACGCGAACAACCTGCCGCAGCACCTGCGCGGCTGGCGCCTGGACGCGCCGGAGTCGGGCGGCGTCACGCTCGACATGTTCGTGCACGATGTCGACACCTTGCGCTTCCTGCTCGATGCGGAACCGCGCCATGTCACCGCCTGCGCGACCAGCGGCGGCATGACGGTGGCCGGGCTGGAAGAGGGTGTGATGGCGGTCATCGAGTTCGACAACGGCACCCTGGTACAGGTGCACGACGCGTTTAATGCGCCGTATTCGCTGTCCGGCGTGGAAATCATCGGCACCGAGGGCACCATTTTCGCCACCGGCGTGATGACGCAGCGTCCCGTCGGCACTATTTGCCTGACCCGCGACGGCGGCAGTGTCGACATCCCCGTCGAGCATGAAAACCTGTATGTGCGTTCGGTGCGCGCCTTCCAGCGCGCCATGCGCGGTGAAGGGCAGCCGGCAGCTACTGGCGACGACGGCATGCGCGCGCTGGCCGCGGCGCTGGCGGCGCAGCAGGCCTGCCGCAGCCACCAGCGCGTGACCCTGGCCGGCTGATAGTTGGCCGCACAAGTAAAAAAGCCGCCTGATCGCAAAATCAGGCGGCTTTTTATTGACTGGCGTCCGTGATTAGTCTTCGCGGCGCAAATGCGGGAACAGCAAGACGTCACGGATGTTCGGCGAATCCGTGATGATCATCATCAGGCGGTCGATACCGATGCCGCAGCCGCCGGCTGGCGGCATGCCGTATTCCAGCGCGCGGATGTAGTCGGCGTCGTAGAACATCGCCTCTTCATCGCCGGCGTCCTTGGCAGCGACTTGCGCCAGGAAGCGGGCCGACTGGTCTTCCGCGTCATTCAACTCGGAGAAACCGTTGGCGATCTCGCGGCCCACCATGAACAGTTCAAAACGTTCGGTGATGCCGGCCACCGTGTCGGAAGCGCGCGCCAGTGGCGACACTTCGACAGGATAGTCGATGATGTAGGTCGGTTCCCACAGTTGCGCTTCAGCCGTCTCTTCGAACAGCGCCAGTTGCAGCGCGCCCAGGCCGGCCGTGGCGAATGGTTTGACGCCGAATTTCTTCAGCTCTTCCTTGATGAATTCCGCATCGTTCAACTGTTCCTGCGTGTAGCCTGGCGCGTACTTGTTGATCGCTTCGACGATGGTCAGGCGGTGGAACGGCTTGGACAGGTCCAGCTCGCGGCCGCCGTAGGTCAGGGAGGCTGTGCCGTGCGCGTCGATGGCGGCCTGGCGAATGACGGCTTCCGTGAAGTCCATCAGCCATTTGTAGTCGGTGTAGGCCGCGTAGAATTCCATCATCGTGAATTCAGGATTGTGACGGATCGACACGCCTTCGTTGCGGAAGTTGCGGTTGATCTCGAACACGCGGTCGAAGCCGCCCACGACCAGGCGCTTCAGGTACAGCTCGGGCGCGATGCGCAGGAACATTTGCATGTCCAGCGCATTGTGGTGCGTGATGAATGGCTTTGCCGCGGCGCCGCCCGGAATCGTGTGCAGCATCGGCGTTTCCACTTCCATGAACTCGTTCTTTTCCATGAAGCGGCGGATCGACGAGATGGCGGCGGTACGCGCCTTGAAGGTACGGCGCGTCTCTTCGTTCATGATCAGATCGACGTAGCGCTGGCGGTACTTCGTTTCCTGGTCGGCCAGGCCGTGGAATTTGTCCGGCAGCGGGCGCAGCGACTTGGTGATCAGGCGCAGTTGCGTGACCTTGATGGTCAGTTCGTCCGTCTTGGTCTTGAACAGGGTGCCCGTCACGCCCAGGATATCGCCCAGGTCATAGTGGTGCAGGGCGGCCATGGCCGCTTCGCCGGTGAGATCAAGGGTGGCGTAGATCTGGATACGGCCGTCGGCCTTCGGGCCGGATGCGTCTTGCAGGGTGGCGAAAGCGGCTTTCTTGCCTGCTTCGCGCTTGAGCATCATGCGGCCGGCCAGCACCACGGTGACAGGTTCGGCTTCCAGCTCTTCGCGCGTCTTGGCGCCGTATTGCGCGTGCAGATCCGCCGCCTTGTGCTCGGGGCGGAAATCGTTCGGGAAGGCGATGCCTTGTTCGCGCAGTGCGGCCAGCTTGACGCGGCGCTCGGCGATGATCTTGTTTTCATCGGGGGCGGCGGCTTGTTCTTGGATATCCGTAGTCATGGTGTTCTTCGTTGGTGATGATTGATGATGTGGTGCCAGCGCTGGCGCCACGCTGGCAAACAGTGCGTCGACGTCGAGTGCGGAGAAATCCGGCACGATGGCAATGACGTTGTCGAAGGTGGCAAACGCTTCGGCTGGCAGGGTGGTGGTGAGCACCACGACGCGCATGCCGGCACGGCGCGCCGCTTCCACGCCCAGGGGCGCGTCTTCAAAGACGATACAGTCTTGCGGCAGTGCGCCGGCCAGCTGGGCGCCTTTCAGGAAAACGTCGGGATGCGGCTTGCCCCGTTCCACGTCGGCGGCGCCGACGATGGCGTCGAAGCGGTGGCGCAGGTCCAGGCCGTCGAGCGTGAATGCGATGTTCTCGTTCGGCGCGGCCGTGCCCACCACCAGCCCGACGCCGGCCTGGCGCGCGCTGGCGATCAGCTGATCGAAGCCGGCCACCGTGGCCAGATGCGGGCCATACAGTTCGCGGTAGACGACTTCTTTTTCAGCCAGCAGGGTAACGTGATCGGCATCCTCACCCAGGTACTTGGCGATGATTTCGTGTCCCTGCCGTCCTGCCGTGTCGCGGAAAAAGGCGTCCGCATCCAGCGCATGGCCGTGGCGTTCAAAGAACGCCAGCCACGATGTCGTGTGGAAGGCCATGTTGTCGACGATGGTGCCATCCATGTCGAACAGGAAGGCACGCCGGGCTGGAACGGATACATTCATCCTTACACGCCTTGCTTGAGCGAGGCGGAAATGAACTCGTCGATGTCGCCATCGAGCACGCCTTTGGTATTGCCCGTCTCGAAGCCGGTGCGCAAGTCCTTGATGCGGGACTGGTCCAGCACGTAGGAGCGGATCTGGTGACCCCAGCCCACGTCGGTCTTCGAGTCTTCCAGCTTTTGCTGTTCGCTCATGCGCTTGCGCAGTTCATGTTCGTACAGTTTGGCTTTCAGCATTTCCATCGCTTCGGCGCGGTTGCGGTGCTGCGAACGGTCGTTCTGGCACTGCACCACGATGCCGGTCGGCGCATGGGTCATGCGGACGGCGGAGTCGGTTTTATTGATGTGCTGACCACCAGCGCCCGACGCGCGGTAAGTATCGACGCGGATATCGGCCGGGTTGACGTCGATCTCGATCGAATCATCGACTTCCGGATACACGAACAGCGACGTAAACGAGGTGTGGCGGCCGTTGGCCGAGTCGAATGGCGACTTGCGCACCAGACGGTGCACGCCCGTTTCCGTGCGCAGGAAGCCGTAGGCGTGATCGCCCTCGACCTTCAGGGTGGCCGTCTTGATGCCGGCTACCTCGCCGTCGGATTGCTCCAATATTTCGACCTTGAAGCCCTTGCGCTCGCAATAGCGCAGGTACTGGCGCAGCAGCATCGAGGCCCAGTCCTGGGCTTCCGTACCGCCGGCGCCGGCCTGGATGTCGATGAAGCAGTTGTTCGGGTCCATCGGATTGTTGAACATCCGGCGGAACTCCATGCTTTCGATGACCTTGCGGATTTCCTGCACGTCCTGCTCGATCGCTTCGAGCGTCTCGTCGTCGCCTTCTTCGCGGGCCATGTCGAACAGGTCGCGGGTGTCGCGCAGGTCGGCATCGGCCTTGGTCAGCGTGAAGACGATGGCTTCCAGCGCCTTCTTCTCTTTACCGAGGTCCTGGGCGCGCTTGGGATCGTTCCAGACGGTCGGATCTTCCAGTTCTTCGTTGACTTGCTCTAGTTTCTCCGACTTGACAGTGAAGTCAAAGATACCTCCGAAGTTCGGCTTCACGGACCGTCAGGTCGTTGAGCAGGGCGGAGATGATATTGATGCGTTCGGCTTCCATAATGTTCTGGTCTTCTATGGTGAAATCAAACCTTGGATTATACGCGAGCGCGGCGCGTTTCCGCTGCCGCTGCGGCGCAATTGCTGTTGCACAGGGCAATAAAATGACGATTTTGCTGTATTTACGACAATATTTTTGCCTTGAAGATGGCTGCCGTGCTGCGTATGATGCTGGCGATATTGTCTTTCCACAGGAATACATCATGCTTCAACTCCCCCGTCTTGCCCTGTTACCGTTGCTGCTGGCCGGCTGCGGCGCCTTGCCGCCCGCCGCCACCGGGCCTGCCCGGGCGCCATCGGCCGCGCCGGCCGGCAGCAGCGCCACCCTGGCCCTGCTGGAGACGACGGACTTGCACGCGAATGTGCTCAGTTATGATTACTACAAGCTGCAGGCGGAGCCTTCGATCGGCCTGGAACGCACGGCGGCCCTGATCGCCCAGGCGCGTGCCGAATTTCCGAACAACCTATTGCTCGACAACGGTGACACCATCCAGGGCACGGCGTTGGCCGACTACCAGGCCCTCGTCAAACCGCTGGCCTGCGAGCAGACCCTGGCCATCTACAAGGCCATGAATTTGCTGAAGGTCGATGGCGGCGGCATCGGTAACCATGAATTCAACTACGGCTTGGCGTTCTTGAGCCAGGTGACGGGCAACCGCTTCGATGTCGACAGCGTCGATGCGGCCAAGCCCCGCTGCGCCGGCCCCGCATTCCCGCAAGTGCTGGCCAACGTCTACAGCGTCAAGACGGGCAAGCCCCTGTTTGCGCCATATCACATCATCGCCAAGCAAATCACGGCGACCGGCCCCGATGGCAAACCGGTGACGAGCACCGTGAAGGTGGGCATCATCAGCTTTGCGCCGCCCACCATCATGGCTTGGGACAAGCGCTGGCTCGAAGGCAGGGTCTATACGCAGGGCGTGCGCGAGACGGCGGAAAAATTCATCCCCGAGATGCGCGCCAAGGGCGCCGAGCTGGTGGTGGCGATCTCGCACGGCGGCCTGGATGACAGCCCGTACTCGCCGACCATGGAAAACGGCAATTACTACCTGTCGCAAGTGCCGGGTGTGGACGCCATGCTGATCGGCCACTCGCACCAGCTGTTCCCGAACGCCACCAGTACGGTGCCGCAATTTAACCTGCCCGGCGTCGACAAAGTCAAAGGGCTGGTCAATGGCGTACCTACCGTGATGGCCAACCTGTGGGGCAAGCACCTGGGCGTGATCGGTTTGCGCCTGCGCCACGACGGCCAGCAGTGGGTCATCGACAAGAGCGCCACCACGGTGGAAGCGCGCGGCATCCAGAATGCGGACAAGAGTTATGTCGCGCCCGATGCGGCCATTGCCAAGCTGGTGGCCGAGGAGCACGCTGCCACTATCGCCTATGTGCAGACACCGGTCGGCGCCACGGATTTCCGCATGTCGACGTATTTCGCCGACGTGGGCGATGTCAGCGCCATCGAGGTGGTGAACCAGGCGCAGGCAGGCTACCTGGCCACGTATGTCAAGGCGAACTTGCCGCAGTACGCGCATTTGCCCGTGCTGTCGATGTCGTCGCCGTTCAAGAGCGGCTCGGCCGGAGTGTCCGATTACACGGACGTCAAGGCGGGCAATGTGGCGCTGAATAATGCGGCCGACCTGTATTTGTATCCGAATGCGCTGTACGGCGTGAAGATGAATGGCGCGGAGCTGAAAGCCTGGCTGGAACAGTCGGCGCAGCGTTTCAACACCATCGATCCGCACAAGGCCGCGCCGCAAGAGCTGGTCAACACGGCCCATCCTAGTTACAACTTCGACGCCATCACCAGTGCCGACGTACGCTACCAGATCGACGTCACGCAGCCGCCGGGCCAGCGCATCAAGGCGCTTACCTACCAGGGCAAGCCGGTGGCCGCGGCACAGGAATTCCTCATCGCGACAAATAACTACCGCGCCAGCGGCGGCGGCAATTTCCCTGGCCTCGACGGCAGCAAGACGGTGGTGGCCTCGCCCGACAACAACCGCGAACTGCTGATTGCCTACGTCACGCAGCAGAAGCACCTGACGCGCGCGAAAAACGGCTCCGCGCGCAGCTGGACCTTCGCCAAGGTCGCCACGCAAGGCCCGGTGGTGTTTCATTCTGCGCCGAACGTGATCGACCTGGCGAAAGCGGCCGGCATCACCAATGTGACGCAGTTGAAGGCCGATGATGGCGCCGGCAAGGGCTTTGCGCTGTACCAGCTCGACCTGTCCAAATGAAGCTGGCGGCATGGCTGCTGGCAGTTGCTTTTGCGTCGCCCCTGGCATCGGCGGCACCTGATGTCACGGCCCGGGCCAAGGCCTTGATGCGCGCAGGAGAAGCGTCCCAGCCGCAGGCGCGCGCCCTGTTCGAACAGGCGGCGGGGCAGGGCAGCGGTCCTGCCGCACATTACCTGGGCCTGATGCTGAAAAACGGCATGGGCGGGCCGCAGGACAGCGCCGCCGCGCTGCGCTGGCTGGAGCTGGCGGCCCGGCGCAACGTGGCGCCGGCCATGTTCATCGTGGCGAACATGCTGCAGGACAGCGACGAGGCCAGGGCACGTTACTGGCTGGACGCTGCCTGCGACCTCGGCTACCCAGAAGCGCTGCAGCAGAAATCCGTGGCCCTGTCCGAGGGGCGCATGGGCTATGCGCACAACGAGGAGCAGGCGAACCTGTACCTGAAAATGGCCACGCACGCGATGGGGCACCGCCCGCCCGAACCTTAGTACACCTATCAAAACCTACTGCGCGTCGCGATTGACGACCTGCGATGCTCACTGTACCTTCGTACAGTTGCGCTTCTCGGTCGCAACTCCCTTCCGCTCGCGACGGTTTTGTTAGGCGTTGTTAAGCTTTGTCTGCTGTTTTCGGCTTGGCACGCAAGCCGGCCGCCGCCTCGCCGATGGCGAACGGGTCGCGCGACAAGATGGCTGCGCCCAGGTCGACCAGCCTGGCCGCTGCGGCTATGGCGGCCTTGATGTCGCTGATGCGCTTGAGCTGCAGCTTGCCCTTGGCGATGGCGCCCTCGATATCGCCGCGCGCCTGCTCGGCGCCTTCGGCGGTCAGGTAAATGCCATACGCGCGAAACAGGGCTACCATCTGGTCCAGGTGGTTTTCATATTGTTCCAGCAGCGCGCGCTCGTCCGGCGCCAGCGCCTCGCGTTCGCGGATGCGCAATTCCAGCACCAGGTTTGACGCTTGCGCCAGGCTGTCGGCGATGGCGTAGCTTTGATCTTTCGTCAGTTCGGTCAGTGGGGCCATGGGATTCTCCGGTGGGCCTGTCATTTACCAGCGGGCCGGGGCATAGAACGCCGCTTGCCGCTGCAGCGTGGCGACGTCGCGTGCAAACTGCGCCAGCTGCCGCTGCAGTTCGGGCGCCTGCAGGCGGTCGAGATTGGCCCGCAGCGCAGCCACACTGGCTTGCAGCGCATCGACGGCGGCGACGTACGCGGCGACGATCTTTTCCCTTTCCTGCAATTGCCGGCCTTCCAGGTGCAGACGTGTGCGGATGTAGTTGGCGGCCAGCGGTTCGCGCGGCGCGGCCTTGTCGACGGCGCCGCGCAGCAGGTCCAGGTCGCGCAATTCATCCTGCAAGCCGGCACGGTAGCTGCGCTGGGCATATTCCTTGAGCGCATTGCTGACAATATCGACGGCTTCCTGCTCGTCGAGCAATTCGCGCAAGGCCGATTTCTGCAGGCGCTGCGTGGCCAGGCGGCTCAGGTGTTCGCTCAATTTGACGACCTTGGCCAGCTTGTCGGCATCGAGCAGTGGCGCGCCGGCGCCCGGCTGTGCCAGGCCGCCCAGCGCATCGCCGAGTCCGCCAAGCTCTTCCTGGTAGTCAGGCAGCTTGGCATCGGCCAGCGCCGCCAGGGTGTGCGCATAGCGCAGCAGGACGTTGTTCAGGCTGGCGACCGATGCGCTGGCCTGCGCGATGGCGGCGCAATCGGCGCGCGCCGCCTGTTCACTGGCTTGCGCATCGAAACGTTCTGCCAGGATCAGACGCTTGCGCATGGCCTTGTCCATGCAGCTGTGGACGCCGCCCGCCAGCATGGGTTCGAAGTGGACCGACATTTTTTGCGTCTGTTCGGCGAAGGTGCGCACGGGCGCCAGGTCGGTAGCGCAACCGCCCAGCAGCAGGCTGGCGATGGCGCCAAGTAGCAAGGGAAAAAGGGACGAGTTCGACGGGCGCTGCATATGGCCTCCATGCGGTAGCAGTGGCTGATTGGACCGGCGCGCACGCGCTGGCATGGCCGACCTTAGCATGCTGAGCCGTGGCGGTATTGCGCCAGATCAGCGGCTTTGTAAATCGCCGAGCTCGCCTGCTTGCCTGTCGTGTTTTGCCACGGATTGTTGTCCGATGGCACCGCTGCGCCAATTTGCTTCATATTTTCCTTACAAAAGACTGACATCTGGCCAGCAACTGCGTCTTTTCCGCATGTTGCGACGCGTCATATGTAGTTGTTGCTGGTGCATGTTTACTCACCTACAATGATTTATCGATGGGGCGGTTATCCAGCGTACGACTATAAAAATAAGTGGCATTAAAAACGTTGTATCAGAGGAGATGACAATGAATTTGAAACAGAAATTGCTCGTGGCAAGTTTGGTTTTGGGTTTCTCGCAGGCGGCAGTCGCAGCCGACCCCATCAAGATCGGCGTGTCCGGTCCGTTCACGGGCGGTTCCGCGCCGATGGGCGTGTCGATGCGCGATGGCGTCAAGCTGGCCGTCGCAGAAATCAATGCCAAGGGTGGCGTACTGGGCCGTTCCTTGCTGCTGATCGAGCGCGATGACGAAGCGAAGAACGAACGCGGTGTGCAGATCGCCCAAGAACTCATCAATAAGGAAAAGGTCGCCGCCACCGTCGGCTACATCAACACGGGCGTCGCCCTGGCTTCCCAGCGCTTTTACCAGGAAGCGAAAATTCCCGTCATGAACAATGTGGCGACGGGCTCCATCGTCACCAAGCAATTCGCCGACCAGCCGGAAAACTACATCTTCCGCAATGCCGCCAATGACACCATCCAGTCCGGCATGATCGTGCATGAGGCGATCGAGAACCGCAAGTTCAAGAAAGTGGCGATTCTGGCCGACTCCACCAACTATGGCCAGCTGGGCCGCGAAGACCTGGAAAAGGCGCTGGACAAGAAGGGCATCAAGCCCGTTGTCGTTGAAAAATACAACATCAAGGACGTCGACATGACGGCCCAGTTGTTGAAAGCCAAGCAGGCGGGTGCGGAAGTGGTGCTGACCTACGGCATCGGCCCGGAACTGGCGCAAATCGCCAACGGCATGGAAAAACTGGGCTGGAAAGTGCCGCTGATCGGTAGCTGGACCCTGGCCATGGGTAACTTCATCGACAACGCGGGCAAGAACGGCAATGGCACGCGCATGCCGCAAACCTTCATCCAGGATGCCAGCACGCCGAAACGCAAGGCCTTCATCGACGCCTATGTGGCCGCCTACAAGCCATCGGGCGGCCGCATGCCATCGGCCGTCTCGGCCGCGCAAGGTTACGATTCCATCTACCTGCTGGCCGCCGCATTCAAGCAGGCCGGCGGTACGGACGGGCCGAAAGTGCGCGCTGCGCTGGAAAGCCTGAATGAAAAAGTGGAGGGGGCCGTCACCACCTACAACAAACCGTTCAGCAAGACCAACCATGAAGCGATCACGGCCGAGCTAACCGTGTTTGGCGAAGTCAAGGACGGCAAAGTCGTCCTTGCCAAATAAGTCCGGCTAATTTCAACTAGCCGCGAAATGGCCAGCCTTGAGGAATCAGGACTGGCCATTTTTTCATCGTTCGTCTTCCGGGGAATACCATGGAAATCTTCCTGCAGCTTGTCTTCAGCGGCGTAGCGCTGGGCATGATTTACGCCGTCATCGCCTTCGGCTACCAGCTGACCTTTGCCACTTCCGGCACCCTCAATTTCGGCCAGGGCGAATCCCTGATGCTGGGCGCGCTCGTGGGCCTCTCCCTGGTGGGCACCATCCATGGCGGCCCGTACATGAGCTATTTGCTGATGGTCCCCATCGTCATCGTCTTCGGCGCCTTGCAGGGCGTGTTCGTCGAATGGATAGGCGTGCGGCCCGCCATCAAGATCAAGTCCGAATTCGGCTGGATCATGTCGACCATCGCGCTGGCCATCATTTTCAAGAACGTGGCGGAAAATATCTGGGGCAAGGATGACCTGATGTTCCCGTCGCCGCTGTCGGCCGCGCCGTTCCAGGTGTTTGGCGCCAATGTGCAGCAGATGCAGGTAGCCGTCATCGTCGGCGCGCTGGCCATCATGCTGGCCGTCGAAGTGTTCAACCGCAAATCGATCTACGGCAAGGCAGTGGTGGCAACAGCCAACGACCGCGACGCGGCCGGTCTGATGGGCATCAACACGGGCATGGTCATCACCTTTTCCTACGCGCTGTCGTCGGCCACGGCCGCCTTTGCGGGCGTGCTGGTGGCGCCGTTGACCTTGACGGGGGCCACCATGGGCGCCTCGCTGGGCTTGAAAGCGTTTGCCGTGGCCATCATCGGCGGCCTGACGTCGGGCATGGGCGCCATCGTCGGCGGGCTGATACTGGGCATCGCCGAGACGACCACCGGCTATTACATTTCCACCGGCTACAAGGAAGTGCCTGGCCTGCTGTTGCTGCTGCTGGTGCTGGCCATCAAGCCGTCCGGCCTGTTCGGCAAAGCCGCGATCAAGAAAGTCTGAGGATTACATGAACAAGAAAATCACCATGCTGGCGCTGAGCGCGGCGGGCCTGGCCGCGCTCGCGCTGTTCCCCATCGTCATTCCGAACCCCTACTACATCCACCTGGCCGAGACCATTCTGATTTACGCCATCCTGCTGTTCGGCCTCGATATCGTCGTCGGCTACACGGGGCAGGTGTCGCTGGGCCACGCGGGCCTGTTCGGCATCGGCTCGTACGTCACGGGCGTGCTGGTGTTCAAGCTGGGCTTGTCGTTCTGGTTGGCCATCCCCGCCAGTATCGTGGGTGCGGCGGTGTTTGGCGCCATCCTGGCCTTGCCGGCCCTGCGCGTGACGGGGCCCTACCTGGCCATGGTGACCCTGGCTTTCGGCACCATCGTGCAAATCCTGATCAATGAAATGAGCTTCCTGACGGAAGGCCCGATGGGCATCAAGATTCACAAGCCCGTCCTGTTCGGCCACAAATTGAGCGAAGTGGAGTACTACTACATGGTCGCCGCGCTGATGGTGGTCTCGCTGGTGGTGGTGCATCGCATTTTAAAGTCGAACCTGGGGCGGGCGTTTGAAGCCTTGCGCGACAGCCCGATCGCCTCGGATTGCATGGGCGTGTCCGTGTACCGCTATAAAGTGTATGCGTTTGTCATCAGCGCCGGTTTTGCGGGCCTGGCCGGCAGCCTGTACGCGTATTCGGAGGAATATATCTCGCCCAATACCTACAACTTCGAGCTGACGATTTTGTTCCTGCTGGCCGTCATCATGGGCGGACGCAAGACGCGTTCGGGCGCTTTGATCGGCGCGCTGATCGTCGTCATGCTGCCCAGTTTGCTGGCCGACATCGAGTTGTTCCGCAAGATCGCCGTCAGCGCCGCCGTGCTGGGCGTGATCGGCTCCGCCTTCATGCTGGCCAAGAAGCGTTCCACCGTGCGCGGCGTGCTCGTGCCCCTGGTCGCCACCATCGGCCTGGCTGCATTTTCCTACAAACTGGAAAACATGGTTGACTGGCGTTTGACCATCTTCGGTCTGATGACTTTATTTGTCGTGTATTACCTGCAGGACGGCATCGTCGGCTTCCTGATGAGCTTTATCGGCAAGGGACGGCGCCATGTGCAGGCCGTCGCCTCGCATGGCGTGGCGCCGTTCGAGCACGCTCAGGGCGGCCAGCGTGGCGAAACGCTGCTGCGCGTGGACCAGGCGCTGATGCAGTTCGGCGGCTTGAAAGCGCTGAACCAGGTAGACCTGAGCGTCACGCAAGGCTCGGTGCACGGCTTGATCGGGCCGAACGGCTCGGGCAAGAGCACGATGATGAATGTGTTGACGGGGATCTACAAGCCGACGGCGGGCAAGGTGGAATTTGCCGGCGCGGTGATCTCCGGCCGCACGCCGTCCGAAATCGCCCTGGGCGGCGTGGCGCGCACCTTCCAGAACGTGCAGCTGTTCGGCGAGATGACGGCCACGGAAAACGTGCTGGTGGGTTTGCACAACACCTTCAAATCGAATGTGCTGGACGTGATGCTGCACACGCCGCGCTACAAGCGCGAAGAGAAGGCGGCGCGCGAGCGGGCCGCCAGCATCCTCGAGTTCGTGGGCCTGGCCGACCTGGCAAACGAAGAGGCGCGCAATCTGCCGTATGGCAAGCAGCGGCTGCTGGAAATCGGCCGCGCGCTGGGCCTCAATCCCCGCCTGCTGCTGCTCGATGAACCGGCGGCGGGCCTGACGGCGCCCGACATCAAGGAGTTGATGGCCATCATCCGCAAGATCCGCGAGCACGGCATCACCATCATCCTGATCGAGCACCACATGGATGTGGTGATGGCCCTGTCGGACGTGGTGACGGTGCTGGACTTTGGCCAGAAGATCGCCGAAGGCGCACCCGCGCTTGTCCAGAGCGATCCGAAAGTGATCGAAGCCTATTTGGGCGGCAGCGCCGACACCCTGGCGCCAGCGGCGCACTGAGAGGAAGACCATGCTGACGATTCATAATCTGCACGCCGCCTACGGCAAAGTCGAAGTCTTGCACGGCATTTCGCTCGATGTCCCGAAGGGCAAGCTGGTGACCCTGATCGGCTCGAACGGCGCCGGCAAGACCACCACCATGCGCGCCATTTCCGGCATGCTGAAACCGAAATCGGGCACCGTCACCCTGGGCGGCAAGGATGTCACGGGGCTCGACTCGCACCGCATCGCGCGCGCCGGCCTGGCCCATTCGCCGGAAGGACGGCGCGTGTTCGCCTCGATGTCGGTGACGGACAACCTGCTGCTGGGCGCTTTTCCCCGCTTTACGCGGGCGCGTCCGAAAGGCGATATCAAGGGCGACCTGGACAAGGCCCTGGAGCTGTTTCCCCGCCTGAAGGAGCGGCGCGACCAGCTGGCCGGCACGCTCTCGGGCGGCGAGCAGCAAATGCTGGCCATGGCCCGCGCCGTGATGCTGAACCCGGAAGTAATCCTGCTGGACGAGCCGTCGATGGGCCTGGCGCCCATTCTGGTGGAGGAAGTCTTCCGCATCATCACGCGCCTGAAGGCCGAAGGCGTGACCATGCTGCTGGTGGAGCAATTCGCCGCCGCCGCCCTGAACGTGGCCGATTACGGTTACGTGCTGGAAAACGGCAGTATTTCCGTGCACGGCCCGGCCGAGAGTTTAAAGAACGATCCGAAGGTGATAGCGGCTTACCTGGGTGGCGGGCACTGACGCGAGCTGACAATGCGCTTGCTGCGCATTGTCAAATCCTCTGCATTGCGCAATCTAGCGGGGGCAATGCATTGGGTAAAAATGCAAAACGTGCCCAGAGAACGTCTTGCCAATAATTACGAATGGAGCAATCGACGGCGAATCAGTGCTTCCAGGTCACGGCTGGTATGGGCAATCATATGAACATAAATGATAGCGTTATGTCCGTGCTCGATAATGATGCGATTCTGACCGGCCAACAGTTGACGGTGGGTGGTCAAATGAAGGTCTTCAAGTTCAGGCACAAAGGCGCCTTTATTGTTCCAGTCTTTGAGGGAATTGACTTCAGCCACAATCTCCTGAGTCACCTTCTTGGCAAAAGTAAGGGATTCGTTCTGCTTCAGATAGGAGCGAATGTCTTGCAAATCGTTTAGGGCGTATTGAGTCCAAATGATTTTCATGTGCTGAATCAGTTTTCGTCGTCTTCAGCTTCCAGAAGAGCCACAACGTCATCATGATCAATTACTTTGCCTTCCTCAATCTGCTTACGGCCAAGAGCAAGGATGCGGAGCATGGCAAGTTGATCTTGAGTCTTTTGATAGCTAACAGCGTCTTGAACAACTGCCTGAACTCTGCCGTTTACAGTGATGGCGACTGGGTCATGCGTTTCCAGCACCTGTTTGACCACGTCGCTGGTGTTCGTCTTCAAGTAGCTAATTGGTTGAATGTTCAGAAAGTTCATACTGCCCTCCATAAGTAGGCAGACCGATGATAGCATCGGATAGCTAAATTAAGTGCCAAATTTACTTGGCTGCACATTTTCCTTGCTTCGAGCGCAGCCTGTAGGCATCAGTGTTTGGTGGGTTTGTCCTGCTGCACCAAAATAAACGGGCTGACGACGACAGCCCACAGGGCCGCGTCGGCGGCTTGCCAGTCCAGCGCCTGTTGGTCCGACACCTTGGCCACTTTGCCATCGGCCATCCATTGCGTGATGGTGGTTTTGTCGTCGTGCGAGATGCGCACGGCCACTTCGACCAGATCGAGTTCATTGGCGACCCAGACGACATTGCCCTGGGCGAAGTGCTTTTCCAGTTCGCTCCAGGCCAGGCGTGCCGTTTCGCTGTTCACTTTGAGGCGCAGTTCGGTGTCTTTTTCAGGATTGGTTTGCATGCGAAATATCAAGTTGCGGTGAGTCGGGTGCCATTGCGCGCGCTTTATTTGCCTGGCAAGGCTTCCACGTGCGGCGTCGGCGTACCCCGCCATGTTAACCGATAGGCGGCGCCTTTGCGAACATTCCCCACCAGGGCAGGGCGGAAGCAGGCCAGGTTGGTGCCGCTGGCGTGCCGGACGCTGGGGAAGATGACGCCCATGGAACCGGCTTCGAGCAGGATGGCGGCCAGGTCTTGCGAGGCGATGTAGCTGGCCGGATCGAGGCAAGCCTGGTAGCGTTCCTGGCCGCGCAGGTCGTGGAAGCTGGCGGAAAAATCGGCCAGCAGCGATTGGTAGCTGACGCTGTCGTCGAAATAATCGATTTCCTGGTATTCCACGGTCTTGTGGAAAATGATCTCGGCCAGCGCCGTTTTCATGTCGAAGGCGCAATACCAGGCACCCCGTTCGCCATCGTTGAAGCGCGCACCTTCCGGCCGGGCGTAAGTGTAGGCGGCGTTGATGATGCGAAAGTGCGGCACGCCAAAAACCAGCTCGTCCACGCCAATGCCTGGCGCGCCGCCATACTCGGCCACCAGGCGCGCATTCGTCGCGTTATCGAGTTCAAACAGCTCGCGCAGGTGATCGTCATCTTCGGCCAGGGGCGCCAGCACGGAGTCTTCCATGTCGGCGAAGCGTGAAGGAATCAGGCGGCAAGTGTCGATCTGGCGCAAGGCGGCCAGCGGCGGCAGGTGGTCATTGGCGATGGCAGGCAAGATTACAGCCCTCCGCGGCGTGCATCGAGCAGCTTGCGCACCGTCTGCATGGCCAGCAAGCCGCCGGCCAGCATCTGCGACAGAGGCGTGCGTCCGCCAAACACGGGATTTTTGTTGGGCAAGCTCACCCATTCGTCGGCCAGTTTGTCGCCGTACAAAATGTGCAAGGCCTTGTAGATGCCCAGCAGATAGGAAATGCGTGTGATGCGGTCCACTTCCAGCACGCGGTCCGGGTGCTTTTTCCACTCGTAGTAGGCGCTGCTGGACAGGCCGCCCAGCAATTCGCGCGCATCGTCGTCGCGCAACTTCCAGGCGGCGGCCAGCTTGAAAAACCCCTTCAGTGCCGCCTGCGACAATCGCTCGCGCTCGGCTTTGGCGTTCAGGTCGACAAGTACCGCCGGCTCGAAGCGGCTCTTGGGGTAGGCATAGGCAAGATTCATAATGGTCTCCTTTTATGGATTAATATTACTCCTTTTTTGGAGATATTGCTATCCTCTTCCCAATGTGTGTGCCCACGCCCCTTAGTCAAAGAATTGCATGTCGGCATAGGGCACCGTCCGGCAGGCCGCCAGCCGTTGCGCCAGGCCACCCGCATGGGCTTCCAGTTGGTGGCCGTCCGGATCGAGAAAATACAGGGAATCACCGGCGCTGCGGTTTTGTTGCCATTCCACCACGCCGGCGGCGCGCAGGCGGGCGGCAAAGGCGGAGAAGTCTTCCTGCGAGATGGAGAAGGCATAGTGCGTGTAGGTGCCGCTCGTGCCGTTGGTCGCCCCGGTATCCAGCGACAGGCACAGCCACAAATCCCCGGCCGACAGATACGCACCCCTGTCCCAGCGCGCATGCAGGCGCAGGCCCAAAGTGTCGCGGTAAAAGACGATACTGCGCGCCAGGTCGCGCACGGACAGGGTGAGGTGGTTCAGGCCGGTCAACATGGTGCTGTTTTTAAATGGTGTGTTGGTTGGTTCCAGCTGCCGCTGTGGTTTGATGCGATATTGTTCCACGTAAGCATGAGACACAGCAATAAAACCACAAACGTCGCAACACCTGACAGTACCGTAGCGAGCGGAAGGAAGAGGTGGTCGAGAAGCGCAGCCGTACTTTAGTACGGTGAGCATCGCAGGCCGCCTATACCGACGCGTAGTAGCTTGTGTCAGGTGACACTACGCAGGCTCGGCGTGCTCTACCATGAGTTGCACCTTGGTCGTGCCATTGTATTCATTCGCATCGAGGCGGAAGGCCACGCGCGTGCGTTCGCCCAAGGCGTCCGTGTGGCCGAACCAGATGGCGTCGAAGCGCACGCCGTTCTTTTCCAGCAGCAGCTTCAGATGGCGCTCTTTCAGGATGCGCTGGCTGACGACGCGGAACTCGTCGCAGAAGACGGGTGGGGAGAAGCCCTGGCCCCACACCTGGCCATCCATCAGCTCGATGAAGGCTGTCGTGTAGTAGGCGTCTTCCAGCGGGCCGTCCGTTTCCACGACCCGTTCCAATTGCTGCTGGCTGAGCCAGGCCTGGCCCACGGCTTCGAAGGCCTTGGAAAACGCGTCGAAGGCGTCTGCGCGGATGGTCAAACCCGCCGCCATGGCGTGGCCGCCGAACTTGTCGATCAGGCTGGGCGCCCGTTTCGATACGAGGTCGAGCGCGTCGCGCAAGTGGAAGCCGGGAATTGAGCGGCCCGAACCCTTGATCCAGCCATCAGCGCCCGGCGCGAACGTGATGGTCGGGCGGTAAAATTTTTCTTTCAGACGCGAGGCGACGATGCCGATCACGCCCTGGTGCCAGGATGCATCGAAGACGCTGATGGTGCTGCTGTTGGCCGGCTCGAAATCATCGAGGTGCAGCAGGGCCGTATCCTGCATTTCCGCTTCGATTTCACGGCGCTTCAGATTAATGTCGTTCAATTGCTGCGCCAGCGCCCAGGCGCGGCCTTCGTCGTCCGTGATCAGGCATTCGATGCCCAGCGACATGTCTTGCAGGCGGCCGGCCGCATTCAGGCGCGGCCCCAGGGCAAAACCCAGGTCGAACGGCGTGGCGCTACGCGCTTCGCGGCCCGCCACGCGGAACAGGGCGGCCACGCCCGCGTGCATATTGCCCTTGCGCATGCGTTTCAAACCTTGCGCGACGAGGATGCGGTTGTTCGTATCGAGGCGCACCACGTCAGCCACCGTGCCCAGCGCCACCAGGTCGAGCAGGTTGTCGAGCTTGGGCTGCGTTTGCGCATCGAAGATGCCGCGTTGGCGCAGCTCCGCGCGCAAGGCCAGCAAGACGTAAAACACCACGCCCACGCCGGCCAGGTGTTTGCTGGGAAAACCGCAGGCGGGCTGGTTCGGATTGACGATGACAGCCGCGTCGGGCAGGGTGTCGGCCGGCAAATGGTGATCGGTGACGACCACCTGGATGCCGCGCCGGTTCGCCTCGGCCACGCCGTCAATGCTGGCGATACCGTTGTCGACGGTGATGATGATGTCGGGCGACTTTTCGCGGGCCGTCAGTTCGACGATTTCCGGCGTCAGGCCGTAGCCGTACTCAAAACGGTTGGGCACGATGAAATCGACGTCGGCGCCCATGGCGCGCAAGCCGCGAATGGCGACGGCGCAGGCGGTAGCGCCATCGCAATCGTAGTCGGCCACGATGACCATGCGTTTCTTGGCGGCAATCGCGTCGGCCAGGAAGACGCCGGCCGCGCCGATGTGCAGCAAGCCGGACGGCGGCATCAGGGCCGCCAGTTCGCTCGACAGTTCCTTCGCATCGGACAGGCCGCGCGAGGCGTACAGCCGGGCCAGCACGGGGTGGATGCCGCCCTGGCGCAGCAGTTCGGATTCGCGGTAAGGGCAGGGACGGGTGGCGATGCGGGTACGGGTCATGATGCTTTCAACTTGTTCAGGGTAATTGCGCGCCAGAATTTGCGCTGCGCATGCTTGCTGGTGCTGCAAGCTAGCCAGGCGTCGCGGTGGCTCAGTACCAGGCGCAACTGGCCCAGGCGGCCATCTTTCAGGGCCGCCAGCAGGGGCACGAACCAGTCTGCTTCCAGTGCCTGCAACTGTTGCAGCCACATGCCCCATTCCTGGGCCTGCGCCGCTTCGACCAGGCCGCCCAGTACGACGATCGCGTCGGATTGGTCTGCCAGCACACTGCTTGGACTGGCATGGCGCCGTGATGGTTCCGCCAGCGCCGCCAGCCAGCCGGGCGCGTCCTTGGTATGCAGGCTGGCGGCGCAGCGCGCAGGTGCCGGTGCAGATTCCGCCGTGGCCAGGCTCCCGCCCCAGATCCAGAAGGAGTTGATGGCTTTCAAGCCCTGTTCTTCGCGCGCCGCGTTGACGGGATGTTCATGCCACAGCATCTGCACTTCGTTCTGCAGGCGGCGCGCGGCGCGCGCGTGCTCGCCTTCCGGCATCCAGACGGACAGGTCTTGCGTGGTGGCGCCGTCCGGCGTGGCGCACTGCAAGTCGCTCCAGGCGTCGGCGCGCATGAACCAGGTGCCCGCGTCGCCATACGCCAGGGGCTGGCCGATCTCGTCGAAATAGGGGGCCGCAATGTCAAACAGGGCGCGGCCATCGGCCTCGCTCAACTTGAGCTGGCGCAAGTCTTCCAGGCTGATATGGCTGCGGGCGATGGCCAGGTGGGCCGGATGCAGCAGGAAATAGCGCGCGCCCGATTCCGGCGTCAAGCCGTAGCCGCGCATGGCCCGGGCCGCAAAGGCCGCCTGCGTCGCCTCGCCGTTGGGCGCGAACGCCAGGCCCAGCGCGTGCGCCAGCCACGCTTCGTGCGGCAGCAGGCGGTTGGTATTGTCAAAAGTTTCCAAATTACAATTGGAAGTGCGCGACAACAGGGCCGCCAGGGCGGGCGCCTGCAAGACCTTGAGCAGGTCGGCAGCCAGTTCTGCAGTGGGCAAGGCGAAGGGCAGGACGAGGGTAAGTTGATTCATCCCGAGATTGTAGGCGATTGTGGCCATGCCAGAGTAGGGGCATACAATTTTCGTCGAATAGTGAAGGTATCAAAAAAACATCAAAATTACACTGATCTCATTATTATTAGTGGAAAACAATTTGCTTTTGCAAATATCGACGATATAATTGCGCTAACTTAAATATCAGAAAGACAATCGCACCCCTGCTGTGTGGTTGCGTCGTTTGGCTCCTGTGTCCCTTGAAATCGTATACAAGATGCTGCCGGCTTCATTTTTTAAACAAGTCTCTTTCTTGGAAGCCCACCCATGTATACATTTGCCGCTTTGCGCGGTCAGGCTGTTTGCGCCCTGGCCCCCCACGTTTCCACTCCTGCCGCCACTGATGCGTATCGCCAGGAGGCCGCATGACTACTTACAATCTGTCGACGACGGTTCACGTTTGTGAAGACATTAACAAGAATTTCGACATCCGCGATTTGCTGGTGCAAGCCGGCTATTCGGTGCAAGGCGAACTGAACATCAAGAATTTCACGGTTTTGTTGCCTGACGATACTGAATCGACCAGCAACACCCCCTTGTTCGGCATGCTCGACGCGGACACCGTGTACGTGCGTCCCGGCGATTGGGCTGCCAACTACAATGGCAGCTTCTCGACCATCCAGGTAACGATCGACAAGGGCAATGGCGATATCGTCCAGCTGAGCCTGCAAGTCATCATCGATCCCGTCAATGACGCCCCGGATGCGGCTGACAAGACCTTCACCCTGGTCGACGGCGCCAGCGTCGTGCTGAGCGAAAGCGATTTCGGCTTCCACGACGACGTCGAGAACAACGGCTTCAAGTCCGTCGTCATCACCAATACCACCACGGCCGGGCAAGTCTTGCTCAATGGCGTGGCCGTCGCGGTGGGCACGGAGATCTCCATCGATGATATCCGCGCGGGCCACCTGGTCTTCGTGCCAAGCCAGACGGTTGCCGGCGACTTCGATCTGGGCTTCAAGGTGCGCGACGATGGCGGCACGGAAGGCTGCAATGCGCAAGACCTGAGCCTGGCGCCCCATTACTTGACTTTCAAGGTGCCGATGGCCCACCTGGGCGATTTCGTCTGGGAAGACAAGAACGCCAATGGCGTGCAGGATGCGGGCGAAGCGGGCATTGCCAATGTCGTGGTGCAATTGAAAGATGGCGCGGGTGCGGTAGTGGCATCGACCACCACCGACGCCAACGGCGGCTACCATTTCGACGTCAATCCAGGCACGTATTCCGTCACCGTTGTCACGCCGAATGGCTACACGGCAACAGCTGCCAACCAGGGCGGCGACACGGCCAAGGACAGCAATATCGATGCGGCCGGCAACATGGCGCCTGTCACCCTGGCGCCGGGCCAGACCAACTTGAGCCTGGACGCTGGCCTGTACCGCGCCGCCGAACTCGGTGATCGCGTATGGTTCGATGCCAACAAGAACGGCTTGCAAGATGCGGGCGAAGCAGGCGTGGCCGGCGTGAAAGTGACTTTGCTCGATGCGTCGGGCAATGTCGTCGGCAGCCCGCTCGTCACGGATGCGAATGGCAACTATTTGTTCACGAATCTGAAGCCGGGCGCCTACAGCGTGCAGTTTGACAAGACCAGCCTGCCTGCCGGTTATGCCTTCACGGGCCAGGACCAGGGCGGCGACGACCAGCGCGATTCCGATGCCAGCGCCATCGATGGCAAGACGGCGCAAGTACTGCTTGCTTCCGGCGACAGCAACCATAGCCTGGATGCGGGCATCGTGGCCCTGCCGGCCTCCTTGGGCGACCGCGTCTGGCATGATGCCAACTTGAACGGCGTGCAGGATACGGGCGAGGCCGGTATCAGCGGCGTCACGGTGCAGCTGAAAAATGCAGCCGGCAGCGTGATCGGCTCGACCGTCACGGATGCCACCGGCTATTATAATTTCAGCGTCGATGCCGGCACGTATTCCGTCGCCGTCGTCGCGCCGCCAGGTTATCTGACCACGGTCAAGGATGCGGGCGGCAATGACGCGCTCGACAGCGACATCAATGCCGCAGGCCAGAGCGGCCTGGTGACGGTTGCCGCCGGCCAAAACTACAAGGACCTGGATGCGGGCTTGTACAAAACGGCTGCCATTGGCGACCGCGTGTGGTTTGACGCCAACGGTAATGGCACGCAGGATGCGGGCGAAGCGGGTGTCGGTGGCGTGAAAGTCAACCTGTTCAACGAATCGGGTGTCGTGGTCGCCAGCGCCACCACGGATGCCAGCGGCAACTACCTGTTCAGCAACTTGGTGCCTGGCCGCTACTTCCTGGGTTTTGAGCCACCGGCCGGCTATACCTTCACCAAGGCGGACGTGGGCGGCTATGCCACCGATTCGGATGTCAATCCGGCCACCGGCCTCACTACTACCTGGATCGGGCTGAAATCGGGCGATGTCCAGCTGGAATGGGATGCCGGCCTGGTCAAATGCGCGCCTGTCACCGGCAGCATCGGCGACCGCGTGTGGGAAGACAATAACTACAACGGCGTGCAAGATGCGGGCGAACTGGGCGTGGCGGGCGTGAAAGTCAATCTGCTCAATGCCAGCAACCAAATCATCGCCACGACAACGACGAATGCCAGTGGCAATTATCTGTTCGACAAGCTGGTCGCCGGCGGCTACAAGGTGGAAGTCGTCCGTCCATCGGGTTTCTACTACACCAAGGCAAATGTGGGCAGCGACACGGCCGATTCCGACGTCGATACGAGCACGGGGCGTTCCGGCTTGATCAACCTGGCTGCCGACCAGAACGACATGAGCTGGGATGCGGGCATCTATCGCAAAGCCAGCCTGGGCGACAAGGTATGGCGCGACGCCGACCATGACGGCATACAGGATGCCAACGAGGCCGGCATCGCCAACATCAAAGTGCAGTTGTATTCCGGCAGCGGTGCCTTGCTGGCCACCACGTACACGAATGCCAGTGGCAACTATCTGTTCAGCAACCTCGATCCGGGCAGCTATTCGCTGAAGTTCGACAAGAGCAACGTGATGCATGCTGGTTATGCCATGAACAGCTGGAAGTGGGGCGCCAAGAACGTGGGCAGCAATGACAACATCGATTCGGACGTCAACAGCAATGGTTCCTATGCCAACGTGATCTACACGGACATCTTGAAGCTGGCTTCGGGCCAGAACGACATGCGCTGGGATGCCGCCATCACGCCTATCGTCATCGATCTGAACGGTGACGGCGTGCACACGATCGCCCGCGCCGATTTCCACGGCAGTTTCGACTTGCTGGGCACGGGCAGCGCCATCCAGTCGGGCTGGGTCTCGGCCCATGACGGCTTGCTGGCCATCGACAGCAATGGCAATGGCAAGATCGACAATATCTCCGAATTGTTCGGCGGCAGCGAGAAGGGCACGGGCTTTGCCAAGCTGTCCAGCTATGACTCGAACGGTGACGGCGTGGTCGACTTGCACGATGACAAGTTTGCCGAATTGCGCATCTGGCGCGACGCCAACAGCAATGGCGTCACGGACGATGGCGAGCTGATGTCGCTGCATGACGCGGGCGTGGCCAGCCTGACGGTTTCCTACACGGAACTGCCTTTCCTCGACGCCAACGACAACCTGCACCTGGAGCGCAGCAGCGCCACCCTGGCCGATGGCAAGACGGTAGACATGACGGACGTGTATTTCAACGTCGACGCCAAGGATGCGGCCAAGGCCGGCATCACCTTGCCGAGCATGGCCGACCTGCTGCGCGACGACCATGCACTCGACACGGCGCTGGGCCAGGATGCGACCGTCGCCACGGTGGCTGCAGCCCCGGTGGCTCCCGCTGCCGAAGCCCAGGCCCAGTGCGAAATGGCCGAAGTCTTGCGCCGCGCCATGGCACATGCCAATGCACAGCCCCAGGAAATGGCTGCCTGATGTCCTGTTTTACCAGGCCATACCCGCCTGGCTGATATGTTCCGGCGCCCCTGTCCGCAGGCGGCGCCGGCGCTCTCCAATCACTTTAAAGAGAATACGCAATGAAAAAATCCATGCACCTGATCGTCCGCGGCAGCATCGCAGCGGCTGTCTTCGCCCTCGCCAGCGGCAGCGCCCTGGCAGCGTCCAACCTGCAAGTCATCGACTCGCACAGCGTCAGCCTGTTTACCGCCAGCGGCGGTGCCTTTGGCTCCGGCAACGCCATCTCGCCTACTTTGTGGGAAGTCAAGTACGACAGCAACACCTTCCTGGCTTTTTGCCTCGATCCCCATGTGGCCGTGAGCAACAGCGCGAATAGTTACAGCAGCAGCGCCTTTACCGCCAGCGATTCCGTCAAGCGCCTGTACGAGGGCTATTACGCCTCGTCCATTGCGAATGTGTCCACCAGCGCCAACAGCGCCGCCGCCTTCCAGCTGGCCTTGTGGGAATTGAATAACGACAACACGAACCTGCTGACGGGCGACCTGCGTTTCAAGAACCTGAATAATGCCGTCGTCAGCCAGGCGAACAGCATGCTGGGCGTGGCGAAGGGCAATGGCGCCATCCAGAACCTGTACAACTACACTAGCCTGAGCAGCGTCAATCCTGCCTCGCAAACCCTGCTCAGCGTGTCGCCGGTGCCGGAAGCGCAAACGTGGGCCATGCTGGTCGCAGGCCTGGGCTTGCTGGGCTTCATGGCGCGCCGCCGCAGGGCTGGCGCGGCATAAATCGGCAGCAGCGGTATTGACTTGGTAGTTTCTGCTGCGGTGCGTCGGTCACGACGCACCGCAGTTTTATTTTTTCACAACATCATTCTGAATAGCTGTTATTACTATGGCACAATGTTTCTGCAAGCCACTACTGCGCGACCTTGACAATAGTTCCTCACTGTTCATTGCAACTGCCTGAGATCGGATTTGAGCTCATCATGACGCTACCTTCTGCCGCGCACGCCGCCGTCGACGCTTCCCCATCCACCGCCTGCGCCGAGACGCTTGCCGACGCCATCGTCTTCCTGGCCCGCTTTCTTGACACCGGCGTGCAAGCCGAGCGCTTGCGCGCCAGCGTGGCAGCGCATGGCGACCCGGCCGCCGCTGATTTTCTCGACCAGGCGCTCAGCCATGCCAACCTGGCCGGCACGCCGCTGCCGATGGATAAGCCGCGCCGCGCCACGGAAATGCCGGCCTTGCTGGTCAACGGCGAGGGCCAGGCGCTGGTGGTGCTGAGCATTGCCGATGATAAATATGAATGCCATGTGCCGGGCATCGCCGGTACCTCCTGGCTGGACGCGGCCATGCTGGCGCAGGAAGTTCCCGCCGGGCGCTGGGTGGCCGTGCGGCCCGTGATGTTTTTCGACCAGCGCAGCTTGCTCTACAGCATGCCGGCGGCGGGCCGATGGTTCTGGGACGTCTTCAACCGCAACCGTTGGGTCTTTCGCTGGGCCTTGCTGGGCACGCTGGTCTTGAACGTCATCAGCGCGCTGGTGCCGTTCTATGCGATGGCAGTGTACGACCGCGTGATCCCCAACAACGCCACGTCCAGCCTGTGGGTGCTGACGATCGCCGTGGTGGGACTGACAGGTTTTGAATTGGCCATGCGCTTGCTGCGCGGCGAACTGGTGGAAACGGCATCGCGGCGCATGGACGTGGCGCTGTCGTCGAACATCTTCGCCCAGTGCTTGCGTCTGCGCGCGGCCAGCCGGCCCGCCTCGGGCGGGGCCCTGGCCAATACCGTGCGCGACTTTGAATCCGTGCGCGAATTCTTTGCCTCGACCACCCTGACCACCCTCGGTGATTTGCCCTTCCTGCTGCTGTTCCTGCTGGTCATCGCTTTTGTCGGCGGCTGGCTGGTGCTGGTACCCCTGGCCGCCATCCCGATCCTGCTGCTCGTCGCCTTCGCCTCGCGTGCGGCGCTGGCGCGCCACGTGGCCGCTTCGATGCAGGAAAGCGGGCAGCGCACGGCGCATCTGTTTGAAACCATGAATGGCCTCGACACCATCAAGGCGCTGGGCGCTGAGGCGTGGAGCCGCCGCAAATGGGAAAGTCTGACGGTGGCCATCGCCGCCAACAGCGTCGAGACGCGTGAAATCGTCAGCCGGGTCAATTACATCAACACGGCCGTGCTGGCCCTGTCCGGCGTGGCCGTGGTGGCCGTCGGCGCGTTGCTGATGGGAGAACGCCTACTGACCCTGGGCCAGATCATCGCCGTGAGCATGCTGACGGGGCGCGCGCTGGCGCCCGTGAGCCAGATCGCGGGCCTGATCATGCGCTGGGAGCAGACCAAGCTGTCATACCACGCGTTGAACAAGATCATGGAAGCGCCCACGGACGACGATGCGGCCAGCCTGCAGGCGCCGCCACTGTCCGGGCGCATCGAGTTCCGCGACGTGGGTTTTGCCTACCCGAACTCGCCGCCGCTGCTGGATAAACTGAGTCTGCAGATACGTCCCGGCGAACGGGTGGGCGTGATCGGCAAGCTCGGTTCCGGCAAGAGCACCTTGTTGCGATTGTTGCTGAACCAGTACGGCCCGCAAAGCGGCAGCGTGCTGTTCGACGACCTGGCCAGCACCCAGCTCGAACCCTTGAGCCTGCGCCGCCAGATCGGCTATGTGCCGCAGGACGTGACGCTATTCCACGGCACCCTGCGCGAAAATATCGAACTGGGCCGCAGCCAGGCGGACGATGCCGGCCTGCTTGACGCCATCCGCCTTGCTTGCCTGGACGACATCATCACCCAGCTGCCGAATGGCGTGGCGACGGAAGTGGGTGAGCGGGGCGAACGCCTGTCCGGCGGCCAGCGCCAGGCCGTGGCCATGGCCCGCGCCTTGCTGGCGAAACCGCCGATGCTGCTGCTCGATGAACCGAGCAGCATGTTCGACCCGGCCACCGAGCAGCGTTTGATCGGCCGTTTGCGTACCTTAAAAGATACGACCATCGTCCTCGTCACGCACCGCATGGCCATGCTGGCGCTGGTGGACCGGCTGATCGTCTTCGACAAGGGGCGCATCGTGGCCGACGGCCCGCGCGATGAAGTCTTGCGTGTGATTAATGGTCAAAATGCGGGTCAAAATGCGGGCCAAAATGCAAGTCAAAATGCAAGTCAAAATGCGGGCCAAAACCAGGCCGCCAAGCCAGCCGCCGCCGTTGCCAACACGACGGGCGCTGCAGTATGAGCGCGCTGAATGCCCGTCCGCTGCCGCAGGCGCACCCGGATCCGGAACGCGAGCCGCGCCGCATCATTATCTGCATGCTGGCCCTGACGGCCGTGTTGCTGGCGCTGACCCTGGCCTGGGCCACGTTCGCCCAGCTCGACGTGTCCGTGAATGGGCGCGGCGCCATCACGCCGCCATCGCATTTGCAGGAAGTGCAAAGCCTGGAAGGGGGTATCGTGCGTGAAATGCTGGTGAAACCGGGCCAGCGGGTGCGCCGTGGCGACTTGCTGCTGCGCCTTGATACGGCGCAATACGATGCCAACCTGGGCGCCAGCGTGCAGAACCGCCTGGCCGCGCTGGCGGGCAGGGCACGCCTCGATGCCTTGCTGACGGGCGGCACGCCGCAGTTCGCACCGGAATGGCAGCGTGAGGCGCCCGAGCTGATCGCCAAGGAAACGCAGTTGTGGCGCGATGGCCAGCGCGAATTTGCGTCCGCCACGGCGGCCGCGCGCGAAGGCGTGACGCGCCGGCGCGGCGAGTTGGCCGAGGCGCACAGCCGCATTGCCCAGCTCGACACTGGCTTGAAGATCGCCCTGGAAAGTTTGTCGATCGAAGAGCGGCTGTTCAAAGAGGGTGCTGGTTCGCGCGGCGATTACCTGAACGCGCAGCAGCGCGTGCAGCAGCAGCGCACGGAGCTCGACAGCCTGCGCAGCTCCGTGCCACGCCTGGTGGCCACCCTGGCCGAGGCGCAGGCGCAGGCTGGCGAAGTGGAAGCGCGCATGCGCGGCCAGTGGGGAGCGCAGCGCAGCGAATATGAAACCAAGGCCGGCGCCCTGGCCAGTACCGTCAAGGGCCAGCAGGATCAGGTGAGCCGGCGCGACGTGATGGCGCCCGTCGACGGCGTCGTCAACCGCGTGCTGGTAGCCACCGTGGGCGGCGTGGCGCAGCCTGGGAAACCTATTCTGGAAATCGTGCCGGCCGACTCGGAAGTGCTCATTTCCGTGCGCGTGAAACCGTCCGACATCGGTTTTATCCACGTGGGGCAGAGCGCCTCGGCAAACGTGCTCGCCTACGACGCCACCACCTATGGCCGCATGAAGGCGCAAGTGGTGCGCGTGGGTGCCGACGCCATCCCCGACGAGCGTAACGAACCGTATTTCGAAGTGCAGCTGAGTACCGACCGCAGCCAGTTGACGGCGCACGGCAAGGTGCTGCCGATTACCCCCGGCATGCCGGTCGACGTGGGCATCCTGACGGGGCGCCGCTCGGTGCTGCAATATGTGTTCAAGCCCGTGCTGCGCGGCTTGCAGTCTTCCCTGCAGGAGCGTTGATGCGTGTCATATTGGTATCGATCATGCTGGCGTGCGCCAGCATCGTGGTGGAAGCGCAGGCGCAGCCACCAGGAACCTTGTCCGTCCAGCCGGCGCCCATGCGCGGCTTGCCGGCCCTGCTGGCCCGCGCCGTGCCGCGCGACCCGCAACTTATCGCGGCGCAGGCGGCGCTGGCCACCACCGAGGCGCGCTACAAGCAGGCCCGCTCGCGCCTGTTCCCGAATGCGGCGCTGCAGGCCAGGCGCGGGCGCAGCAACGACCTCGACGGGACGCTGGACGTGGAACGGCGCACGCACGAAGTGGAGGCGAGCCTGCGTTGGAATGTGTACAACGGCGGCGCCGACCGCGCCGAACTCGATGCGGCCGACCGCGAAATGGCGGGCGCCGCCTTCGACGTGCAGCGCGCGCGCGCGGAAAGCGCGGAAAAACTGGCCGAAGCGTATTTCGACATGCAGCGCCTGGAACGCAGCCTGCTGCAGTCGCAGGAACGCCTGCGTGACGTGACGCAGTTGGTGAAACAGGTGGCGCGTCAGGCGGAGCTGGGAAAATCGTCGGAAGTGGACCGCGAACTGGCGCAAAGCTCGCAGCTGGACGCGGAACTGGTACACGACGGCCTGCTGACGGACCGTCTGGCCGCGCAGATCAAGCTCGAGGCGCTGGCCTTCGAGCCGGTGGCGCAGTTTGCTGACTTTACGTTTGCGCCGCTGCCGGCGCAGGCGTTGGCAAACGCCGACATGCTGCAGGCGCAGTTGCGCGCCGCGCGCGAGCGGGCGGCGGCGGCCCAGCTGCGCGTGCGCAGCGTGGCGGCCACGCTGGCGCCGAAAATCGACCTCGATGTCAGACATTTGCTCAATAACAAGACCACGCCGCCGCCATCGACGATACAGCAGCGCGGCTGGTCGGTGGGCGTTAGCTGGGAATTTCCGCTCGGCGGCGGCTCCCTGGCGCAGCGCGACGAGAGCATCAGCCGCGCCCAGGCGGCCGAGGCGGACGTGGCGCGTGCCGAGCAGGGCACGCGCGCCGACCTGGCCAGCATGCTGCCGCGTATCGCCAATGCGCAGCGCACCCTGGCTCTGCTCGACGAGCAGGAAAAGAAAATGGCATTTGTCGTGCGCGGCGGCAGTATCCAGTACGAGGCGGGGCGGCGCAACCTGCAGCAGATCATCCAGACGCGCGACAGCTACTTCACGATACAGCAGCGGCGCATCGACCAGCTGCACCGTTTGACCCTGGCGCAGATGCGGCAATATGCGCTGGCGGGGCAGCTGCTGCAGGTGTTTGGGTTGGCACAATAAGGCGCTGGCGCCAGATTTGGCGCCAGCGTGCGCTGTTTCACATGCAGTTTCATGCATGAAATGGCCATTGTGTGGCACACTGCGCGCTCGCATATCATCGTTGTCGCGGGAGCGCATGAGCATCATCAAACAATTTCCTTTCGAGTGGCAGGTCGGCGTGCGCTATACGCGCGCCGGGAAACGCAGTGGCCGCAACAGCTTCATTTCCTTCATCTCCCTCATTTCCGTGGCCGGCATCGGCCTGGGCGTGGCCGCCCTGATCGTCGTCCTCTCCGTCATGAACGGCTTCCAGAAGGAAGTCACCGACCGGCTGATGTCGGTGCTGGCCCACGTCGAAGTGTTCGATACCGGCGGTTCCATGCCTAATTGGCAGGCGCAGGAGCGCGCCGCCTACGCCAACCCGCAAGTAAAAGCCGTGTCGCCGTTCGTGGAAACCCAGGGCATGCTGCTCAACGACGAAACCATGCGCCCGTCCGTCGTGCGCGGCGTGCTGCCGCAGCAGGAAGCCACCGTCTCCAGCGTGGCGAGCCAGATGAAGCAGGGCAGTTTCAAGGACCTCACGCCAGGCTCGTATAGCATCGTGCTGGGCATCGACCTGGCCAAGGCGCTCGACGTGAAAGTGGGACAGAACGTGACCCTGATGCTGGAACGCGAGCCGAGGGCGGGCGACCCGGCCAATGGCATCGTCATGCCGCGCATGCGCGCGCTCAAGGTGACCGGCATCTTTGAGGCGGGTCATAACGAACTCGATGGCAGCCTGGCGTTTGTGAACATGCAGGATGCCGAGCAGCTGCTGCAGCTCGATGGCCCGTCCGGTCTGCGTCTGCGTCTGCATGACATGAACCAGGCGCCGCAGGTGGCGCGCGAATTGAAAGCCTCGATGCCGGGCCAGCTGTGGATGCGCGACTGGTCGCGCGCCAGTGCCAGCTGGTATGCGCTGGTGCAAAGCCAGAAGAACATGATGTTCATCATCCTCAGCATGATCATCGCCGTGGCCGCGTTCAACCTCGTCTCGACGCTGGTGATGTCGGTCACCGACAAGCAGGCCGACATCGCGATTTTGCGCACCCTGGGCGCCTCGCCGTTCTCCATCATGAAGATTTTCATGATCCAGGGCGCGCTGGTGGGCTTGCTGGGCAGTGCGCTGGGCGTGATCGGTGGCGTGCTGCTGGCGCTGAACGTGGGCGTCATCGTACCCTTCATCGAAGGCATCTTCGGCCTGCACTTCATCTCCAAGGAAATCTACCAGATCAGCGCCGTGCCGTCGGACGTGCATTGGCTGGACGTGGCGCAGATCGGTCTGATCGCTTTTGGTCTGGCGCTGGTGGCGACCATCTACCCGAGCTGGCGCGCCGCGCGCGTCAAGCCGGCCGAGGCCTTGCGCTACGAATAACTTTCCAAGAAACGATAAAGACCGCCTGAACAATGAGTATTTTCAAGAATTTGCCCTTCGAATGGCTGGTCGGCCTGCGCTACACGCGGGCCGGCAAGCGCAGTGGCCGCAACAGCTTCATCTCCTTTATTTCCCTCATTTCCATGGCCGGCATCGGCCTGGGCGTGGCGGCGCTGATCGTCGTGCTGTCCGTGATGAATGGCTTCCAGAAGGAAGTGACGGACCGCATGCTGTCCGTGCTGGCCCACGTGGAAGTGTTCGACAACAGCGGCAGCATGCCGGACTGGCGCGCCGAGGCGGCGCAGGCATTTAAAAACCCGGCCGTCAAGGGCGCCGCGCCGTTTGTGGAAACGCAAGGCATGCTGCTGCGCGACGATGCGCTGCGCCCCGCCATCGTGCGCGGCGTGCTGCCCGAGGAAGAGCCGAACGTTTCCGACGTGGCCGGCCAGACGCGCATGGGCAGCTTCAAGGCGCTGCAGCCGGGCACCTTCAATATCGTGCTGGGCATCGAACTGGCGCGCGCCTTGCGCGTCAACCTCGGTGAAAAAGTGACCTTGATGCTGGCGCAGGGCCAGGTCACGCCGGCCGGCGTGCTGCCGCGCATGCGCAGCTTTACCGTCAGCGGCATCTTCCAGGCGGGCCACAATGAATTCGATGCCGGCCTGGCTTTCATCAATATCGAAGACGGCCAGCGTTTGCTGCGCCTCGACGGCCCGTCCGGCCTGCGCCTGCGCCTGGCCGACATGAACAAGGCGCCGCAAGTGGCGGCGGAGCTGAAAAAAACCATGCCTGGCGACCTGTGGCTGCGCGACTGGTCGAAGCTGAACGCCAACTGGTTCGCCGCCGTGCAGACGGAAAAGCGCATGATGTTCATCATTTTGACGCTGATCATCGCGGTGGCCGCCTTCAACCTGGTGTCGACCCTGGTGATGACGGTGACGGACAAGCAGGCCGATATCGCCATCCTGCGCACCCTGGGCGCCTCGCCCCGCTCCATCATGAAGATTTTCATGATCCAGGGCGCTCTGGTGGGCATCCTGGGCACGCTGCTGGGCGTGGGCGGCGGGGTGCTGGTGGCCATGAACATTGACGTCATCGTGCCCTTCATCGAGCATCTGCTGGGCGTGCAGTTCCTCTCCAAGGACATTTACTTCATCAGCACTGTGCCGTCCGACCTGCGCTGGCCCGACGTCACCAAGATCGGCGTGCTGGCCGTGATCCTCGCCTTTTTGGCGACCCTGTACCCAAGCTGGTGGGCTGCCCGCGTCAAACCCGCGGAAGCCCTGCGCTATGAATAAACCACTGACTACTACCATGACCGATCTGAACAAACCTGCCTCTAACGGCGCTTCCGCTGATTCTGCCGTCCTTAGCTGCCGTGGCCTGGGCAAGACTTTTACGCAAGGCAGCTACAAGGTGCAGGTGCTGGCCGGCATCGACATCGACATCCACCGCGGCGAACGCGTGGCCATCGTCGGCGCATCAGGCTCGGGCAAGTCGACCCTGCTGCACCTGCTGGGCGGCCTCGATACGCCGACCAGCGGCAAGGTGACCCTGCTGGGCAAGGACTTCGCCACCCTCAGCGAAAAGGCGCGCGGCGACCTGCGCAACGCCTCGCTGGGTTTCGTCTACCAATTCCATCACTTGCTGCCCGAGTTTTCCGCGCTGGATAATGTCGCCATGCCGCTGATGATACGGCGCATGAAGCGCGCGCCCGCCACCGAGCTGGCGCAGCAAATTCTTACGCGCGTGAACCTGGCCAAGCGCGTTACGCACACGCCGGGCGAATTGTCCGGCGGCGAGCGCCAGCGCGTGGCCCTGGCGCGTGCCCTCGTTACGCAGCCAGCCTGCGTGCTGGCCGATGAACCGACTGGCAACCTCGATCACGCCACGGCCGAACAGATTTTCGACCTGATGCTGGAATTGTCGCGCACCCTGGGCACCGCCTTCGTCATCGTCACGCACGATATTGAACTGGCCAAGCGCTGCGACCGCGTGCTGCGCCTGACGGACGAAGGGCTGCAGCCTTACTGATACTGAGCAATACTAAGCAATACTAAGCAATACTAAGCAATACTAAGGAGCCGCCATGCTGTGGATCGACACGCACTGCCACCTCGACGCGCATGAATTCGGCAGCGAATCGCTGCAGGTGGCGGCACGTGCCGGCGGCCAGGGCGTGGCAATGATCGTCATTCCCGCCGTCGAACGGGCCAATTTCACCATCGTGCGCGACCTGGCGGCAGCGGCGTCCAACGCCTGCTATGCGCTGGGTATCCACCCGATCTACGTGCCGCACGCCACGGAAGACGATCTGATCGCCCTGCGCGACGCCGTGAAAGCGGCCATGGCCGACCCGCGCTTTGTCGCCATAGGCGAGATCGGCCTTGATTTCTTCATTCCCATGCTGTGCGAACCGGCCATGCGCGCCAAGCAGGAGCATTTTTTGCGCGAACAGCTGAAAATCGCCCGTGACTTCGACCTCCCCGTGCTGGCCCATGTGCGCCGCTCGCAGGACATCGTCCTCAAGCATGCGCGCCAGATTCGCCCGAACGGCGGCATCGCGCATGCCTTCAACGGCAGCTTCCAGCAGGCGCAGGGCTATATAGCCCTCGGTTTCAAGCTCGGTTTCGGCGGCGCCATGACGTTTACCCGCGCCCTGCAGATACGCCGCATGGCCACGGACTTGCCACTGGACGCTATCGTGCTGGAGACGGACGCGCCCGATATTTCCCCGGCCTGGATACACCCTGGCCGCAACAGCCCCGAAGCATTGCCGCGCATTGGCGCCATGCTGGCTGCATTGCGCGGCCTGGATATCGCGCAAGTGGCCGCCGTTACCAGTGCCAACGCGCGCGCCGTGATGCCCCGACTACCCTTGATGGAAACACCCTGATGAACAAAAAGATCACCTCTGGCGCCCTGGCGGCCTGTTTGAGCGGCGCGTTCGCGCAAGCCCTGGCGGCGCCCGGCGCCCAGTGCGACGGCTTGCCGCGCCTCGACGTCACCACGCCGCCCGGTTTTTGCGTGGCCGTGCTGGCCGACGGCCTGAAATTCCCGCGTGGCGTGCTGCCGCTGACGAATGGCGACATCCTCGTCACGGACATGTTGGGATGGACGCCGAAGCAGGGCAAATTGTGGCTGTTGCAGCGCAAGGCGGCCGGTGGTGGCTACGAGCGCAAGCTGTTGCTCGACAAGCTTGATCGCCCGAACGGCATCGTGCAGGGACCGGACGGCATGGTCTACGTGGGCGAGGTGGGACGCATCTTCCGCGTCGACTTGCGCGACCCCGCCCGCGCTACCACCGATATCATCGGCGGCACGGCGAAGACGCCGCGCCTGCCGGGACTGGGTTTGCACCTGCTGACGAACATGCGCTTCAGTCCCAAGGGCGACCTGTATGTGAACGTGGGTTCCAGCACCGACCATTGCGAGAACGATGGCAAGGCACCCGATCCGGCCAAGGCCTGCCCTTCGGCGGAAGGTCCGGAAGCTCTGGGCGCCATCCGCGAGTACAAGATGGCTTGGCCGGCCGGCACGGTGACGGGCTGGCGCACGCATGCGCGCGGCTTGCGCAATTCCATGGCACTGGCCTTCCACCCGGCGACGGGCGACTTGTGGCAGGCGGAAAACGCACGCGACGCGATCCAGGCCGCCATGCCGCAACTGAAAAGCGACGAAAACCTGCCACACGAAGAGCTGAATTTGATCAAGGCCGACCGGCACTATGGTTGGCCGTACTGCTACGACGACAATGTGGCGAGCCCCGAATATCCGAAGACGGCTTGCGACGCCCAATATGCGGCGCCGCAGCGCCTGCTGCCCGGCCACGCCGCGCCGCTGGGCATGACGTTCTACACGGCCAGCCGCTTCCCGGAGCTGTACAAGAACAGCCTGATCATCGGCTACCACGGCTATCGCAGCAACGGCCACCGCCTGGTGGCGCTGCTGCCCGACAAGGCCGGCGCGCCGCTGGGCAAGTCCGTCGAATTGATCAGCAACTGGGAGCGCAAGGGCAAGCAAGGCAGGGGCGCGCCCGTCGACGTGAAGCAGGGCCAGGATGGCGATATCTACATGGCCGATGACCATAATGGGCTGGTGCTCAAATTGCATTATGCGGCGCCGGGCAAACCGTAAGCGGCGCTCATCCGACACGTTGCTGGTGTTACGGGTGTTGTCGGGTTACGGCCTTTGACCTAAGCCGACCTAAGCCGATCTACGCTTGACCTCGCTCAGTGCGGGGCTGCCGCAGCCTCCTACAATCGGCCTGATGTTCCCTGTCGACCAGGGGCAACGGGAGACTGACGTGAAACCTGCATTCATCAATCTGCGTGAAAATTACTCGAGCGTGGCAGCCGTCGACCAGGCGGCCCTGTTCGGCGAAATCGGCTGGGAGGATTTGATCGGCCAGGACAGCTTTGCCAACACCTGCGCCATCCGCGTCAGCCTGGCGCTGATCAAGGCCGGCATCAGGCTGAAAGGCCGCATGGCCATCCGCAAGGGGCCATTCAAGGGCGCGCTGATCGAGCCGGGACAGGCCAAGCTGGCGCACATGCTGGCCAGCCCATCGATGTTTGGCAGGCCCGAAAAATTAGCCAGGGATGCTGCCATGGCCGGCATCGGCCAGCGCCAGGGCCTGGTCGCCTTCTTCCGCATCCCCGGCTATCTGGGCGGCGCTGGCGGGCATATTGATATCCTGCTGCCATCCATCGGCGTGAAGGCCTGCGGCACCGAATGCTACTGGGATTGCGGCGAGGTCTGGTTTTGGGAAATCAGTTGACGCTTATTTGAACTTTTTTCCGGAGCGTCCGCGCGAGGCCGCATTGTGCGCGCGCAGGATGGAATCGACGCGTTCCGATGCGTCGCGCGACAGGTTTTGCGCCACGGCGATATCGGGGAAAAATTCTGGCAGGCGGTAGCTGAGCCACGCATACGCCGAGTAGTAGCGGCAAGTGTCTTCCACCTGCTGCAGATTCTCCGTACCGCCGCCATACGCATGCTGGCGCAGAGTGCTGGTCTTGCCCTGCGACAAGTTCTTCGACCAGTGCTCCCACGCCGTTTGCAGCGATGGCACCTTGCTGGAAATTGGCACCAGCGACAAGGTGAACTTGTCGGCCACGGACAGGGGCAGGGTGTCGAGCCAGACGGCGCGCTCCTTCTGGTCTTCCGTGATGCGGGGGAAGAAGAAGCCGTCCGGCACGTCGATATTGTGGATGAAGCGGCGCAGCAGTTTTGACAGCGACAGCTCGCCCGTCACCGACGAAATGCGGTGCAAATGTTCGAGCGAGGGCGCCACGGCAAAGCCGCTGGTGTTCAGCGGATGCAGCTTTTCCTTCAGCAGCGCGCGCATGACTTCATGCGTCTCGTTGTCGTAGCCGGCCACCAGGCCTTCCTCATGCACGCCATAGCGGCCCGCGCGCCCGGCGATCTGGCGCGCCAGCGCGGCCGAAATCTCTTCCTCTTCGCGGCCATTGTATTTGACGCAGGTGGTCATGACGATGCGCGCGATTGGCATGTTCAGGCCCATCGCCAGCGCATCCGTGCCGACGACGATATCGGCCGTGCCATCGCGAAAGCGCTGCGCCTGCGCGCGCCGTACTTCGGGCGACAGGTTGCCGTAGACGGTCGCTACCGACAACCCCGTTTCCGTGATCATGTCGCGCCACATCAGCACTTCACGGCGCGAGAAAGCGATGACGGCGTCGCCGCGGCGCAGGTTGCGCACCTTGCGCACGGCGGTCGGCTCCATCGACAGGGGCGCCATGCGTTTTAATACGTGCACTTCCAGCGGGCAGTCCAGGCGCTCGGCCAGCGCTTCGATGGCGCGCCGCGCTTCCGGCGCGCCCACCAGGTACACGGTGTGGGCCGGCGCGCCGCAGACTGCCGCCGTCCACGCGGCGCCCCGGTCCGGGTCGGCCAGCATCTGGATTTCATCGATGACGGCTACCTCGACGACAGTTTTCGTGTCCAGCATTTCCACCGTGCTGGCGACGTGCGTGGCGTCGTCGACGAGGCGGCGTTCCTCGCCCGTGATCAGGCTCACGGCCAGCGGCTTGCCATGCGGCGCGGCTTCCTGCAGGCGTTCGTAGTTTTCCAGGGCCAGCAGGCGCAGGGGCGCCAGATAAATGCCGCTCTTCGCTTTCACCAGCGCTTCCATCGCGCGGTGTGTCTTGCCGGAGTTCGTCGGTCCCAGCAGGGCGATGAAGCGGCGCGGCAGGCGCCGGGCCATCTCGAACGAGGCGGGATACTCGGCCAGGTTGATGCTCTGGCGCGTACGCGCCGCATGCTGCTCTTCCTGCTGGCGCTCGATGGCGTGGTTGAAGCGCTGGCGGATGCGGTCGAACACCATGCCGGCCGGCTCCGACGTCTGCATGTCGGCCAGGGTGTGCAGGAAGACCATCGGGTCCATCTCCACGTCTTCGCTCAGGCCCGCGATATCGGCGACGAATTCCATCACATGCTGGCGCAATTCCTCGAAGACGGCCGCGCTGGCCCGTTCGCGCACCATGGCCAGTTTGGCCTCGCGGTCCATCTTGCGCCACTTGGCCGGCCGCGCCAGCACGCCCTGCGCTGGCACCAGTGCATACGGCACGTGCAAGCCACCCGCCTTGACCGTGCCGGAAAAGCGCACAAAGACGCGGCCTTCCATCTTGACCAGGCGGATATGTTCGGCCAGTTCCCCCAGTTCCGCGACCAGGGTAGCGTCGTTATTGTCTTCGGTGCTGTCGGAAATGTCGGTGGAAGTATCGGGAGGAAGTGCGGAGGAAGTCATGTCGTGCCTGGGTGTCGAGGTAAGCGAGGCCGATTATACCGTGCGCAGGGCCAAGATTTTTCCGCGCGCGTGGTGCGGCTGTTGCAAAGAACGAGAGCCACAAAGGCGCGACCTGCCAATGAGGAGCGCTGATCTTTCAAGTGGCTTGTCGTTTTTGCCTATTGCGCTTTTATTCTGCCAGAGAATAAATGAATGTATTTTTATTAAGTATATTTGATCTGCTTATGATCTGCTTAATTTAATTGTGCATTTTTTATTGCCGTTATGGTGATAATAACAAAGAGTATGTTTCTATTCATTTCCATGGTAATGATATTTGCATGGTGTGCGGATTGTTTTTCCGGGGGCAAGGTTGGACTTATTCTCTTGCGCGCGTCGAACAAGGAGTAATTGCCGCTTCGTTTCAATGGTGACGGCGCCCGACACCGTGGATTTGAAATGAAGCAAAGCGGTACAGCTACGGTCTCGCGCCTATTCTTTTCATTGCGTGAGGAATTATCCGATGGCGCGAAATGAATTGAATTATCTTGACAATTAATAATGATGAGCTGATCATGGGCTCAGATTTGGCGAAGAAATTTTTGCATGTTTTCAAAATAACTGAAATTGACGGCGATGCGCGAAATTATTCTGGCTGCCGGCCTGGCTATTAGCTGGGGCGCGCCGCGTTAATATAGACAGCTTGACTTAACGGTGCTCCAGGATGCGCTGGCAGCCGCAGGACTTTCCACTTCGCGCTGACGCACAGACAGCTTGCGATGACACCCGACATACCTGTGTATGTGACCCTGCGTCAGAGGATGGCGCCCGCAGGGATTCATCAGCCATTCGACTTTGGGAGAACACTATGAATAAAAAGCTCGCTGCATTTCTTTTTGCGACAGGTCTCGGCTTAGCTGTGACTGCGACGCCAGCCCTCGCCAGCTGCTATCACTACTGCGCTGTCGAATGGCGGGCTTGCATCGCTGGCGGTACTTCTCAAGCCGAGTGCGGCGCCGAGCAGTCCGCCTGCCAGCAAGCCTGCAATTGACAGGTGGGGGGCTGCGCGCCAGCCCTGTTGCCGGTGATGCCAGCAGGTCATGGCGTCGATGGTAGTTCAGACGGCGCGCGCGCGTACCAGGCGCAGCCCCCAGCCGGTGACGATCACTCCGTCACCGGTTAGCAGATGCGCCACGGCATCCAAGAACGCGCTACGCAGGCGCTGCCTGGCGTCGTCGTCCAGGCGGTCGATGTCATACGTGTCTGTCAGGGCGGCCCACAGTTCGTTGGGCGTGGGCGTCCATGGGACGTCGATATCGTCAAACGCGACGTGCGCGAACGCGCCATCGAGCAGCTCGCGCCAGCCGGCTTCCGACCCGGCGCGCCGGTCGCCGAAGCGTAGCGGCGGCAGCGCTACGCTGGCAATGGCGTTGAAGACGCGCATGAAAACGTCGTTGACTTCGCCCAGCAAAAAAGTCCGGCCGACGATGGCCGCGAACTGGCCACCGGGCCGCAGCACGCGGCGCATTTCCCTGACGACTTGCTCGATGTCGTCCATCAGCATCAGCGCCATGTGCGAAACGAGATAATCCACGCTAGCCGATGGCAGGTCCAGCGCCTGGCCGCGGCAACACTGCAGCCGCACGGATGGGGGCAGGGTGGCGCGCGCCACAGCGAGTTCGGCTTCGCTCATGTCGATACCGGTCAAATGCAGTGTTGCCGGTGCCCTGGCCGCGAGCAGGCCCAGCAGATAGCCATCGCCGCAGGCCAGGTCGAGCACCGTCAGGGGCATATTGCTGAGCGGCACGAGGTCGGTCAGCACCAGGTCGGTCAGCACAGCATAGGACGAGGCGTAGCGGGTGGACGCAGAGCGGGCGGGCAGGTGTGCAAACGCTGCGGAGGTCACGCCGACCTGGCGCTGATGAAAGTCCCGCAAATAGGTTTCGGCCGCTGTCAGTGGGGTCATGCAAGGTCCGCAAAGTCGTGGCGCTTTGGCGCCGGATAACTACCATCTTAGCATGGGGGAAGTTTCGCCAGCGACCGTGGCGCATTGCGTGCAAGAGCGGTTTTATCTACCCTATCTTTGCGCCAGATCAGAGGGCAGGGCGTGGAAAGCGGCACAGTACCTGAGCCCCTTTCGCGTCGAGCGACGATCCGGCCTACTCATGCGCATTCTGATACTCGGTTTTGCCGCCGGCGCCGCCTGGCTGCAGACGCAGGCCAGCTTGCCGCCGCATGCGGGCACGCTGCTATGGGTGATCGCTGGCGCAGGGGGACTGCTTACATTGCTGCTGCGCCATCACGCGCGCTGGCGCTCTGCTGTCGCGCTTGTCGCCGGTGTGGGACTGGGCTTTTATTGGGCTGCATGGCTGGCCCACGCGGCCCTGGCGCCGCAACTGGCGCTGGCCGATGAAGGCCAGGACATCACCGTCACCGGTACGGTGGCCAGCCTGCCGTACCGTTTCGAGCAGGGTGTGCGCTTCAATTTTGCCGTGGAAAATGCTGTTGGGGCGAAGGTGCCGCCCTTGATCGCCCTGTCCTGGTACGCGGGTTTTCGCGATGAGGTGACGAACGCGGTGGGTGACGTGCAGCCGGGCGAGCGCTGGCGCCTGACGGTACGGCTGCAGCGCCCGCATGGCAACGCGAATCCCATGGGTTTCGACTACGAGGCGTGGCTGCTGGAGCGGGGCGTGCGCGCCACCGGCTATGTGCGGCCGCAACCGCGCGCGGATACGCCGAACGTGCGCCTGGCCGCCTTCGTGCCCGGCTTCGGCAATGTGGTGGAGGCCAGCCGCGCGGCGTTGCGTGCGCGCATACTGCGTAGCCTGGACGGCAAACAGTATGCGGGCGTGATCGTGGCGCTGGTGGTGGGCGACCAGCGCGCCATTCCACAGTCGGACTGGCAAGTGTTCAACCGTACGGGCGTCAGTCACCTGATCTCGATATCGGGTCTGCACATCACCATGATTGCGGGCCTGTTCGCCCTGGGCGCGGGCGCCCTGTGGCGGCGCTCGTTTTTTACCGACCGGCAACTGCCTTTGCTGTTGCCGGCGCAAAAGGTGGCGGCACTGGCGGGCGCGCTGGCGGCATTTGTCTATGTGCTGCTGGCTGGCTTCGGCGTGCCCGCGCAGCGCACCTTGTATATGTTGCTGGTGGTGGCGCTGGCCTTGTGGCTGGGACGCATCACCAGCATAGGGCACGTGCTGTGCCTGGCGCTGGGCGTGGTCGTACTGTTCGATCCGTGGGCCGTGCTGTGGCCCGGTTTCTGGCTGTCGTTCGGCGCCGTCGCCACCATGCTGTACGCCACGGCGGGCCGCACCACGGCGGCCTTGCCGGAGAGCGCCAGCCGCTGGCGCCGCCTGCGCGCCGCCGTGGAGCTGGGCGCGCACACGCAGTATGTGGTGACGGTGGGACTGGTGCCCTTGACGATGCTGCTGTTCTCGCAAGTGTCGCTGGTCAGCCCCGTGGCCAATGCGCTGGCCATACCCATCATTAGCCTGGTCGTCACGCCTTTGTCGCTGGCGGGCAGCCTGCTGCCAGCGCCCCTGTGTGACTGGTTGCTGCTGCTGGCGCACGCCATCGTGCAGATGCTGGCGCAAGTGCTGGACTGGCTGGGCGCGCGCCGTTTTGCCGTGTGGACGGCGCCCGCGCCGCCGTGGTGGAGTTTTTGCTGGGCATTATTTGGCACGGCATGGCTGCTGGCGCCACGGGGATGGCCGCATCGCTGGGCAGGCATGCTGGGCTGGTTGCCCCTGCTGACGGCCTTGCCGTCCAGTCCGCCGCCGGGCCGCATGTGGATCACGGCCTTTGACGTGGGACAAGGCATGGCCGTGCTGGTGGAAACGCATGGGCACCGGCTGCTGTACGACACGGGACCCGCCTACAGCCTCGATGCCGATGGCGCCAGTCGCGTCATCGTGCCCTACTTGCGCGCACGCGGCATAGGCACGCTCGATGGCGTGATTATTTCCCACAGCGACCTCGATCACGCGGGCGGCGCCGTGTCCTTGCTGGAAAACATAGACGTAGGCTGGCTGGCCTCGTCGCTGTTCGATGGCCATCCGGCCGTCGAGCTCCGACGGCAAGCCCGGCGGCCGTATTTACACTGCATGGCGGGCCAGAGCTGGACCTGGGAAGGCGTACATTTCGCCATGCTGCACCCGCTGCCAGCCAGCCACGACGATATATCGTTGAAACCGAACGCCCGCAGTTGCAGCGTGAAAATCACGGCAGGCCAGCATGCAATTTTGCTGGCCGGCGATATCGAAGCGGGGCAGGAAGCGCAGTTGCTGGCGCGCTCGGCGGATGGCGAACTGGCGGCCGACGTGCTGCTGGCGCCGCACCACGGCAGCGGCACATCGTCCACGCCGGCGTTTTTGAACGCCGTTCATCCGACCCTGGCGATTTTCCAGGTCGGGCACCGCAACCGCTATAAACATCCGAAGGCGCAGGTGTATGCGCGCTATGGCGACATGGGGATCACGCGGCTACGCACGGATGTGGCGGGTGCCGTGGTGCTGGAGTTCGGGGCGGGAATTGAGGTAACGCAGTATCGCGCCAGCCGGCCGCGCTACTGGCATGGGCGCTAAGCAACCCCCAATAAATTATTGTGATTTCTGACTTCCATCACTGGTGCTCTGCGGCGTTGCCCACTGCTCGCAATGCGCGCACTGCGTCGCAGCGGGCGCCTTGCATAGCAGCCGGTTCTATGCGCCATAAGTTCATCATAATGTCCCGAGGATTACTTAGTTCAGGCCGACTATGCCTGCTTGTTCATGCGGGGGAGTGCGCGACGCCGACCCGCTCATCCGGTATCTCCAGCCCCCGCTGCCGCACATATTCCAGAAACAGCCGCGCGCCCTTGGCCATGCGCGAGCTGCCGTAGACGGCGTGGATGCTGGGGTCCAGCTCCTTGGATGACGTCAAGCGGTACGCCGTGCAGACCCGGCGCAGTGTTCCGGCGGCTACGGCCGGTTCCGCCAGCCAGCTGGCCAGGCGCACGATGCCGGCGCCTTCCAGGGCGGCCTGGAACGTGGCGATGCCGGAAGTGAAGCGGAAACGCGGTTGCACCTGGTAGCGCACGTTGCGGTCGCTGGAGACGAAATGCCAGTCGCGCAGGATGCGCGGGGCCGAGTGCATGATGATGTCGTGGCCGGCCAGCTCTTCGGGTTCGTCCGGTGCGCCCATGCGTTGTATATAGTCGGGCGAAGCGTACATGTAGCGGCGGTAGTTCCACAGGGGATAGCCGATCAGCTCGCTCGACTGGGGAAAGGCGCCGCGGATGGCAAAGTCCAGCTTTTCCTGGATGGGGTCGATCGATTTGTCCGAGAAATGAATGTCGACCGAGACGTTCGGATAATCGCGCGAAAATTGCGCCAGCACTTTCGGCAAGAAGCCCAGCGACAGGATTTCCGGCGCCGAGAGGCGCACCCAGCCTTGCGGCGAGTTGCTCAGCTCAGCCAATTGATCTTCCGCCTCGGCCTGCGTTTCCAGCAAGTGCTTGGCCGACGCATAGTATGTTTCCCCGGCCGTCGTCAGGGTGAATTGCTTTTGCGTGCGCAGGATCAGCTCGGCGCCGATGGCGTCTTCGAGGAACTGGATGGCGCGCGTGACGGCGGACGGTGAGCGTCCCAGCATGCGCGCCGCGTGGATGAAGCTGCGCTTTTCAACCACGCTGCAGAAGGCGCGGATCTCCCACATCAGTTTCATCGACATCGCGAGGCTCCCGGCAAAAGAAGCCAGTAGACCGCACGGAGCGAATTCCGTCAAGCGTTACGCCTGATTGCGTTTTCCGCAATATGAAGTTGCATCCGGAAAAATCCACGGCGCCTATACTGCCGCTGTCGCCCATTCCTTACTGCCTATCATGCTGACCATCTCGCTGCTGTGTTTATTTGCCTTCTTTGCCGGCCTGATCGATGCCGCCGTGGGCGGGGGCGGGCTGATCCAGCTGCCGGCCCTGTTCAACCTGATGCCGAACATGGCTTCCACGTCCTTGCTGGGCACGAATAAACTGGCGTCCGCCTGCGGCACCACGTTTGCCGCCCGCTCGTTTGTCGGCAAGGTGCACATCCCCTGGTTGCTGGTGCTGCCCGCCGTGGCCAGCGCTTTTTTCATGTCCTTCATCGGCGCGGCGGCCGTGTCGTATGTGCCGCAGCAGGTGGTGCGCCCGATGGTACTGGTATTGATCATCATCATGGCCATCTACACCTTCATCAAGAAGGATTTCGGCACGACGCGCGAAGCGCGCCCCATCGGTCCGCGCGAACGCATCCTCGCCATCGTCATCGGCGGCGCCATCGGCTTTTATGACGGCCTGTTCGGGCCAGGCACGGGCAGTTTTTTGATCTTCCTCTTCATCCGCGTCTTCGGCTTCGATTTCATCCTTGCTTCGGCTTGCTCGAAACTGGTGAATATTGCCACCAACGTGGCCGCGCTGGCGTTTTTCATTCCCGCCGGTCACGTGGTGTACGCGGTGGCCGCACCGATGGCTGTGTGCAACATCCTGGGCGCCCTGACCGGCACCTGGATCGCCGTGCGCCGCGGCGCCGCCTTCGTGCGTATCCTGTTCCTGGTGCTGCTGGTGTTGCTGATCGTGAAATTGTCTTACGACATATTTTTCAAGTAATTACTGTACGTAAAAACCTCACCATGAAAACCATCCAGGGCGTGCTGTGGGACAACGATGGCGTGCTGGTCAATACCGAGCAGCTGTTTTACGAAAGCAACCGCGACTTGCTCTTGCCCTACGGCATAGACTTGACGCTGAAGCAATTCTTTGACTGGTTTTTGGACAATAACTACGGCGCCTGGCATGTGCTGCTGGGGCAGGGCCACGCCATCGAACTGGTCGAGCGCCTGCGCGCCGAGCGCACCGTGCTGTTTGCGCAACGGCTGCGCCAGGCGCGTCGGCTGGCCATGCCCGGCATCGAACCGGTGCTGGCGGCGCTGCGCCCGCATGTGGCCATGGGCGTGGTGACGAGCGCGTATGCACAGCACTTCCAGATCAGCCATGCGGCCACGGGCATGTTGCAACATTTCGACTTCGTGCTGACGCGTGAAATGTATGGGGAAAGCAAGCCGGCGCCCGACGGCTACCAGCTGGGTTTGCAGCGCCTTGGCCTGGCCGCCGCCCAGTGCGTGGCCGTGGAAGATTCGCCGCGCGGCTTGCGCGCCGCCAACGCGGCTGGGCTGGAATGCATCATTGTGCGCAATCACATGAACCGCGAGCATGCGTTCGACGATGCCTTTTGCGTGGTGGAATCAAGCGCGGAGCTGGGCGCGGTGCTGGCCTCCTTCGTGCCGGGCATGGCTTCAGCGCACCCGCTGGTACCTCGGAAATTAGAGGCCTTCCTCTGATACGTCGTGCCGGCATGCCATTACAATTGCCTATCGCATTCACCGGCACCATCCCACGATGACCCTCCCGCAGCTGCACTTTGCCCACGCCAACAGTTATCCTGCCGGCACCTACCGCAAGCTGTTCGGCTTGCTGAGCCAGCACTACGCTGTGCAGGCGCTCGACATGCACGCGCACGATCCTGCTTACCCCGTCAGCACGGGCTGGCCCGAGCTGGTGCGCGAGTATATCGATGCGCTGGAGCGCCGCTACAGCGGGCCCGTGATCCTCGTCGGTCATTCGCTCGGCGGCATGCTCAGCGTGATGGTGGCCAAGCAGCGGCCCGACCTGGTGCGCTGCGTGGTCTTGCTCGATTCGCCCGTTGTGGCCGGCTGGCGCGCCTTGCTGGTGCGCTTGGCGCGCAATACGGCGCTGGGCGAACGGTTTTCTCCGTCGCGTTTTTCCGCCCGACGGCGCAAGCTATGGCCCGACGCGCAAGCCGCGTACGCACACTTTGCCGCCAAAGACATGTTCGCCATCTGGGCGCCGCAAGTCTTGCACGACTACATCGACAGCGGCCTGGTCCCTCATCCGGAAGGGGTGCAGCTGCGCTTTACGCGCGAAGTGGAAACGGATGTCTACCGCAGCTTGCCGCACCATATCGGCGGCCTCGTCAAGGCTGGCTTTCCCGTGCCCATCGGTTTTATCGGCGGCACGGAATCGGTGGAATGCCGCCAGGCGGGCTTGACGGCCACGCGCAAGCTGGTCGGCAAGTTTTTCCGCCAGGTACCGGGCGGCCATCTGTTTCCTATGGAAAACCCTGAACTGACGGCGCAAGTGGTGCGCGAGATGATCACTTCCTTGCAGGCGAAACAGTAGCCTGAGACCAACGATTTTCATCTTGCAAGGGCCAAAAGTGGCGGGTTTTCGCGTAAAATCCTGCCATTCGGGCCGTGCCTGCAGCAGGCATGCGGCCCCCGCCATTCTGATATTCTAGAAAGAACCCCCTGCGATGACGATTAAAAGCGATAAATGGATACGCCGCATGGCGGAAGCAACGGGCATGATCGAGCCGTTCGAACCGGGCCAGGTCAAGGAACGCGACGGCAACCGCATCGTATCCTACGGTACGTCCAGCTATGGCTATGACATCCGCTGCGCCGACGAGTTCAAGTTGTTTACCAACATCAACACTACCATCGTCGACCCGAAGGATTTTGACGCAAACAACTTCGTCGATGTGTCGGGCAAGGGCTATTGCATCATCCCGCCGAACTCGTTCGCGCTGGCCCGCACGGTCGAGTATTTCCGCATTCCCCGCAACGTATTGACGATTTGCCTGGGCAAGAGCACCTATGCGCGCTGCGGCATCATCGTCAACGTCACCCCATTCGAACCGGAATGGGAAGGTTTTGTGACCCTGGAGTTTTCGAATACGACACCATTGCCGGCGAAAATCTACGCCAATGAAGGCGTGGCGCAAGTGCTGTTCTTCGAGTCCGATGAAGTGTGTGAAACCTCGTACAAGGACCGTGGTGGAAAATACCAGGGCCAAGTTGGCGTGACCTTGCCCAAGACCTGATTGCCATGCATGGCGGGGCGCCAGCCCAGCCTGGTCTTGCTTTAAAACTGCTTCAGTAGCCACGCTTTCAATGCGGCTGACGGCTGGTACAGGGGAACATGGCCGCGCAGCAAGATTTGCGTGCTGCGCCGGTAGGCCGCGCTGTCGATGACGATGTTTCCCGTCGCCCCATCCTGGCGCGCCACGATGGTGGTGGCCAGGATGCCGGCCGGGTTTGCTATGCCCAGTTCAATCTCTGCATCCGCTTGCCCGACTGGCGGCACGCCGCGCACCAGCGCATGCGCCACCGTGCCCGGTATCAGACAAGCCGCCGCCAGGCAGCAGCCGCCCGAGACGGCCAGCGAGGCGTGGCCCGCTTGCGGCGTAAAGTAGCGTACCGCAATATTTCCCTCTCCCGTTGCCGCTGCCACAATGCAGAACTTGGGGATAGTTTCGCTGCGTTCCAGTTCTTCCAATGTCATCAACCCGCCATCGCGCCGCCGCAAGCCCATCAGCAGTCCCGCCGCGCTCCATACCTGGCGGATGGCTTGCATGAACGCCGTGTCCGCCTCCAGTTCCCGTATTGCTTCCTGTGCCGTCTTGCCGAACTGGCTCGCTAGCGCGATGACCATGGGCACGGCCACGTCCACGCACGAGACGTCGTAGCCGTGCACCTTGTCTTGCGCCTTGCCTGTCGGTAATAATTTACCCGTCTTGGCGCCCGCGGGTTGCTGCAGGAACAGGTCGACGCGGGGGAAGCGGCCGGGCACGCCGGGAATGCCGGTGGCCGTAAAGCTGCCATCGAGTTCGCGCGCCATGCGCGAGGTGGTGATGACGCCCGTGTTGGTGTTGCGGATATCGATATCGTGCGCGCCGATGGCCAGCGCCTCGATCACGCCGCTGTCCAGGCCCCACAGTTGCAGGGCGGACGACATATTGCCGCAGTTCACGCTCCAGTCGATATCCGCGTGCTCGCCGGCCAGTTGCGCCAGGGTGCTGACCAGGCGCGGCTGGCCGGCATGCTGTTCCACCTCGACCAGGAAGACTTTGTTGCTGGTGGGCGCACCGCGTCCCAGGCCCGTGATTTGCCGGTTGCCCGGCAGCCGGCCGGACTGTGGCACGCCCATCAGGTGGCGCAGCAATTCCTCGCGCAGAGTTTGCTCGGCCGGTACGCAGGACGCATGCAAGACCAGGCCTGTCGATGTGCCGCCACGCATGTGGTGGACGGGAAACTCGATCACGCCGCAGCGCTGGCGGGGCACGTGGTCGGGCAGGGCGGGCAGCAGGGGCATGGCGATCCGATCAGGGTTTGGCTGGGGAAGCGTCAGTGTGCCAGTTTTTTGTGCCGAGGAGCAACAATGTGTGCCGGCCGCGCTCTTTACCTGCCTTTACACCCGCGGCACTACATCCGCGCCCATGCCTGCCGTTAACCTTGGTATCGACACATTCGGGAGGCATCATGGTAGCGGCAATCGGTTCAGGCAGCGCAGTCGGCACAGTCGGCGCGGCCGGTAGCGCCAGTTCGGGCAGCAGTTCGCAGATCGCGGCGCTGCAAAAGCAGATCACGGCGGCGCAAAAGCAATTGACGGAATCGCAGAAGGGCACGCAGACGGACGCGTCGCAAAAGCTGCAACAGCAGCTGGCGCAGCAAATCCAGGCCTTGCAGGCGCAAATTGCTCAGTTGCAAGCGGCGGCCGCGCAACAGGCGGCGCAACAAGATACGCAGACGGCCAGCAGCGCCGATACGGCGACGAGTCCTGCTAAATCGACTTCGTCCACTCTGGGCAGCATCATCGATACGCAGGCTTAGCAAAGTTCCCGGCAATACCCGACGCCAGGCTCGCCGACAGGTCAGCCTGGCGTTTTGACGGGCAACAGCATTTCCACGCACAGCCCGCCACCGCTGCGCAAGCTGGCCCCGATGCGCCCGCCGTGGGCGCTGATCACATGCTGGGCGATGGCCAGGCCCAGGCCATGCCCATCCGTGCTGTGCTGGGTATGGCTGGCGCGGAAGAACGGCTGGAAAATGTTGGCCAGGTCGGCGCTGGCCACGCCAGGCCCCCGGTCCAGCACGGCGATGCACAGCAGATCCTGCTTGCCGTCATGCAGGCGCGACAAATTCACTTCCACCGTGCCGCCATCGGGGCTGTGCTTGACGGCATTGCGCACCACGTTTTCCACGGCGCGCGCCAGCAGTTCTGGCCGGCCCGAGACAGCCGCGTCGGCGATGGCCGCGTCGCCCGCAAGGGCTATGCTCACCTGGCGCGCCTTCGCTTCGTAGCGGGCGTCTTCCATAATGTCGTGCAACAGGTCGGCGATGTCGACGTCTTCGCTGAGGGGCGAGCCGGCGCCCGCTTCCAGCCGCGACAGGGTCAGCAGCTCGCCGATCAGCTTATCCATGCGTTCGCTTTCGCGTTCGATGCGCTGCATCGAGGCGTCCATCTTTTCCGGCTGCTGGTGCGCCAGGCCGATGGCAGCCTGCAAGCGCGCCAATGGCGAGCGCAGCTCGTGCGAGACATCATGCAGCAAGCGCGTCTGGCTTTCCATGAGGCTGCGCAAACGGCCCGTCATGCGGTCGAAATCGCGGCCCAGGTCCGTCAATTCATCGCCACGCTTGCCGCTGGCATGAAAACGGGGCGCCAGATTACCGTGCGAAGCGGCTTCGAACGCTTGGCGCAAGTCGCGGATGGGGCGCGCAAAATACCAGGCCAGCAAGAAGGAGAACAGCAGGCTGGCGGCGATGGCGGCGGCCAGCGGGATGAAGGTGCGGTAGGGACTGTCCATGCGCGGGCCGGGCGGCATGCCGCGGCCGAATTCGCCGCGTGGCGGCGGGGCGCCCGCTTCGTTGGGTCGTGGACCGGGTCCCATGGCGCGCGGGCCGCTCATGGCGACGGCATTGAGCGTGTCGCGCGCGGCGCCCGCTCCGGCATTGCGGAAGCGTTCAGACGACGGCAGGAACAGCAGGTAGCGCTTGCCATCGCTGCCGGCCGCTTCGCGCACCACGGGATGGGCCTGGCCCTGTTCCAGCATGGCGCGCGCCTTGGCCAGCATGGTGGGATGCACCGTGCGGCCCATCAGTTCTTGCCCTTGGATATCGACGGCAAATACGCGCATGCGTTCGAGCTTGCCCAGGAATTGCCGCAAGGCCCGGCTGCCACCCGCTTCCAGGGTGGCGCTGGCGGCCTCGATGATCATTTGCGCCGGCGGACTGGTGTCGATGTCGAGGGCCCGCTCTTGCTGCGCGGCCCGGTTTTTCAGCCAGAAGGTGCCGCCGATGCCGATGGTAGCCGTTACTTGCGCCAGCATGATGCACAGAAAAAACTTCCAGAACAGACGGCCCACGCTTACTCCTTGATCAGCTGGTAGCCGAGACGGTACACGGTTTGCAGGCAGGAACGGCCGTCGGCCAGGCTGCCCAGCTTGCGGCGCAGGCTGCTCAAGTGCACGTCGATATTGCGGTCGAAGCGTGCCATGGGCCGGCCCAGGCCCAGCTCAGACAATTGATTCTTGCTCACAGGCTTGCCCGCATGGCGCACCAGCACTTCCAGCAGGTTGAATTCCGTGCTCGTCAGCTCCAGGTGCGCACCGGCCCAGGACGCGCGGCGCTGTTCCGGCCACATCGTCAACTGGCCCACGGCCAGCGGCGCCAGGCCCGAACTGTCGTGCGGCGCCGCTTGCGAACGGCGCAGGATGGCGCGGATGCGCGCCGTCAGCTCGCGCGGCGTGCAAGGTTTTGTCACGTAATCGTCGGCGCCCAGTTCCAGGCCCACGATGCGGTCCGTATCGTCGCCGCGCGCCGTCAGCATCAAGATGGGCAAGTTGCTGCCGGCGCGGATGCGGCGCAGGGTTTCCAGGCCATTCATGCGCGGCATCATGACGTCGAGGATGGCGATGGCGTACAGGCCTGTCAGCGCTTCGGCCGCGCCGCTTTCGCCGTCATGCACGGCGCGGGCGTCAAAACCTTCCTGCGTCAGGTATTCCTGGAACATGCCGACCAGTTCCACGTCGTCATCGATTAACAAAACCTTGCTCATGCCTGTGCTTTTTCGGGTGAATATCGCCCGATGATAGCAGTCAAAGGGGGCTGTTCAAGGCGGTTTTACGCGCTTTTACATACGTCCACTTACATTTGCGCACCTTCCTTTACACGCTTTTACGCAGCCCTAACGTTGCTTTACATGCCAGACGCCGACAATCAGGGCTGATCGCCACGAAAGGAAAGCCCGATGAAACACCTGAGTATCGCCGTATCCCTGTTGCTGCTGTCCGCCTGCAGCATGCCGCTGCTCGCACTGGCCCAGCAGAGCCAGCAGACCCCGGCACCGGACGGCCCGCCGCCACGCGCCATGCCAGAGCCGCCGCCCGGCTTTGCTCACGCTCCAAGCGCTCCAGGCGCGCAAGGCTTGCTGCCGTTTCTGCGCGGCATCGAGTTGAGCGAAGCGCAGCAGGACAAGGTTCTTGCTGCCACCTACGCCCAGGCGCCCTTGCTGCGGCAACAGGAAAAGATCGCCTTCAAGGCCCATGCACAGCTGCGCGAACTGGCCGCGTCCAGCGCCTACGACGATACGAAAGCCAGCGCGTTAGCGAACACGGCGGCGCAAGCCATGGCGACAATCAGCTTGCAGCAGGCGCGGCTGGAGCAGCAATTGCTGGCCGTGCTGACGCCGGAGCAGCGCGAGCAGACGCAGCAGCACGACAGCCGCCCCGGTCCGCGCCACCCCCAATAACCGTATCATCGAAGCATAGGAGATTGAGCATGAGCATCATTGCCTTGAGTTCAAACAGCACCGCCAGCCAGCTGAGCACGCTCAGCCGCCTGAGCGGCAGTGGCAGTACCGGCAGCACCAGCAGTACCGGCAGCACCAGCAGTACCAGCAGCAGCGGCGGCACCGGCAGCGTGGGCGGCGCGCGGCCGCAAAAGCCTGACGATGGCGCCTTTCTCGACGCCATTTCCAGCGCCTTGTCATCGATTGGCGTGTCAGTGGACGCCAGTGATGGCGGCAGTGATACCGCCACGTCTGAAAGTGGCGCCAGCGGCGACGTGGGCCAGGCATTGGGCGCCTTCCTGCACCAGCTGATGGGCAGCCTGCATGCGCAGAGCGGCGGCAGTGTCGGCGGGCAAGATGAGGGCGGCGAACCGCCTTCCGAACCGCCGCCCGGCGGTGGCGCGCGCGCTGGCGGACCCGGCAACATTGAGTCGGACTTGCAAAACCTGCTGCAAAAACTCGCCGCGTCCAGTAGCGACAGTGGCGACAGCAGCAGCGACAGCACGGACAGCAGCGTGACGGACTTGCAGTCCAGCTTTGCCAGCCTGCTCAGCGCACTGGGCGGCGATGAGGGCAGCACCGGCAGTAGTAGCAAACTGGGCAGCTTCCTGCAGGCGCTGTCGGGTAGCCTGGGCGCGGCGAATGCGGGCGGTAGCCTGTCTGCCAGCGGCAATCTGGTCAATACAACGGCCTGAACCATGGAACGCAAGCTCGCCCTGGCGGGCTTGCCCCACTTATTGGAGTATGTATGGAATTACACGATCACGGTCTGGCATCCGACCTCGAAATGATGCGGCAGGCGGCTGAGCGGCGGAAAGTCCTGCGCTGGCTGCTGGCCGGCGCCGCCACCTTGCCCCTGGTCAGCTGCGGCGGTGGTTCGGACGCCAGCAGTACCGCCGCGAGCAGCGGCGCCAGCACGGGCACCTCCGGTACGGGTACGGCCGCGACGCCCACCACGGGCGCCTGCACGGTGATTCCCGAGGAAACGGGCGGGCCGTATCCGGCCGACGGCACGAACACGAATGGCGGCAGCATCATTAATGTGCTGAACCAGTCGGGCGTGGTGCGAAGCGATATCCGCGCCAGCTTTAATGGCGCCACGGGCGCGGCGGCGGGCGTGCCGCTCACCATCAGGCTGCAGTTGCTCAATGCCAGCGGCAGTTGCGCCAGCCTGGCCGGCTATGCCGTCTACCTGTGGCATTGCGACCGCGAAGGCCTGTATTCGCTGTATTCGAGCGGCGTGACGGCGCAAAATTATTTGCGCGGCGTGCAGGAAACGGACAGCACCGGCAACCTCGCCTTCACCACCATTTTCCCCGGCTGCTACGCGGGGCGCATGCCGCACGTGCATTTCGAGGTCTATCCCAGTCTGGCCAAGGCGGCCAGCGCTGCGAACCGCATCAAGACCTCGCAATTCACCTTCCCGATGGCAACGCTAAACGAGGTGTATGCGGCCAGCGGCTACACGGCCAGCGTGCGCAACCTGGCACAGATCAGCTATGCCACCGACAACGTCTTCAGCGACGGCACCAGCCTGCAGATGGCCACGGTGACGGGCAATGCCACGGATGGCTATGTCGTCACCTTGACGGTGGCCGTCAACGGCTAGCTTGCCGTCATGAAACCCAGGTCGCGCCGGCTGAAGTTGCCGATGTTCGGAAACACCTCGGCCAGCTGGCTGTCGGCCACGCCAAACCACGTGGCCAGGGTGGCGCCGTACTGGTCGACGGACGTGGTCGGCAGCAGGGCGCCGGAACCCACGTCCAGTGCATGGCCCAGGCCCGTGACGGGAACGGTGCCGTAGATGTCGCGGCCTTTCACTGCGCCGCCCACGACAAAGTGGTGCGCACCCCAGCCGTGATCCGTGCCGTCGCCGTTGCTGCTGAAGGTGCGGCCGAAGTCCGATGCCGTAAATGTCGTCACCTGGCGCCGCACGTCGGCGCCCTGCAGGGCAGCCAGGGTCGCGTCGAAATACGCCAGCGCGTGCGCCAGGCGCGCCATCAGGTCGCCGTGCAGCACTTTTTGCCGGTCATGCGTGTCGAAGCTGCCCAGTGTCACATAAAACACTTGCCGTTTCGCCCCCAGGGCGCCGCGTCCGCCGATGATGCGCGCCACGGTCTGCAATTGCACGGCCAACTGGTTGACGCCAGACGCGCCCGTGTTCGGGTTGACATACGGCGGCGGATTCGGCACACCGCCCGCGCCGGCCGCCAGCATGGCGCCGCTCAGCACGCTCTGGCTGGAAATGGCGCGCTGGACTGTCGCTACGTGTTCCTGCTCCATCATGTCGTCGCCCGCCGTGCTGATGATGTCGCGCAAGGCGGTCTCACCCTGGGTGGTGCCGAACAGGTAGCCGCTGCCGATATTGCGGATCGGCACGGCGCCTGCCTGTCCCACCTGGAACTGGCGCACTTGGCGCCCGCTGAGGAATAGGGCGTTCGACGCGGCCGAGATGGCCGTAAACGTCGCATTGGAGTTGCGCGTGCCCAGCAGGTCGCCCAGGCGTCCGCCCCAGCCCACGCTGGCGCCTTCCGGCAGACCCGATTGCCAGGTCGATTGCTGGTCGTTGTGCGAAAACAGTTTCGGCGGCAGCGCCACATTGCCTGCCTTGTATTGCGCCAGCGTCACTGGCTGGATCAGGGTGCCCACGTTGGCAAGGATGGCGGCACGGCCGCCGTCGAACAGGTCTTTCACGGGGCCGAGGGCGGGATGCAGGGCAAAGCTGCGGCCCGCTTGCGCCGTGGCAGGCACGATCGGCAGTACGCCGCCCGTTTCGCCGACGCCGGGCAGGTGGATCGAGTCGTTGCCGCCCGTGTTGCGCAGCCGCAAGTATTCACTCCAGGAGGGCGTGTCGGTGGCCAGTACCGTGTTGAAGGTATCGTTGCCGCCGGCCATGAACAGGCACACGAGGGCCTTGTAGTCGTCGGCGGACTGGGCCGCAGCCTGGCCCATGGCGGCCAGGTTCAGGGCGAATGGCGCGGCCGTGCTGCCGGCCAGGCCCAGCATGGAACCGAGGAAGCGGCGGCGCGAGAAGTGGGAGGTGATAGTCATGCAGCTTCCTTATTTCTGAACCAGGTATTCAGGCGAGGCCATGGCCAGGAAAATGGCCAGGTGCACGCGATTGGTTTTCGCCGTCGTCACTTGCGCGGCATTGCTGCCGCTGGCTGCGGGAATCGCGATGCTGGTCACAGCCGAGACGATCTTGCTGCGTAGCCGGGACGACATATTGCCCGACATCAACAGCAAGTTGACCCGCTCCAGCAAGGCGGCCGGCTGGTCGGCCAGAGCCAGTTCGGCCGAGTAGTCGGCCCGCACGGCACGGCTTTCCGCCACGCCGCCGCGGATGGCGTCCTGCATGAAGTTCAGGTAACCGGTGACGGACGGCTCCGACGTGATCTGCATTTCCGGCGCCACCAGGCCGGCCGTCGCCAGCGCCGAATTGGGTGGCACGTAGGAGGGACGGAAGTAGTTGAAGACCGATGGCGCGTTCATGGGATTCTGGCCCAAGCCGGAGAGTGGGTCGCTCAGGTAATAGATGCGGTACTGCAAGGCGGCATCCTTGGCGTTAAACGCGCGCATCCAGTTGCCCAAACGCACAAGCGGTTCGCGCAGTTTGCCCGTGCGCAGGCTGGTGCCCGCTGGCGCCAGCGCGTCGGGGTCCAGCAGCACGGCGCGGATCACGGCTTGCATGTCGCCGCGCACGCCCGAGCCATTATTGGCAAAGGCGGCTGCGACCCGGCCCACATAGGCCGGGCTGGGATTGCTGCTGACCAGGCGCTGTATCAGCTGGCGGCCAAAAAACGGGCCCGCATTCGGATGGTTGAACAGGGTGTCGAGGGCCAGCGCCATGTCTGCTTCGCCGCCGCCAGCGCCCGCCGCGCTCACGCCGAGGAAGCGTTTTTCGCTGGTGGAGTGAAACGCCGCATAGTTCTGCATCGGTTTCCAGTCGCGGTCCGGATCGGCCACGCTGCCATAAAAACGGTTCGCGGCCTGGTCCGGCCCGGCCCAGCTCCAGCCCGTAAATACTTTCGCCAGGCCGCTCACATCGTCGCGTGTGTAGGTGTCGATGGGTTTGCCGCCGGACAATTTCAATGAGCCATCGGCGTTCAGCTGGTACAAGCCGATGGTAAATAACTGCATGACTTCGCGCGCGAAATTTTCGTCGGGCGTGCGCGTGGCCGCTTCCTTCTGGTTGCGCAGGTGCGACAGGTACAGACCCATCATCGGATGGGTGGCCACGCCCTGCAGCAAGGTGCGGAAGTTGCCGAACGCCTGTTGCCCCAGCATATCGTAATAGCTGGCGACGCCCCGCGTTTGCGGCCACACGGCCTCGTTTTGCGTAGAGACGACGAAAATTTCAGACAGGGCAAAGGCCACGCGCTGGCGCAACTGGTCATCGCCGCGCACGGCCTGCTGCCAGAACGACTCATAAAAGTCGTTTGGCACGGCCTTGGTGGCCACCGCGCCCGCAGCGGAATATTTGGCATCGATATATTTGCGGTGCAAGGTTTGCGGCTTGGAAAACTGCGCGCGGAACCAGACATCGCTATCGCTGGCGACCAGCGCATCGATGGCTGCCATGTCCGGGCCGAACGTGGCGCGGCCCAGGAAGCGCGACGCTTCCGGGCGCGTAAAGGTGGCCGTCTGCTTGGCAGGCGGCGTGGTCAGGGGCGGCGGCGGAATGGTATCGCCAGGCGACGTGCCGGGAGCGGTGATCGCTGGCGGCACGACCGAAACGTCCGGGTTCTGGGTAGAGCCGGTCTTGCTGTCGCCGCCACCGCCACCGCCACCGCCGCAGGCGGCAAGCAGACTGAGCAATGTGATGGACAGTAAGCGGCGCAAAGTAGGGTGCGTCATTTAGTTTCTTTCAGGCAATTAAAATCTGGCCTGTTAATTGTAGGGCTTGCTTACCAAAATCCCGTTTTCAATTAAGTATTTGCATGTTGACTACGTTTATTTTTAATGGACGTTAGCGTGTTATTCAGGCTGTTTATAGTGAGGTAGAGCGAAGTTTGTTATTTGAAAATGAAAAATATTTTTTGCTGATGACGCGCACTGTGGCGGATAGGCGACGTAATCATTCCAGCCGATTAAGCTTGTTTGAAAGCTTATCTTGACAAGGAAACGCGCTACGCCGGAAACGATGGTTTTTACGCTATCGGCGAAACGCCGTTCGTCATTACCCCGTCCGTGCCCTGCGCTTGGCCGGCATGGCCCTTGCGTGAGGAAGGCATGGGGCCCTCCGTCTTTCATCGGAGCCAGCCATGAGCAACCGTCTGAAATGAAAAACGCCGCCTGATCTGCATCAGGCGGCGTTCATGACCACTGTCTAAGGAAGGGCGACGTTTTTAAACGTTCTCATCCAATTTGACGCAGTCGACGAAGTAACCACGCTTGCCATCGACTTCGCGTTTCACGAGGCCATGCACATCCGTCTCGAAGCCGGGGAAGCGCTCGTTGAAGTCACGCGCGAAGCGCAGGTAGTCGACGATGGTCTTGTTGAAGCGCTCGCCCGGGATCAGCAGCGGAATGCCCGGTGGATACGGCGTCAGCAGGATGGACGTGATGCGCCCTTCCAGTTCGTCGATGGCCACGCGCTCGATTTCACGGTGCGCCATTTTGGCGAACGCGTCCGACGGCTTCATGGCCGGGATCATGTCCGACAGGTACATTTCCGTCGTCAGGCGGGCCACGTCGTAAGCCTTGTAGAAATCGTGGATTTGCTGGCACAGGTCGCGCAAGCCCATTTTTTCATAGCGTGGGTTGGCCGCCGCGAATTCCGGCAGGATGCGCCACATCGGCTGGTTCTTGTCGTAGTCGTCTTTGAACTGCTGCAAGGCCGTCAACAGGGTATTCCAGCGGCCCTTGGTGATGCCGATGGTAAACATGATGAAGAATGAGTACAGGCCGCATTTTTCAATGATGACGCCGTGCTCGGCCAGGTATTTGGTGACGATGGACGCGGGAATGCCCGTTTCGCCGAACTGGCCGTCCAGCGACAGGCCCGGGTTGACGATGGTCGCCTTGATCGGGTCGAGCATGTTGAAGCCCGGAGCCAGGTCGCCAAAGCCGTGCCAGTCATCCTCGGCGCGTATCATCCAGTCTTCCTGCTGGCCCATGCCTTCGTCGTTGAAGGTGGCCGGACCCCACACCTGGAACCACCAGTCCTGGCCCCACTCCTGGTCGATTTTTTTCATGGCGCGGCGGAAATCAAGCGCTTCCATGATCGATTCTTCCACCAGGGCGGTGCCGCCCGGCGCTTCCATCATGGCCGCGGCCACATCGCACGAAGCGATGATCGAGTATTGCGGCGAAGTCGAGGTGTGCATCAGGTAAGCCTCGTTGAAAGCGTCCTGGTCCAGCTTGACCGTGTCCGATTCGCGCACGAGGATTTGCGAAGCTTGCGACAGGCCGGCCAGCAATTTGTGCGTGGACTGGGTCGAGAAGATCATCGATTCCTTGGCGCGCGGACGGTCCTTGCCGATGGCGTGCATATTCTTGTAGAAATCGTGGAAGGTGGCGTGCGGCAGCCATGCTTCATCGAAGTGCAGGGTGTCGATCTTGCCGTCCAGCATTTCGCGCAAGGTTTCCACGTTGTAGATCACGCCATCGTAGGTTGATTGCGTGATGGTCAGGATGCGCGGTTTCTTGTTCTTCGCTTCGCGCGCGAACGGATTCGCTTCAATCTTGCGGGCAATGCTTTCCGGCGTGAATTCATGCAGCGGGATAGGACCGATGATGCCCAGGTGATTGCGCGTCGGCATCAGAAACACGGGAATCGCGCCGCACATGATGATCGAATGCAAGATCGACTTGTGGCAGTTGCGGTCGACGACGACGATGTCGCCCGGCGCCACGGTCGAATGCCACACCATCTTGTTCGAGGTCGAGGTGCCATTGGTGACAAAATAGCAATGGTCGGCATTGAAGATGCGCGCCGCATTGCGCTCGGACGCAGCGACAGGGCCTGTATGGTCGAGCAGCTGGCCCAGTTCTTCGACGGCATTGCAGACGTCGGCGCGCAGCATGTTTTCACCGAAGAACTGGTGGAACATCTGGCCGATCGGCGACTTCAGGAATGCCACGCCGCCCGAGTGGCCGGGGCAATGCCACGAGTAGGAACCGTCGTTGGCGTAGTGCACCAGCGCGCGGAAGAATGGCGGCGACAGGCCGTCCAGGTAAGATTTCGCTTCGCGGATGATGTGGCGCGCGACGAATTCCGGCGTATCTTCGAACATGTGGATGAAACCGTGCAGTTCGCGCAGGATATCGTTCGGGATATGGCGCGAAGTGCGCGTTTCACCATACAGATAAATGGGGATATCGGCATTCTTGTAGCGGATTTCCTCGACGAAGGCGCGCAGGGACTTGAGCGCGTGGTCCGTTTCCTCGATGGAACCGGCGCCGAATTCTTCATCGTCGATCGACAGCACGAAGGCCGACGCGCGCGATTGCTGCTGGGCAAATTGCGACAAATCGCCGTAGCTGGTCACGCCCAGCACTTCCATGCCTTCTTTTTCCATTGCGGCGGCAAGGGCGCGAATGCCCAGGCCGGACGTATTTTCAGAACGGAAATCCTCGTCAATGATGACGATGGGGAAACGAAATTTCATGCATGTCTCCAAAAAAGCAAGCCGCCCCTGACATAATGAAGGGGCGGACTAGGGCGCGACTTCAGGCGGTCGTGAAACCCGGCAGCCGCAGAAAAAAAATAAGAACGGGATTCTCGCAGAAATGCGGCGTCTGCGGGAAAAAAATATCGTAGCAAAGCGTCACGAGCTTGCGCTAGCGTGACGCAACGGTGTGACTGGGGTATTACAGCAACATTTTGTCCGAATCCATATCAACCTTATCAGGCTTTGCGTTGCAGCGTGACAAAGGCGTAAGGCAGGCCGGATTTCTCCGATACATGCGCTTCGCGCGCGGTTTCTTGCCACACGGTATGGTCAACGGCGGGGAAAAAGGCGTCGCAGTCAAACGTCTGGCCGATTTCCGTGATGATCAAACGGGCCGTCAATGGCAGTGCTTGCCGGTAGATCTCGGCGCCGCCGATGACATAGCCTTCGGCACCATCGAGCAGGGCGATGGCCGCTTCCACCGACGACACCGCTTCCACGCCCTCATGGCGCCAGTCGGCATTGCGCGTGATGACGATGTTGCGGCGGTTCGGCAGCGGACGGCCGATGGAATCGAAGGTCTTGCGGCCCATGAGGATGGGGTGGCCCGTCGTCAGGCGCTTGAAGTGCGCCAGGTCTTCCGGCAATTTCCACGGCAGGGTGTTGTTGATGCCGATGCCGCCTTGCTGGTCGGTGGCGACGATGATGGTCAAATGGCTCATTGGTTCTGTGAAAGTGGTGGGGGCATGGCCCGATGCCCGTCATTATCGTTGAAATTGCCCATGGCCTCCAGATGCGCGCGCATGGCTTGCGCCAGCGCACCTGGTGCTTCCAGCGGAATCATGTGGCCGGTGTTGTCTTTTAGTAAGTGCAAGGTGGCTTGTGGCAGGCGGGCTGCCATGGCGCGCAGATCGTCAGGATTGACGAGCTTGTCGTCTTCGGCGCCCACGATCAGTACGGGAAAATCGAGTTCCGGCAAGCGCGCCATCAGATCGGGGCGGTTGATGGTGGTGATGAATTGCGCCAGCAGCACGTCCTTGCCCAGGTCCAGTCCCATCTGCTGGATCAGTCCGGTGATGGCGACATCGTCCAGGTGCGATGGATGCAGCAGTTCGCGCAGGCGCTGGCGCGTGATGCCCGCATACGCATTGCGCTCAAGCATGGCGACGATGCGCTGGCGTGCCGCGATTTCCGCCGGCAGCAAGCCTTGGGCTGAATTGGCGATCAAAGTCAAAGACTTTACGCGCTGCGGGTGCGCCAGCGCGTGTTCGAGCGCCAGGTAGGCGCCCAGGGAGAAGCCCACCAGATGGGCTTGCGGAGCGCTGCAGCTGGCAATCATCGATTGCATCTGCGCGCGCGTGCGCGCCTGATGCAAGGGCACGTGCTGCACATGAAAGGCCTCGCCCAGGGCAGGCGCCAGGCGCGACCACAGGCGCGCATCGCACAGGGTGCCGGGAATGCAGTCGAGCCGCGTGGTGCCTTCAGTGGTGCATTCAGGCAAGGTCGAGCCAGGAGTCGTATCGCTCATGCTAGTGAATTTTTTTGTCGAGCGGCATTATCCGTCATTTTGCGCATCCGGGCGGCGGCACAGTATTTTCCGTATGGCATTATTTTCAATAGTGCGCGGCTGGCAAGCAAGAACTTTATGGTAGGCTCATGGCTCATCAAGCCGGGGTACCGGCGGCGTGACCTGGAACACCGAATGCAACCCCCCACATTATAAAGAGGAATTATCATGGCGATCAGTTTGCAAAAAGGCGGCAATGTCAACCTGAGCAAGGAAGCTCCTGGCTTGAAGAAAATCGTGATTGGCCTGGGTTGGGACCCGCGCGCCACCGATGGTGCCGCTTTCGACCTGGACGGCAGCGCCTTCCTGCTGAAAACTGACGGCAAGGCCCGTTCCGACGCCGATTTCATTTTTTACAACAATTTGAAGTCGGTTGACGGTTCCATCGTCCACGCGGGCGACAACACCACGGGCGGCGGCGATGGCGATGACGAAAAAATCGCCGTCGACTTGGCCAACGTGCCCGCCGACATCGACAAGATTTCCGTGGCCGTCACGATCCACGACGCGGAAAACCGCAAGCAGAACTTCGGCATGGTCGGCAAGGCCTACATCCGCTGCCTGAACGGTGACAACGGCACGGAAATCGCCCGCTACGACCTGTCGGAAGACGGCTCGACGGAAGCGGCCATGATCTTCGGCGAAATCTACCGCGCCGGCAGCGAATGGAAATTCAAGGCGATTGGCCAAGGCTTCAAAGGCGGCTTAGGCCCACTGGCACGTTCGTTTGGTATTAACGCTTAAGAGCTCCGGAAAACGGCCCATGGCGGCGTTGCGCCGCCATGCACGTTCTGTACTATTCGTACTGTCTTCGGACGACGCGCCTTGCCCTGAGCCGTTGTCCGAAGCTCCCACACGTGAAGTTCCATGGAAAACCTGATCAAGGGGCAGCGCCTGGCGCTGTCCAGCCTCGTCACGGGCAATATTGTGCAACTGGGTCTGGCCAGTACCGGCGTGCCGCTGGACTTCGCCTGTTTCGGCCTCGATGCCACCGGTAAATTGTCCGACGACCGCTACATGACTTTCTTTAACCAGCCGCGCACGCCATGCGGCGGCGTGGAAACCTCGGCGCCGTCCGGCGATGCGGCCGGTTTCAGCTATCAGCTCGAGCGCTTGCCGGCCTCCATCGAACGCCTGGTCGTCACGGCCGCCATCGATGGCGCGGCCACCACGGCGCAGCTGGGCAGCGGCTACCTGCGTTTGCTCGACGGCGGGCGCGAACTGGCCCGCTTTACCTTTGCTGGGTCTGATTTTGCGCAAGAAAAAGCCGTCATGCTGCTTGAACTCTACCGCAAGGATGGAGACTGGCGCTGCATGGCCGTGGGCCAGGGTTTCAATGGCGGCCTGGACGCGCTGGTGCGCCACTTCGGCGGCGAAGTCGACCAGGCCGCGCCAGCCGCTCCTGCGGCGGCCCCGGCGGCTTCGGCAATCCAGCAGGCGAAGATCAACCTGGAAAAGCGCGTCGAACGCGAGGCGCCGCAACTGGTCAGCCTGGTCAAGCAGGCCGGCGTGTCGCTGCAAAAAGTCGGCTTGCTTGACCACCGTGCCAAGGTCTGTCTGTGCCTGGATATTTCCGGCTCCATGGGACGGCTGTACAAGGAGGGGCTGGTGCAGCGCTTTGCCGAGCGCATCCTGGCCCTGGGCTGCAAGTTCGACGACGATGGCGAAATCGATGTTTTCCTGTTCGGCAAAAACGTCCACCATCCGGCGCCCATGGCCTTGAGTAATTGCAACACTTATGTGGGGCAAGCGATCACGCGTCACCCGTTGGAAGGCGACACGCGCTACGGTGCCGCCATGCAGGCGATCCGCGCGTTTTACTTCCCCGACGCGGCCGGCGGCGAGCGCACGCGGCCCGTCACCGCCGAGCTGCCCGTGTACGTGATGTTTGTCACCGATGGCGGGACCAGCGACCAGGCGACAACGGAAAAACAGTTGCGCTGGGCCAGTAACGAGCCCATCTTCTGGCAATTCATGGGCATCGGTAAGGGACGCAAATCGAAAAGCAAGTTCCTCGCCGCCTTTGCCGATTCCGACTTTCCCTTCCTGGAAAAACTCGATGAATTGCAGGGCCGGCTGGTCGACAACGCCAATTACTTTTCCGTCAGCTCGCCCGATGAGCACAGCGATGCGGAACTGTATGATTTATTGATGACGGAATATCCGGGCTGGCTGAAACTGGCGCGGGGGCAGGGCTTGCTGAACTGATCGTCCTGCGATGTTATCTGCTGAGCTTGATGGTAATCGTGGTGCCTGCTTCTGGCAGCAAGAAGCGCGCCTTGTCGTAGCTGGGCGGACCCATCAGTGAACGCGCGTCGTTGCTGCTGCCCGTGGGTTCGCTGGGAATCTTGAAAAAGTTGCTGTCCATCTTGCCATTCGCATTCACGTCCTGGAAGACGGCGACAGCGTATTCGCCCGCAGGCAATTTATCCAGGTGCAGCTGGACGGTGCTGCCGTTGGCTGGCACGGTGGCCTGCTGCAGGGGGTTCGAGAGGAAATGCGCGGCCGATTGGTAAATGGCCGCTTTGACTGTGCCTGCACCGGGCTGGACATTGTTGACGGTCACGAGCAGGTCGGCGGCGCAGGCCAGTCCTGCGGTTGGCAGCAGCAGTGCGATGCACCAAGGTATGATACTTTTCATTTTACCTCCTTCGGTTGATCTTATATGGACAGCAAGCGGCGCAATTCAGTGACATGCGCCTGGTAGGCGGCGCGTCCTTGCGCAGTGGCATGAATACGGGTTTGCGGTTTCTTGCCGACGAACTGCTTTTCGAGCGTCACATAGCCTGCGCGTGCCAGTGTGTCCAGGTGCGCCCCCAGATTGCCGTCGCTTGCCTCGGTCAGCGCTTTCAGGCGCACGAACTCGATGCTTTCATTTACTTGTAATACATTCAGGGCAGTCATGATGCGCAAGCGCGTGCTCTGATGGATGATGTCGTCCAGGCCAGCCATGATGTTCTCCTCAGGCAGCGCGGCGCAGCCAGGTGCCGCCAAGCAGCAATCCGCCCCCCGCCAGCAGCGCCATGGCCAGATCAAACCAGGGGGCGAGAAAATGGTAGGCGATGAAAGTCAGCACGCAAATGCTGGCGCCCAATATCGTCCACCGCAAGCCATGCCAGAGGCCGGCCAGCATATACACGAGCATGAACAAGCTGGTCCAGAACACGGAGATGGCGCCGGGCCGGTGCACGATGAAAGTCGACACCATGATGCCGAAGGCGACGAGGATGGCCATGGCCAGCCAGATGCGCCGGTCGTCCGGCTGGCTGGCGGTTTTTTGCCGGCTCAGCAGATACGCCGTACCGAGCATGCCCAGCGCATCGGCAATCAGCCAGCAATATCCGCTGTGTGCCGGTGCCAGATAGCTGCCCAGATAGGCGCAGAACCAGACCACGCCCCACAACTGGACGATCACTCCTGAGCGCCAATAGCGCAAATATTGTTCACTGCGCGTCTGGGTTTGCTCCACTTCCTGCAGGGATTGTTGGACTTGTTGCGGGTTCAGCATCTTGTTCTCTTGGTTGACTCTGTAATGCAGAGTACTCTATATGTGAGATATTTTTTCGTCAAGCGTTTTGTTTTGCCCTCAAGCGTATGAGGCTGTACGACCACAAGTGCAAGAGATTTGTAAATTGAAGTAAATAACAATGGTTCGCATTTGCTTTGCTCAAGGGAGTCGTGGCATGCTTTCACTGTGCCCTGACATATGCCCTCACGCCGCGGCGTAGTGCCTCATCCGTAGCGTCTCGATTATTTTTTAGCCAAATGCATAAACTCTTTTTTCATTGCCTGGCGGGTAGCAGCCTGCTGCTTGCCGGCACCGCTGTCCAAGCGCAAACTGTCACCGGCGACGCCGTCGTCAAGCCCGCACCAGCACCAGTATCGGCCAAGGCGCCCGCCGTCGATGCGCCGCCATCCGTCAGCGTCACGGCCGAACGTCCCACGGGCCGCATCGACCGGCAAGTCTACGACGTGAAGTCCGACGTGGGCAGCAGCAATGGCACGGCGGCCGATGCCTTGAACAATGTGCCGTCGGTGGCCGTCGATCCCGACGGTTCCGTGTCCTTGCGTGGCAGCAGCAATGTGCAGATATTGATCGATGGCAAGCCATCGGCCATGCTGCAGGGCGATTCGCGCGGCGCCACCCTGAACGCCATGGCGGCCGACGATATCGAGTCGGTGGAAGTGATCAACAATCCCGGCGCCCAGTTCGGCAACGAAGCCGGTGGCGGCCCGATCTTGAACCTGGTGATGCGGCGCAACCGCAAGCCGGGCGGCTTTGCCACCGTGAATGCGAATGCGGGCATCGCGGGACGCTACAACAGTGCCGTCTCCGGCAGCTACAACGAAGGGCCGTGGGGCTATCAGGGCGGCATCAATGTGCGCCATGATGGCCGCAATTCCGTCGGCGAGGTCAGCCGCGAGCGCCTGGAGCGCGGCACTGGTGCTTTCGCCCCCAGCAGCCAGCAGTCCAGCAGCAATGGCTTGAACGACTCGCTGGGCTTGCACGGCACCGTGAATTACAACCTGAACGCCAACGATACCCTGGCCGCCAGCGTGTCGTATAACGGCCGCAGCAACGACCAGCGCTCGCTCGACCGCTACATCAATGGTGACAGCACGGGCAGCACCATAGTCGACTATGTGCGCAGCACCGTGCGCAACGGTGACAGCCGCAATGGCAGCTGGGGCGCGCGCTACGACCACAAGGGTGAGTTGCCGGGCGAAACCCTGAAGATCGACCTGCGCGTGTCCTCCTCGAGCAACGAGAGCGACAGCGATTACGCGAATACTTATGCGATTGCGCCCGTGAATGCCTTCGACAGCCGTGCGCGCCAGCACAGCGAGACGGGCAACCGCATCATCGACTTCAGCGGCGATTACGAGCGTCCGCTGGCGGGCGGCACGGCCAAGCTGGGCTATAAGGTGGCCGATAACCAGAGCAGCTTCGACACCCTGTACACGGACATCAATCCGGGCAGTCTGGTCGAGAGCGTCAACCCCATGCGCAGTAACCGTTTCGAACTCGACGAGCGCACCATCGCGCTGTACGGTTCCTACCAGATGCGTTTGACCGAGCGCTGGGGCGCATTGGCCGGTTTGCGCGCCGAGTACACGGATGTGAACGTGCGCCAGATCACGGGCGGCGTCGAGGCGGGCAACAATTACGTCAACTACATTCCCAGCCTGTTCGCCACGTATAAGGTCAGCGACGAGAGCAATGTGCGCTTCAGCTATGCGCACCGCATCCGCCGCCCGAGCGCGGGCGACCTGAACCCTTATGTAGTCTACCGCGACGAATTCAATGTGTCGGCCGGCAATCCCAAGCTGAAACCCACGCAGACGGACTCGTTCGAGATCGGTTATGAAACGAAGATCGCGGGCCTGGAAAGCAGCTTGCGTGCCTACCATCGACGCGATACGGACGCCATCGTCGATTACCGTTATTTCATCAGCGATAACGTGTTGCTGACCACGCGCGAAAACGGCGCAGGCAGCCATTCTAGCGGCCTGGAGTTCAGCGTCAGCGGCAAGCTGACGCCATCCTTGACCCTGAATACGAGCGGCAACCTGGCGCGCAGCCAGCAGACCAGCTCGGACGACCTGGGCAACCGCAGCACGCGCACGGCGAATGCCCTGAGCGGCCGCGCGCGCTTGAACTACCAGTTCGATGCGGCCAACCAGCTGCAACTGGCGCTGCAAATGCAAGGCAAGATGCTGTCGGGACAGGGCTACCGCTCGCCGAACAATACCTTGAACATGAGTTGGCGCCACACGGTGACGCCGCAATTGAGCCTGGTCATGAATGTGACCGATGTGTTCAGCAGCAACAAGATGGAAACCGTCATCAATAGCGCTTCCCTGCGCGAGACGAGTACGCGGCGCTTCGATGGACGCATGATTTATGTGGGTCTGTCGTACCGCCTGGGCGGCGCCACCTCGGCGGCGAAAGAGGGCGAGCGCGAGCCACGCTTCGGTCCGCCGGGCGGACGCGGGCCAGGTGGTCCAGGCGGCCCCGGCCCGGGCGGGCCGGGAGGCGAGCCAGGCTAGGCCGCTGTCGCGATCTCGTTCAGGAAGTCGATGAAACCGTCCGCATGGCGCTCGAAGCGCCATGCGCCCATGCCATGTTCGGCATGATAGACGGGCGCATCGCCATCGGTGACGTCGCCGAGGTCCAGGCAATACGGATCGGCGCCCGCATCGGCGATCACCAGATACTGTTCCGGCCAGCCGGCGATGGTTGCACCGTTGACGGGATTCCAGGCGTAACCGTGTTGGGCCTTGGCCAGTTCGGCCGCGCCGTACAGGCTTAAACCCTGGAAATACTGTGGACTGTCGATAAACACCCGCAGCGGCGAATGGCAAGCCAGAAAGCGCCGGTAGTGCTCCGGCAAGGTCCAGCGCTGCGCGATGCCGGCCATGTCGTCGGCGCTGGCGATGGCCAGCCAGTTCGATGGCTGCGCCAGGTCCTGCTCCTGCTCCTGCTCCTTCTTGCGTCTGGCTGCCAGCTTTTTCTCCAGCCTGGCCGCGGCTTTTTCCAGTGGCGTGTGTGGATCATCGAGCGCCGCATGCGTAATGGGCGCCGCATGGCCTGCGCCATCCGGGTTGCCATCGCGCTGCCAGGCCAGCACATCGGCCAGCCGTAATTGCTCTGCCTTCCAGTGGCCGGGATCGTAAGGCAAACCCGCATCGAAAGGCTGGCGGCTGAAGACGGCCAGGCTCTTGATGGCCTTGGCACGCACATTCAGCGGGCTGGTGTCGGCAGCGGCCAGGGCCACCAGTGGCGCATAGGCCGCCTTGCCTATGCTTTTCAGCATGCCGTCGATGGCCCGGTACGTCAGTTCGGGTTGCTCCAATGCCCATGCAAAAAATGCCGTATGCTCATCGGCTTCCGCCAACTGCACGATATCGCTCATCAGGAAGGCGCGCCAGTGCAGCAGTTGGCCTTCCCTGGCGTAGGCGATCAGAATGGCGAGCACGGCTTGCCGCTCGTTGGCAGCATGATTTTTCAGCAGCCGGTCTTTTAGCCGGGAAAACTTACTGCCATCCGTTTCGTCAAACAGCTTGCGGTGCAGGGCGGCCAGTGGTGCGACCGCCATCAGACGGCCATCGCGGCCTTGATGGGCGCGTGATGTTCATAGCCTTCCAGCGAGAAATCCGACGGTTCGATTTTTTCCAGCCATTCCGGCTCGTACTTGCCCGTCTTGGCGTAGTCGGGCACGCGGTCGGAAATGACGAAACGCGGTGCGGGGAAGGGCGTGCGTTTCAATTGTTCTTCCACCATCTCGAGGTGGTTTTCATAGATGTGCGCGTCGCCGATGAAGTAGGTGAACCAGCGCGGCGTGTAGCCCGTCAGGCGCGCCACCAGGTGCAGCAGGGCCGCGCCTTCGGCGATGTTGAAGGGCGTGCCCAGGCCGATATCGTTGCTGCGCACATATAAACACAGGGAAATTTCGCGCGTGCTGGCGTTCGGGATGAACTGATACAGCAAATGGCAGGCGGGCAGGGCGACGGCGTCCAGCACGGCCGGGTTCCAGCCGTGGAACAGGATGCGGCGGCTGCCCGGATTATGCATGATGGTGTCGAGGCACTCGCGCAACTGGTCGACCGCCTTGTACAGCAAGACTTTTTGCACACCGTCTTCAACGATGGGGGCAACCAGCGTGAAACCGTTGGCTTGCGCGTCAGCAATCTGCGCCGGCTGGTCGGCGGCTAGCAGTTTATATGCGGGCCATTGCCGCCATTGCACGCCATACACGGGGCCCAGGTCATCCTCGCCTTCGCGGTAGGGGTTGGCCAGCCATTGCGCATTTTCGTTGGCGTTCTGGTCCCATACCTTGCAGCCCAGCGCGCGGAACTCGGCCGCGTTGCGCGAGGCGCGCAGGAAGGCGCACAATTCACCGATCACGGATTTGAAAGCCAGTTTCTTGGTCGTCACGGCAGGGAAGTTGCCGTTGGCCAAGTCGAAACGCATCATGGCGCCGGGCACGCTCAGGGTACGGATACCCGTGCGGTTGTCTTGCCAGCTGCCTGTTTCGAGCACGGTCTTGATCAAATCTTGATATTGCTGCATGTATTTCTCCAACGGTAAGGATGCTGATTGTAACGCAGGCGCGACAGGCGGGCTGCCGTCCGCACATATAAATGCGCTGCCGTTTCACCTGCAAACATGACTCTGTGGTAATTTGTGTGTCCTTGAAGAAATACACAGAAACGGCAGATGCTGCACCATGTTCTTGCGACAATTTGTAAATAATAGTAACGCCGCCGTGGTGGAGATGAGCAGGACCGACTTTCTGAAGGCCAATCTGCGCCTGATCCTGGCCTGGCCCTTGCTGGGGCTGGTCTTGTGCGCGGTATTGTGGACGGCGACCTTGCTGCAACTGGAGGCGGAAAAAAAGGTGGCGCAGCAGCAGGCGCTCGACAGCGTGTCTTCGCTGTCGAAAGCGTATGGCCAGTATTTGCTGCGCACCCTGGAACAGATGGACCAGCTGACCTTGCAGCTCAAGTATGAGTGGGAAAATTCGCGCGGCCGGCTGCGCCTCGATCAATTGAAGACGCAGGGCATGTATGCCTTGCCGCAATTTGCCATCGTTGCCATCCTCGATCGCAAGGGCCACCCCGTGACGGCCACGGCGCCGCTGCAGCGCCTGCGGGTCAACGAGCGCAGCGATTTCCTGCTGCGCCACTGGCGCAGCAATTCCAGCGCGCTGCGCATCGCGCTGGGGAGGGTCATCGAGGCGGCCCCGGCAACCCCCGGCGCGGACGAAAGTCTCGTGCATTTCACGCGCCGACTGGAAGACGAGGATGGCAATTTTGACGGCGTGCTACTCATTTCCCTCCATTCCAGCTATTTTTCCGAATTCTACAACAGCGTCAATTTCGGCAAGTTCGGCATGTCCGCCATGGTAGGCGACGAGGGCGAGCTGTTCAGCACGCGCCTCGGTTCGCGCGTCCTGCCCATGCAGAGTGGCCAGGACACGCCGTTTCTCGACACCAGCATCCTGGAATCGGAGAGCGGCGCCATGCATTCGGGCGGCAGGATCGCTTTTTCCGACAAGCAAAGCCGCTATGTAGGCTGGCAAGCGTTGAAAGCCTATCCGTTTACGGCCGTGGTCGGTCTGTCGGACGGCGAAATGCTACGCCCCTACGAGGAAACGCGCACCATATATATCGGCATCGCGCTGGCCGTCACCGTGCTGTTGCTGGCCTTTGCCGCCGTTGCCACCGTACTGTCGCTGCGCCTGGCGTGGCGCCACCACCAGTCCGAAGGGGTGCGCAACGCCTATCGCATGGCTACCGAAGGCACCAGCGACGGCTTTTACATCATTGCTGCCCTGCGCGGCGAGGATGGCAGCATCCTCGACTTCGAGATTGTCGACTGCAACGAGCCGGGCGCCGGCTATTTCGGCGTGCGCCGCGAGCAGCTGCTGGGCATGCGCTTGCAGTCGCGTGCCCACGAACCGTATTTCCGCGACCTGATCCATCATTACCGGGCCGCCATGCAGTCCGGCTTTTCCGAGGAAGAGATCGAGTTGCCGGAAGGTAACCCGTTCAAACTGCGCTGGATACGCCGTCGCCTGGTGCGCAGCGGCGACCGCCTGGCCGTCACCCTGCAAGACATCAGCACGGCCAAGGAGCACGAGCGCGACTTGCGCCGCCTGGCCAATGAAGACGGCTTGACGGGCTTGCCCAACCGCTACTGGCTGCAGCAATTCCTGCCCGGCGCCCTGGGGCGCGCCGCCATCGCGCGGCAGATGCTGGCGCTGCTGTTCATCGACCTCGACGGTTTCAAGGATATTAACGACACGCAGGGTCACGCCGAGGGCGACAAGGTGCTGCGCGCTGCCTCGCTGCGCCTGAAGGCCGTGCTGCGGCCGGGCGACCATGTGGTGCGCCTGGGCGGCGATGAATTTGTCGTCGTGCTCGACCCGGTGGAAGACGATAGCCGGGCGGAACAAGTGGCGCAGCGCATCGCCATCGCCTTCGACGAACCGTTTTACCTGGGCAGCGAACGCCACAAGATGGGCGCTTCGATCGGTATCAGCCTGTATCCGCGCGATGGCGCCGAGACGGAAGTGCTGCTGAAGAACGCCGATATCGCCATGTACGCCGTGAAAGTGGCAGGCAAGGGCCATCACCGCTTCTTCCAGCCCGAATTGTTCGAGACCATCCGCAACCGCCGCGAACTGGAGCAAAGCCTGGTGGCGGCGCTGGAGCAGGACCAGTTTCTTGTCGTCTACCAGCCGCGCGTCGACGCCATGAGCGGCCAACTGTGCAGCATGGAGGCGCTGGTGCGCTGGCAGCACCCGCAGCATGGCATGGTGCCGCCGCTGGAATTCATCCCCGTGGCCGAGAGCAGCGGCCTGATTTCGCAGCTGGGCGAAGTCGTCATCGAGAAGGTGTGCCTGCAAATGGCGCGCTGGCAGGCCAGCGGGCTGGAACTGGTGCCCGTCTCCATCAACGTCTCGGCGCGCCAGTTCGGCCGCGGCGACGTGCACCAGGTGCTGGCGTCCGCGCTGGCGCGCCACTGCATCGATGCGCGGCTGATCGAGGTGGAAATCACGGAATCGGCCATGATGGATGAACAGAACCGCGCCGTGGAGCAGCTGTCGGCCATCCGCGCGCTGGGCGTGCGCCTGCTGGTCGACGATTTCGGCACCGGCTATTCTTCGCTGTCGCAGCTGCAGAAATTCGCCATGGATGGCTTGAAGATCGATCGCGCCTTCACCATGGAACTGGGCCGCTCGGAGCAGGGCGAGGTCTTCGTGCGCGCCATCCTGTCGATGGCGCATGCGCTGGGCATGAGCGTGGTGGCCGAAGGGGTGGAGACGCGCGAGCAGCTCGACATCCTGCGCGCGCTGCAATGCAACGAAGTGCAAGGCTACTTCATTTCGCGCCCCGTGCCAGCCGAACAGATGCTGGCGCTGATGCACCAGCGCTTTCTGATACCGCTTCCAGCTCCCGTACTGCCCCCCTACAGCCCCGTGATTGGCGAGGAAAACAACGCTGTTTCATAAAAAGAGCGAACGTTCGCTTTTTTCTAAAAAATATTATATGCTTCGCTCATGCCGTCAGTGAATTGGAGTTCACGGCGGCAAGAAAAGTGCAAGACGGGTCAGGTTGAGATGCCCGCGATAGTGTGCCGAAGACAATTTCATATAATAAAGAGAGACTAACTTGAAACATAAATATCTGCCCCTCCTGATCGTTGCCGCGTTCGCCGGCATCTCCTCCACCGCACAAGCATCGGGCTACCGTTTTGGCTCGCAAAGCGTTTCCGCCCAAGGCACGGCCGATGCCAGCGGCGCCGAAGCGGCCGACGCGTCGACCATTTTCTACAACCCGGCCGGCCTGTCGCGCCTGGAAGGCACGCAGTTCGTTGGCGGCGGCACCCTGGTGGTACCGCATTCGACCTACACGGATTCGGGTTCGAAGTCTTTCTTCTCCCCCGTTCCTGACAATCACAAGCCGTTCAGCGCAACCAAGGACTATGCGCCGGACGCCGTGGTTGCGCCGGCCCTGTATGCCAGCAAGAAAATCAACGATCAATGGACCGTCGGCGCGGGCCTGTTCGTGCCGTATGGCGCCAAGCTCGATTACGGCAATGACTGGTATGGCCGCTACGCGATCACCAATATCAAGCTCGAAGCCATCGCCCTGAATCCTTCCGTGTCGTTCAAGCTGGACCAGCACCATTCGTTTGGTTTCGGTATTACGGCTGAATATATGAAGGCGGAACTGGGCCAGGGCGTGGACGTGCCTGGTTCGGTAGCTTTCCTGCGCAAGTTTGCACCAACCGCATCGCAGGCTTTCGTGAACAATATTGCCAAGACGCAAGGTGTGGCTGCCGCACAAGCCGCCGGCGCCGCGCTGTTGGGTCCCATCAATGATGGCCATGCCTCCATGGATGGCCACGACTGGGGCTTTGGCTTCAATCTGGGCTATCTGTACCAGCTGAACGAAGGCACGCGTTTCGGTATCGCGTACCGCTCGTCGATTTCGCACAAGCTCAAGGGCAGCACCATCTGGGACTTCTCGCAAGTGACGAGCAATCCTGCCGTGAACGCCTTCATCGCCAAGGCATCGAACAAGGTCAATTCGGAAGCGCTGGTGGAATTGCGCACGCCGGAAACCCTGTCGGTCAACGCCTTCCATCAGATGGATGATCGTTGGGCCTTGATGGGCGACGTCACCTGGACCCGCACTTCGCGCCTGCAGAACCTGGACATCCAATTCCCGCCGACGGCCGAAGGCGCCGAGCGCATTCGCCAGAACTGGAAAGACACTTACCGCGTCTCGCTGGGCACCAATTATAAGTACAGCGAAAACCTGCTGTTGCGCGCCGGTATCGCGCATGACCAGGCCCCGGTCCGCAGCGCCGAGCTGCGCCACCCAGCCTTGCCGGACAGCGACCGCATGCAGTACTCGATCGGCGCGAACTGGAAGCTGAACGCCAATTCCTCGCTCGACCTGGCTTACAGCTACATCGACTTCAAGAATGCTGATGTCAATTACACAAACGACTGCTCGCCGGTCAAGACGGGCTGCACCGGCAACGGTGAAACCACCAAGGGCCTGTTCAAGACCCGCATGCAGTTGATCGGTCTCGCTTATAACTACAAGTTCTAAGCAGGTAGTGGCGGCCAACCCGGCCGCCATGCAATGAAAAAAGCGCCCTCGGGCGCTTTTTTTGCTGGATCATGACTGTGGTGGTGTTGGCCTGCGCCTATCATGGCTTGTCGCGCATGGCCTGATTCAGCAGGGTCAAGGCCAGCCGCACGGTGTCGTCCGGCAGTTCCAGCAACTGATCTCCCACATACCATTCGACCACGCTGTGCCCGGGCAGGGCTGCGTGGCTGGCGCGGCTGAACAGCCAGATGCCGTGGTCTGTGGCCACCTGGTTGCGGATGGCGATGGCCCGCTCGCGCGAGACGGGCAAGTGCAAGTGCAGCATGTTGGCCTGCGGCTGGGCAGGGTTGACGGCAATCGCCGGATAGTCGCGCAGCAGCGCGTACAGCCACTGTGTGCGTTCGAAATAGCGGGGCATGGCAGCGAGGCGTGCATCGAATTGCATGGCGGCGGCCACCACGTAGGGTGTGCGGTGGACAATGTTGCCGCCCTGGCGGTGGAACCATGCGCGCGCCCGTTCGACAAACGGGCGGCTGCCGGCCAGCATGGCGCCACCGAGGCCGCCGATGCCCTTGTACAGCGAGACATACACGGAATCAAAACCGTCGCAGATGGCGTGCAAGGGCTGGCCAAAACCCGCTTGCGCTTCCCACAGGCGCGCACCGTCCATGTGCAGGTGGATGTTGTGCTCGCGGCAGTACCGCTTGATCTGGCTCAACTCATCCCACGACGGGCACTGGCCGCCGATTTCGCGCATCGGCAATTCGACCTGCGCGGCGCCCAGCGCATCGGGTACTGCGCGCAAGTCGTCGACCGCCCACGGACGGTGCGGGTCACCGATCATCAAACCCTTGAAGTGCTCGAGCAATTCATGGTTGCCCCGCTCGTGGCGCAGGATATGCGACGTCGGATGCAGCGCCACCAGCGAGGACCCCCGGCCCTGGCAGGCCAGGCGCAAGGCCGTCACCTGCGTCATGGTGCCCGTGATGCAGAACACGGCAGCCTCGAAGCCGAGCAGGCTGGCGATCTTGTTCTCGAACTGCTCGATCAGCGCGCCTTCGCCATAGGTGTCGTGCGCGATGTCGTTGGCGTCGCACCAGGCGGCCATGGCGGTGAAAGTGGCTGCTGGCGTGGGCTGGCGGTGGCCCGGCAAGACGGTATGGCAGCGCTGGCGAAGTTCAAGTTCGTTCACGGTAGTTCCTTACAGGGTAGCCGTGGCCAGTTTCGCGCCAAAGCCGATGAACATGGCACCCACGCCGCCGCCCATGCCGGCCGACAGGCGGCGACGGCGGCGGAAGGTCTCGGCCAGGCGCGCGCCCACAAAGATGATGGCCGTCAGATAGGTAAAGCTGATCACCTGGCAGATCAGGCCCAGGCCGATGAAGGACAGCACGGGATTCGGGAAGGCCGGGTCGACAAACTGGATGAAGAAGGAAATGAAGAACAAAATGGCCTTCGGGTTCATCAGGCTGATGATCAGGGCCTTGCGGAACGGATCGCTTTCCTTGACCGGGCTTGGGGCCGCAGGCGTTTCGCCGTCGGCCGGCGCGGGCGCGCGCAGCTTGCGCCAGCAGCCGATCAGCATTTGCAGGCCGATCCAGCCCAGGTAGGCCGCGCCGATGTATTTCACCACGTAGAACAGGGCCGGGCTGGCTTTCAGCAACGAGGCCACGCCGCAGGCCGACAGGACCATCAAGATCAGGTCGCCCGCGAAAATGCCGAAGGCGCCCTGGTAGGCGGGCCGCACGCCCCGTTGTGCCGCCACCGACAGCACGTACATGGAATTGGGGCCGGGCAGGATGACGATGAAGATGGTCCCCAGTAAAAAGGTCCAGAAATCGGTGATGCCCAGGTTGGCGTGGAAAAGTGCGTTCATGATTATTCTGCTGGATGGAGCTGTACGTGATGAAATTGCAGGGCGGCCAGGTTGGCGTAAATACCGCCTAATGCGACCAGCGAGGCATGCGTGCCGGTCTCGACGATCTTGCCGTCTTCCATCACGATGATGCGGTCGGCCCGCTGGACGGTGGCAAGGCGGTGCGCAATGATGACCGTGGTGCGGCCCACCATGGCCGCTTCCAGCGCCTTTTGCACCAGGCGTTCCGATTCCGCGTCCAGTGCGCTGGTTGCTTCGTCGAGCAGCAGCAGCGGCGGGTTTTTCAGCAGGGCGCGGGCGATGGCGATGCGCTGGCGCTGGCCGCCGGACAGGCGCACGCCTCGTTCGCCGAGGAAGGATTTATAGCCATTCGGCAGGCGCTCGATGAATTCGTGGGCGGCCGCCATTTTCGCGGCAGCGATGACTTCCTCGTCGCTGGCGCCGGCGCGGCCGTAGCGGATGTTTTCCATGGCGTCGGCCGAGAAGATCACCGTATCTTGCGGCACGATGCCGATGGCGTCGCGCAGGGTATGCAGGTCGAGCTGTTTGATGTCCACGCCGTCGAGGCGGATGCTGCCGCTTTGCGGATCATAAAAACGCATGAACAGCTGGAACAGGGTGGTCTTGCCGGCGCCCGACGGCCCCACGACGGCCACCGTTTCGCCGGCGCGGATGTCGAGGCTGACGTGATCCAGCGCGTGGGTGTCCGGACGCGATGGATACGAGAACATGACATCATCCAGCGACAGCGAGGCGCCGTTCGCGGCGCGTGCCGGCAGCGGCAGCGGCGTTGCCGGGGACTCGATTTCCGATTTGACGGCCATCAATTCCAGCAGGCGCTCGGTGGCGCCGGCGGCGCGCTGCGCTTCGCCCATGACTTCAGACAAAGCGCCGATGGCGCCGGCCACGATGGAAGCGTACAGGATGAACTGGCCCAGATCGCCGCCCGTCATCGCGCCTTCCAGCACGGCGCGCGCGCCCAGCCACAGCACAAACACGATGGTGCCGAAGACCAGCAGGATGGCGATCATGGTGAGCAAGGCGCGGGCGCGGATGCGGCGCATGGCCGTCATGAAGGCGCCTTCGACGGAGTCGCCAAAGCGTTTCGATTCGATTTTTTCGTGCGTGAACGCTTGCACGGTGGGCATGGCGTTGAGGATTTCGCCGGCCATGGCCGAAGCGTCGGCGATGCGGTCCTGCGAATCGCGCGACAGCTTGCGTACCTTGCGGCCAAACACGATGATGGGCACGACGACGAGGATCAGCAAGCCGATGATGATGCCGGCCAGCTTGGCGCTGGTGACGAACAGCATCACCAGGCCGCCCAGGAACAGCAGCACATTGCGCAGGGCCATGGAGATGCTGGTGCCAACCACGGCCTGTATCAGCGTCGTGTCGGTGGTGATGCGCGACAGGACTTCGCCCGTCTGCGTGGTTTCAAAAAATTCAGGGCTTTGCGTGACGACGTGGCGGTACACGGCGCTGCGGATGTCGGCCGTGACGCGCTCGCCCAGCCACGACACCGTATAAAAGCGCGCCGCCGTGGCCAGCGCCAGGATGGACGCCACGCCGAACAGGGCCAGGAAGACCAGGTCGACATGCTGGATGCTTTTCGAGCCGGCCGCGCCGCCGAAACCCAGGTCGATCATCTGCTTGAAGGCGGCAGGAATGGCCAGGGTCGAGGCGGCGGCCACCACCAGCGCGATACCGGCCAGGAAAAATTGTTTGCGGTATGGCGTCAAAAAGGGCATCAAACCCTTGAAGGCGGCCAGGCTGCCTTTTTTCAGTTCGCGGCTGCTGCCGGTGTCAAGAGCTGGTGTGGCTGCTGCGGCGGTTGTGGCGGTTGCTGTACTGGTGCTGCCTGTTTCTGTGCTGGTTGTCATTGTTTTTCGCTTTGATTTACATATTCGATGCTGCGGATAACGCTTATAACTTCATCGGCTGCACGTAGCCCGTCATTTCCAGGTAGGCGCGGCCCACCGGCTGGCCATCGCGCTCGACTGTCACGGCGCCTTCCCAGTACACGGCGCCCGTCGAGCGGCGCGAATCGAGTTCCTGGTCTGGCTGCAATGGCTTGATCTGCCAGCGCGTGGCGCCCGTACGGATTTCGGTGGCGACAGGGTACTCGGCCTGCGTGCGGGGCGAACGCCACAGCTGCGTGGGCGTGAAATCGACCTCGCCGGGGGCGAACTGCGTCATCTTACCGGACGCATCGCGCCATGTCGCGTGCGCCCATAGTTTAGCACCTGTCTTGCTGCGGATCTGGAAGGCCATCAGGGCGCCGCCATCAGCGAGGTTGGCGCCTATCCAGTTCCAGCCGCTGGCGTCTGCATCGAGCACCTGGCTCGACCACTCGTGATCGAGCCAGGTGGTGCCAGTGACGGCTTCCGGTTTTCCGCCCGCGCGGGCGATCGTGCCACGGGTAGCAAGCTGCGGCTCGCTGTAGTAGTAGCTCGATTGCGCGGGCCGCGCGCCCTTGCGCGAGTAGCCGCCCTCGCCCTGCAGCAGCACGGGCTGCGTGGGGGCCAGGGTCAGCTGCAAGCTAAAGTCGCGCGCGGCCAGGCTGACCTGGTAGCTGCCGTCGGCTTGCCGCTGCATGCGCCAATCGTCGAGTTTCACATCCGTGTTGCCCACCTTGGCGTAGGCCAGGCCGAAACCTTCGCGCGCGCTTTTCTCGTCGTGCAGTAGCTTGCCCAGCTTCGGGTCGGACAGGGCTGCGTGGCCGATGATCAGCTGTTTCGGCGCAAAGGCGCTGCGGTTGTTCGTATCGGTGGCCGTGGCGCTGCGAAAGAAGGTCACCTGGTAGCCCAGCTGTTCTCCGGAGCTGGTTTTTACCCACCCTGTGGCGTACCACCATTCCGTTTTGTATGCGGGATGCGCGCCGAAATCGTGCGGCAGGCGCAGGCTTTGTCCGGCCGGCAGCGGCGTGACGGGGGCGAAGGCAGGCGGTGCGGCGATGGCGGCGGCGCTGCAGAATAATAGTAGACAAGTCAAACGGCGCATTACCAGTCCTCCCTGACGGCGCGGATGGGGCCAGAGGACAGCGCCTGGCGGCCCGCGATGAGGGCCGTGGCGGCGGCTGCCGTCAGCAGGGCGGCGGCCACGGTGGCGATCAATGGCCAGGGCAGGTGCAGTTGCATGGTCCAGTGGAACGATTGCGGGTTGACGATGAAGACCAGCACAAAGCTGATCAACAGGCCCAACACAAAGCCGGTGGCGATGCCCAGCGCTGTCAGCGCGCCGCCTTCCAGCGCCAGGATGGACAAAATCTGCCCGCGCGTCACGCCCACGTGGCGCAGCATGCCGAATTCGCGCGCGCGCGCCAGGGTCTGCGCGGAAAACGTGGCGGCCACGCCGAACAGGCCGATGACGATGGCGATGGCTTCCAATAAATACGTGACGGCGAAGCTGCGGTCGAAGATTTGCAGGCTCAGGGCGCGGATGGCCGACGGATTCGACACTTCCAGGCTGGCGCCGAAGGGCAGGGCTTTCAGGCGCTGCTGCAGCTGCTCGCCCGTGGCGTCCTTGGCCAGCCACAGGGCGGCATCGCTGACATCGAGGTCGCCCGTCAGGGCGCGGTAGTCGGTCAGCGGCATCTGGATGGCGCCGGACGAGCGCGCATAGTCGCGCCAGATGCCGGCGACGAAGAACTTGTGCAAGCCGCCCGCCAGCGGCAGGGCTATCTGCTGGCCCGGTTTGACGTTGTACAGGTCGGCCGCCGCCTCGGACAGCCACACGGGTTTCGCGCCATCTGGCACGGGCAGGGTGTCACCCACCAGCACCATGCTTTTTTCCGGATCTGCCAGGTTGACGGGGCGCGCCAGCAGCACTACATTCGGTCGGTCGGGTGCCAGCGACAACGAGCGCAGGCGCTGGAAATCCACCCTGGCCACGCCGGGCAGGGCGGTGATGGCCGCCTGCTCGCGCGGGTTCAGGCCCGCCGTTCCACCGCTGGCGGCCGTGCGCGCATACAGGTCGGCCGGCAAAATCTGCAGCAGCCAGTCATCGACGGAGACGCGGAAGCTCGACACCATGATGGCCATCGCCACCATCAGGCTAAAACTCGATAGCACGCCGCCGAGGGCGATGCCGGCCTGGCCCGAGGCATTTGCCAGGCGGGCCAGGGTCAGGCTGCGTACGGGCGCGTGCTTGCTCGTTTCCGTGCGCAGCCAGGCGCGCTGCAGAAAACGGAAGACCACGGCCGCCAGTTGCGGCATCAGGGCGATGGCGCCGATCAGCAGCAGGGCGATGGATAGATAGCCGAACAGGGGCAGCTCGAATACGGGCGGCAGCAATGTCAAGGCGCCGGCCAGCAGCAGGCAAGCCAGCGCGGGCCAGGTTTTCGCCAGGCGCGTCGTTACCACTTCTTCGCTGCCCGATTTCAGGGCAATGGCGGGGGCCGCGCGCGCCGCTTCCAGCGCGGGCGCCGCGCAGCCCAGCAAGGCCACACCCAGGCCGAGGGCAAAGTAGACGAAGGCGGCGACGGGCGTGAACTGCACTTGCGGCTGCACGCCCGCGAAATAGCCGGCACCCAGGTCGCCGCCGAAAAAGCGCAGGGCGACGGCCGCCATGGCGTAGCCGCCAGCGATGCCCAGCGCGGCACCGACCACGCCCAGGCTGGCGCCTTCGAGCAGCACCTGGCGCAGCAGCTGGCCCCGTTCCATGCCCAGCACGCGCAGCAGCGCAAACTGGCCGCGGCGACGGATGACCGACAGCGCCTGCGTGGAAAAGACTAAAAAGGCGCCCGTAAACAGGGCGACGAGGGCAAGCACCGTCAGGTTGACCCGGTAGGCGCGGCTGAGGTTATTGTTGCGGCTATTCTGGTTTTCGTCATTGGGCTGGCCCACCTGGAAACGCCCCGGGTACTGCGCTTCCAGCGCGCGCGCAAGACCCGCCTGGAAGGCGTCGCGGTTGACGCCCTGGCGCAGTTTCAAGTCGATGCGCGACAGCTTGCCCAGCTTGTTGAAGCGCCACTGCGCCGCGCCGATATCCATCACGGCGATGCGCTGGCCTGCGCGCGCGCGTTGCAGCGAACCGGCGACGCGCAGCGACACCGTGCCCGTGCCCGATTGCAAGGCAATCTTGTCGCCTTGCGCCACGTTCAGCCAGCGCAAGGCGGCCGGCGATAAAAAGAGGGCATCGTCGGCCAGGGTGTCGAAAGGCTTGCCATCGGCCGGTGCGCCGATCAGGTCGGGTGAGATGAAGCCGGCGCGGAAGACGTCGAACGCCAGGATGTGCAGCGGGCCGCCGTCAGTCTTGCCGGCCACCGCGGCCTGCAGGTCCAGCACGGGCGAGGCCATGGCCACGCCGTCGCGCTGCGCCAGCCATGGGTAGATGGCTTCGTCGAACAGCGCTTCCCGCCCGGCCACCTGCACGTCGGCCTGGCCGGACAGGCTTTTGACGGCCGTGGAAAATTCATTGAAGGCGGCCGCGTTGATCAAATGGATGGCAAAACCCAGCGACACGCCGATGGCGATGGCCAGGATGGCGACGAGGGCGCGCACGGGATGCGCGCGCCATTCGCCCACCAGCAACCAGCGCGACAGCAGGCGCGTCGTCGCCGGGCTGGCCTGCGGCGCACTCAATGCAGACATTCGACGGCCAGGCGTTCGCCGGCGCGCCGCGCTTTCAGTTGCGCCGCGTCGCGGTTCCTGTCGCCTGCGCCGACGGCGTCCTGCGCCGCCCATTTTTTCTCCATGCGCAGCTGCGCGCAATGCTTGTCGCGTGCCTCAAGCTGCTTGGCAGCCCGTTCGCGCGCCTGGTCTTCCCGGCTTTCGCGCTGCTTGCGCGCCGCTTCCATCTGGCTGGCCACCCGCTCCTGGCGCGTGGCGGCGCCCTTGTCGACGGCAGGCGGTGGCGAGGGGACTTCAAGGATCTGCAGCTGGCCGCCCGTGCATGGCGTGGCGCTATAGCTGGTCTGGCCGTCCTGCACGCATTTGTAGACGTCCTGCGCACTGGCGGGGCCGGCCGACAAGGCCATGGCGCAGAGCAGGAGGGAAGGCGACTTCACAATATTTTCCCCGGATTCATGATGTTTTTCGGGTCCAGCGCCTGCTTCACGGCGCGCATCAGCTGCAATTCCAGCGGCGACTTGTAGTGCGCCAGGTCGTCCTTTTTGAGGGCGCCGATGCCATGTTCGGCCGATATCGAGCCGCCGAAGCCGTGGACCTGGTCGTGCACGATGCGGTTGATGGCATCCTGGTTGGCGAGAAAGTCGTGATCTGTCATGCCGGGCGGCGGCGCCACGTTGTAATGCAGGTTGCCGTCGCCCAGGTGGCCGAAGCACACGAGCTGGCAGCCGGGGAAGGCCGCTTCCAGGGCCGCATCCGTGACGGCTATGAAATCGGCGATGCAGGAAATGGGCAGCGAGATATCGTGTTTGATGTTCTTGCCCGCCTGCGCCTGCGCCAGCGGAATGTGCTCGCGCAATTGCCACAGGCCTTCCGACTGCGCCACGGAACTGGCGACGACGGCATCCTCGATCAACGCCTCTTCCAGCGCCGCGCCGATGCTCGCTTCCAGCAATTCCACGGCGTGCGCCTCGGACTGACTGCTGGACAATTCGAGCAGCACATATTGGCCATGCGGGGAGGTAAATGGACGCGGCAACTGGGGGAATTGTTCCGCCACCAGTTGCACACAATACTGCGACATCAATTCAAAACCCGTCAGGCTGGCGCCGCAATGGTCTTGCATCAGGCTTAATAAGCGCAGGGCGTGCGCGGGCGAGGGCATGGCGGCCAGCGCCGTGATACAGGCTTTCGGCTGCGGATACAGTTTCATCACCGCGCCCGTGATCACGCCCAACGTACCTTCGGCGCCGATGTACAGGTCGCGCAAATCGTAGCCGGTATTGTCCTTGCGCAAACCGCGCAAGCCGTTCCAGATCTCGCCTTGCGGCGTGACCACTTCCAGGCCCAGGCACAGCTCGCGCGTATTGCCGTAGCGCAGCACGGCTGTGCCGCCCGCGTTCGTCGCCAGGTTCCCCCCGATGGTGCAACTGCCTTCGGCCGCGAGCGACAGCGGGAACAGACAGCCGGCGGCGCTGGCCGCTTCCTGGATGGTTTGCAGGATGCAGCCCGCGTCCACCGTGATGGTGCGGTTGACGGGGTCGAGCGCGCGTATGCTGTTCAGGCGCGCCAGCGACAGCACGATGGCCGTGCCGGCCGCATCCGGGATGCTGCCCAGGACCAGGCCCGTGTTGCCCCCTTGCGGCACGACGGGAATCTGCCATTGCGCGCAGGCGCGCAGCACGCCGGCCACTTGCTCCACGCTGGCGGGTCGCAGCACGGCCAGGGCCTTGCCGGTAAACCTGTCGCGCCAGTCGGTGAGGAAGGGGGCCGTGTCGGCGTGGTCTGTCAGTACGTACGCTGCGCCCAGCAGGTCGCGGCAGGCGGCGAGGAAATCGGCTTGGTCACTCATAGTCTGTTCGCTCATTTCTTGATGCTCACTTTATTCACTTTTTCCAGCAGTTCCTTGGCCATGCGTTTGGCAGCCTTTTTATACGGGCGCAGATACAGCACGGCGCAGAAGAAGTAGATGCAGACGATGGCCGCCTCTCCCCAGGCCATCAGGGCCGAGACGGGATTCGTGTCGCTGTAGCCGCGCACCACGCCCTCTGTAAAATACAGCAGGATCACCATCGACGACCATTGCAGGGTGTAGACGTCGCGCTTGATGACGCCGTACAGAGGGATGAGCAGGGGCGCGGCCTTCAGTACGACCCAGGAGCCGCCCGGCTGCAGCGGCGCGACGACGGTTTCCCACAGCAGGCACCAGACAATCAGGGTGGCGAGACTGGCGATGGCGCCCCAGTGAAAATACTTGTGCAGTGCGCCGTGCATCATGCGCCTGCCAGTTTCGCGGCGTTTTCCGCCAGGCGCCGGCCCAGGGCGATGGCCAGGCGTTTTTCATCGTCGCTCAAGGCCTTGTCGCCATCGATGCCCGACCAGTGCGTGGCGCCGTAGGGCGAGCCGCCCGTGGATGTGGTCATCAGTTCCGCATGCGTGTAGGGCAGGCCCATGACCAGCATGCCGTGGTGGAAAAGGGGGATCATCATCGACAACAGTGTCGATTCCTGGCCGCCGTGCAGGCTGCCCGTGGACGTGAACACGCAGGCGGGCTTGCCGGACAGGCTGCCGGCCAGCCAGTCGCTGGCCGTGCCATCCCAGAAGTACTTCATGGCGGCGGCCATGTTGCCGAAGCGCGTGGGCGAACCCAGGGCCAGGCCCGCGCATTCCTGCAAGTCTTCCAGTTCCACGTAGGGCGCGCCGTCAAGCGGGACTTCCGGCGCCGTCGCTTCCGTCACCGTCGAGACTGCAGGCACGGTGCGCAGGCGCGCATCGCAGCCAGGCAGGCTTTCCACCCCTTGGGCTATCAGCTCGGCCAACTGGCGCGTGGCGCCATGGCGTGAATAAAACAATACGAGAATAATCAGATTGGTTGGCTTCATCATTGGTATTATAGGGCGCTTTACAGCCTGATACGACTGCTGTCATGGCGCCGTTCTGATTTTGCACATGTTTTCAAAATATATACTCCCGATCTTTCAATACCTGTGGCGCGCCCTGAGCATGGGACTGGCCGTCGTGCGCGGCCTGACATGGTCAGAAACACGCGACCTGCTGCAATTCGCGCGCCGCCGCGTGCGCGAGGAAAGCTTGCCGCAAGTGGCCGGCAGCCTGACGTTCGCCACCGTGTTCGCGCTGGTGCCGCTGCTCACCTTGGCCCTGGCCATCTTCACCACTTTCCCTCTGTTTAATACCTTCCGCCATGCGCTGGAAGATTATTTCGTGCAAAGCGTGATGCCCAAGGGGATTTCGAACACCATCCTCGACTACCTGACCACGTTTGCCTCGAAAGCGACGCGCTTGTCGGCCATCGGCGCGGGCGCCCTGATCGTCACCTCGGTGGGCATGATGGGCTTGATCGAACGCGTTTTCAACCGCATCTGGCGCGTGCGCCAGGAACGCCGCTGGACCAAGCGTTTACTTGTTTACTGGGCCATCGTCACCCTGGGACCGCTGCTGGTGGGCGTGTCGCTGACGGTCACGTCGCGCCTCTTCATGGCCACCAGCGGCGTGGTGGGGGCCGTGCCCTTCCTTGGCGCCGTGTTTTATACGCTGGTGTCGATCGGCCTGACCATGCTGGCGTTTACCTTGCTCTACATCGCCGTGCCGAACCGCGACGTGGACTGGCGCGACGCGGCCTGGGGCGGCTTGCTGGCGGCGCTGGCGTTCGAGGTGGCCAAGCGGGGCTTCGGTGAATTCATCCAGGAATTCCCCACGTATTCGCGCATCTATGGCGCGCTGGCTGCCTTGCCGCTGTTCCTCGTGTGGATTTACCTGAGCTGGATGATCACCCTGGTGGGCGCCTTGCTGGTGGCTGCCTTGCCCGTCGTAAAATACGAGCGCTGGTGGTACGAGGCGGTGCCGGGCAGCGAATTCGTCGATGCCGTCGCTATCTTGAAAGTGCTGCATCAGGCCTGCCACTGCGCCGATTCGGCCCTGGTGGGCGCGGCCGAGATCCGCCGCAGCACGCGCCTGGGTTTCGAAGAGATGGAAACCCTGCTCGACAAGATGGTGCAGCAGGGCTGGGTGGGACGAGTCAACGTGGATGGCGCCGTACGGGTGCAGTGGGGCAAGCGCGTGGCTGACAGTTCCGACCACTGGGTCTTGCTGGGCAATGTCAACCGCATCAGCCTGGCCGATGTCTACCGTTTATTCGTCTTTGGCGGCATGCGCGTGAACTCCGGCTACCCGGCCGGTTCCACCAATGAGCGCGACATCAAGGCGGCCGAAGAAGCGGCCGCCCTGGCGGCGCAGGTGGAAAACGCCGTGGAGCAGGGACTGGGCCTGACCCTGGCGCAGCATTTCGGGGCCGTCAAATGCAACTGAGCGACCCTTACTCTTAGTACACGACGGGCCGCAGGGCCGCCTGCAGCGCCACCTTGCTGAACGCGGCCGCATCGGACGCGCGCACCACGCCCAGGTAATACGTGTCTTCGCCGCCGTTCATGTTCACCAGGTGCAGCTGATGCGGCGCCAGGTGGGCGGCGATGGCGGCCAGGCCCTCGGCCAAGGCGTCGCCGTCTTCGCGTTCCGCCCAGCGGAAGTCCCGCAGCGCGGGCAGTTCGATATGCTGGCGGATGTGCGGCACTTCATCGGCCGATTTCCAGTCCAGGGTGGCGCCGTAGCCCAGCACATCGGCGGCAGTGCACCAGAGCAGGAAGAAACACGCCGCTTCGGGCGTATCGCCTTCGTATTCTTCTTCCAGATCGTCCTCCGCCAGCTCTTCCAGCGTGATGTCCACGCAGCGCGCGGCCAGTGCCGCATCGCCCAGGAAGAGCAGGGCTGCCATGACGTGCAACTGCTCGCGGTCAGCCTTTGCCAGGATCTGCGCCGGCGTAAAGCTGCGGCGCCTGACGGGTTTTTTCTTGCTCAGCCCCATGGCCTCGCTCAACTGGGCCGTGATGGCCGCCTTGAAGCTGTCCACGGTGTCGAACTGTTCCAGCAGCTGGCCCGTGAAATCCATGCTCCAGGCCATGCCATCCTTGACCACATATAAAAAATCGCTTTGCACGGCCACGCCGCGCAGATGGTGGGCGGGCGGATACAGGGGCGTAAACGCTTGCTTGCCATCGAGCGTCAGCATGCAGGCCAGGCCTTGCGCATCGATGGCGAAAATCAGGTTCTTGCGCAGCTTGGGCGGCGACGACGTTGTGGCGGAATCGATGGCTTCGTACTGGCATGGCGCCAGCAGATCGCCCCGGCTGTTCGCCAGACCAAACAGGAAGCGGCCATCGATGCGCTGGCTGACGATGGCGATCTTCTTTTTCGTGCCGAAATCCTGCACGGAGCTGTAGGCAGTCGGCAGCACTACCTTGCCCGTGGCGTCGATCACACCGCAGACATTGCACTCGTCATCGTGCGTCTGGCGTTCGATATCGATATAGCCATCGTCGCGCTGGCCGATCTGGTGCACGCTTTCGAACAGCAGCGCGCCGTCGGGCAGGCGCAGCAAACGGCTGGCGCCGTCCTGATCGTATTGCTGCACCAAGTGGGGGCTGATCACATACAGGGCGCCGGGGGCGGGCGGCAGCACCACCGTACCGTTCAGGTCCAGCACGCCGTGTGCATCTGGCTTGTCCGCCGTGGCAAAGGTGATCCAGCCATAGCCCGCGTCGCTGCTGTCCAGGTCAATCACGTTCAGCGACAGCGGCACGATCCAGCGCCCATACGGCGTGACCAGGCCCAGGATGTCGGGTTGTCCCGCCGCAGCCACCTCGTAGCACAGCGCGTCTTCCAGCCACTTGCGCACTTCCAGGCCTTGCAGGAAGGGCAGGTCTTCCCCATCAAGCTCCTCGACATCGGCCAGTTGCGCGTCGGCCGTGGCCGACCAGTAGCCGGTCGCGGGCGAAGTGGCGCCGGCGGCCAGCAGGGGCGTCAGGGCTTCCCGGTCGCCGCGCAGCAGGGCAGCGTGCAAGGCTTGCGCCTCGGCGCGCAGGGCATTGAGCGCGGCGGCATAATCCGGCGTATCGATATCGTGCGCGATCAGCTGCACGCAATCGAGGATCAGCCACGGCTGGCCGCTGGCCAGCAGGGCGCTGATGCCGGCGCGCGCGACGATGGCGGCAGCGTCGCGCGGCCTGTCCATCAGCTGTGACAACGCTTGCCAGCTGGCTTGCGCCTGGACCATTGGCGCGGCCAGCACGCAGGCGCAGTCTTCGCCATCGCCGTAGATGGGCCAGGCGACGGCTTGCGCGTCGGCGCCGATGAGCAGCTTGAACAGCATGGGCGTGTCCAGCCGCCATTCGGCCAGGCCCGTGATGGCGTCGGTGTCGAAGCCGGCCTCGCCGGGCAAGAAGGCGGTGCTGAACAGGGCTGCGGTATTGATCATGGATATTTATCTAAAAGTGAACGGGGGTATTCAGGGCGATGGCGGCATGACCCAGTGCGCCAGTGCGCTGCGCTCCAGGCCCAGATGCATGGCCACAGCGGCCGCCTCGAAGGCCCACAGGCCGTAGTAGCCGCCCAGACCCTGCGCCCGCAAATGGCCGTTGAACCAGTCTTCGTGCACCAGCGCGCCATGCCAGCTGGCCAGGTATTGCCGCAGGTGTTCCAGTTGCTGCGCGGCATCGGCTTCGTCCAGGCAGTCGTACAGGGTGGAATAGGGCTCGGCAAAATACCATTCGTCGACGGCGGGACGCTGCGGATCGATGGCGGACAACAGCGCTTCGTACACTCCATCTTCGCCATCGAAGGCCGTTTGCAGGGCGGCCAGGCGGGCAGCCAGGTCGTGGCGGCCGAACAGCAGGGTCGCGCCCAGCAACTGCAAGGTGCGTGCGTAATCCGTCAATTGTTCGAAATCAAAGGCGGGCAAGGCATCGTCATCGTAGGCGGCGGCCAGCGCCGCGCGCGCCGTTTCGCAGGCGGCGACGGCCGCTTCCAGCGCGCTGTTCACCTCGGGCAAGGGCCGGCCGGCCGTGTAGCGCAGCGAGAATACCTGGTAAGCCACGCTGGCGGCGGCGCAAGCCCAGTTGGCGCTATCGCCACCATCGTCTTGTGCCCGCGCCTGTGCCCGCACATAGGCCGTCAGCAGGGCGTCGAGATAGGCCAGATTGCGGCCGAAATCGAACGGGGTGCCGGACGGCAAGGGCGGCGCCTGGCGCGGCGTGCATGGCCAGGGCGTGGAGGAAGGCGGGCAGCTCGCGGCGCAATCGCGCTGGATGGCCCAATCGGCGAAGATTTGCTGCATATACTGCGCCGTCTCGTCATCGTGGGCGATGGCGCCGGCGCCTACCAGGGTCGTGCCCAGCAGGGTATAGCCAGGGAAACGGCTGCTCTCGTAGGCGATGGTGGTCACGCTCTGGATGGTTATGCCGTCGCTCAGGTCGCGCACGCGGAAATACACGTCGTCCCAGCCGGCCAGCGGTGGCGCTGGCTGGCCAGCCGGCAAGGTGGTCCAGCTGCCGTCGGCCTCTTCTTCATACGCGTCGAGCAGTTCATCGATGCCGCCGGGGCGGTCGATGTGGTTGTTGGCGTCGTATTGCAGCCCCAGTTCGGCACCAAAGGCTGCCGCGTGGCGGCCGGCGAACACCAGGTATTGCGCGTTCATGGTACCGACCAGCAGATCCGTCTGCTGGCCGGCGACCGTCAGTGCCTGCGGCAACCGGGACCAGTAGTAGCCGGGGATGCCCGCCATGGGGCCGCCTTCAGCCGCCTGCGGGTTGGTGCAGCGCAACTGTTGCAGCCATTTATAGCGTTCTTGCTGCTCCGCTTCCGTGCCGCTGCCTCGACCAGTCAATTCATCGAGCAGGGTATTCAACAACATCATCTATCTATCCTAAAAAAGTGTGCGTGGCATGGCGTCATGCCGGCGTGCTTTGCGCAAACGCAAACAGCGCGTCGAGCACGGCGTCGGGCTGCTCGGCCATCAATTCGTGCCCGCTGTCGACCTGCACCACCGTGCCATGCGCTATTGTTGCTGTCAGCAGCCTGGTCGATTTGGGCGGCGTCATCATGTCGCACGCGCCGACAATGAATAACGTGGGGCAGTGTACCGAAGCGGCGGCGATTTCGCCGTTCGCGTAGGCATTGCAGGCGAAAAAATCCGTGTGAAACACGTGATTGGGGTTGATGGCGGCGATGCGCTGTTTCAAGCGCCGCGCGCCGCCCATGGCATAGAAGCCCGGGCCGGGGAACGACGGCTTTTGCGCGATCGACGAGTGCGACCAGATATTGACCATGTCGATGGCCGCCTGTTCGTCATGGAGTGACGTTTCCAGCAGCGCGGGCGAGACTTTCATCGGGTAGGTGGAGCCCAACATGGCCAGGTGGCTGATCCTTACGGGCGCCAGGAATGCCGCTTCCAGCGCGATCAATGACCCCATGCTGTGGCCGATGAGCATGGCCTTGCCCGCGCCAGCCGCATCCAGCACGGCGAGTATCCAGCGCGCCAGTTCTTCGACGCTGCTTTTCGCCGCGCCCAGGCTGCGGCCATGGCCCGGCAAGTCGACGGCCAGCACGTTCCAGCCGTGGTGGGCGAAATAACGCGTTTGCAGGGCCCACACGGAATGGTCGTTCTGCGCGCCATGGATGAAGATAGCCGTGGGCTGATCCGGGTTGTATGGTTTGCCGCCCGTGTAGCAGTAGGCCGTGCTGTTCTCGATGGTGAATAACATCTCAGGCGCCTTTCTGCGACAGTTTCAGGCCGCGGGCCAGGTCTTCGATCAAATCGTCCGCATCTTCCAGGCCCACCGATAAGCGCATGGTGCCTTGCGTGATGCCCGCCTGCGCCAGTTGCTCGTCTGGCACGCGGAAGTGCGTGGTGGAGGCGGGGTGGATGACGAGCGACTTGGCGTCACCCACATTGGCCAGGTGCGAGAAGATCTTGAGGCTGTCGACAAAGCGCTGGCCCGCCGCGCGGTCGCCGCGCAGGCGGAAGGTGAACACGCCGCCCGCGCCTTTCGGCAGCAGGGTTTTCGCCAGTGCGTAGTCGGGATGCGACGGCAGTTCAGGGTAGGACACGGATTCCACGGCCGGATTGGCCAGCAGGAAGTCAATCACCTTGCGCGTGTTGGCCACGTGGCGGTCCATGCGCAAGCCCAGGGTTTCGATGCCCTGCAGGATGGCGAAGGCATTGTGCGGGCTCATGACGGCGCCGAAATCGCGCAAGCCTTCGCGTCGCGCCCGCAGGGCGAACGGCGCCACCGTCGATTCTTCGGCGAAGACCATGCCGTGAAAGCCGTCATACGGTTCGCACAGTTCGGCAAAACGGCCCGTTTTGTCGTAGGCCGTTTGCCAGTCGAAGGTGCCGCCATCGACCAGCAAGCCGCCGATGGCCGTGCCGTGGCCGCATAAAAACTTGGTGGCCGAGTGGAACACCAGGTCGGCGCCATGCTCGAAGGGGCGCAGCAAATAGGGCGTGGTAAACGTCGAATCTAGCATCAGCGGCAACTGGTGTTCGTGCGCCAGGGTGGCTATTTGCGGGATATTCAGCACGTCGAGGCCGGGATTGCCCAGGGTTTCCGCAAACAGCACGCGGGTTTCAGGGCGTATCGCACTGCGCCAGGCGTCCACATCGCGCGGGTCGACAAACGTCGTCTCGATGCCGAAGCGTTTTAATGTATAGGCCAGCAGGTTGTGCGAGCCGCCGTACAGGGCGCGTGAAGCAACGATGTGCGATCCCGCGCCGGCGATGGTACATAAACCAAGGTGCATGGCGGCCTGGCCGCTGGCCGTGGCGATGCCTGCCACGCCACCTTCCAGCGCGGCGATGCGCTCTTCCAGCACGGCGTTGGTGGGATTCGAAATGCGCGAGTACACGTGGCCGGCCCGTTCCATGTTGAACAGCGAGGCCGCATGCTCGGAACTCTTGAAGGCAAACGAGGACGTGAAATGGATGGGCGTGGCGCGCGCGCCCGTAGCCGGGTCGGGCGTCGCGCCCGCATGCAGGGATAAAGTATCGAAACCGGGGTATTTCGGGCCGCTCATGGTGTCTCCGCCAAGTTTTATAGTGCCAAGATCGTAACCTGATTTTCCGCTGAGTAAAAGGGCTCGCGTGCAGGGCGCATGGCGCCGTGCTGGCAGGCGGCGCGTGTCACTTGAAGTGGAAAAAAGTGACCGGCTCCGCGTGGCGGTGGTAGGATGCCGGATCAGTGATATTCGGGTTGTTCGACCTTCGCGCGTGCGCCGCACCGCCGGGAAGCAGCTGCAAACGAACGAAATCCTGGGCTTCAGGCGCACTCTCATGTATGTCCACCAGGAAATATTTTATGCCCGCAATATCGTTCGACGGCGCCCTTGCCGTTTCCGGACCCTCTATCGTTGACGGCCTGTGCCGCGCAGGCTGGCGCATGCAAGAGCAATTCATTTCTCTTGAGCTCAGCCGCCAGCTGGCCGCCGAATGCGTGCAATCCATGCTCAGCGGCAAGATGAAGGGCGCCGGCGTGGGCAGCGGCCATGCGCCCCTGCTACAGCCGGCTATTCGCGGCGACCATATCGCATGGCTGGAAGCGGGCCGTTCAGAGGCCTGCGACCGCTATCTTGAACAGATGGAAGCATTGCGCCAGGTACTCAACCGTGAGCTGTTCCTGGGGCTGGACGAGTACGAAAGCCATTTCGCCCTGTACGCGCCGGGCGCTTTTTACCGGGCCCATCTGGACCGTTTCCGCGACGACGACAAGCGCACTGTGTCCGTCGTGCTGTACCTGAACGACGACTGGCTGCCCGAACACGGCGGCGCGCTGCGTTTGCACCCCGATGGCGGCCCCAGCGTGGATATCGCGCCCGAAGCAGGGCGCATGGCCATGTTTCTGTCGGGCGAGATGCTGCACGAAGTGTTGCCGACGGCGCGCGAGCGCCTGTCGATCGCAGGCTGGTTCCGCCGCCGCGCGTGAGAAAAACTACTGCGCGTCGCGGGGCACGGCCGGCGATGCTCACGGTACTCGCGTACCGCTGCGCTTTTCGGCCGCGCCGCGCATCCGCTCGCTACGTTTTTCTTGCCCGACAATCCTCCTCGATTTGATTGCGCGCAAGGCTGGATTTTTCCGCAGGCATAGGCTACAGTCGCAGTAAGGGCTAGAATAACTAAAATACCAATCACGCGGACAGGACGGCCAATATGAAAGTATCTGAAATTCTCCAAGTCAAGGGCAATATTCTCTACACGGTCACGCCTGACCAGCCCTTGCTTGACGCGGCCAATACCATGGCTGAAAAGGACATCGGTTCGCTGGTGGTCATGGAATTTGGCGACCTGGTCGGCATGCTGACCTTCCGCGAAGTGCTCAACGCGCTGCATGAAAACGCGGGCCAGATCGGCGGTGGCACCGTGCGCAAGCACATGGATGACCACCCGATCACCGTCACCCCGGATACGGAAGTCAATGAAGTGCGTCGCATCATGCTGGAAAAACATGCGCGCTACCTACCCGTCATGAACGCCAAGACCTTGCTGGGCGTCATTTCCTTCTACGACGTGGCACGCGCCGTGCTCGAAGCGCAAAGCTTTGAAAACCAGATGCTGAAAGCGTATATCCGCGACTGGCCGGCTGAAACGACGGACTAATAGCACTATGCAGTAATAACAACGCCGGCAATTGCCGGCGTTTTGCATTGCAGAAGCGGGTGGCGCCGCCTATGCCGCGCCCTGCAGCGCCTCGTTGTTCAGCCAGGTACCCAGCGCCGTGGCCGTCATGGGGCGGGCAAACAAAAAGCCTTGCGCCATCGGGCAGCCCAGCGCCTGCAAAATTTGTGCTTGGCGCTCGTCTTCCACGCCTTCGGCGATTACGGCCAGGCCCAGGTTGCGGCCCAGCTGGATGACCATCTCGGCGATGCTGCTGCCGCGCGCGGAGCCGGTGATCTCGGTGACGAAGGCACGGTCGATTTTCAGGCGGTCGACTTGCAGGCGCTGCAGGTAGGATAGCGAGGAAAAGCCCGTGCCGAAGTCGTCGATGGCGATGCTGACGCCCGTCTGCTTGATCTGCCACAACATCTTGATCAGCATGTCCGGCTCTTCCATGGCCATCGATTCCGTGATTTCCAGTTCGATGAACTCGGGCGGCGCCTGCGTCTCTTCCAGCGCCGCGCGCAGCATTTCCAAAAAAAGGGGGTGGCGGAACTGTACTTGCGACACGTTGACGGACATGACGAAGTTGCGGTGGCCCTGCTCGCGCAGCAGCACCAGTTCGCGGCAAGCCGTGCGCAGCACCCATTCGCCCAGATCGATGATGATGCCCGAATATTCCGCAATCGGTATGAAGCGGTCGGGCGAGATGAATTTGCCGTCCGGCGTCTGCCAGCGCAGCAGCGCTTCGGCGCCCACGGGGCGGCGCGTGGTCAAGTCGATCTGCGGCTGGTAGACGACAAACAGCTGGTCCTGGCTGAAGGCCGTGCGCAGCGCGTGCATCATGCGCACCCGTTCGCGGATTTCAATGCCCATGCTGCGCGAGAAATAGAAGTGTCCGGCGCGCTGCTGGCTTTTCGCCCGTTTCAAGGCGATATCGGCATCCTTCAGTGCATCGGCGCCTGTGCCCGCATGTTCGCCCAGCCGCACCAGGCCCAGGGTGGCGGACAGTTGCACATCCTGGCCATCGATGCTGAACGGCGCCTGGAACAGGGCCAGGATGTTGGCCGGATTGACTTGCGACGAGTCGCCCAGCACGCAAAAGATGTCGCCGCCCAGACGCGCCACCGTCAACTGCGGCCCCAGTTGGGTTTGCAAGCGGCCCGCCACGGCGACCAGCAGGGTGTCGCCGAACTGGTGCCCCAGCGCGTCGTTGGTCTCGGCAAAGTGGTCGAGGTCGACCAGCGCCAGGGTGGCGTCGTCGCGCGCGGGACCGGCCAGGGCGGCGTCGAGGATTTCCACCAGGCGCGTGCGGTTGGGCAGCTTCGACAACTGGTCATAAAAGGCGGCATTGTGCAGGTGAGATACCAGCTCGACGTTGTCCAGGCCCACGGCGACGTTGCTGCAAAACACTTCCAGCAGGCTTTCATCGATGGCGGTGAGGGGGCGTGGCAGGACCAGGTAGGCGGCTGCGTCGCGGCTGGCCTTGCCCGCGAAGTACAGGGTGGCATAGTCGTGCGCGTACACATTGCGTCGCTGCGCCAGCGTGTGCTCGATGGCGGCCATCACGCGGGGGTTTTGCAGGCCGCACAGGGCGCTGTGCGGCAGGCTGGAAAAGCTGCCCGTGCAGGCCGAGACGAGCAATTCCCTGGCGCCGCTGTCCTGCAAGTCCTGCACGCACAGCACGCCGTCGGCGCGGATGCCCAGCAGGTCGGCGATCTGCGCCAGCACGCCGGCCGAGAAATTTTGCACGCCGTGCAGCGCCATCAGCTGCGTGCTGGCGTGGACGATCCGGTCCAGGCCGCGCCGGCTGTTGCTGATCGAACGTATCTGCTCGTACGAGCGAATGGCTGCCGTCACCGTGGTAAACAGCTTGATGCGCGTCAGTTCGGACTTGGTCTTGTAATCGTTGATGTCGAAATCGCGGATGGCGTCGATTTCCGGCGCATAGCCTGGCTGGCCCGTACGCAGGATGATGCGCACGTCCGTCATTTTGAGGGTTTCGCGGATGTAGCGCACCAGGTGCAGGCCTGCGTCGTCCTGTTCCATCACCACGTCGAGCAGGATGACGGCGATGTCATCTTCATGCTTGAGCAGTTCGCGCGCCTGGCCGGCCGAATACGCATGCACGAATTCCAGCGGGCGATGCTGCATTTCCAGGTTGCCCAGGGCGAAAGTGGTGGTGGAGTGGACGTCTTCATCGTCGTCGATGATCATCACCCGCCAGACGCTGCGCGGTGCGGCGACCAGCGGCGCCGCTGGTTGCTCATCGAGGAATACCAGGTCGTCGTGATCGTCCTTGTTGGCGTCAAGGGGGATGATCGGTGCGGGCATGTATAGCTTCTCCAGGATGACTCGGAACGAGATGTGAGCACATCAGAAATGTCCATGGCGTTGTTGCAGCGCCTCGCCGTACTCGCGTACTGTCTTCGGCGCCGCGCCTAGCCCTGGCCATTTCTGATGCACTCAGGGCGCATCGAAAATGCAGCACTCAGGTGCACATTTTCTAATGGCCCATCACCCAAGTATATAGCTATTTAATAAGCAAAAAGTTTTTTTAAATCTCCTGTGGAGTGCAATATTTCTTGTATTGCATGATTGCAACTCATATTTGGTATTTTTTGTATGGAAAATACGCGGGATTTAAAAATGGCGAAATGTGTGGGGCAATATCGGGCCTTGGCGTGGCATTAGCGGCATGGCATGCCCCGCAGGCTGGTAGAATTGAGTTTTCCAGTCTTTCACACTTCCTACTATGTCCGGCAATTCTTTTGGCAAACTGTTTACTGTTACCACTTTCGGCGAATCGCATGGCCCGGCCATCGGCTGCGTGATCGATGGCTGTCCGCCCGGATTGGTCCTGTCGGAAGCCGATATCCAGCCCGAGCTGGACCGCCGCAAGCCGGGCACTTCGCGCCACGTGACGCAGCGCCAGGAATCGGATACGGTGGAAATTCTCTCGGGCGTGTACCAGGGCGTGACGACGGGTACGCCTATCGCGCTGTTGATCCGCAACGAAGACCAGCGCAGCAAGGATTACGGCAATATCGCGGAAAGCTTCCGCCCCGGCCACGCGGACTATACCTACTGGCATAAATACGGCGTGCGCGACCCGCGCGGCGGCGGGCGTTCCTCGGCGCGCCTGACGGCGCCCGTGGTGGGCGCGGCGGCGATTGCCAAGAAGTGGCTGCTGCAGCAGTACGGCACCACCTTCAAGGGTTGCATGAGCCAGCTGGGCGACATTGCCGTGCCATTCCAGTCCTGGGAACACGTGCATGCGAATCCGTTCTTTGCCGCCAGCGGCGACGCGGACCTGATCGCGCGCATGGAAGAGGCCATGGATCAATTGCGCCGCGACGGCGATTCCATCGGTGCGCGCATCGACGTGATTGCGCAAAACGTGCCGGTGGGACTGGGCCAACCCATCTACGACAAACTCGACGCCGACATCGCCTACGCCATGATGGGCATCAATGCCGTCAAGGGCGTGGAAATCGGCGCCGGCTTCGACGCCGTGGCGCAAAAGGGTTCCGAGCACGGCGACGAGCTGACGCCGGAAGGTTTTATTGGCAATAACGCGGGCGGTGTGCTCGGTGGCATCTCGACGGGGCAGGATATCAGCGTGTCGATCGCCATCAAGCCGACCTCGTCGATCCGCACGCCGCGCCGCTCGATCGATAAAGAGGGCAATCCCGTGATGGTGGAAACTTTCGGCCGCCACGACCCCTGCGTGGGCATCCGCGCCACGCCGATCGCCGAAGCCATGCTGGCGTTGGTGCTGATCGACCACGCCCTGATGCACCGCGCGCAATGCGGCGATGTGTCGGTGAATACGCCGAAGTTGAAGTAAGCTGAATGTTGTCGGATTACGGGCCTGCGGCCCTAATCCGACCTACGACCCATGCCATGCCTAGGTCGGCTTAGCGCGTGGCGCGTAAGCCGACATCACCGGTATCACGCCACTTTGTTCGCCACCAATTCCAATTGATGGCGCATCTCCACCGATTGCACCAGTAAGGCCCGGATATCGTTGATCAGGTTGAATTCCGTCTGGTTCAGCTGGATTGGCGGGAAGCTGTCGTCCCAGTCGCCGTACAGGAATCCCGTGGGATGGCCGTTGGCCGACAGGGGCAGCACGACGAAGCTGCGCGCTTCCGACAAGGTGGCTTTCCACCATTGCGGCAGTTTGGCGGCAAATTTCGGGTCGCGCGCATTGTCGATGAAGATCACTCGGTCACTATTGAGGGCCGCGTGGAACACGTTCGGCTCATACGCGTCGCCAAACACCATCAGGTCCTGCAGGTCGGCCGTGCCTTCGCCCATGCTGATGCGTGCCGAGTACAAATGATCCCTATGGTTGCGCACGAACGCCACCGAGCGCGAAAAATCGAAGCCCTGGTGCAGCGTTTCGAGCGCCATCGAGACCATCTGTCCAGGGCTGGCGCTGCCGATGGCGCCGCGCAGGTCGGCCAGGCCGCCGATCAGCACGCGATTGCCCTCGGCGCGCATGCGCGTCGAGGCCAGCTGGCGCGCGCGCCGTTCGGCCGGTTTCGACAGCGGCGCGATCGACAGGTCGGCCGCCGCCATCATTTTTGCCTTGTCTACCGCCACCACCAGGTCGGTGGCTGTGATACCCAGGGTGCCCGCATAGTCGTCGATCAGCGCGTGCACCTGCGCCGTGCCGGCCGCATCGTCATGCCACAACGAGTCGGCGCAGCGCGCCGCCATCGTCGACAGGCCTGCCATCCAGTCGGCGCCGCTGACGGGCGCGTTGTCGGGCGATGGCTCCATCGGACGCATGCCGTTGATCAGGTGCTGCGGCAAGCCCCAGTGGGCGGCCGTGGCATAGCCCACTTCCGGCAGCGACAGGCCGAGGATTTCGCGCGCGGCGGCCGCCTCGTTGCCCGGCCCCGCGTGCGCCTGCATGCGCGCCCAGAAGTCCGTCATGTAGAACGTCACCATCATGCGGCCCAGCGTGTGCAGCATGGAGCAGACGACGGCTTGCTCGGCTTGCAGGCTACCGGCGCTGGTGGCCACCTGCTGCGCCACCATCCCGGCTAGCACGGCCTTTTCCATTTCCACGTGGGCGCTGACGGAGTCGGGCGACGCCTGCGACAGCTCCTCGATCAGTTTCAGTCCCAGCGCCAGATGGCCGATGGCGTCGATGCCCAGCACCAGCACCGCCTTCGAGACTGTGTTGACCCTCTGGCCGAAGGCCGAGTACATGCCGCTGTTGGCCAGGCGCAGTACTTTGTGCGTGAGGACAGGGTCGGACAGCACCGTTTGCGTGATGTCGAATTCGTGGTCATCCTCGCCGCGCATGGCGCCCAGGATGGCGCTGATGGCTTTCGCGAAGCCGGGCATGTCGCCCTGCTGGCGCGTGCGCGCCCACAGCAGGTCCAGGGTGTTTTTGCCGAGCTGTGTCGGCACCGTGAAATGACCTGGATTCATTGCACCCCTCCGCGCTGTTCATAGACAGACGGCGTGGGCACCAGCGCCGCATAGGTTTTTTCGCTCAAGGCCGATAGCGCGGCATGGGCCGGCATCGGTTTGCCCGTCAAATAGCCTTGCACGTACTGGCAACCGCGTGACTCCATGAAGTGCATCTGCTCTTCCGTTTCCACGCCTTCGGCCACCACGGACAAATTCAAGTGCTTGGCCAGATCGAGAATGGTGTTGCAGATGGCCGCATCCTTGCTCGATTCGGGCAAGTCCTTGATGAAGGTGCGGTCGATCTTCAGTACGGAAATGGGGAAGCGCTTCAGATACGCCAGCGAGGAATAGCCGGTGCCGAAATCGTCGATGGCAATGCGCGCGCGGCGCTCCGTCATCTTGACGAGGATGGTTTCCGCATGCACGGGGTCGATCATCAGGGTGCCTTCCGTAATTTCCAGCACCAGGTGTTCGCCGGAGAGTCCCGAAAACGCGATGGCGTCATCGAGCACGTCGAGGAATTTGTCGTTGCGGAATTGGCGCGGGCTGATGTTGACGGAGATGTACAGCGGCCGCTTGGCCACTTCCTGGAACTGCTTGAGCTGCACGCAGGTCGCTTTCAGCGCCCAGGCGCCCAGCAGATTGATCAGGCCATTGGCTTCGGCGATCGGGATGAAGCGCACGGGCGGCACTAGTCCCAGGGTCGGGTGCTTCCAGCGCATCAGGGTTTCAAAGCCCTGAATTTGCCGCGTGTGCGCATCGACGATGGGCTGGTAGAACAGCAGGAATTCCCCTTCGCGCACGGCGTGGAACATGGCCGCTTCCAGCGAGATATCGTGTTCCGATGGGCCATTCAGGCGCGGGCTGTAGACCAGGCAGCGGGCTTTGCCCGTTTCCTTGGCGCGCGACATGGCCGCATCGGCCAGCGCCACCAGACGCACTTCATCTTCTGCGTGCTGCGGATAGATCGATACACCCACGGACGCCCCCACGTAGATCGTGTGGCCATCGACTTCGAACGGCGCCTGCAGGGTGGCCAGCAGGCGACCGGTCACCAGCTTGATTTGCGCGTCGGTGGCGCTGCCGGGCAGCACGGCGACGAACTCATCGCCGCCCACGCGCGCCAGGGTGTCGCTGTCGCGCAAGGTCTTGCGCAGGCGCGCGGCGGCCAGGCGCAGCACGGCGTCGCCGACGGGGTGGCCCAGGCCATCGTTGACCTTTTTAAAACCATCGAGGCCGATGGTGGCCACGGAAAAGCCCTGGCCCGAACGCGCCGCCTGGGCGATGACCATGCGGATACGGTCCGACAGCAGCAGGCGGTTCGGCAGCCCGGTCAGCGCATCGTGCGTGGCCATGTGGCGCAAGCGTTCTTCCGTGTTGTGCTGGGCCGAGGTGTCGCGCCCGACCACCAGCAATTCGGCGATGCCGTCCCCGTTCATATAAGAAGACAGGCGCAGCTCGAACCAGATTTCCTGGTCTGGCGTTTGCAGGCGCACTTCCAGGCGGCCCGGCTCGGCCAAGGAATCTTCCAGCGCCGCCTGCAGCGCCGCGCGCGACGCTTCGGCGGCCAGCGGCAACAGCAAGTGGCCGGCCAGGCCCGATGGCGTGCCGAACAGGGTGGCTGCGCGCTTGCTGGCGAACAGGATCAGGCCGTCCGTATCGAGCCGGAACACGACGTCGCCGGCCTCTTCCATGAGGTTGTCCAACTCGTGGCGTGCCTCGCGGTGGGCGGCGGATGGGGTACTGGAAAACATCGTGCTGGCTTTTACCTTTTTTTTATCAGTGCCGGCGCTCGCTGCAGGGCAGGGCGCCAACGGAAAGAGTGCATCGTGCGCTACGCGCGTCATAGCGGGCCGGAGGCAACTATCGGAACGCGATCCACACGAAATGTATCATTGAAAAGCATTCGATTACATGAAATAGAGCAACATTGCTTCAGGTTTTGTAAATATTCCTGCCTTGCATGAAAAAAATCATCGTGCGCGACACCCGCGGGCATTTCGTTCCCCGTGGAAACTTTCTCTCACGCTGGCTTTCGGTAGCGCGCTTGCCCTGCCATCCGCTTTGCGCTAGTCTGGCTGGCAGACGGTGTTGACGGTGCGCCAGCGACGGCAAGGGCGCCATGATAACAAATCGCGGGAGACCCCCATGCATGCTTTTGACACACATGAAGTTTTCAATCAAGCCACGCCCTTTGAAAACGTCAATCTGTTCGCCTGCGACCCGGCGCTGATCGAAGCGCTGCTGCGCGAGGGCGGCGGCGCGGCGCTGCGGGAGCTCGACGCGCTGGGTGAAAAGCTGGGCCGCGCCGAGACGTATGCGCTGGCGCGCCTGGCCAATATCCACACGCCCGAATTGCAGCAGTTCGACCGGGCCGGGCGCCGCATCGACGAAGTGCTGTTCCACCCGGCCTGGCATGAACTGATGGCCATCCTCGTAGGCGCCGGTGCGCACGCGTCACCTTGGGCGTCGCCCGGTCCTGGCGCCCAGGTGGCGCGCGCGGCCGCCTATTTATTAGTGGGGCAGGTGGAAAACGGCACGCAGTGTCCCGTGACGATGACGTATGCCTCGGTGCCGGCCTTGCGCCAGGCCCTTGATCTGCCGCAAATCGCCGCCCACTGGTTGCCGAAGATCCTGTCGCGCGAATATGATCCCCGCTCCTTGCCCGTGGAACAGAAGCGCGGCGCCCTGGTCGGCATGGGCATGACGGAAAAGCAGGGCGGCTCGGACGTGCGCAGCAACACCACGCGTGCGGTGCCCGTGCCGCCTGATGAAGCGCTGGCCCTGTTCGGCGACGAGGCCGGCGGCGCCTGGCGCATCGTCGGCCACAAATGGTTTTTTTCGGCGCCGCAATGCGACGCCCATCTGATCCTGGCGCAGGCGCAGGAGGGCGGGTTGTCGTGCTTTTTTCTGCCCCGCTACCTGCCCGACGGCAGCCGCAATGCCATCCGCGTGCAGCGCCTGAAAGATAAGCTGGGCAACCGCTCGAATGCCTCGTCGGAAGTGGAATTCACCAACGCCTATGGCTGGCTGGTGGGCCAGCCGGGGCGGGGCATTCCCACCATCTTGGAAATGGCCAGCCATACGCGTCTCGATTGCGTGCTGGGCAGCACCGGCATCATGCGCGCCGCCTTGACGCAGGCGCTGCACCATGCGCGCCAGCGCGCCGTGTTCGGCAAGCCGCTGGTCGAGCAGCCCCTGATGCAAAACGTGCTGGCCGACCTGGCGCTCGAATCGGAAGCCGCCACGGCCTTTGCGCTGCGCCTGGCACGCTGTTTCGATGAAAAGGAGGATGCGCGGCAAGCCATGCTGGCGCGCGTGCTGACGCCGGCCGGCAAGTACTGGATTTGCAAGCGTGGTCCCGGTTTCGGCGCGGAAGCCATGGAAGTGCTGGGCGGCACCGGCTATGTGGAAGACGCGCCGCTGGCGCGCCTGTACCGGGAGCTGCCCGTCAACTCGATCTGGGAAGGCTCGGGCAACGTCATGTGCCTCGACGTCTTGCGCGCCTTCGGCAAGTCGCCGGTCGCGCGCGACGCCCTGGCGGCCGAGCTGGCGCTGGCCGGCGATGCTGACGCCGCCTTTGTTGAGTACCGGACGCGCCTGCTGACCGAGCTGGATGGGCCGCAAACAGATGAGTTTGGTGCTCGGCACTTATCCGAGCGCATCGTGCTGGCCGTGCAGGCGGGATTGCTGCTGCGCCATGCACCGCCCTTCATCGCGCAGGCCTTCCTGCAGTCGCGTCTGGTGCAAGCGCCGGGCGGCGCGTATGGCCGCTTGCCGGCGGGCACCGATTGCGCGGCCATCCTGGCGCGCGCCCTGCGCGAGTACTGACCCCGAAAAATCCGACTATTTCGAAAATTCCGGCCACAGGCGGGCTGTGGGCTGGGATAATGCGGCAATCCATCATTTTATCGATACACAGCGCGCCTGCGGCCCAGACTTGCCGCCGCGCCAGAGAGCAGAGAAAGAACAACAATATGAAACAAGATCCACGCTTCCCGAATTTGTTTATTACCGATCACCCTTTGATCCAGCATAAGCTGAGCCACATGCGCGAGCACGATACGTCGACGCGCACCTTCCGCGAATTGCTCAAGGAAATCACCTTGCTGATGGGTTATGAAATCACGCGCGACCTGCCACTGACCACGCGTGAAATCAAGACTCCGCTGGTGACCATCGACGCGCCCGTCATCGCAGGCAAGAAACTGGCCATCGTCCCCATCTTGCGCGCCGGCATCGGCATGAGCGATGGCTTGCTGAACCTGGTGCCATCGGCGCGCGTGGGCCACATCGGCGTGTACCGCGATCCCGCCACCCACATGCCGGTGGAATACCTGGTGCGCTTGCCGGACTTGAACGAGCGCACCTTCATCCTGTGCGACCCGATGGTGGCGACCGGTAATTCGGCAGTGTACGCCGTCGACGTGCTGAAGAAGCGGGGCGTGACGGACGAGCAGATCATCTTCCTGGCGTTGGTGGCCGCACCGGAAGGCGTGAGCGTATTCCAGAACGCGCATCCGAACGTCAAGATGTTCTGCGCCTCGCTCGATTCGCACCTGGATGACCACGCCTACATCGTGCCGGGCCTAGGTGATGCCGGCGACCGCATCTTCGGCACCAAGTAAGCCACGTCAGGCGAGGATGACGATGGCAACCTTGATCGATCCGGATTTTCGCGCGCGTTTGCGCGCCCTGAACGAAAAATATGCGGCTGGCGTGCCAGCCCTGATGCAAACGATCACGCAGGCAAGCGGCCGTTGCGACAGCGAAGGCCCCCGTTTGGAAACGTTGACGGAGCTGCACCGTGCGCTGCACGCAGTAGCCGGCTCGGCCGCCACCTTCGGTTTCGCTGCGCTGGGGCAGGAATGCCGGCGCATCGAACAACAGGTACGTGCCATGCTCAATGCGCCTGCGCAGGCGGTGGCGGAATGGCCCGCCGTGCGGGCGCAAGTGGCGGCGCTGCTGCATTGGGCCGCACGCGATGCGGGTGCCACCCATTTCAGCGCGTGAGTAGCGGCGCTACAGGGATGTGGTTGCAATGATTCATTTGATGCAACGCAAAGCACCCGCGTCGCAGATTAGGATATAGTGTCTCCATGCTGCTGGTACAGGGCGCCGCAAGACGGGGATTTAGCTATTAAAGTAGTGTTTGCAAGTTTATTTTGCGAAAGAATGGTTTTTCTCAGTTTTGTTGGTATAATTGGGCATCGTTGGATTCGAGGTAGTAGTGCAGTTAGTCTGTCATTTCTTTCTTGCTTCAAACGATATAACGGGCGCAAGCCCAACTTAACTGAAATAGGAAATTGTAATGGCAACTGGCATCGTAAAATGGTTCAATGATTCGAAGGGTTTCGGCTTTATTACCCCTGATGAAGGCGGCGAAGATCTGTTCGCTCACTTCTCGGCTATCCAGTCGAACGGCTTCAAGTCCCTGCAAGAGAACCAACGCGTTTCTTTTGAAGTGACCGCTGGCCCTAAAGGCAAGCAAGCTTCGAACATTCAGCCAATCTAATACGCTGGATCAAACGAAATAAAGAAATCCTCGGTCTCCGAGGATTTTTTTTCGTCTAAATTTCCGTGAGCCATGGGTCTTACGCGGGCTGCGTGGTTCTTTTGACATGCTTTGCGTTCTTCCAGTTCGCCCCGCATTGGCTAGATAGCCCTTTCACGCCAGTAATCTGGCTGCGAATAACTATGCCTTAAAAAATCCACGAACGCCCGTATGCGCAGCGGCAAATGGCGGCGCTGGGCAAACACGGCATAAATATCGTTGCCCGGCGCGGCAAACTGGTCCAGTACCGTCACCAGCTGGCCCGAGGCGATTTCGGCGCCCACTTCCCACATCGAGCGCCACGCCAATCCCTTGCCGGCCAGCGCCCAGTCGTGCAGCACTTCACCATCGTTACAGACCATATTGCCCGCCACCTTTAAAATGACATTCTTGCCGTTTTCGCGGAAGGTCCAGCCCCGCTGGCTGCCTTCGCTGCTGATCGCCAGGCAATTGTGTTTCGCCAGGTCGGCCGGGATGCGCGGCGTGCCCGCCCGTTTCAGGTAGGCGGGCGAGCCGACCAGCACGCGCTGGTTGTCGGCCAGCTTGGTGCTCACCAGCGAGGAATCGGACAGGCTGGCGATGCGGATGGCCACGTCGATGCCTTCGCCGATCAGGTCGACCAGGCGGTCGTTCAGATTCAGCGACACCGTCACGTCGCGGTGCTCGGCGACAAAAGAGGGGATCAAGGGCGCCACGTGCTGGCGTCCGAAGCCGGCCGGCGCGGAAATGAGTAAATGACCGCTGGCCTTCACGCTGCGTTCGGCCACGGCCGCTTCCGCCTCTTCCAGCTCTCCCAGAATGCGCTGGCAGTCTTCCAGGAAGGCGGCGCCTTCATTCGTCAAGGCCAGCTTGCGCGTCGTGCGCTGCAACAATTTGACGCCCAGGCGCTGCTCCAGTGCGTCGAGGCGCCGGCCGATCATGGCCGGTGCGATCCCTTCCGCGCGTGCGGCCGCCGACAGGCTGCCCTTGGCCACGACTTCCACGAACGTTGATATTTGTCTGAACTGCCCCATGCCGTGCTCCCGCGATGCCATCACTTGTGATAAAAACGCATAGATGAAGTGATTTTTAATCTCGTTTCCATGCCTTATAGTGCAATACTATAGAACAAACGCGCCGCCCGGCAGAGTGTTTTTGCACCTCTGTCCGGCTTGTCAGCGCAGTCGTTCAGCTTATACTTGGATCGCCAGATTACCTTTGCTTATATTGATTAAAAACCGGAGAACTTCATGACGCAGAACACGATCGCACTTCCAGAAGGCATGCAAATCACGGGTGAAATCCAGCCCGGCTACGAACAGATCCTCACGCCGGCAGCGCTGGCGCTGGTGGCCAAACTGACGCGTGCCTTCGAGCCGCGCCGCCAGCAATTGCTGGCCGTGCGCGTGGAGCGGGCCAAACGCCTCGACGCTGGTGAGCGTCCTGATTTCCTGCCAGAAACCGCGCACATCCGCGACGGCGACTGGAAGATCGCGCCGATTCCGAAGGCGCTGGAATGTCGGCGTGTGGAAATCACCGGTCCCGTCGAGCGCAAGATGGTCATCAACGCCTTCAATTCCGGCGCGGACAGCTACATGACGGACTTCGAGGATTCGAACACGCCGAACTGGGATAACCAGTTGACGGGCCAGATCAATATGTTCGACGCCGTGCGCAAAACGATTTCGCTGGAGCAAAATGGCAAGTCGTACAAGCTGAACGACAAGATCGCCACCCTCGTAGTGCGCCCGCGCGGCTGGCACCTCGATGAAAAGCACGTGCTGGTCGATGGCAAGCGCATTTCCGGTGGCATTTTCGATTTCGCCCTGTTCATGTTTCATAACGCCAAGGAACAATTGGAGCGCGGCGCCGGCCCGTATTTCTACCTGCCGAAAATGGAATCGCACCTGGAAGCGCGCCTGTGGAACGATATTTTTGTCATGACGCAAAACGAATTGGGCTTGCCACAAGGCACGATCAAGGCGACTGTCCTGATCGAAACCATTTTGGCTGCGTTTGAAATGGATGAAATCCTGTACGAACTGAAGGAGCACAGCTCGGGCCTGAACGCGGGCCGCTGGGATTACATCTTTTCATGCATCAAGAAATTCAAGCTGGACAAGGATTTCTGCCTGGCTGACCGCGCGAAAGTCACCATGACGGCGCCATTCATGCGCGCCTACGCCTTGCTGCTGCTGAAAACGTGTCATAAACGTGGCGCACCGGCCATTGGCGGCATGGCAGCCTTGATCCCGATCAAGAATGATGCGGAAAAGAACGACATCGCCATGGGCGGCGTGCGCAACGACAAGGCGCGCGATGCCACTGACGGCTACGATGGCGGCTGGGTGGCCCATCCGGGTCTGGTGGAGCTGGCCATGGGCGAGTTCACGAAAGTGCTGGGCGACAAGCCGAACCAGATCGGCAAGCAGCGTCCCGACATCGATGTGACAGCGTCGGACTTGCTGAACTTCCAGCCGGAAGCGCCGATCACGGAAGCAGGCTTGCGCTACAACATCAACGTTGGCATCCACTACCTGGGCAGCTGGCTGGCCGGCAATGGTTGCGTGCCTATCCATAACCTGATGGAAGATGCGGCCACGGCCGAGATCAGCCGCTCGCAAGTGTGGCAGTGGATTCGCTCCAGCAAGGGCGTGCTGGAAGATGGCCGCAAGGTCACGGCTGACATGGTGCGCGCCATGATTCCGGAAGAGTTGGCCAAGGTGCAGCGCGATGCGCCAGGCGGTAACGGGCCGACCTATGTGCGTGCTGGCCAAATCTTCGAGGAAATGTCGACGTCGGAATCGTTCGCCGAATTCCTGACCTTGCCGTTGTACGAAGAAATCTGATCTTGATCAAGTAGCAGCATGAAAAAATCCCGGTAGATGCCATAAAGCATCTGCCGGGATTTTTTATTGTGGAAGGATCGGCTTAAAAATTATTCTTCCACATGCGCAAGGCGGCAAATGCTTCCACGGGCGAAGCATCCGCCGCCAGCTTGCCTTCCACCTTCAGGCTGGTCAGAATCTCCGCTTCGCGGTAGCGCAGGAAGGGGTTCGTGGCCTTCTCAAGGGCAATGGTCGACGGCACGGTCGATAAACCTTGCTGGCGCTTTTCCGTGTCGATGGCGATGCGCTCCTGCAAGGCCAGATTGCCCGGCTCGACGGCGTTGGCGAAGCGCAGATTGGACAAGGTGTACTCATGCGCGCAAAATACCTGCGTATCGTCGGGCAGGGCGGCAAGCTTGCCCAGCGAGTCGGCCATCTGGCCCGGCGTGCCTTCGAACAGGCGGCCGCAGCCGCCGGCAAACAGGGTGTCGCCGGAAAACAGCCACGGTGCTCCGCTGCGCTCATCGCGCTGGCGCACATAGGCGATATGCCCCTTGGTGTGGCCGGGCACGTCGATGACCGTCATTTGCAAGCCCAGCTCGGCGACATAGGCAACATCGCCTTCGGCAAGCGGTTCCGTGATGGCTGTGATAGCCTCATTGCGCGGGCCGAAGACGGGTACGGCGAAATGCTGCAACAATGCAGGCACGCCACCCGTGTGGTCGGCGTGGTGGTGCGTGAGTAAAATGGCGGACAAGGTCAATTGATGGGCTTGCAGCGCATCGAGAATGGCCATCGCATCGCCGGGGTCGACCACGGCGGCGTGGCGGCCGTCATGGATCAGCCACAGGTAATTGTCGGCAAAGGCGGGCACGGCAAGTACTGATAAAGCGTGTTCAGGGGAATGTGTCATGAGCAAAAGAGAAAACTGAATGGACAGTGTGGCATCCGAAAAATCCATTATAGCGCTTGACGGCTGGCTGCAGACGCCGGCCGGTCTCTACGTGCGCGCCTGGGAACAGCAATGCCTCGACAGTCTGACCGTCGATATCTTCGGTTTTAATGCCGTGCAGATCGGCTTGCCCCAGCTCGACGCGCTGGCCGCCAACCGCATGCCCAACAAATGGCTGCTCGATGCGCGCCTGCCGTCGCGCCCACCGCAGGAAAGCCGTTTGACCCTGGTGTCGGCCTTCGATGAGCTGCCGTTCGATTCGCAAAGCCTGGACCTGGTGGTCTTGCCGCATGTACTCGAATTTGCCGCCGAGCCGCATCAGGTCTTGCGCGAAGTCGAGCGCGTGCTGATACCCGAGGGGCGCGTCATCGTCTGCGGCTTCAATCCGGCCAGCCTGTGGGGCATGCGCCAGGGCATTGGGAGGGTCACGGGACGCCATTATCTGCCGCAGGAAGGCGAGCTGATCTCTATGCCGCGCATGAAAGACTGGTTAAAATTGCTGAACATGGGCGTCAGTCAAAGTCATTTTGGCTGCTACGCGCCCGCCTGCAGGACGGAAAAATGGCTGCGCCGCAACGCCTTCATGGACAAGGCCGGTGCGCGCTGGTGGCCATATCTGGGCGCAGTGTATATAGTGCAGGCGATCAAGCGCGTCAAAGGGATGCGTCTGATCGGTCCGGCGTGGACCAAGAAACCGGCGACGGCGCCCGCAGGCGCACCGGTCACGAATAAAAGGCGGGAACAGCAAGATGGATAAGTTTGAAGACAAGGTTGAAATTTACGCCGATGGCGCATGCAAGGGCAATCCCGGCACGGGCGGCTGGGGCGCGCTGATGGTGGCCGATGGCGCCAAGAAAGAAATTTACGGCGGGGAACTCAATACAACGAATAATCGCATGGAATTGAAGGCCGTGATCGAAGCCTTGACGGCGCTCAAACGTCCCTGCCAGGTAGTGTTGTATACCGATAGCCAGTACGTCCAGAAGGGCATCAGCGAATGGATCCACGGCTGGAAGGCGCGCGGCTGGAAAACGGCGGCCAAGGCGCCCGTTAAGAACGTCGATCTGTGGCAGGCCCTCGATACGGCCCAGGCCGTACATGAAGTGGAATGGCGCTGGGTACGTGGCCACAATGGTCATCCGGGCAACGAGCGGGCCGATCAGCTGGCCAATCTGGGCGTGGAAACCGTGCGCGCGTAAGAACGCCCAACCAAACCCACTGCGCGTCGCGCTTTGCGGTCGGCGATGCTCACCGTACTAGAGTACGGTTGCGCTTCTCGACCACAACTCACTGCCGCTCGCTACAGTTTTGTTGGGCGTTCGAGCATGCAGTGGTGCGATTACAGCGCATAGCTTTGCTATACTGTGCCCTTCGCTTTTTGCTTTTACGACTGAATCTGCCATGCGTCAAATTGTTCTCGATACTGAAACCACCGGCCTGAACCCGCGCACGGGCGACCGCATCCTGGAGATCGGGGCGGTCGAGCTGAACAACCGCATGTTGACGGGGAATAATTTCCACCATTACATCAATCCCGAGCGCGACTCGGAAGAGGGTGCGCTGGCAGTCCACGGATTGACGACGGAATTCCTCAGCGACAAGCCGAAATTCGCGGAAATCGCGGAAGAATTTCGCGCGTTTATCGCCGGCGCCGAATTGATTATCCACAACGCCCCGTTCGATATCGGCTTCCTCAACGCGGAATTCAAGCGCCTGAACCTGCCGCCCGTGCATGAGCAAGTGCATGGCGTGATCGATACCTTGGTGCAGGCGAAGGAAATGCATCCAGGCAAGCGCAACTCGCTCGACGCCCTGTGCGACCGTTACGGCGTGTCGAACGCCCACCGCAAGCTGCATGGCGCGCTGCTCGACTCCGAATTGCTGGCCGACGTCTACCTGGCCATGACGCGGGGGCAAAACAGCCTCAGCATGGAAGAAGAAGTGGAAGTGGCCGCCGACGGCGCCGTGCTGGAAATCGTGCCCCTGGCCGAAGTCATCTTCCAGAGCGCCACGGCCGACGAGCTTGCCGCCCACGAAGCCACCATCGCCGGCCTCGACAAGGCTGCCAAAGGCCAGTGCATCTGGACCGCCGTCCTGGCGCCACCGGCGGCGGCCTGAGAAAAAAAGCGAACCATGCCAAATTTCCTGTTGCCAGCCCTTGCAGATGGCGCAACACCTATGCGATAATTCGCCTCGCTTCGGGAGGTTAGCTCAGGGGTAGAGCACTGCATTCACACTGCAGGGGTCGCAAGTTCGAAACTTGCACTTCCCACCAAGAATATCAAGTGAAATCAATCACTTACACGTAAAGCCGATCTTTAAAAAGGTCGGCTTTTTTGTTGAGTGTAATTTTTCAGTGTAATTTACTTTGCGACGACCAACAGCGATAGCTTATTCACCGCTTCGCGCTGCGCATCGCTGGCCGTGCAGCCGCATGCCTGCACCAGTTCCAGCGATTCTTCCAGGAAGCGGTGATTGCGCTCGGCGCCGTCAGCGGAGATTTTGGCGCCGAAGCACGCCATCATCCAAGGCTGCACGCGGCTCTGGAATGAATCGGTGGGCGTTGCACTGACGGGTGTATTGTGTTGCTCGTTATTTATCATTGCGGTTGCTCCAATATGGTTATTTCGGTGGGCGCAACCGGTTCGGCCAGGCCCTCGATATACACGGTCATTTCAGCGTCGCCCTTGTGCCAGCAGAAGCCGGCAATGAAGCGGTTCAGGCCTTTGTAGCCGACCGGCCTGGCCAACTGCTTTGCGCGGTGCAGGCGTAGGTCGTGCTGGTCGGCCAGTTCACGCGGCGATTCGGCTGGCTCCGGCTTGCGGGCGCTCATGCTGCCGTCGCCGGACGGCGGGCCCATACCCAGTACGGGCCATCTTCGGAGTCGTGAATGGACAGCGTGAACCAGCCATCACCGGCAGGTGGCGCCGGGTTCCAGGCGGAGACGTCCAGTCCCGCCTGGTCGAAGTAGGCAATATGGGCTGGATGCGTATCATCCTCGGATTCCAGGCTGGCGTAGGTAGTGTCCAGGCCCTGGGCAGCGAGCCACGCGCGATATTCCACCTCTTGATCTTCATCGAACTCTGGCATATCTGGATGTCTATACCAGCCTTCGGCATCGCGCACGACAGGCGCCCATTCAATAAGTTTTGTCATATTCACCTTTCAGGTTGTTGCAGCCAAGACGCCCGCCAGGGTCGCCGCCACGTAAATCAGGATCAGGGCAGCCGCCACGCGCGCGGCGCCGGGGCTGCGTTCGCTGTTCGGCACTTCGTCGTTGTCGGTCATGCTGCCACCGTGGTTGCAGCTTCGTCGGCAGGCGGTGGATACAGAGCCCGGAAGGCATGCAGGTCATCGGCATGCACGCGGAAACCTTCCTCGCCGAACACAAAGCGCCCCGGCCAGCGGCCGCCTGGAAAGCTGAAGTCGACATAAGCCCGCATGCCGCCTCCATATGCCGCCTGTAGGCGCCAGCCATAGACGTACACCTCGGTCACATGGCAACCTGGCAGCTTGGCCTCGACCAGTTCTTGCAGCGCCGCGCCCGCCGCCGCATTCGCGCGCTGCCGGGCGAAATGTCGGGCCATGCAGGCTTCGCAGCAATACGGGTCGCCAGCAGCACTGAACTTCATTTCTTCCGTGTCGCGATTTGCCCAGTTTCCACAGCCGTGGCGGCGGCATTCGAACTGCCACCCGGCTTCGATCAGCGCTTGGGCCGGCACAGGGCCAGGCGCATACTGGTCGTATTCCGGTTTGCGCACGCATGAATCGACGCCATCCCACTCGCAACCGATTTCGTTGCCGCCTTCGCGCCTGGCTGCCGCGCTGCTGGTGGCGTAGCGAATCACGGTCACGTCCGCGCCGTCGCTGACCTGATAGGCCTTCAAGCGCTTCATGGCGTCACCCGTTTGAATTCGATCACCCATACCCAAGGGTTGGCCGCCCAGCTGCCGGCGCCGTTGAGGGAGTCTCAGAGGTGCGCGTAGTGCTCCAGAGGCGTTGCGCAGTACGCATATCCCGGGATTGATCCATGGCCGCCAGGTGTGCCCTCGGCGCGAGCGTCCTCCTCGCCGCAGGCGTTCAGGCGCTCGACGCGCACCGAAACGATCTCTAGCAGAATCCGGCTGGCCGCGCGCGGCATGAAGATGGCCGGGCGCTTGTACCACCCTGGCAGCGCGCCGCCGCGCCCGGCCGCCAGCGGTAGGTCCGGTGAATCGTCGTCGTACTGGTATGCGCGGTGGCATTCGGCCGTCATGTCGATGAAGTGCCATTCGTCGCGGCCCTTCTTATGGCTGTAGCGCGTCACCCAGCGGCCGTAGGCGAAGAACGTCTCGCGCACCCAGATGTGGTCGCCGGGCTTGCCATATGGGCAGGATCTCTTCGACTCCTGAAGCAGCTGGAGCAGGGCCGCTGGATCACCCGTCCATGGCTCGATACGCTGGTTCGTGACCATTTCGGGCGCAGGCTTGACCGGACGCCGCGTTTGGGTCTTGCTTCCGTCGAGTAAGGCCCGCGCCATTGGCGCGTTGAAAAGCATTGGGCGTTCCCGTACATAACTGGGTGCGGCTTGTTGAAATTTATCCATTGTTTCAAATCCAAGTGTTATATTTGCCGTCCGGAAACAAGGGGGAAAAATGTCTAATACCGAAATGCTGTCTGCGACCGTCGTCAAGGTCGGTGAATTCGCCTATATTTTTGATAGCGATGTTGAAGCGAGCGAATTCTTCTATTGCGTTGGCAAGCACGGCCTCGAGTTTTGCTTTCCGGCTTACTCCTTCAAGAGGGTGCCTATCGCTGAATACGAGCCGGAAAGTAGTAGCGACAACGATGGCGGGGGGAGTTATGGCATGTGACGCTCGCCGTTCGATGCTGCGCAGCTGACGACGCCATTTACTTCCATTACATTAATTAGCCGGGCCGCCCGGTTGTAGCCGATCCGCAGGTGGCGCTGCACCAGCGAGATCGACGCGCGCTGGTTTATGCTAACCACCTCGACGGCCTGGTCGTACAGCGGATCGCTCGCGCTGCCGTCGCCGGGCAGCACGGCGCCTGCCGCTTCGCCATTCAGCTGCAGCGCCGGCCGCTGCTGGCGGACAGGGGCATCGCCCGCTGCCGGCCGTGGGCTCGGTTCCATGATCTCAACGGCGGCTACCAGCAGCAGGTCGGCGGATTGTGAGCCGCCAGGAAGCTCCTTGGCCAGCGTCAGCGCCGATTTAATCGCGCCCGCGGCGGTTTCCGCCATGTGCTCGCGGACGCGGGCAACGGCTGGCTGCATGGTGTTGTCATACAGCTCGTTGAGCACATCGCGGTAACGGGCGCGAAGCTTGTACAGATCGGCAGTCAAGTTCACGGCACGCTCGACCTTCTGATGGCCGGCAGCAGCCGGGCTAGGCGCCTGCGCCTCCACATCGGCCTCGCCGCCCAGGGCCTCTACCAGGTCGGCCAGCAACTTGGCCAGCTCGCCCGACATCAGCGCGAAGTCGCTGTCGAAGCGCTCGTCGTCGTTGCGTGTGGCGCTTTCCTTGATGATTTCCAGCGGCTTGACGGACTTGATGGCCAGCGACTCGTCCAGCACGAAGCTGATCTTGTCGCTCCAGGTCATGGCCAGGCGTGTGCACTGCTTGCCGGCGGCGATGTGGCGGCGGATACGCGCGCCTCCTTCCCGTTTGCATTTCCAAGGCAGTGCCTACGCGTTTTCCTCTGCGTATCGAACGGTAACTCTCCCGGTTACGTCAGTTCCGACGCCCCTAGCATTACCGGTTTTAACGCCTATTCTGGCGCGTCTGTTTCTGCCAACTACTTGGCTATTGGAAAATAAAATGACCGTGTTCTACTCAAACAACGCTCGTGGCTTCTTTCCTGCAGCGATGCGCGCCGCATATGAATCGGCTGGCACTTGGCCAGACGATGGCATCGAAGTATCCACAGAGGACGAAGCGTTACTGCGGGACGCACTTTCCTCGGGTGCGATTATTCAAGAAAAATTTGAGGGGGAATGGAAAATCACGTCACGCCCAGCTGCACCATTTGGCGAATTGGCTGCGCCGTATTTGACAAAACTGCGTCAGGTCCGTGACGATATCCTAAATCGGCTGGCGGGAATCGGTTTTGCTGCGATGGCTGCAAACGATGCGGCCACTGTTCAGCATGTTCTGGAGGTGCGTCAGGCCCTGCTCGATATTACCGTCGCTCCTGCGATACTGGCCGCCACTGATCTTGATGGCCTGACTGCTGCAATGAAGGCCGCTTATGCGTCAATCATCGCAACTGCCGCGCCGATTATTCGCGAGGCTTTCGACCCAGCAGCCATCTAACCACAGCACGCTCCCACAAACCCGCTTCGGCGGGTTTTTTCATTTCCACCACCTGAAAGGCATTCATGGCCATCGAAACGACCGCCGCCGGCGGCGCACTGATTAAAATTTTTGGCATCCCGGTCCTGGCCGGCGCTGCCGCAACCTCACTGGGATTCATGTTCATGTGGCCAAAAACTGCCAAGGAAGCGGGCGTGCGCTTCTTCGTCACCATTCTTTTTTCCGCCCTGATGGGCCCGGCCCTGGTCGTGGTCGTGCGCAACTGGATGCCGGGCCTGTTCGATAACGCAAAGGATGTGGCGGTGCTGTATGACAGCGACCCGGCACTGGGCTTTCTGTTTATCGCCGCGCCGCTGATGGTAGCCGCCGGCTTGCCCGCCTGGTGGGTGCTGGGC